>CANQCY010000005.1 GCA_947591245.1 uncultured Lachnospiraceae bacterium | reverse complement strand
CGATAATTGACGGCATCCAACTTAAACTGTTTGCTGTGATGGGGTTTCTTGCGTGACATAATGAGTTCCTCCTATCTCAAAATTTGAAATTTGTCAATACATCTCCCGATATCAGTTTTATTAGAAAGTGGGGAATGATTATGAAAACATTGGTTATCAGTCCTGATTTTACAATTGAGGACATTCATAAGGTACGAGAGAACAATTATAATATCACTAAGGATATGACGCCGCAGGAACGACGAGATTACTATAATAAGCGTGGTATGGAAGTACACAGACAGATTCAGGAAAGAAAGCTACAGAAAGCGTGACAGACTGGAAACATAATATTCTGGAAATCAGTGTAACTTGATGAAAATATTAAATTTAAGAAGCGCCAACGGAAAAGCTTACTCTTCTGAAGGCGCTTTCTTTGCGTCTTGCTGCCGGTCATGGATTTCAGTTAATGAGTTCTGTAAATACATATTTCCCCAGGTCATTTGATGGATTGTTGTTTTAGTTCGCTGATCCGTTTGTCTAAGTATTTGGCGAGACAATTCATGAGCCGATGGGGGATATATTTTTCTGGAATCCGTGGGGTGATGGGAAATAATGTGTATTCCAGTTTGCTATGTAGTTTGTGGAAAAAAATTTTAATGCGGTTGCGTTTCTTGACTTCTATATCTATTGTGATCACTTCCTTAAATGCTCCTGAATGAGCGGGCAGACAATGAAGCCGCGCAAACTGTAATGTCACTGATTAATGCCATCGGTAAAATAGGATACAATCCGGAAAGCATGAACAGTATTTACAATGCGCGAGCAGCTTATGATTCTCTTACTCCGCAACAGAAAGCGATTGTCGATGCAAACGGCGGACTTAATATACTAAAGCAAAAAGAAACAAATTTTAATGATTCGGTTTCATTATATAACAAACAAGCAGCAGAATTACAGGCGGCACAGGCAGCCCAAGAATCACAGGCACAGGCGGCAACGGCGGCGCTGGCAGAAGGACAGGACCGGCAGGGAGTACCCGAGCAAGCCCGAGGCGTTCCGGTACTCCCGTTACTGAAATTCCCGCTTTGGCAGCAAAGATTTGTCAGCGCGGTCTATTTCCGCCCGGATTCCACCATCCTCCGGGGATGCTGCCAGAACCTTCATCCATCCCAACGCTGACATTAGCAGAAGCAAAAGTAAATTCTTTGTACCGCGTCAGGTTATCTAGGGATGTGCCATAGTAAACTGTATAGGACTCTCCCAATATCAATGCTTCGCACGATAATATGATTGACTGAAATCTTTTTGTTGGCTGGGCGGATAATACTGTATTTCCATCACTGTCGCGCAAAACTACGTATGTGCCTGCGCTCTGCGCCGTGCTAAATCGCACGTTCGCTGCCGGCTGGGAGGAACCGCTGGTAGGCGCCGCATCCATCCCGACTGCCCCCGCCGCAATGAGAGTCCCGCCGGAAATTTCACAGACACAATGATTATCGCCATAGTCCAGCGCTCCATTTCCGCCATTGTCCGGTCCATTTACCGTCACTGTTCCCCCGCGGAAGAAGATATTTCCATTGGAATCAATGCCGTCCCCATCCGCATCTACAGTGAGAGTTCCTCCATTGATAATAATCTGGTAATTGGCTTGGGACGATGTTTCTCCTTTAGAAAAACTGTCTCTTCCAAAAGGATTGTTTTCTTGGGAAGCATCATTCCCTCCGGCGGCATTGAGGCCATCGTCTCTCGCCTTCACGTCAATCTTCCCGCCATTAATGGTAATGTCGCCGCTTTCCAATCCCTCATAAGATTCTTCGATTTGAATGGTTCCGCCATTGATCTGCAGGCCGATGTCCGAATGAATGGCATCATCCCCTGCCGCCAGCATCAGAGTTCCGCCATCGATACGGATGCTTCCATTACAATGCAGGGCATCGTCTGCATACGGATCATTAGAATCCTGTTTTTTCCGCAGTTCGCTGTAAGTAGCTGTAGTATCGATGTTGATAGTACCCGCCGTGTCCGGAATATGGATGGTAACGCCGGCTTTTATTCCCTTATAGCTGCTATCCTCTGTAGATGACGCCAGATTCTTTGTTGTTACATGGATTTCTGATGGATTCAGCAATAGGGTTCGGAACGCGCTGATTCCATCCCCATTATCGGATATGATCTGGTAAGCGCCCCCGTCAATGACCATGTTGCCCAAGTCTGCCAGCGCTTCATCGTCTGCCACATCCTCTTCATCCAACGTGGTCTTTAGAGCATCTCCATTTGAATGGATCGTTAAATCTGCCTGATAAACATAAAGTTCCGTCTTTCCTGTGATTCCATTATGTCCGGCGGCGCCGCCATCCTCCGCACCGCTTACTTGAATTCTGGTATTCCGTATTTTCAAGGTATCTGTAGCCTTAATGCCATTTCCATTTTTTGAATAAATGTTTAAAGTTCCTGAACCGTTTATGGCCAACGGCGTCTTTTTACAAACAATTCCCCCGGTATATGCGGCCGAAACGCCATCATCTTTATCGATCCCCGTATCTCCTATATCCGACAGCGTATTTATACTGCCGTTCTTTACCGTGATAACGGCGCGAGCTGCAGATTTTTTGATTGTAATCAGTCCGGTATCCGAATCCGGTTCTGTATTGTTAGATGAGGTAAGATTGATTCCATCCAGAATGATATGTACGGTTCCCTTCAGCGTTTCCCCATTCTCGTCCTGCTTGTAATCCACTTCAATCAATCCGTCTACAGCTTTTTCAATCGTTTCTGTGTGGAGAAGATACGTCCCCGGGGCAGTGATCGTCAGTTTGTTTTTTTTGCTGATCTCATAGGTATCCTCTGTGATTTTGCTCTCTGGCGCCTCTGCCGGTAAAGTGATTTCTACCGCATCTCCCGGAATTTCTATGTCCTCATCTGTCTCATCATATTGAGCCGCGGCAGTTTCCACATACCCTTCCATGGAATCATCCCCGCCATATTGGCTATCGCCCGGCGCCAATGGAGAACTGTCCGGGACCGCCGGTAACGGAGTATTCGGCGTCTCGGATGCGACGGGTAACGGAGTATCCGGCGTTTCATGCGCATCGGGTGACGGAGTATCCGGCGTTTCATGCGCATCGGGTGACGGAGTATTTGGCGTTTCAGATACGTCAGGCGATGGGGTATACGCTGTTCCTGTTTCTTTGTTCGCTTCCCTTTCCTTGATGATATACAGATAATCTGCTCGCAATTTGCTTTTCTGTTCCGTTTTTCTCAGCGTGGCAGTCGTCATTTTTTTGCCCTTTACCGGATAGAGTTTTAATGTCTCTGTTGAGGTAAAAACAAAGGTTTTGGATGAGTTAGCTTTTATCTTGTTTTTCACTGTAAAGCGATCGGAGGTCGCATAATACACAGTATAACCCGTTTTGGCCTTTACTGTTGTTTTGACTGGCCCGCTGTAAGCACCCGCGCTCTTGCTGATGGTATAGCCCGCTGGTTTTTTTACCGTGATTTTTAATTTTCGTTTCTTTGTTCCCTTGCAAATGCTTATCGTTGCTTTCCCTTTTTTCTTTGCCGTGACCAATCCCTTTGACGAAACGGTTGCAACTGATTTTTTACTGGATGCAAATTTCAACGAGGATGCGCTCAGATTGGTTTCAATCTGGAATGTGCTTCCTACCGCCATGTTTTTTACTTGTCCGGCATAATTTTTTACCTTGATTTCCATAGCGGATGCATTGTGCGGCGCTGCGGTCATGATTAACGCAAACGCTAATAATACTGACGGACATCTCCTGATTCTTTTACGCATATTGGCCTCCATTCCATCCGCCCCTAGTCGGCGGAATAATTTGTGTACAAACATTGATTTTTGTTTTTCCATGGTATAGGAAAAAGATTGAAATAAAATTGAAGTTATTTAAACAAATGGCATACGGACGACGAATTCCACCTTTCCATCATGGCATGACACGGCGATCTTGCCTTTGTGCGCCGTAACAATCGCCTCTGCTATCGCAAGCCCCAGGCCATAATGCATGTCGTCGCCGTTTCTGGCAGTATCAATTCGATAAAAACGGTCGAATAAATGCGCCTGCTGTTCGGGCGGGATTTCATCCCCGTCATTGATTACAGAGAGCCTGGCATGATTCTGTTCTGCCCTTAAAAGCAAAGCAATTCCGCCGCCGCCTGAACCATGACGGACTGCATTATCAAGCAGTATGGAAATCAGTTGTTTTAACTGCCCGCTGTTGCCGTCAACAAACAGTCCGTCTGCAATATTGCAGTTCAACGCCAAACCTTTTTCATAGGCAATGCTTTCAAAGGGCAGCGCTTCTCCCGCCACCAGACGGCTAAAATCCAGGCGCTGCGTTTTTAAAACCGTATTTTCTGTCCGTGCAAGCTCCAATAGCTGTTCCACCAGTTTGCCAATTCTCTCATTTTCATATTGAATGTTGGCAAGCCACTGATTCTCTCCCAATTCCCGTGAAAGAATCTCCGCATTCGCGCTTATTACCGATACCGGCGTTTTCAATTCGTGGCCGGCGTCTGAAATAAATTGTTTCTGCTTTTGATAACTTTCCTCAAGCGGTTTTACAATTCGTTTGGCAAGATGCAATGCCACGAAAAATAAAGCGGCCAAAGCAATGCTTCCGAAAAGGAGGGTATAACGGAACAGCATCGTCATGCTTTGCTGCATAATGGTATTGTCCATAAAGACAACTAAGTAATAACTGCCTTTATCTGACATTATATAAATCAAATTTTCCGTAATCCCTTTATTCTTTTTGCTGTTTACAATGCCAACAGCATATTGTTCCAATATCTCATCCTCATAGACCGCCCCGTCGCTATTATCCGTTGCAAGAATATCTCCCGAGTATGAGATGGCTACAGAATAAAAAGTGGCAAGATGAAATGCCGGTATATTTTCAAAGGGGGGAGCATCCGGGTTCGGTTTAGGAACGTCATGGCCGGAATCGGGAATATGCGGAGCCTTTGAAGGGATATTCCCGCCCTGTTTTTCCAAATCGTACATCTGTGCGTATCGATGCAGCATATCATAATTTGTTTTGGATACCTCAAAATAACTGGAACCATAGATGATTGCAAGCGTTCCAAGAAATAAAAGCGCCAATACTGACATAATAGCAACAACGATTTTTTTTCTTGACTTCTTAAACACGGCCGCACCTCAATTCATATCCTATCCCACGCACTGCTTTAATCTCTGTCTCGGCGCCAACGAATGCCAGTTTCTTTCTGGTAAAAGACATATATACTTCCACGTTATTGTACTCAACATCGCTTTCAACGCCCCAAATTTTAACGGCAAGCTGTTCGCGGGTAAGAATCTGGCCCTGATTGGCTATAAGATATTCCAGAATATGATATTCTTTTTCGCTCAGACGTACGCTTTGCCCGTTTGAAGAACAAGATAGCATGGATGTGCCTGTGTCCAAAGCGATATCCCCAAAGGTCAGCGTGCCATCCGGAGTATTGATATTCCGCCTTCCCAAAGCCCGCAGCCTTGCCAGCAGTTCTTTCGTAATAAAGGGTTTGGTAAGATAATCGTCGGCGCCGCTATCCAATCCCATAATTTTATCATCTAATTCGCTTTTTGCCGTAAGCATAAGAATGGGAGTGCGGATCCCCTTTTGCCGGGCTCTTTTTACAATTTCAAATCCATCCATACCCGGCAGCATCACATCCAGAATAATAATATCATAAATACCGCTTTCCACGGCGTCAAGCCCGGATATTCCATCTGCTGCATGATCTACTTCATATTTTTCAAGGCGCAGGATTTCGCAAAGCGCCTGCGCCATTCTTTTCTCATCTTCTACAAGTAAGAGCCTCATTTCAACACCTCCGCATAGTATCAATTATAGCACGAAATGTTGAAATAAGATTGAATTTTTTGCGGAAACTTAAGGATGGGGTTGACCTTGACTAGAATGCAGATATATATTATAATCGTTTACATGCTGGGCGGGGCTGTTTTACATAACCGCCCGTATAGATTACGAGGTGGATAGAGATAATGAAAAAGACGATTAAAAAAGGAATAGGACGGGCAGCCGCTGTTATGGCGCTTGCGCTGCTGGGGACGCAGTTGATGGGGAATTTTGCGGAGGCGGCGGGACAGAAAGTGATAGCGATCGACGCCGGACACCAGCTCCGGGGAAATTCCTCGACGGAACCGGACGGACCGGGATCCTCGACGAAAAAGGCGAAGGTGTCTTCGGGAACATCCGGCTGCGCTACAAAAATACCGGAATATAAGCTAAACCTGAAAGTGGCAAAAAAGCTGAAAAAGGAGCTTGCAGGACGGGGATATAAGGTTGTTATGATCCGTGCGAAAAATAATGTAAACATATCTAATGTGCAGCGTGCAAAAATTGCGAATAAGGCGGGGGCAGACGCATTTGTCCGAATCCATGCAAATTCTGCAGGCTCATCTTCTGCGAGCGGGGCGCTGACGATCGCGCCGACGGCAAAGAATCGGTATTTGAGCGGCAAGATCCGGAAGGAGAGCCAGAAATTATCCAAGAAAGTGCTCGATGCATTCTGTAAGGCGACTGGGGCGAAAAACAGAGGCGTTATGTATACGGATACGATGACGGGAATTAACTGGTGTACCGTGCCGGTCACAATTGTGGAGATGGGATTTATGAGCAATGCGGCAGAGGATCGGAAGATGGCGACGGCTGCGTACCAAAAAAAGATGGTTAAAGGAATTGCGGACGGATTAGATGCATATTTGAAATAATTATTTGCCTGCTGGTATGTTTTGTGATACAATATTTCTGGTACAGCCGATGGTAAACATTGGCATTTGACAGCCATTGTGAAAAAGCAATACGGAGGAGGGAAAGGAACGATGGCATTACTAAAGGAATGGCGTGATTATGCGTACTCGGAAGAGATGCAGAATTCAAAGAAAGGCGAGGAGCTCTGGAATAATTATTTTCAGCTTGAAAAAGGCATATATGAGCAGCTGCTCGCAAAGCCGGAGGAAGTAGTACAAGGAACGGTAGAGGGGCTGGCGGAAAAATACAATGTTCCGCTTTCTATGATGGTAGGTTTTCTGGATGGAATCAATGATAGTTTGAAAGAGCCGAACCCTATCGATACGATGGAGAAGGATACGGAGGTAAAACTGGACATTGACTGCGAAAAACTCTATTACAATATGGTCGGGTGCAGCGCAGAGTGGTTGTACACATTGCCGCAGTGGGACAATATTCTGACGAAGGAACGCCAGAAGGAATTGTACCGCGAACAGAAGGCTTCGGGAACGATCCGGCATCAAAGCCCCAAAGTGGGCAGGAATGACCCGTGCCCGTGCGGAAGCGGCAAGAAGTACAAGCATTGCTGCGGAAGAGGTTAATATTTTGGAATAATCATAGAGATATCAGGTAAAAAATGCTTAGGCCTGCCGGTATCTCATAGAAAAAGAAATGGAGGAATATATCCTATGTTAGTATCAGCAAAAGAAATGCTCACGAAAGCAAAAGCGGGAAAGTATGCGGTTGGACAGTTTAATATTAACAACCTTGAATGGACGAAATCGATTCTTCTCACAGCAGAGGAATTGAAATCCCCCGTTATACTCGGAGTCTCAGAAGGGGCTGGAAAGTATATGTGCGGTTATAAGACCGTCGTCGGAATGGTAAACGGCATGCTTGAGGAACTCGGAATCACGGTACCGGTAGCGCTGCATCTTGACCACGGCAGCTATGAAGGGGCAAAAGCATGTATTGAAGCCGGATTTTCATCTATTATGTTTGATGGTTCCCACTATCCGATTGAGGAGAATGTGGCCAAGACGAAAGAGCTCGTGGCGATCTGTAATGACAAGGGAATGTCAATCGAAGCAGAGGTCGGTTCTATCGGCGGTGAAGAAGACGGCGTAGTCGGCGCCGGAGAGTGCGCCGATCCTGAAGAGTGTAAAATGATCGCTGATCTCGGCGTGACGATGCTGGCTGCCGGAATCGGAAATATTCATGGCAAGTATCCGGAAAATTGGGCGGGGCTGAGTTTTGAGACATTAGATGCCGTGCAGAAGCTTACCGGAGATATGCCGCTCGTGCTTCACGGAGGAACCGGCATTCCGGAGGATATGATCAAAAAGGCGATCAGCCTCGGCGTATCTAAGATCAATGTAAATACAGAGTGCCAGCTTTCTTTTGCAGAGGCGACGCGTAAATATATCGAGGCAGGAAAGGATCAGGAAGGGAAAGGATTTGATCCTCGCAAACTCCTTGCTCCGGGCGCAGAGGCAATTAAAGCGACGGTAAAAGAAAAAATGGAATTATTTGGCTCTGTTGGAAAAGCTTGAGCTGTATAATCAGAAAAAAATCAGCCATACTATTCCTGTAACGAAAATGTTGTAAACAGGAGGACATTACTATGGCTAGAAATTTTTTAGACGAGTACGATGAAAAAAACAGCAGTAAAAACAGCACCAATGGAACGAATAGCACGAAAAACAATTCTAAGGACAGTTCGAAGAATGCGAGCAACGATGCAAAAAACGACGCGCAGAACAATTCTAAGTCGAATTGTTCTAACTGCCGGAATGCTTCGGGCAGCAAGAATTCAAGCAACAATTCTTCAAAGTAACCGTAAAGCGATTTGTGACAGGTGCCCGCAAGCCGTCTCCTTTGGAGGCGGCTTGTTTGCTGTATGAAGCGATTCCGTCAGTTTTCTCCGCTTCTGTCACAAAAGAATGAAAGCTGTCATATTATGTAAGTAAAAAAGAACGTGATCAGCATGAGTTTTTCTATTATACCAATCCGCGAGCTGGAACGGATTTTGAAGCAGCCGGGAACGATACTGATCGATTTGCGCAGCGAGGCGGATTATCGGAGGGGTCATATAGAGGGAGCCAAAAACATACCGTATAAAAACTGGCAGACGGAGAAAGAGACGTGGACGCACCGATATGATACCGTGGTCTTTTATTGCGAACGGGGAAACCAGAGCATGTATGCGGCAAAAGAGATGAACAAGCGCGGCTACCATGCAATCAGTATTGCCGGAGGTTATCAAGGTTATAAAGTATGGAAAGGAACAGCACGACCAAATGAAAAGCAACACATATGAATTGATCGCCCCATGCCATTTTGGAATGGAGGCAGTGTTAAAAAGAGAAATATTGGATCTTGGTTACGAGATTTCCTCTGTGGACAACGGCAGGGTTACTTTTGTTGCCGATGCCGAGGGGATTTGCCGTGCCAATTTGTTTTTAAGGACAACGGAACGGATTTTGTTGAAGGTGGCTGCATTTAAGGCGGTCACCTTTGATGAGCTGTTTGAGGCGGTTAAAGCAATCCCTTGGGAAGAGTATATTCCGAGAGATGGGAAATTCTGGGTCGCGAAGGCGTCCTCTGTGAACAGCAAACTGTTCAGCCCGTCTGATATTCAGCGTATTGTAAAAAAGGCGATGGTAGAAAGGCTCAAAAAGACATATCATATGGAATGGTTTCCGGAAGACGGGGCCGAGTATCCCCTTCGCATCAGCATTCAAAAGGATGTGGTGGCAGTAGGCCTTGATACGACCGGAGTATCGCTGCACAGGCGGGGATACCGTAAATATACCGCGCCGGCTCCGCTGACGGAGACGCTGGCGGCGGCAATCATTCTTCTTTCGCCATGGAAGCGAGACCGCATTCTGGTCGATCCATTTTGCGGAAGCGGGACGATACCGATCGAGGCGGCAATGATTGCGAAAAACATGGCGCCGGGCATGAACCGGGAATTTCTTTCCGAAAAATGGGTAAATCTGATTCCGAAAAAGGAATGGTACGAAGTGTCGGAGGAAGCGATGGATCTGGTGGAGGAACATGCAGACGCGGCAATCCAAGGGTATGACCTGGATCAGAAGGTTCTGAAAATGGCGAGAGCAAATGCCGCGCTTGCCGGCGTGGACAAGCTCATCCATTTTCAGCAGAGAGATATTATAAATTTCAGTTCCCCCAAAAAATATGGATTTGTCATCACAAATCCCCCGTATGGGGAGAGGCTTTCCTCAAAAGGCGAGATGGAACTGCTTTACCGTACGATCGGAAATATCATAAAGGAAAATGATACATGGAGCTTCTTTCTTCTGAGCGGATATGGCGATGCTCAGAAAGCGATCGGCAAAAAAGCGGAAAAAAACAGAAAAGTATACAACGGCATGATGAAGGCATACCTGTATCAATATATGGGCATAAAACCGCCGCGGCAAAAGCACAGCGAGGCTTGGACAAACTAAATGGCATTATGCGGTAGATATTAATCGCTGATCCGGCTGCTCAGGCGCTGGAGTGCAAAATGAACGGAAGCGGTTGACAAAAGTCATCTCACCATTTAAAATAGTGATACGTAAGAAAAATAAATTTTTACAACATAAATTTTGTTTGTGTTGCAAGTTTGCGTCTGCGCTGCGACGCAAGCTTGCGTAAAAAGAGCCGTTTAAGGCAGCGCAGAAATGAGGTAAATATGAGCATGCCGGGCGACCCCATTATATTGCTTAGTTATACGAATACGCAGCTGCGTGACCAGTACGCGACGTTAGAAGAGTTTTGCCGGTCAAATGACATCGACCAGAAGGAGCTTTGCGACAATCTTGGCAGTCTTGATTATCATTATGATGAGGTGACGAATCAGTTCATATAAAACAAATGAGATTAGCAGATATTACGTTTCAACATGAGATATCGGTGCGCGAGTATAACGATCTGCGGGGAAGCGTGGACTTTATCCGTATTGCGCCGGAACGAGCGTCGTGCGCGCTTATGAATTCCCTGTATAAAATTATAGCCTTTGATGAAGAACGCCCGGTCGGAATGGCAAGGGTGGTCGGAGACGGGGGCTATGTGTATTTTATCTGCGATGTAATCGTGCATCCGGATTATCAGTCTCAAGGCATTGGCAGAAAAATATTGGAAAATGTTCTGGAATGGCTGGAAAATCAGGTGGACGAGGGGGAGACGATAATGGTCAATCTCATGTCTGCTATGAATAAAGAGAATTTTTATGAGAAGCTGGGATTTCATAAAAGACCGTTTGGCAATCATGGTTCCGGCATGTCAAAATGGATCAGCGGAGAGAGCGATGGGATAGGGTGAAAAAGAATCGTTGGGCAGTAAAGGAGATGAGGCGTTTGTACCAGTGTAAAGACCGAGTTTCTTACAGCAGAGTAGATACGGATGGGAAACTGAAAGTATATGCGATTGTAAATGCGCTGCAGGACTGCAGCCTGTTCCACAGTGAAGAGGCGGGGCTTTCGTGTATGGATTTGAAAAAAAACGCCCGCGCATGGCTTGTAAATTCATGGCACATTGTATTTAAGAGGCGTCCGTCTATGGGAGAAGAATTTGTAGTCAGGACATGGCCGTACAAATTCAAAGGCATATTCGGAATGAGGAATTTCGTGATGGAGAGTGCAGAGGGCGAGACGCTTGTCTATGCGGACTCCAAATGGTTTTATTTCGACCAGAAAACGGGGAAACCGATTCGGCCGACGGCGGAGGAAATCGAACCATATGGAATGGGCGAACCGTATCCGATGGAGTACGCGTCAAGGAAAGTCCGCTGCCCTGACAGTATGGATTACCGCGGTACGGTGCGGGTCTGTGAAAACCACTTGGATACAAATGAACACATGAATAATGGCGAATATATCAGGATTGCCGCCAATTTTCTTCCGACAGGGTTCCGCGTGGACGAGCTTCGGGCTGAATACCGGCTGGCGGCGAAAATGGGAGATGCGATCTGTGTGAATACGAAACAGGAAGAGGATGGGTTTTATGTGATTTTGGCGGATGAAGAAAAATCGCCGTATGCAATTGTATGTTTTCAGGGAGAATGATTGGAGAGCAGTATGAATTTAGAAAAAAACGTACTCGGCCGTACAATGCGGCTGTATGTGATTAAGCGGACAAAAAACGGAGTATATCTTAGCTCCTATGAATATCCGGAGCTGAATGTGCTTTTGCCGAATAACCAGGTGCCGAAGGATGTTGTGAAGGGGGATATTTTATCGGTATTCCTTTACCGGGATTCTGAAGACCGCCTGATTGCTACCGCGTCAGTTCCCTATATTCAGCTGGGGCAGGTGGCGCGGCTGACAGTGACGGATGTGACGCAGATCGGAGCGTTTTTGGACTGGGGGCTGGCCAAAGATCTGCTTCTGCCGTTTAAAGAACAGACCTATCGCGTAAAAAAGGGAGAAAAGCCTCTTGTGGCGTTGTATATTGATAAATCGTGCCGTCTTTGCGCAACGATGCGCATATATGACTATTTGTCTGCGGGCGGCAGTTTTGCGGAAGGCGATCGCGTGGATGGAGAAGTATACGAGATTTTGGATTCTTATGGCGCGTTTGTAGCCGTGGACGATCGATATTCCGCACTCATTCCCCACAACGAGATGAACCGCAATCTGTGCGCGGGGGACAAGGTTCATGCCCGCATTAAAGAGATCAGGGAGGATGGAAAGCTGACGCTGAGCCTTCAGGAAAAACTTCCGATACAGATGGGCGTGGATGCGGAACGGGTGATGGAAAAGCTGAAGGCGTCGGATGGTTTTCTTCCATTTCACGACAAAACATCTCCGGAAATCATCAAGCGGGAATTCAGCATGAGCAAGAATGCCTTTAAAAGGGCGATCGGCAGGCTGATGAAAGAGGGTAAAATACAGATTTTATCGAATGGAATCCGCCTCAATTGATGTGTCGCCGTCTTTCCAGAAGGAGTGAAGGATTTCTTTCATTCCTTTTTTATTTGTTATTTCGTATGGAAACCATTCCCTCGGAAAGAGGTCAAGGTAGCTGCGCCCTGTGAAGCGTTCATCAAGAAGCAGAATAACGCCTTTGTCACGGCTTGTCCGGATAACCCTTCCGCCCGCCTGAAATACTTTATTGATGCCCGGATACAAATAGGCATAATCAAATCCGTTTCCGTTTACGGCGTCGTAATATTGTTTAAATAGTTCTCGTTCATTACAGACCTGCGGCAGTCCGGTGCCGACGATCGCCGTACCGATCAGGCGGTCTTCTTTTAAATCGATCCCTTCTCCGAAAATGCCGCCCATGACGCAGAAGCCAACGAGCGTACAGGAGTTTGAGGCGTCAAATGCCGCCAGAAATTCCTCTTTTTCCGACTCTGTCATGGAGGGGTTCTGTATGAGAATCCTCGTCGGTTCCGGTATGTCTATATGCTTGTATACATTTTCAAGAAACGCGTACGAGGGAAAAAATACCATGTAATTCCCCGCCTTGGCAGCAATAAATTCCTCGATATAAGAGGCGATTTTTTGATATTCGCTGTCGCCCCTCCGCGTGTATTTGCTCGTCACGTCGTTGGCGATAATGATCTTGCGCTGGCTCGCCTGAAACGATGATTTTGCATAAACGGCGTAGTCGTCCGCGCTCGTGGACAGCTGTTTGCGGTAGTATCGGACGGGCAGGAGCGTTGCGGAGAAAAAAGCGGTTCCCCGCGCATAGGAAAGAGTTTCCTCAAGCCTGGACGAGGGATCCATGCATTGTAATTTGATTCTGAAATTTTTTCCGGATTCATAATCGGCCACAATGCGGTAGGTGTCGTCGAGCAGGTCGTACATATTCAGAAAATGGCGCACGTCAAAAAAGAGGTTCAGAACCGTCTCGCGCTCCGGCAGATCCCGCACTTCTTTTGCAAACAGCTCAAAGCTGTTTATGACGCGCATCAGCTCGAAGCTGAATAAAGAGATATCGGCGAGCACTTCAAATTCATCGCATTGGCGTTTCCATTCAAGCATCGTTTGGTTGCATTTATCAAGGGCGGCGATAAATATTTTGAAAACATATTTGATTTCAGGCGGAAAGGGCTGCTTTGATTCTGCTTTTAATATTCTTTTTACATTCAGGAAATCCTCTTTGATCAGAGAGGCGCTGAACATCTCGCGGGCGCGCTCTACGAGGTTGTGGGCTTCATCAATCAAAAAGATGAAGGATTCTTTTTTGCCCTCAGAAAAGAAACGGCGCAGGCGTACATTCGGGTCAAAGGCATAGTTATAGTCGCATATGATGCTGTCGGCAAACAGCGCAGCGTCAAGGGACATCTCAAACGGGCATACCTGATGCTTCTCCGCATAGGAGAGGATGGCGCTGCGGCTCATGTCTGTTTCGTGCGTCAGCATATCGTAGACGCTGTCGTTTACCCGGTCGTAATGCCCCTTTGCGTAAGGGCAGGAAACGGGATTGCATTCCGGTTTTCCGTCGAGAAAGCAGAGTTTGTCCTTTGCCGTAATTGTGAGGAATTTAAAATCGAGATTTTGTTCAGATAGAAGCTGGAAGCATTCTTGCGCTACAGTCCGGGTAATCGTTTTGGCCGTCAGGTAAAAGATGCGGTCGGAGAGTCCTTCCCCGATCGCCTTTATGCTCGGAAAGACGGTAGAAATGGTTTTTCCCACCCCAGTCGGCGCCTGAATGAATATTTTTTTCTTCCGCTCGATCGTTTTATAGACGCAGGCGGCTAGCTCCCGCTGTCCATCCCTGTAAGGGAATGGGAATTCGAGATTGCGTATGGATGCGTTTCGCCGGCGTTTCCAGTCAAACTCATAAACCGCCCACGGCTCGTACCGTGCGATCAGGCCGTTAAACCACTGGCGGATTTCAAGACTGGTGAATGTCTCCTTAAACAAACGCTGCTCCTCGGTTTCGAGGTGGCAGTAAGTGACCTGTACGGATATAAAGGCGGGATTTTCCTTTTCGCAGATCATATAGGCATAGCACATCGCCTGTGCTTTGTGGACCATAACCGGCTCGCTGAGCTGGCGGATATCCATGAATACGCCTTTGATCTCATCTACTGTGATTTCAGAACCATCGCGGAAGATGCCGTCCGCCCTCCCTTCGACTTTCAATTCAAAGGATTCTTTCGTATCCCGGCTCTGCAGCGTCGCGCACGTAAATAAGGGTACCTCTGATTCGTAGCCGATGCCCATGCGTTTCTGTATTTTTCTGTGTATTTTGCTGCCCAGCGCCATCGCCTCGGTGTTTTTGACGCCGAACCCCGAAGAATTGATGTCGCCTTCCCGGAAAATAAATTCTACAAGGTTCCTTACGGAAATTTTAATCGTTTCACTATTCATGATATTTCTTTCCATCCCGCTGCTGCGTGGAACATGCGGCGTGCATAAAAAGAGGCGAATACGACGACGGTACCGCTCAGGATCAGGGAAATAAGCGTCTGTCGGAGTACGCCGGCCTGCGTCAGATATGTCGGCAGATAGCCGATGATGTGCAGGACGATAGCGATCGGGAACAGGTATTTCAATTTTTCATGGTTTAGCGAGAAAAATACGAAGATCGTCAGGGACGTCTGGAAAATGAGGGCAAGCATGCGTTCGATTCCGGCAGCGGCGTTTTCAAACGGAGGAATTGCCATCAGCTGACGGATCATTTCTTTTTGCCGTTCGACATTTTCGCCTGTTATGCCGAGCTTTTCAAAATAGCCGTCGATGCCGAACGAATTTACCATCAAGGCAATTATGATATTTCCCATAAAGAGAGAGCTTCCGTAGGCGATCATCTCGAAACTTCCGTGTCCTACGCCGAAAAGGAAGGCATTCTCCTTGCCGGGGCGGGAGCCCATCCATTTTTTCAGTCCCATATATTTGCCGGTTTCCTCAAAAACGCCAGCGACGCCAGCGCCGTAAAGCGCATAATAAACCGGATGATCCGCGGGGTTAAAAAAAACTGATGCGGAGAGCCCGCGAAAAATAATGATGTTTAACAGCCCTTCGCCGATCAGGGCAAAGAGAAAATAAATTGCCATGCCAATGAAAAAAGAAGAAATTTTCACCCTTTTTTTGGATTTATAGTACCCCAAAAAGATAAATGGTACAGCCGTGCATGCGAGGGCCACGATTAGCATGGACGCCACCGACTCATTTGAAAACCGGGTTGCCGTTAAAAAAGCGTTCATTGTCTTTTGATTCCTTTCGTAGGATGATATTCATTCTATTCATTTATTTTACATGACTTGAGGTTGAAAAACAAGATAAAAGTTAGTATACTAAAGCCAGGATATTTTTGTAAGGAGACGCAGCCAGTGGACTATGGATTATATGAAAAACTGACAGAGTACAGCCGGGAAGGTATTTTGCCGATGCATATGCCCGGACATAAACGAAATCCGGCATTTGAGATGGAAAATCCTTATAGGATCGATGTGACGGAGGTTGAGGGGATGGATGACCTGCACCGTCCTAAGGGAGCGATTCGCCGGCTGATGGATAAAGCGACAGCATTGTACCGCTCCGACCAGTCGTATCTTCTTGTGAACGGGAGTACCGGAGGGATTTTGGCGGCGATAGCCGCCTGCTGCCGTCACGGGAGCGCCATTATTATGGCGCGTAACTGCCATGCATCCGTGTATCGCGCAGTACGCTTGCTGGAGCTCCGCCCGGTATATGTTTATCCTGACGCGGAAGGCGGCGACATGGAACATCTGGGCATCGCCGGCATCGTGAAAGAAGAAGCGGTGGAAGAGGCGCTGCGGGCGCATCCGGATGCTTCCTGCGTCCTTATTGTCTCTCCCACTTACGAGGGGGTGGTGTCGCATATTCGAGGGATTGCAGAGGCGACGGCGCGGTATGGCGTGCCGTTGATCGTGGATGAGGCGCATGGGGCGCATTTTAACTGGCATTCGTCGTTTCCCGAAACGGCGTTGTCGGAGGGGGCGGATCTTGTCGTTGAGAGTCTTCATAAGACGCTGCCCGCCCTGACGCAGACAGGCGTGCTTCATGCCCGCTTCGCCAGGGTATCGAAGGATAAGCTGGAGTGGTGCCTGAGGACATTCCAGTCGAGCAGCCCGTCGTATGTCCTTATGTCAGGAATCGACCGCTGTTTTGCTTTTTTGGAGCAGCAGGGTGAGGAGGCGTTTGCGGCATATGTTGAAAATCTGCGTATGTTTTATGATGAGATGAAGCAGCTGAAACATTTATACTTATTTGACTCTTCGCAGAAGGAGCCGTCAAAGCTTGTCATTGCCGCCCGCCGCACAAAAATATCCGGCGGAGGGCTGGCGGAGAAATTGCGGAGGGAGTACCGGATTGAGACGGAAATGAGCTGTGGGAATTATTGTATCGCGATGACAAGCGTGTGTGACGGGAGTGAAAATTTCCGCCGTCTGGCAGAGGCATTAAAGGAGATCGATGCCGGATTGGGAGAAACGGATGATGGCGCAGAGGATTTCGGGGATAAATTCATTTTAAGCAAGGCGGCGATGCCGGAGCGGGCGATGTACAGCTATGAGGCGGCAGACCGCCGCAGCGAGCTGGTTTCGCTGGACTGTGCAAAAGGGCGCGCCGCAGCGGAAGACATTTATTTTTATCCGCCGGGAATCCCGCTTCTTGTTCAGGGGGAGGCATATACGCCGGAAATTATCCGCCTGCTGAAAGAGAGCCTGCAAAAAGGGTATGAGGTGCGGGGCATTCGGGATGGGATGGCCGCCGTGGTTATTGATTGCAAAAGTTTGTGAATTGATATATAATACTGTCAGGAGCGGCTTTTGCTTTAAGGAGGATGGAGATTATTATGGGGAGATTATTCGTGATCATGGGGAAGAGTGCGACGGGAAAGGATTCTTTGTACAATGAAATTGTGGAAAGGCATCCGGAACTGCACAGAATTATAACCTATACGACCCGTCCGATCAGGGAGAGGGAGACCTTTGGCAAGGAATATTATTTCGTAAGCCGTGAGGAAATGTACAGCATGAGGGAGCAGGGGAAAATCATAGAGTGCCGGGAGTACGATACCGTATTCGGGCCGTGGTTTTATTTTACGGCGGACGACGGGCAGATCGATCTCTCAAAGGGGGATTATATCCTGATTTCTACACTGGAAGGGTATAAAAAGCTTCAGTGCGCGTTCGGTATAGAATGTGTCGTGCCGGTGTATATCGAGGTGGAGGATTTAGAACGGCTGGATCGGGCCGTCGAGAGGGAGCGCAGACAGAAAAAACCGTGCGTGCAGGAGCTTTGCCGGCGGTTTCTGGCCGATGAAGAGGACTTTTCAGAACAAAAGCTTCAAATGGCGGGGATTGAAAGACGGATTGTAAACGATGATTTTGATGCGGCGGTGGCGAGTATTGAAAAACTTATCGAAAGAGGTTCTCATGTTGCACTGGATTAAATAGAAGAAAGATGGTATAATGAAAGAAGCGGAGGTGATGCGGCAGTGGAGATCAAAGTTGATTCGGTTCAGCAGACGCAGACGGCGGCGCCGGTCAGACAGGCGCAGGAGGCAGACGCTGATTTTAAATTTACGCTTATGAGCTCGCTGGAAGAAGAAGGGCTGCAGGCGAGGCTTTCCGTGATGATGGAAGATATTACGATGCAGGGGAAAAAGCTGAGCAAGCACATGGACGTGCGGGACATGAAGCATTACCGAAAGCTTATACAGGAGTTTATGAATGAAGTTGCAAGCCGTTCCCATAAATTCAGCCGGGAGAATTTTCTGGATCGCAGGGGAAGGCACAGGGTATATGGTATGATTAAACGGGTGAACGAAGCTTTGGATGAGCTGGCTCAGGAACTGGTACGGGAGGAGAAAGATCATTTGGCAATATTGGGGAAAATTGATGAAATCCGGGGGCTTTTGCTGGATATACTGACCTGATATGCCGGCTGGGATTTGAAGGGAGGCGGTATTATGTTTTTGTTTTCAGAAATTATGGGACATGAGGATATCAAAGAACATATGCAGATGGCGATTCGGGGGGACATGCCGTTTCATGCGTATATTTTTCATGGCGAAGTGGGTTGCGGCAAAGAGACAATGGCGAAGACGTTTGCAGCGGGCCTGCAGTGTATGTCTGATGAATTTGACCGCCCGTGTGGAAAATGCGCTTCCTGTAAGCAGCTTATGTCCGGGAACCAGCCGGATGTGGTGTTCGTAAACAGGGAGCTGTCCAGTATCGGCGTGGATGACATTCGCGAGAAAATAAACGACTCTATCGCAATCAAACCGTTCTCCAGCCCTTACAAAATATATATTGTGCCGGAGGCGGAGCGGATGCCGGAGGCGGCGCAGAATGCGCTTCTCAAGACGATTGAAGAGCCGCCGGAATACGGAATTATTATTTTGCTTACGAGCAATATTGATGCGCTTCTCCCGACGATACAGTCGCGGTGTCTGAGAATGGAGTTTCGCCCGCTCTCGACTGCGGCGGTTGAGAAGTATTTGATTGACAATTATAATGTGGCGGACTACCGGGCGAGGATGAGCGCGCTTTTTGCGCAGGGAAATCTCGGAAAGGCGATCCGTTACATTGAATCGGAAGATTTTGAGGAGAAAAAGGATAAGGTATTAAAGATATTAAAGAACGTGCATACTATGGATGTGTCCGAGATGCTTGACATTATAAAAGAAATCGGCGAGGACAAGGACAATGTAAAGGATTATATTGATCTCATGGCGCTCTGGTACCGGGACGTGCTTTTGTTTAAGGCCACGAAAAATTTAAATCATCTGACGTTCCAGAGTGAATACAGCGCGATTTCATCCGAAGCAAACCAGAGGGATTATGAGAAAATAGAGGAGATTTTATTGGCGTTTGATAAGGCGAAGCTTCGCCTTAGAGCTAATGTCAATTTCGAGGTTGCCATGGAACTTATGTTTCTGGCGTTAAAACAATAGGAGGCAAATAAAGTGAAAACGATCATAGGAGTTCGGTTTCGTCAGGCGGGGAAAATTTATTATTTCGATCCGGGCAAAAATAAAGCGGTAAACAGGGGAACGCATGTCATTGTGGAGACGGCGAAAGGCATAGAGTATGGAACGGTGGTGCTTCCTCCGACCAAGATGCCGGAGGAAAAAATTGTATCGCCCTTAAAAGGCATCGTGCGGATTGCTACGCAGGAGGATGAGGAAAAGGAGAGGCAGAACCGCGAAAAAGAAAGCGAGGCGTTCGGCATCTGCTTGGAAAAAATTGCCAAGCACGGTCTGGAGATGAAGCTGATCGCGGCGGAATATACTTTTGATAAAAATAAACTTTTATTTTATTTTACAGCGGACGGCCGTATCGATTTTCGCGAGCTTGTAAAAGATCTTGCCTCGGTGTTCCGCACAAGGATCGAGCTGCGGCAGATCGGCGTGCGCGACGAGACAAAGCTGCGGGGCGGCATTGGCATATGCGGGCGGGCGCTTTGCTGCCATACGTATTTGTCAGAATTTGCGCCCGTGTCAATCAAGATGGCGAAGGAGCAGAATCTTTCCCTGAATCCCACGAAAATATCCGGCATGTGCGGCAGACTGATGTGCTGCCTTAAAAACGAGGAGGAGGCGTACGAGGAGCTGAACAGCCATCTTCCCAATGTGGGAAGCAGGGTGAAAACGCCGGACGGTCTTTCCGGAGAGGTGCAGAGCGTGAGCGTGCTGAAACAGAAAGTGAAGGTGGTCGTAAATCTTGACAACGACGAGAAAGAGGTCAGGGAGTATGCGGCTTCAGAGTTGAAGTTCCGAAGGGAGCGCCGCCGCGACAACCGCTCTTCCGAAGAGGATAAGGAATTGAAAGAGCTGGAAGCGATGGAGAAGAAGGAAGGTAAGTCAAAAATCTGATGGAATACAGGGATTATGGGCAGGACGGTCTTTTGCGGGAGGGAGAGCGTCTGGATGACCTGCAGCGCGACGGCATGATGATCATACAAAACCCGGATTGGTTTTGTTTTGGGATGGACGCCGTCCTGCTGACTGCTTTTGCGAAAGTGGCAAAGGGAAGCCGCGTCGTCGATCTTGGCACCGGGAATGGAGTAATTCCGCTTCTTCTGTCGGCAAAGACGGAGGGAGGATATTTTGAAGGATTGGAAATTCAAGATGATATCGCGGACATGGCTAGACGCAGCGTCCGCTATAATTGTCTGGAACAGCGGATACATATAACGACAGGCGATATCAAGGAAGCGTCTTCATATTTTGAGGCGGCTTCCTTTGATGTTGTTACGACGAATCCGCCTTATATGACAAATTCTCACGGCTTGACAAATCCGGCGGGACACAAGGCGGTCGCCAGACATGAGCTTCTTTGTTCGCTTGAGGACATTGTGCGCGAGAGCGCCATGCTTCTGAAGCCGGGCGGGCGCTTTTTCATGGTACACCGTCCGTTTCGCCTGAGTGAGATTATGAATACGATGACCCGGTATAAATTGGAACCAAAGCGAATGCGTCTGGTTTATCCGTTTGCGGACAGGGAGCCCAATATGGTATTGATTGAGGGCGTAAGAGGGGGAAATCCGCATATAACGGTAGAAAAGCCGCTTATTGTATATCAGGCGGCCAATGAATATACGCCTGAGGTGCGGGAATTATATTAATGCTGGAGGAAAGTATGGGTACGTTATTTCTTTGCGCTACGCCGATTGGAAATTTGGAAGATATCACGCTGCGGGCGCTGCGAATATTGAAGGAAGTGGATATGATCGCGGCGGAGGATACGCGGCAGACGGTCAAACTGCTGAATCATTTTGAGATCAGGAAGCCGCTGGTCAGCTATCACGAACACAACAAAATGCAGAAAACGCCGGTTCTTGTTCGAGAGCTTTTGGATGGGAAGGATATTGCGCTTGTGACAGATGCGGGAACGCCGGCGATTTCAGATCCGGGTGCGGAACTTGCCCTCGCCGCTTACGAGGCGGGAGTTCCCGTGACATCCCTGCCAGGCGCATCTGCAGTTATTACGGCGCTTACGCTGTCCGGGCTGCATGTTGGAAGCTTTGCCTTTGAAGGGTTTCTGCCCCGGGACAAAAAGGACAGGGAGCGCGTATTGGAGCGTCTGAAAACGACGGCTTATACGACGGTATTTTATGAAGCCCCGCATCGGCTCGTAAAGACATTGCAGCTGGTCGCGGGCGTCGTGGAGAGCGCGAGGAAGATCGCAGTCTGCCATGAACTGACGAAAAAGCATGAATCGGTGATGCAGTGCACGCTTGCGGAGGCGCTGGATTACTATGCCGATCATCAGCCCAAGGGAGAGTATGTGTTTGTGATAGCGGGTGCAGATGCGGACAAACTGGAGGAAATGCAGAAAAAGCAGTGGGAGGGCGTAACGTTGGAGGAACATATGCAGATGCATATCGCCGGGGGGATGGATAGGAAAGAGGCTATGAAGGTCGTCGCTAAGGAACGGGGAATCAGTAAAAATCAGGTGTATAAGGAGCTGTTCAGGGAGTAAGCGCGCCGCCTGCGCTTCATGCGCGAGAGAAAAAAGAAAGGCAGGAGTATAGGGGAACTCCTGCCACACTAAAGGGATATATGATTAAATTAAACCAGCTAGCTTTGATAATTCTTCGATGGATTTTTTTGATACCAGCTTTCCGTGATATTCAATCAAATCTTCCTGCGAACCCGTAAAAACATCCGAAGGTTCATACTTTGCCAATACAATCTTATTATCTTCCGTATAAATTTCTAAAGATTCTCTGTCGCCGATGCCAAGCGAACGTCTGAGCTCAATCGGAATCGTAATGCGGCCGAGCATATCTAACTGTCTGACAATCCCTGTATTCTTCATAATAAGCCTCATTTCCGCGCTGTTTCTTACACAAAGCACTTTCTGTAGTATATGCCATAATTGTTTCTTTTTACCCTTTCCGCATCATTTTATCACTAGTTTCGACAGTAGTCAATAAAATTTTGGTTAAAAAAATTAAAGAAAAATAAAAGAATTTAGAGAAATTTTATAAATTCCCGGCGCCGGAGCCGATATCTTTTGGCAGCCGCGCCAGACATTGCCCGCTGATTATTCCGATTGCCGCACCGGTCAACAGGCCGGAAAAATATAAAATCGGCACGTACCAGAGGAGCGGCGCCGGACCGACAAGAAAGGAGGCGACGATCAGCTGTCCCATATTATGGAAAATGCCGCCAAGAGCGCTGACGGACAAGATGGACAATCTGCCGTTTCCCCATCTGCGCATCAACGCCATAATAAGAAGGCTTGCCGTACTTCCGGCAAGGCTGTAAAAAAAACTGAACAAACTGCCGAAAGTAATGGCGTTTAGAATGTTTCTCAGCATTGCGGCACCGAATGCGTATGCAAAGTTTTTTCTATATAGAATGATCATAATGACCAGATTCGCCAGACCGAGTTTCATGCCGGGGAAAGGAAGCGGCAGTGGAATCAGGCTTTCGATGTAACCGAAGATAAAAGCCAGCGAGGTATAAACGGCAAATTCTGCCTGTTGTTTAACGCGGTTCATAGAGCCTCCCCTTTCCTGTTATTCTTGTTTGTTTGCGAAGCCGGTGACAGCATCCGGTTCCGGCGCCCGCTTTTCATCGGAAGCGGCAATGGCAAGCACAAGCTTGTGCGGCAGGCAGACGATGGTTTCTCCCGGCTTTGAAATACTGTGCATGCCGACGCAGATTTTGTCGTGGCAGTCTGCTTCCCGCATGTAGACGGCGCCGTTTTTGATTTCAAAGGTATTGGCTCCCCCGTCAGGGCAGGAGATCGTCTGCCTGCGGTCGGATGAAAGGGGGTAAGAGGCGGTTTCCCGGCCGTTTATCCGGACTTCCAGATGCGTGCCGGAGCCCATTCGGGGCATGTACGCAACGATGCTGAGTCCGGCTCCCAATAATATTAGAAACAAAAGGAATCGTTTGTCCGCTTGTTTTATCTCCATGATCATGCCGCCTTTCAAACAATCTGCCTGTTTAGAATATCATATTTGGGAATGGCGGTCAATGGGGCGCGAATGAAACTCAGGGGGCGCCGAATGCCGTATTATGTCCTTTCGGGTATATAAATTATTAAGCGATCGGCCTATTTTTCGTGAAATATATCTTGACACAAGAAACGGCGTGTTATATCATAAAAGTGCATGTAGTTTTGAAAACTACATGCGGAAAATCAGATTGCAATGAAGGGAAGTTCATATTATGGGAAATGCAGATAAAAAGGTATTTGAGCTGGTAGGTATTGCAGATCGTTATTTTGATACTGATTTTGATGAAAACGGCGTTTTGAAATCAATTAACTGTAAGAATGATGAAAATTTTAATTTTGCTTACGACGTCATAGACGTGATGGCGAAAAAATGTCCGGATAAATTGGCGATGCTGTATGTGTCGAAGGCAGGACGCGAGAGGCGGTTCACGTTTCGCGATATGGCAAAATATTCCAATATGGCGGCCAATTACTTTAGCTACCTGGGTATTAGCAAGGGTGATAAGGTTATGCTCATCCTGAAACGTCATTTCCAATTCTGGTTTTCCCTGCTTGCCCTTCACAAAATCGGCGCAATTGCGATTCCTGCGGCGGATCTTTTGACGAAAAAAGATTTTGAATACCGCTTTAAGGTGGGAGAGGTGGACGCCGTTGTCTGCACGGCTGACGGCGACGTTTCGCGCGAGGTAGATAAGGCGGCGCGCGGCAATGCCAAATTAAAAACGAAAATTATGGTTGGCGGGGCAAGGGAATCATGGCACTGTTTTAATAAAGATATCCGCTTCTTTTCCGCCAATTTTTCCAAGCCGCACGAGCTGCCGGGCGGAGAGGATCCGATGCTTATGTTTTTTACATCCGGGACGACGTCCTATCCGAAGATCGCGATGCACTGCTATAAATATCCATTGGGCCATTATGTGACGGCAAAATATTGGCATCAGGTTGATCCGAATGGCGTTCATTTTGCCATTTCCGATACCGGCTGGGCAAAGGCGATGTGGGGGAAGATTTATGGACAGTGGCTTTGTGAGGCGCCGATTTTTATATATGATTTTGATGAGTTTGACGCCAAGGATATATTGACAAAGATCGAAAAGTATAAAATAACGACGTTTTGCGCGCCGCCTACGGTGTATCGGGTCATGGTGCATTTAAAATTGGAAAATTATGACCTGTCCTCCCTTCAGAATGTGACAACGGCGGGAGAAGCCCTCAATCCCAAAGTGTTTGATAAATTTAAGGAAAAGACGGGTTTTGATATCATGGAAGGATTCGGACAAACGGAGACGACCATGCTCATAGGCAACATAAAAGGCATGACGCCCCGTCCGGGTTCTATGGGGAAACCGAATCCGCTTTATGAAATTGCAGTTATGCTGCCGGACGGGACTCTGGCAGAGCCGGGCGAAGAGGGCGAAATTGTCGTAAAGACGGCGGACGGCATACCGGACGGCCTGTTCCGGGGATATCATAATGATCAGGAAAAAACAGATTCCGTTTGGTACGACGGATATTATCATACAGGCGATACCGCATTTGCAGACGAGGACGGATATTTGTGGTATGTGGGGCGCGTGGATGACGTGATTAAATCCGCCGGATACCGCGTCGGCCCGTTTGAGATTGAAAATGAGATTATGAAGCTCCCTTATGTACTTGAGTGCGCAGTTACTTCCGTACCCGACCGCATACGAGGACAGGCGATCAAAGCTACGATTGTTCTTGCTGACGGTAAAGAGGGCGATGAGCATATGAAAAACGATATTGTGAAATATCTGAAGAACAATATCGCTTCTTATAAATGGCCGAAAATAGTTGATTTTGCTAAGGAGCTCCCGAAGACGATCAGCGGAAAAGTCAGACGGGTTGAAATTAAGCGGAACGACTGGTCAGAGGAAAAGGAAGAGGTTCCGACGGTGACAACAGAAGAAACGCAGCGGGAACCGGAAGAGGCAAACGAATAGGGTAAGAAACTTTTTTCCTGCTTTCCCGGATGAAAAAATCTGTCGGACTCAAAAAAGAGACGGGAGAGTAAACTGGAAGGCAGAAACAGCATGTAAAGAAAGGGCAGAATAGAATCTGCCTGTAAGAATGGAGATAAGCATATGGAAAAGAAAAATTTGGATTGGGCGAACATTGGATTTTCTTATCGTCAGACGGATAAGAGGTTTGTAGCAAATTACAAAGATGGAAAATGGGATGAGGGGCAGATGGTAGATGACCCCAATATCACAATGAGCGAGTGCGCCTGCGTGATTCAATATGCACAGACATGTTTCGAGGGATTGAAGGCGTACACGTCGGTAGACGGCCGCATCGTCTGTTTCCGCCCCGATATGAATGCCGAGAGAATGGCAAATACTGCGAAACGCCTTGAAATGCCGGCGTTTCCGGAGGGTAAATTTGTGCAGGCTGTGATTGAAACCGTTCGGGCGAATAAGGCGTATGTACCGCCGTACGGCTCGGGCGCTACCCTATATGTACGGCCTGTTTTGTTTGGTATCGGTCCGGTCATCGGCGTGGCGCCGGCGACAGAGTACCAGTTCCGCATTTTCTGCACCCCGGTTGGACCGTACTTTAAGGGGGGCGCAAAACCGATTACGATACGCGTGTCGGACTTTGACCGCGCGGCTCCGAATGGTACCGGTCATGTCAAGGCGGGCTTGAATTATGCGATGAGCCTTCATGCGATCGTAGACGCACATAACGAGGGATATGCTGAAAATATGTATCTTGACCCGAAAACCAGGACAAAAGTGGAAGAGACCGGCGGGGCAAACTTTATCTTTGTAACGAAAGACGGCAAGCTCGTCACTCCTAAATCAAACAGTATCCTTCCATCGATCACGAGGCGGTCAATTATGGCGATTGCAAAGGATCATCTGGGTATGGAAGTGGAAGAGAGAGAAGTGTTTTTGGATGAAGTAAAGGATTTTGCAGAGTGTGGGCTTTGCGGTACGGCGGCCGTGATATCGCCGGTTGGCAAGATTGTTGACCATGGCAAGGAGATTTGTTTCCCGAGCGGAATGGACGAGATGGGAGAGGTTACAAAGAAGCTGTATGATACCCTGACCGGAATGCAGGAGGGAAGAATAGAGGCTCCGGAAGGATGGATTCAGGTTATTGATTAATCGGTGAATTGCGAATATTGATGGAGAAGGAGGTGTGTGAAAATGGAAACGATAGCGAGCTTTACGGTCAATCATTTGACGCTGTTGCCGGGCGTGTATGTATCCAGAAAGGACAGTACGGGTACGGATGTCGTGACGACCTTTGATCTTCGCATGACGCGGCCGAATTTTGAGCCGGTTATGAATACGGCGGAGATTCATGCGATTGAGCATCTGGGGGCGACTTTTCTCAGAAATCATCCGCAGATGGGAAACAGGATCATATACTTCGGACCGATGGGATGCCGCACCGGCTTTTACCTCATTGTTGCCGGGGATTATGAATCGGCGGATATCGTACCTCTTTTGAAAGAGATGTTTACTTATATTAAGGAATACGAGGGAGATATACCGGGGGCGGCGCCGGAGGCCTGCGGGAATTATCTTGACTTAAACCTGCCAATGGCGAAATATCTGGCAGATAAATATTTGTCCGGCGTGTTAGAGGGGATTACAGAGGAACGGCTTGTATATCAATGATGCTGATGCCGGGCCTTTGCTTTTTGCCGCCGGTATCGGACGGTATGGACGGCATGTCCTCCGCGTGTCATTATTTTTCCCTTTTTGCATATTTATATTAAAAAAGAATGCAGTGCGGGAGAGCCATAGCGAATGTTCGATTTGGAAGGGCGGATGTTGGACAACAAGAGCATACAGGCGGTGAAAGCAGCGCTTCCTTATTTGGATATTCCTGTGGGAAGCGTAATCGATATAGAGGGGCTGCTTCGCGCGATCCGAAGCTTCTGCCATCATCGGGAACAGAAAATAATCGATATGTTTCTCAATTTTTTTATGATGAAACGCATGATGTCATTGATGAGTATGATGAACCAGATGAATCAGATGCGGGATGCAGACGGCTCCGGGCAGGAGGGCGGCATGGATGTGCTGCTTCAAATGCTGAAGAGCCGGATGCCTGAAGATCAGAAGGATATGTTTGATATGGTATCCATGATGATGTCTTCAATGTCAGATGCTGCCGCGCCGGATCCGGGCGATATTATGCCTCATTCGGATGGCGATATGGCGGACCGCAGTGCAGAGCAAAGCGGGGAGGAAGAAGCGCATGACGGGACAGGAAGAGATTTTCAGGAATATGCATCCGGTGAAAGCTCAGATTATCCGGGAGCTGGAGATGAAAGCGAACGGGAAGGACATGAAGAGCCTGGTGCCGATTATTATGGAAGCAATGCAGAAGCTGAAGGATCACAACCTTTCGTTTTCCCAGCAGGAGGTTTCGGTCCTTTTAGAAATCTTGACAAAGGACATGAGTCCGGCGGAGAAACAGAAAGTGGAAATGATGAAACGGATAGTGAAGAGTAAGGCAAAGTGAAAAATAAGAAGAATAAAGGAGAAGCATATGACGAACAAAACGAGAAAGGCGGTTGCGATACCGGTACTGTGCGCAGCGCTGGCGGGGACGATAGGCACGGCTGGTACGGAACATGTTCAGGGAGCGGCAAAACCTAAGCTGAGCGCGAAGCAAATTACGCTTTCAAAGGGAAAGTCAAAGCGGGTTAAGCTCAAGAACCTAAGGGGTGTAGGGAAGATCAAATGGACTATCGGGAATAAGAAAGTGGCAAAGATTAAGGGAAATAAAGAGACAGTGAAGGTGACAGGCGTAAAGCCGGGAGTGACGAAGCTGACATGCCGGATTACCGTTTTCAAAAAAGTAAAAAAACTGTCATGCAAGGTGCTTATAAAAGCAGCTCCGTCGAAAGGAAATACGGTGCAAGTCCAAAAGACGCCGTCTCCGGCTGCGCCGTCGCAGCCTGCCGCCGTACAGCCGGGGAACGCGGATCCAGTGCCGTCGGCAGGCGCAGGAACCGCAATGACGGACCCGCCGTCTCCGATACCGACGCCGGCGATACCTACGGCGCCTCCGATTCCGCTGGATCCGATTCCGGTAAAAGAGGCGGATCCGAATCAGACGTACGATATTGAGGGAAGCTTAAAGAGCGCATACGGAAGATTTTTCGGAAATGTGGGGACGTGCGCGAATATTTTCCAGATTGATCCCAATGGAAACTTTTTCGGAAATGATTCCAAAGCGACGGTGAAATTCATAACGGATCAGTACAACAGCATTACGCCGGAAAATGAGTCGAAGCCGAGCAGGCTATTAAATGCAA
This sequence comes from uncultured Lachnospiraceae bacterium, assembly GCA_947591245.1. Classification (GTDB taxonomy): domain Bacteria; phylum Bacillota; class Clostridia; order Lachnospirales; family Lachnospiraceae; genus Eubacterium_F. The sequence continues at coordinate 56,082 of CANQCY010000005.1, read as the reverse complement.
AGGATGGAACCGGCGGGTATTTGTCTGACGATTTTGAGCCGACGCTTATATCGGTAGATGATGCGATGGATGATCCGTATAGTTATGTTCCGGACAATTATCCGGAGGATGTATGTCCGAAGATCAATTATTCGGAGTTTGATACTTTCCTTAAGCTGGTAGCGGAAAATAATATGCGGATACGCTTCCATGCGTTTGTATGGCATTCTCAGACGCCGGAATGGCTGTTTAAAGAAGATTTTGATGTGGAAGGCAATTGGGTTACGCCGGAAATAATGAATGCCCGCATGGAGTATTACATTAAGTCGGTCATCAAATACATCTGTATGAAAGAGGATGAAATGGGATGGGGCGACATTGTTTATTGTTACGATGTGGCGAACGAGTATTTCCATAATAATGACAAGAAAGATGACAAGACCGGCCAGACGGTCAAATCCTACTGGGACGAGGTGTATTATCCGGACAATCCGATGTCGGCTTCCGGCGGTTATACGCAGGTGGCTGAGCCGGAATATGTTAAGACGGCGTTCCGCTTCGCCAGAGAGATGCTGGATCAAAATGGCAGGCAGCATGTTGCGTTGTTCTATAACGACTACAATACGTACGAGGTGTCGGATAAAATCGTACACCTGATGGAATATATCAATGAAGACGAGAAGCTCTGCGACGGAGTCGGCATGCAGAGCCATCTCGCAGTCGATTACCCGCTGCCGGCAAGATACGGTGAAACACTGAGAAAATTCCTTTCGTCCGAAGCGATCAGCCAGGTTCAGATCACGGAACTGGATGTTTGCACAAACAAACTGGATTCAGGGCTTACAACCCAGGATGATTATTATTACAAATTGATGAAAGAAATTTTGGCGGCACATCGAGAGTATCCGGGGAAAATAACCGGATTGACGTTCTGGGGCTTGTATGACGGCTTTTCGTGGAGAAGGGACAACCGCCCTCTTCTATTCGACAGCATTACGAAGGCGAAGGGCGTGTACTACAGCGTGCTCAGGGCAGCGGCTGAGGCTGAGCAAGAAATGGCACAGTAGGGCAATAAGAGAAAGTCAGGGTATCGCGATGGCGATACCCCTCTTTTTTGCGCCAAAGGATGACTTCTGCGAACGCGAGGGCCTTCAAAGCGCGTTTCTCATTGCCTAAAATATATTAGCGCTCACTCTTGACGAGTGCTAATATATGTGATATAACATAATTATAAATGCAGGGTTAAATGGTCAAACTATTGTTAGGCTTGACGGCAGTCCGGCGCAGATGATGGCGCAGAAAAGAGGGATACTATGAATATAGCAAAGTTTACGCAAAAATCAGTGGAAATTTTAAACAGTCTGGAAAAGATTGCATATGATTTCGGGGCGCAGGAGATCGTACAGGAGCACTTGATTTACGGAATGCTTACGATTGAGGACAGCCTTTTGAAGAAACTGCTTGAAAAGATGGAGATAGACAGCGAAGTGTTTCTCGCGCAGGTGGAAGGGCTCGTCAAAAAACGCCCGAAGGTGAGCGGCGGTCAGGTTTATATCGGCGAGGACCTAAATAAAGCGCTTGTCTATGCGGAAAATGAGGCGAAGGCTCTGGGTGATGAGTACGTTTCGGTAGAGCATTTGTTTTTGAGCCTGCTGCGAAAGCCCTCCCGGGAGGTAAAACAGCTGTTTCATGATTTTCAGATCGACCGCGAGCGTTTTTTGCAGGCGTTGTCAAAGATTCGAGGGAATCAGAAGGTTACGACGGATAATCCGGAAGCGGTGTATGACAGCCTGGCAAAATACGGCTACGACCTGGTTGAGCGGGCGAGGCAGCAGAAACTGGATCCGGTGATCGGCAGGGACGCGGAAATCCGCAATATGATTCGCATTTTATCGAGGAAGACGAAAAATAATCCTGTTATGATCGGAGAGCCGGGCGTCGGAAAGACCGCGGCGGTAGAGGGACTTGCCCAGCGGATTGTGCGGGGAGACGTTCCCGATGCGCTGAAGGATAAGCAGATCTTTGCTCTTGATATGGGGGCGCTTGTCGCCGGCGCAAAATACAGGGGGGAATTTGAGGAACGGCTCAAGGCTGTTTTGCAGGAAGTGAAGGAGAGCGACGGAAAAATCATTTTGTTCGTCGATGAGCTCCATACGATTGTCGGCGCCGGAAAGACCGATGGGGCAATGGATGCGGGAAATATGCTCAAGCCGATGCTGGCGAGAGGCGAGCTGCACTGCATCGGGGCGACGACGCTGGATGAGTACCGCATGTACATCGAGAAAGACGCCGCATTGGAGCGGAGGTTTCAGCCGGTCATGGTCGATGAGCCGACAGTAGAGGATACGATTTCTATTTTGCGCGGGCTGAAGGATCGGTATGAGGTGTTTCATGGAGTGAAGATCATGGATGCCGCTCTCGTGAGCGCCGCAGTGCTTTCGGATCGCTATATTTCAGACCGCTTTTTGCCGGATAAGGCGATCGATCTTGTGGATGAGGCGTGCGCCCTGATAAAAACAGAACTGGATTCCATGCCGACCGAACTGGACGACGTACAGCGCCATATCATGCAGCTCGAGATCGAAGAGGCGGCGTTGAAAAAGGAGACGGACAACCTGAGTAAAGAACGCCTGGAAAATCTACAGAAAGAGCTTGCCGAGCTGCGCGAAGAATTTGCGGGCGCCAAGGCGAAATGGGATAATGAAAAAGACGCCATAGAGAAAATAAATGGATTAAAGGCGGAGCTTGAGAATGTAAATAATCAGATTGAAGCGGCGAAAAACAGTTATGACTTAGAGAAAGCAGCGCAGCTTCAATACGGGGATCTGCCGAGGATTAAGAAGCAGCTGGAAGAGGCGGAAGAAAAGGCGAAGCACAGCGATCAGTCGATGGTGCATGAGAGCGTGTCGGAAGAGGAGATCGCGAAGATCGTGTCGCGCTGGACGGGAATCCCGGTGGCAAAACTGACGGAATCGGAGAGGAATAAAACGCTTCATTTGGATGATGCGCTGCACAGAAGGGTCGTCGGACAGGATGAGGGCGTGACAAAAGTGACAGAAGCGATACTCCGGTCGAAGGCCGGCATTAAGGATCCGAGCAAACCGATTGGATCGTTTCTGTTCATGGGGCCGACCGGCGTGGGAAAAACGGAGCTTGCAAAAAGCCTCGCCCAAAATTTGTTTGATAATGAGCAGAATATGGTGCGTATCGACATGAGCGAGTACATGGAGAAGCATTCGGTGTCCCGACTCATCGGCGCCCCTCCGGGATATGTGGGTTATGAGGAGGGAGGCCAGTTGACGGAGGCGGTTCGCCGGAAACCATATTCAGTCGTGCTTTTTGATGAAATAGAGAAGGCGCATCCGGATGTATTTAATGTTTTCCTACAGATTCTTGATGACGGCAGGGTGACGGATTCTAAAGGGCGGACGGTGGATTTTAAAAATACGATACTGATCATGACCTCCAATCTCGGAGCCGAATACTTGTTAGAAGGAATCGAAGAAAACGGCGAAATCAAGCCGGAAGCAGAAGATATGGTGATGGAAAAGCTGCAGATGAGTTTCAAGCCGGAATTTTTAAATCGGCTGGACGAGATCATCATGTTTAAGCCCCTCACCCGCGACAATATCCGGGCGATCATCGATCTTCTCGTGGCGGAGCTGAATGAGCGTCTTTCCGACCGGGAATTGTCAGTGGAGCTCACTGACGGCGCAAAGGATAAAATTGTGGAAAATGCATACGAGCCGGCGTACGGCGCCAGGCCATTGAAGCGATATCTCCAGAAACATGTGGAGACGCTTTTGGCGAAGAAGATTTTGGGGGATGAACTGCATCCCGGAGATACGTTCGTGATTGATGCGGACGGCTTTTGATGACTTTAAATTGGAATTGAGTTTTAGCAATTCGGTATTTTGGTAAAAAATAGTTATCAGTAAATACGAGGAGGGAAGAAGATGTATCATTGCCACATTCATTTTTATTTTGTGGGTAAACCGTGCAGGACTTTTGAAATAATGAAAGGAATGCCTCCTCTTGAACCTTTTTCCCATCAATTCACGGAAAGTGAAAGGCCGGAGCGGGAACTGGCGGCGCAGGCGGATGTGATCGCGGCAGATTTGCGGGGAATGGATCCAGAGGAAGTATTGCAGGCGCTGATTGTCGGAAGAAAAAAGGATGCGGAGGTTATTCTGCTCGCAGACAGGGGGCAGATCGCGTTTGCCGAAAATAGCCTGTCAGAGATTAGCGACATATGGACATTTCCCATGTCGGATGAAGAGATCCGGTTCCGTTTTTTGAGATGGCAGCAGACATATAAAATGAACAAGGATTTATGGGAGGCCAGCCATTATCTGGAGGCTACCATTAACAATATTCCGAACCTTATTTGGTATAAGGATAAAAATGGCGTCCATGAGAAGGTAAATGACAGCTTCTGTGAAACGGTCGGTAAGACGAAAGAGCAGGTGCAGGGGCGCCGCCACGCTTATATCTGGGATGTTGAGGAGGATGATCCGGCATGTATCGAGTCAGAGCGCGAGGTAATGGCGAAAGGAAAGACCTGTATCTCTGAGGAGACGATCAAGACCGGAGAGGGCATGCGCCAGCTTACGACTTACAAATCGCCGTTATACGATATTGACGGAAGCGTGATGGGAACGGTTGGCGTGGCAATCGATGTGACGAAAGAGCGCGAATATGAGCAGGAGATCCTCAGAAAGAATGAGTCCCTGGAGAAAATATTTACCTCGATTGATTGCGGCGTGATGCTCCATTCCGAGGATGGGAAACAGGTTTTTAGCGTGAACAGGGCGGCGCTGAAAATTTTGGGGTATGAATCGCTGGAAGAAATGATGGCGGATGGGTTTGATATGATTGCGAAAACGGTTTTGGATGAGGATAAGCCAAAACTTTCGGAATCCATCAGGCAGCTGCAGGAGGTGGGAGACAGCGCCAGTGTGGAATACCGGGTGCAGCACAAGGGCGGAGAGCTGCTGGATGTCATGGGAAGCGTCAAACTTTTGGAACAGAACGGCAAGCGTGTTTACCAGCGTTTTCTTTTGGATTGCACAGAACAGAAGCAGAAAGAAAGGAAGAAGGAAAGGCGGCAGCGGGAGCTGGTTCAAGCGCTGAGTATCGATTATAACCTTGTATGCTTTTTTGATCTCGATACGGGGATGGGATTTCAGGTTCAGAGTGATGAAGAGCTGTTTGATGGCGTTTTTGATGACAAAATGTCTTTAGAGGAAAGCATGGAGCAGTACATACAGAACTTTGTATATGAGGATGACAGGGATATGATGCGGCGGGCTTCCACTCGGGAAGTCCTGAAAAGGGAGCTGGAAGAAAAAATGTTTTACGCTGTGAATTACCGCATCATAAAAGGGGACAGGACCGAGTGTTTCCGAATGAAGGTCGTGCGTGCGGGAACGTGGGAGGAAAACCATGGGATCGTTGTTGGATTCCACAGTGTGGACGAGATGATCCGTAACGAGCGGGAACAGAAAAAACGGCTTGAGGACGCCCTTATGCAGGCAAAGGAGGCGAGCAGGGCAAAAAGCGTATTCCTTTCCAATATGTCGCATGACATTCGTACGCCGATGAACGCAATTCTCGGTTTTACGGGATTGGCGATCTCGCATATTGAAGAAAAGGAACAGGTGGAGGAATATTTGAAGAAGATCATGACATCAGGAAATCATTTGCTGAGCCTGATCAACGATGTTCTGGATATGAGCCGGATCGAAAGCGGCAAGATGCGCTTGAACGAAAACTTATGCAGCCTGCCGGATGTTCTGCATGATCTGCGGAATATCTTACAGAATGATATGCGTGCGAAACAGCTGGAATTGTTTATGGATGCGGTGGATGTTGTAAATGAAGAAATATATTGTGATAAACTGCGGCTGAATCAGGTTCTTTTGAATCTGCTCAGCAATGCGCTCAAGTATACGCCTGCTGGCGGCATCGTCAACCTGTGTATCATAGAAAAGCCCGGCGCGCCCGCAGGATATGCGAATTATGAGATTACGATCAAGGATACCGGCATCGGCATGACCGAGGAATTTGTGACTCGTATTTTCGAGCCTTTTGAGAGGGAAAAAAGCACGACGGCGAGCGGGATTGAGGGAGCCGGGCTGGGAATGGCAATTACGAAAAATATAGTGGATATGATGAATGGTACGATCGATGTAAAGAGCGAGCAGGGCGTCGGTACGGAGATTACCGTTTGCTTTACCTTCCGTCTGGGTTCCGAGCCAAAAGTTTATAATGAGATCCCATGGCTGAAAGGCAAGAGGGCGCTGGTCGTGGATGATGATTTCGACACGTGCGACAGCGTATCTTTTATGCTGGGTCAGCTCGGTATGCGCGCGGAGTGGACGCTGTCGGGAAAGGAAGCGGTGCTGCGTACCCATCAGGCGTCTACAAGGGGAGACGGCTATGGAGTATATATTATTGACTGGATGCTTCCTGATATGAATGGCCTCGAAGTTACCCGCCGGATCCGAAAAGAGATGGGCGAGGATGTAATCATCATGGTTCTGACCGTATATGACTGGGCGGATATAGAGAATGAGGCGAAGGAAGCCGGGGTGACGGCGTTTTGCAACAAACCTTTGTTTATGTCGGAATTGCACAGTTGCCTGTATTCTATTTCCAATCAGGAGAAAGCGGCATCGAAGCTGGAAGCAACAGGAGCCGTTTCTGGGGATGAAGAAAAAATTCATTTCACAGGCCGGATTCTTTTGGCGGAGGACAATGAACTGAATCAGGAAATTGCCAAAACGATATTGGAAGAGGTTGGGCTTACTGTAGAAATTGCAGAAAACGGGCAAATTGCCCTGGATATGCTGCAAAAGTCCGAGCCGGGATACTACCAGCTTATATTGATGGATGTGAAAATGCCGGTAATGAATGGCTACGAAGCGACAAGGGCAATCCGAAAACTGGAGGATAAAGAGCTGGCATCCATACCGATCATTGCAATGACTGCCAATGCGTTTGAAGAGGATAAGAGGGAGGCTTTAATGAGCGGAATGAACGGGCATACGGCAAAACCGATTGACATCGATAAATTGTTTAAAATGCTGCATGAGATACTGGGTTGAAGCAGCGCGGCAGAAGCGCGGAAGGCGCCGGTCAGTAAAAAAACTGAACCGGCGCCTTTTTAGGGTACGCGTGAATGAAGCGGAAGGGCTGATTGTTAATCGTTCTTTAGTCTTGTGATCATTTACAAAATTGTTTGTCGAAATCCGGGTTGAAAGCGTAGTAGTTTTTACTGTTCAGGTTATCCAGAATAAGGCGCAGGCTTTCGCCGAAACGCTGATAGTGAACGATCTCGCGTTCGCGCAGGTAGCGGATCGGGTCGCAGACTTCCGGATCTTTCACGAGGCGCAGAATATTATCGTAGGTAAGCCGGGCTTTTTGCTCTGCCGCCATATCCTCGTGCATATCTGCGATCGGATCCCCGGTTGACTGGATCGACGACGAACTCCATGGCTCGCCGGACGCCGCCTGCGGCCACAGACCGATGGTGTGGTCGACATAATATGGCGCGAATCCCTGCTCCTGAAGTTCATCAGCTGTAAGGTTCTTTGTGAGCTGATGAACGATCGCGCAGACGATTTCCATATGGGCGAGTTCTTCAGTACCGATGTCGGTCAGTACGCCCGCTACTTTTCTATTTGTATTGGAGTAGCGCTGTGACAAGTAACGCATCGCGGCTCCGACCTCGCCGTCGGGACCGCCGAACTGGCTGATGATTACCTTAGCGATTTCCGCATTTGGCCGGCTGATATTTACCGGGTATTGCAGTCTTCTTTCATAATTCCACATAGATTAACAACCTCCTTCCCATGGCCACGGATCGTCTACCCACGTCCAGCAGCCGCTTTCTACGTTTACGTTTTCATTTGTAAGGGGACCGTAGTATTTTGAATATTCTTTTGCAGCTTCACGATGCATTTTCTTATACTTTTCATAGTATTTCAATGCTTCTTCATCTTTTGGGTGGGTATCGAGATAGAGAACGACATCGTCGATGGCGAACCCAAGCTCCTGAATGTAGCGAAGCATTTGTGATTTGTCTGATTGATTCATCGCATACCCCTCCTCATAAAGTTGTTGTTGCAGCCGCTGCAGCCGCTGTTATTTTTGTCAGATCTTGCAAAAGATGAGCAGGCAGCTTTCTTTCCCTCAAAAGAAAGGACGAGATCTTCAAAAATCGTGCCGTGCTTCAATCCGTTGCAGCCGTCCATTACGTTTTGCCACTTTTGCCAGGGAACATAAGCCATTGCAAGGCTTTTATGATCCTTGTGCGGCATTGGCGCGACAGGCATCGCAGGCTGGTCGCAGCCACAGGAATTCATATAAGGATTGTTCATTTGAAAAACTCCTTTGGTCTTTTTAGTATAATTTATGACAAAATTCGTCAAGAGTGAAAAAAAAATAATTGTTGACAAAATAAAAATTTTCCGTTATCATAAAATAGTAATAGTTATTATTATTAAAATGAGGTGGAAAAATTGGCTGGATTAAAATACAGTAAGCAAAGGGAAGCAATACTTGCTTATCTGCATTTGACGAAGGAACATCCGACAGCTGAAGCGGTTTATAACAATCTCAAAAAAGAAAATGCGAAGATAAGCCTGGCTACCGTTTATAGGAATTTGAACCTCCTGGCTGAAGAAGGCGAGATTGTGCGGCTGCGCTGCGGAGATGGCGCCGACCATTTTGACGCCACGGTTACCCCGCATTATCATTTTGTTTGCGAGGAATGCGGGAGAGTGATCGACCTGAATGTGCCGCAGATCGTTTTTGAGGATCAGGAGGCGATGGAGCCTTTTGTTGGCAAAATTTACGGCCATCAGGTATTATTTTACGGTTTATGTAAAAAATGTATGTAGGAAAAGTTTCAAAGGCTTTGCCTATGGGACTAAAAAATAATTAAAAGGAGAGTATTGAAATGAAAAAATTTGTATGTACTGTTTGCGGATACGTTCACGAAGGAGATTCAGCGCCGGAGAAATGTCCTCAGTGCGGAGTGGGACCGGAGAAATTCAAAGAGCAGGATAATGATTCCATGGCATGGGCGGCTGAACATGTAGTAGGCGTAGCAAAAGGCGTAAGCGAGGATATCGTGGCTGATCTTCGTGCGAACTTTGAAGGCGAATGTTCTGAGGTCGGCATGTATCTTGCGATGGCTCGCGTGGCTCACAGGGAAGGTTATCCCGAAATCGGCCTCTATTGGGAAAAGGCAGCTTGGGAAGAGGCAGAGCATGCAGCTAAATTTGCAGAGCTTCTCGGCGAGGTCGTAACGGATTCGACCAAAAAGAATCTGGAGATGCGTGTGGCTGCTGAAAATGGCGCGACGGCAGGTAAGTTTGATCTTGCAAAACGTGCAAAAGCACAGAACCTTGATGCAATCCATGACACCGTTCATGAGATGGCTCGCGATGAGGCCCGCCATGGCAAGGCGTTTGCGGGACTGCTTAAGAGATACTTCAGTTAATCAAAACGCCTGATTTAAAGGATTTTTGAAACAAGAGGGAATGAATCGGAAATGGTTTGTTCCCTTTTTGATTGTCCTTTTGTTGTCCTCTGCCATTTAGGATAATTTAACAGTAGTCTTTCACATCTGTTTGTCAATAGTTTTTTCTTTTTCCTTTATACTATTTCAGAGGTGATAATGCATGAAATACAATGAGCGGATAAGGGAAATTAGGGAAGATTCTTCGCTAACACAACAAAAAGTTGCTGACCTGCTTTAAATAGGACAAAGAACCTATGCGGATTATGAAAGCGGCAAAACAAGAATCCCTGTTGATAATCTTATGATTCTTGCTAAATTTTACAATGTTTCTATGGACTACATTACAGGAGCAAGCGACATCAAAACAGAGTACCCAAAGAAATAGGCAGCAGCATTGATAATTTATATAATGCTGCTGCCTGTTGGCTTCCTATCGCTTTTTTGCATTTTCTGCTATGTACGAATCTAATCTATTAATTGCTGTTTTTAATGCCTCTTGTAAGGCTTGCGAATAGAATTTCGCACTGTTGGCAATCAAATTCGCCGCGCTCTCTTTTTCGCCGCCATATGCGGTTTCTGCCGCATCTAAAAGACATAGCAAAGCTTCTTGATTATACTCTGCCTCTAAAAAGTCTCTCATAATTGAATACAGTTCTTCCGTTTTCTTAATCTCCCTTCTTGAAGAATAGGGAAAAATTTTTAATATCAGTTACTATAATATTGGTTCAATAAAATTTCTCCCTATATTTTATAGTGACTGTCTAAAATTACATCTTTTCGAGGTTCTTTATCAATTTACCAATGCCCATTTTAGACAAGAGTTAATGGCGGCGAATGTGCCGGCGGCGCCTTAATCTCGTTTGGGACTCAGCATTTTTTCGTAAAATAGTCCGACGATAAACCAAAGGGGGGCATAATCAAGGCGGATCAGCCCCTTTATATTGTGTTTTGCATCACTGTAGTCCCATGGGCAGCATTGTTTTTTTCGCAGTATTCTGCCGGTTCCGTATTCTGTTGCGAATATGCATGCAGTATAGATCAAACCCCGGAAAACGACATTCATGTTTTTAAAAAGATTGTGGATGGGATTAATGAAAGCGGCAAGGCCATAGATGGGAAACATCCACATGGACGTGCTGCAGGTAAGCTGCTTTTTCCGTGTGGCAAGTGAATGAATGCCGGTCCACAGGCATTCAAAGCTCCATCCGTATACGCCGCATTTGATAAAATTTTTTGTGGAATCCTGTATTTTCATGTTTATATCCATTCCTTTCGCTTCGCTCAGGCACAAAACGTTATGAAAATGGTTTTACTGAGCCTATTTTTTTCGTCATCATTTTTCCTGCGGGGAACTCGGCATACTGCAAAGACGGCTTGTTTGTTGAGCGCATGCGCAATGAGCCGCACGCGCATGCGGGCGTTTGACTCTGTGATATTTTTTGCAATAAATAACAAAATATTCGCCTTACCGTGAATCGTAACCGTCGTGCCGCCATGTTGGCGAACGCGCGAACAACAAAAGACTTGTTTTCTTTTTCATTTTTCGATATACTAGTATTATGTCTTGTTGGCTTTCGGCTTAATGGCGCAGTATGGATTTTCAGCCCGCAGGACGACTGAACGCAAATCATTTTTACCTGTGGGGCTGTCATGAAGCGCAGCCGCCCAGAAGGAAAAAAGCAGAAATGAGGGAGAATAATGGCAGAGATCAAACCATTTTGCTGTGTCCGTCCGGCAGCGCATTTGGCAGCGCGAGTGGCGGCGTTACCATACGATGTTTACAATAGGGAGGAAGCGAAGAAGGAAGTGCAGCGCGAACCGCTCTCCTTTTTGAAAATAGACCGGGCGGAGACAAGCTTTGCGGATTCTGTAGATACATATGCTCCGGAGGTGTATGAGAAGGCGAAAGAGCTGCTTGAGAAGGACATCGCAGACGGCGTGTATGTCACAGATGAGGACAGAGCCTATTATATTTATCAGCTTGTGATGGACGGACGTTCACAGACAGGGCTTGTGGCATGTTCATCTGTGGATGATTATGTCAATAACGTGATTAAAAAACATGAAAATACGAGGGCGGATAAGGAGGTAGACCGCATTACCCACGTGGATACGTGTTCAGCGCAGACGGGACCGATTTTTCTGGCTTACCGATCGAATGAGGCGATAAACAAAATCACAAATAAATATATAAAAACAGAGCCGCTCTATGACTTTACAGCAAGGGATGGCGTTTCCCATCGCGTGTGGAAAATCAGCAAAGCAGAAGATGTGGAATGTATTTACCGCGCCTTTCAGGAGATTGACCGGATCTATATCGCCGATGGACACCACCGGGCAGCCTCTGCCGTTAAAGTAGGACTGAAACGGCGGCGGGAAAATGCGGGGTTTACCGGGAAGGAAGAATTTAATTATTTTCTCTCGGCGCTGTTTCCGCATGACGAGCTGATGATTATGGATTATAACCGGACAGTCAGGGATTTAAACGGTTTGACGCAGGACGAGTTTATGGAGAAGGTGTCGGAGAAATTTGCGGTGAAAGAGTCTGATGTTCCTGTGGCGCCGGATCAAAAGGGCGTATTCGGCATGTATACCGGAGGAAAATGGTATCGGCTGACGGCGCGCCCGCAGCTTTTTGAGGGAAAGGACGCCGTCGGAAGTCTTGATGTTTCCGTTCTTCAGGATGAACTTCTCGGGCCGGTTCTCGGAATCGGCGATCCGAGGACGGACAGCCGTATTGATTTTGTGGGCGGTATCCGGGGGCTGGAGGAGCTGGAGAGGCGGGCGGACAATGATATGTGCGTTTCTTTTTCGATGTATCCCACTTCCATTGACGAGCTGTTTGACGTGGCGGACAACGGACTTTTGATGCCGCCGAAATCTACATGGTTTGAGCCAAAGCTCAGGAGCGGGTTATTTATTCATAAAATATAACAGGCGCTAGGAAATACAGAACGGAATGAACGAGGAGTGAGAGGTGCATGGAGCGTTTTTTTAATTCGGATAATGCAGTTATGAAGGCGTTGTCGAAAATATTTGATATCGGCTGGCTGAGTATTATTTATGTCATATTTTGCATTCCGGTCGTGACGATCGGAGCGGCAACGACGGCGCTGTATTATGTGGGGGCGAAAGTGCTGCGGCACGACCGCAGTTATGTGTGGACGGAATTTTGGAGGGGATTCCGCAGGAATTTTGTTCCCGCTACAGTTATATGGATCATATTTGCGGCGCTGTACGGGATTTTATATTTTAATCTGAATACTGTCGGGATCACGGATGCGGAGTCGGAGTACGGCGGATATCTGGCGGGAGCTTATCTTGCGATTGGTTTGCTGGCGGCGTGCGTTATGTCGTATGCGTTTTGCGTGCTGTCCCGCTTTCAAATGAAATTAGCGCAGATTTTCCGCTTTTCGCTCTATCTGGCTTTCCGGCATTTTTTGCATACATTGATGCTGCTGATTATTTTGTTTGCGGCGGGATTTGGCGTCTATGCGGGTTTTGTTGCGGCAATGCCGATCCTGCTCGTATTTGTGCCGGGGACGGCGGCGTTTCTTTACACCTTCCCGATGGAACATCTGCTGCGTAAATATACGCCGAAATCTGAGGAAAGGTATACAGAAGAGGGCGAGAGGATTTTGGAGTGGTACGAAGAATAAGGAGGAAACCGGATGGCAAAATTAGAAGACTACATGGAGTGGCCGAAGATTGAGGATTTGGAGTACGCAGAGTGCAGCTGCCCGCAGGAAATACTGGGATCTGCCGTTGTTGACGGGAAGGCGCTTGTGCGCTGTTTTTTCCCAGAGGCGCAAAAGGTATCGGTAAAGGTCAAGGGCAGGCGTGCCGTGCAGATGAAGAAAATGGATGAGAGCGGTTATTTCGCCGCTTTTTTGACAGGGGAAACGGTTCCGGAGTATATATATCTCGTCCAGGGAGCGGATGGCAGTACGGTTGAGATGTGCGATCCCTATGATGCGGATGATTTTGTGGATGCGATGGACGAGGCGATGTTTGCAAATGGTACGCACGATACGGTATATGAAAAGCTGGGAGCCCATCTGCGCGCAATAGGCGGACGCAGCGGCGTCAATTTTGCCGTTTGGGCGCCGAATGCGGCGTCTGTGAGCGTTGTCGGGGATTTTAATAAATGGGATGGAAGAAGAAATCCGATGAAGCGTCATGAGACGGGGATTTTTGAATTATTTGTAGAGCATGTTCCGGCGGGGGCGCTGTACAAATATGAGATACACGGAGCCGACGGGAAGGTTGTTTTGAAAGCGGATCCATATGGGTATTATTGTGAAAAACGTCCGGCGACAGCCAGTGTGGTCTGGGATATCGGACAACATAAATGGAATGACGGCAAGTGGATGGAGGATAGAAAAAAGAAAGAGATCCTAAAGGAGCCGCTGATCATTTATGAAGTGCAGCTCGGCTCTTTCCGAAAACCGAAACCGGAAGAGGGCGCAGAGCAGCCGGAGCGCTTTTATACATATCGGGAAATTGCGCCGATGCTGGCTGATTACTGCCTGAAGACAGGCTATACCCATGTGGAGCTTATGCCGGTGATGGAATATCCGTACGACGCTTCGTGGGGATATCAGGTGACGGGGTATTTTGCCCCGACATCCAGGTATGGTACGCCGGATGATTTCCAATATTTCGTTGATTACATGCATCAGAACGGAATTGGCGTTATTCTGGACTGGGTGCCGGCTCATTTTCCAAAAGATGAGCACGGCCTTGCGAGGTTTGACGGTACCTGCCTGTATGAGAGCCCGGATCCGAGACAGAGCATGCACCCGCATTGGGGAACGGTGATTTATAATTACGGACGTTCCGAAGTAGCGAATTTCCTTATTTCAAACGCCCTGTTCTGGCTTGAAAGGTATCATGCTGACGGACTCCGGTTTGACGCTGTGGCGTCCATGCTCTACCTGGATTATGGCAAACAAGACGGCGAGTGGGTTGCAAACATGTATGGCGGCGTGGAAAATCTTGAGGCGGTGGATTTTTTGAAGCGGCTGAATCAGAAAGTGAAAGAGAGAAAAGACGGTACGTTTACAATCGCCGAGGAATCCACTGCGTGGCCGATGGTTACCGGTGCGGTGGAAGATGGAGGGCTTGGCTTTGACATTAAATGGAATATGGGCTGGATGAATGATTATCTGGAGTATATCCAAACGGATCCGCTTTTTCGTAAAGGACGGCACGGGATGCTGACGTTCAGTATGGTATATCATTATTCGGAAAATTTCGCCCTTGTTTTTTCTCATGACGAGGTTGTTCATGGGAAGAGGTCGATGTACGGGAAAATGCCGGGTACGACGGAACAAAAGTTTGCCGGGCTTCGTCTGACCTATGGCTATATGGCGGTTCATCCGGGCAAAAAACTTTTATTTATGGGACAGGATTTCGGGCAGGAACGCGAGTGGAGTGAAGAGAGGGAACTGGACTGGCAGCTGTTAGATGACTGGAAAGCGGCAAGGAGCGGCTCCGGGGAAATCGTTTCCATAAAATCACCCAATTCGCTTCTGCATGATTATGTGGCGGAGTTGTGGAAATTTTATAAAGACCATCCGGCGCTTTATGAGAAGGACGGCGAACCGGACGGATTTCGCTGGCTCAGTATGTTGGACGCGGATCACAGCGTAATTTCATTTATACGCAAAGGCAGTCAGGAAACGTTACTGGTCGTATGCAATTTTACGCCGGTAGCGTATGAGGCTTTCCGCATTGGCGTGCCATTTGCCGGAAAATATAAGGAAATATTCAATAGCGACAGTATAGGTTTTGGGGGAACGGGAAATATAAATCCGAGACTGAAACAGTCCAAAGCAATAAAATACGATGGACTGGAAGATTCCATAGAAATTGTATTGGCGCCGTCGGCGGTACAGATTTTCAGCTGTACGCCGACGCAGAAAAAGAAAGAAAACGGAGGGAAAAATGAAGGACGTAAACGGATACAGGGTAATCGTAAAACAGGAGCTTAGGGAATTAGACGCCCAAGGATATCTTCTTGAACACGAGAAAACGAAAGCAAGAGTCGTGGCGATTGAAACGGAAGATGACAATAAAGTGTTTTCCATCGGATTCCGGACTCCGCCCGGAGATTCAACCGGTGTGGCGCATATTGTGGAGCATTCTGTGCTGTGCGGCTCAAAGGATTTTCCGGTTAAGGATCCGTTCATTGAATTGGAGAAGGGTTCTCTCAATACGTTTTTGAACGCCATGACGTATCCTGACAAAACGGTGTATCCTGTTGCCAGCTGCAATGATAAGGATTTTCAGAATTTAATGCATGTGTATCTTGATGCAGTATTTTATCCGAATATATACAAGGAAGAAAAGATTTTTAAGCAGGAGGGCTGGCATTACGAGCTGGAAGATGTAAACGGAACATTAAAATATAACGGCGTAGTATTTAATGAAATGAAGGGCGTTTTTTCTTCTCCAAAAGAGCTTCTGGAGCGGAAGATCCAGCAATCCTTATTTCCGGATAATGCGTATGGACGGGAGTCGGGCGGCGACCCGGCGGTGATTCCGGATCTCACATATGAGGAATTTTTGGACTTTCATTCCCGCTATTATCATCCGTCGAACAGTTATCTCTATCTGTATGGCGACATGGATATGGCGGAGAAGCTTGCGTGGATTGATGAAAATTATCTGAGCAGTTTTGATTATCTTGAGGTGGATTCTGCTATCCGCGAGCAGAAAGGTTTTGATAGGCCTGTGGAGGTAAGCGGGCATTATTCGCTGGCGGAAGGCGAGTCCGAAGAAAATAAAGCGTATTTCAGTTATAATGCTGTGACGGGAACTTCCCTTGACAGGGATATGTATATCGCTTTTCAGGTGCTGAATTATGTTCTCGTACAGGGCGTTGGGGCGCCGGTGAAGCAGGCGCTTCTCGATCAGGGAATCGGAACGGAAATAACAGGTTTTTTTGAGGAGAGCATAAGACAGCCGTATTTTTCCATTATCGCAAAAAATGTGTCGGCGGATAAGAAAGAACAGTTTGTGTCCGTCATTCGCGAAGAGTTGGAGAAGCTTGTAAAAGATGGGATTAACCGGGATTCTCTGAGCGCCGGATTGAATGCAATGGAATTCCGCTACAGGGAGGCGGATTTCGGAGCGTATCCGAAAGGGCTGATGTATGGGCTGCAGATTTTTGACAGCTGGCTTTATGACGGAGATCAGCCGTTTATCCATATTCGGGCAAACGACACCTTTCAGAAACTGAGAGAGGAGATGGATAGCGGGTATTTTGAATCTCTGATCCGCACCTGCCTTCTTGACAACACGCATCGGTCTGTCGTGACGGTGGAGCCGAAAACAGGCCTTACTGCGCAGATGGAGGCGGAGCAGACGAAGCGCCTGCAACAATATTTCGAGACGCTTACCCAGGAAGAGAAGGAGAAGCTTGTCCGGGAGACAAAAGAGCTAAGAAAGTACCAGGAGGAACCGTCGCCGAAAGAAATGCTGGAAAAAATACCGCTTTTGGCGCGGGAAGATATCGGAAAGAAAGCGCTCGGATTTTCTAATGTGAAAAAGATGGCGGGGGATTGTCCGGTCATCCAGCATGACTATTTTACAAATGGCATCCACTATATCAATTTATATTTCAATATAAAGCCGCTTTTGAGCGAGTATGCCCCGTATATCAGCCTGCTTTCCAGTGTGCTTGGGTGCGTGGATACGGATGAGCGCGACAAGCTGTCCTTTTCCAATGAGATTCTTCAGAATGCGGGGGATATGTATTTTGAGCCGAGAATGTACCAGAGCAGAGCGCGCCGCGGGCAGTATGACGCTTACCTCGTTTTTGGCACAAAAGCGTTTACCGGCAAAACGCAACGGATTCTGGAACTTTTATGCGAGGCGGTCACGAAGTCCCATCTTGATGACAAAAAGCGTCTTCGGGAGATCATTGGCGAACAGAGGTCATACCTTGAGGTTCGCCTTGTGTCAGCAGGACACAGTACGGCGGTGAGCCGAGCGATGGCGTATACGTCGGAGCCTTGCATGTATGACGAGCAGATTAGCGGTATTTCATATTACCGTTTCCTGAAAGAGCTGGAGGAAAATTTTGAAGAACACAGCCAAAATCTCATTCAGGTATTGAAGCAGCTCACGGAACGGATCTTTGTCCGTGGCAATATGATTGCGGGAATCACTTGTGCGAAAGAGGATTATGCCGCGTTTGAGAAAGCGTTTTTGCAATTCCTGCAGAAGTTTCCTGCGGGAGAAAAAGCGTCTGGCGCCGCAGAAAAGGATTTGGAAAAGCCGGACTGCCGGTGTGAAGATATCGCGGACAACGAGGGATTTATGACGGCCGGACAGGTTCAGTATGTGGCGCGTTCAGGCAATTTTATGGATGCCGGCGTGGCTTACACCGGCGTGTACAAAATAGTGAGATCCATATTGAGTTTTGACTACCTCTGGAATGAGGTGCGGGTAAAAGGCGGCGCATACGGCGCAATGTGCGGATTTGGCAATACGGGAGAGGGATTTTTTGTCTCGTACCGCGATCCCAAGCTTGCAGAGACAAATGATGTCTATAAAGCCGTGCCGGAGTATTTGAGAAATTTTGCGGCGGATGAGCGGGATATGACAAAATATATCATCGGTACGATTAGCCATATGGACGCGCCCCTTATGCCAAAAGCCAAAGGAAACCGATCCATGGCGGCTTATTTTACCGGCGTGAATGAAGAAGATGTGCAGCGGGAACGGGATCAGGTGCTTGCTGCCACAAGCGAGGATATCCGGAAGGCGGCGGAGATGGCGGAAGCCGTTCTGGGTGCGGATAAGATCTGTGTTCTCGGCAATGAGGATAAGGTCAGGGAAAACAGCGCCCTGTTCCGCAGGATTGATACGATATGAGAGTGCAAAAGGCGTGCGCGCATGGAGGAAACGATGCAGGAATCAAATGAGAGGAATGAGTACAAGTCCGGCTTTGCCGCGCTTGTCGGGAGACCCAATGTCGGGAAGTCTACGCTGATGAACCGTATCATTGGTCAGAAAATAGCGATTACGAGCAACAAACCGCAGACAACGAGAAACCGGATTCAGACGGTTTACCATGAGGAACGCGGACAGATCGTTTTTTTGGACACTCCAGGTATTCACAAAGCAAAAAATAAGCTGGGCGAGTACATGGTAAATGTGGCGGAGAGGACCTTTGACGAGGCGGACATCGTCCTGTGGCTCGTGGAAGCTACGACGTTTATCGGAAAGGGCGAGCGGCATATTGCTGAGCAGCTGAAAAAAGCACGGATTCCGGTTATACTCGTCATGAATAAAATCGATACCGTGAAAAAGGATGCGCTTCTCGGCTGTATTGACGCCTATCAGCATATTATGGATTTTAGCGAAATTATTCCCGTTTCGGCGAAAAAAGGCGACAATGTGGAGCATCTGATAGACGTCATGTTTGATTACCTCGAAGAGGGGCCGCAGTTTTATGATGAGGATACCGTGACCGACCAGCCTGAGCGCCAGATCGTGGCGGAGCTTATCCGCGAGAAAGCGCTTCGCCAGCTTTCCGATGAGATTCCGCATGGAATCGCCGTGGCGATTGACCAGATGAAGTTTCGCAGAAAAGGGAAAAAAATATACGATATTGACGCTACGATTATATGCGAGAGAGAGTCCCACAAAGGTATTATCATCGGCAAACAGGGACAGATGCTCAAGAAGATCGGGACGCAGGCGAGGACGGAGATCGAGGATTTCCTTCATGCGAAGGTCAACCTGAAATTGTGGGTAAAGATAAAGAAAGACTGGCGTGACAGCGATTATCTTCTCAAAAATTTCGGATACAATAAAAAACAGTTGGAATAATGTTCTAGTATATGCGCATTCCTTTGTGGAGATCATAAAAATATAACACATTCAAATGAATGATTAAAAAACCACGGAGGAAGCCATTATGAAAAATAATAACTGGGAAGAGTTTTATCGGTCGGGGAAGGTATCGGATTATTTGAAGTATATAGATTCAGTGAGAAATGCGTCGGGGAATGATGGGGAGTATACGAATGCGGACAACTTGTCCGGCAGCATGGAGTCGGTGCAGTATGCAGAAAAAAGTGACGGGGATGGTGCTATCAGGCACGCCGGTTGGTGAGTATGACAAACGGCTTGTCATACTCACGAAGGAATGCGGGAAAATATCTGCCTTCGCAAGGGGCGCCAGAAGACCGAGAAGTTCTCTTCTGGCGGCTGCAGAACCCTTTACGTTCGGGGAATTTACGCTTTTCGTCGGAAGGGATTCCTATTCGGTATCGTCTGTGGAAGTGAGTAATTACTTTTCTGAATTGCGGGAAGAATTGGAAGATATCTATATGGGGATGTATTTTTGTGAAGTGGCGGATTATTTTACGAGGGAAAATTTGGACGGAAGAGAAGCTCTCAAGCTATTATACCAGTCTCTCCGGGCGTTAAAAGTTCCCTCTTTGCCCCGCGGCCTCGTAAAGACGATTTATGAATTTAAGATGATTGCCGTGAACGGGGAAGCCCCCCGTTTATTTGCGTGTATCGGCTGCGGCTGCAAACAGGGGCTGGTTTATTTTTCGCAGCAGGAATCGGGGTTATTGTGCGGCGAGTGCTATGAGAAAGCGCCCTACAATGGGAAGGGAGCGGTTTCGATCACGGGAACGACGGCGTATACGCTGCAGCGGATCGCGGCCTCCCCGATCGAAACGCTGTATACATTTACCGTGTCGGAGAAGGTATGCAGGGAGTTGGATCAGGTGGTCGCCGGTTACTTTTCGCAGAAGACGGATCAGGAGTTTCCGTCCAGAGCCATTCTTGACACGCTGTAATGCTTTTACGGATCAGTTATTTCATTTGAACAGCTGCCGGTTTGGAAATATTCGCTCAAGTTGGACAGCGTGATGTTTGCGATGCTTTTTAATGCTTCTTCGGTCAGAAACGCCTGATGCGAGGTGATGATGACATTCGGTCTCGACACGAGAATGGAGAGGATGTCGTCTTTGATGACCAAATTGGAATGATCTTCGTAAAACAAATCGGATTCTTCCTCGTAGACGTCGAGTCCGGCGGCGCCCACTCTGCCGGAGGTCAGGCCGTCTAAGAGAGCCTGGCTTTCGATCAGGCTGCCGCGCGACGTATTTATGATATATACGCCCTTTTTCATCATGGCGATGGAGTCCTTGTTGATCAGATGGTGCGTTTCTTTTGTCAGCGGACAGTGCAGCGAGATGATGTCGCTTTTTTGAAATAAGGCGTTCAGATCAACATAGTTGATGCCGCTTTTTTCAGACGGATAGAGGTCGTAACCGATGACGTCCGCGCCAAAGCCCCTGCAGATGCTGGCGAAAACCTGTCCGATCTGTCCGGTGCCGATGATGCCGACCGTCTTGCCGTGAATGTCAAAACCGATCAGCCGGTTCAGGCTGAAATTAAAATCACGCGTGCGGATATAAGCCTTGTGGATTTTGCGGTTCAATGTCAGCAGGAGCGCCATCGCGTGTTCCGCTACTGCATAGGGAGAGTATGCGGGGACGCGAAGAACCTTTACTTTGCCCTTCGCTGCTTTTATATCTACGTTGTTGTAGCCGGAGCAGCGCATGGCAAGTACCGGAACTTTCTCTTCGTACATTGTGTCGATCACGTTTTCATCAATGTCGTCATTGACAAAGGCGATTACGCCGTCGTATCCTCTGAGCAGCCTGCATGTCTTGCGGTTTAATTTTCCTTCAAAATAGTCAAGTTCAAATTGTTCATTGTACTCGTCAAACCAGATTTTATCATATGGTTTCGTATCGAAAAAAGCAATTTTTTTCATGTATTCCTCCTTTTGCATGCGCAAAGCAATATTCTTTTTATAGGTAAGAGCATTTCCCTTCGCGCGCAATATTATTCCTGCGTCCGACGCCCGCTTTTTCAGGCGGTTTCGGCTTATTGCGGCGAAAAGCGGTCGAAATATGCACATTCAGACAAAAATTTCATACATTAAAGTTAAGACGTGCATAAAGTATTTGGGGGATTTTATGGGCGATATATTGTCATTTGACCATATTTCTTATTCGTACCATAGCGTGTATGGGGAAACGCTTGCGATTGACGACCTCAGTTTTCAGGTAAAAGATGGGGAGTTTCTGGCTGTCGTCGGGCCAAGCGGCTGTGGAAAATCGACCCTCTTGTCAATTATTGCCGGACTGATTGAACCGGATGGCGGCAGCATATTATTTGAAAATGAAGAGCGGAAAAAATCAGGAATTAATATTGGATATATGCTGCAGCGCGATCATCTTTTGGAATGGAAAGATACGTACCAGAATGCTGCGCTCGGCCTTGCCATACAGAAGAAGTCGGATAACAAAGACAAACTCATGCTGTTAAACCATTTGTTTGAAACATACGGGCTGGTTTCCTTTGACCATGCGAAACCCTCGGAGCTGTCCGGCGGCATGCGGCAGCGCGTGGCGCTGATCCGAACCCTTTTGATGGAACCGGATCTGCTTCTTTTGGATGAGCCGTTTTCAGCGCTGGATTACCAGACGAGGCTGGAGGTATCGGACGATATTTGGAAAATCATTAAAAGAGAAAAAAAGACGGCGATACTGATCACGCATGACATCTCGGAGGCGATCAGCATGGGCGACCGCGTGCTCGTGCTTACGCAGCGTCCGGCGTCTCTGAAAAAGGAGATACCGATACGGCTGACATTTGAAGATGAGATAACCCCGTTTAAGGCGAGAAGCGCACCGGAATTTCATGACTATTTTAATGAAATATGGGAGGAATTGAATGGTGGAAAGTAAAAGACCCATCCGGGAATTGAAACGGAGTCTCACGAAAGAGTGCTCGGAAAAACAAAAAGAATTTATCCGGTCTTATATCCGCCGCAGTCGAAAAGTGCGGTTTTTGCAGACGGGCATATTTATTTTTCTTATCGCCGCGTGGGAGCTTGCCACGAGAGCGGGACTTGTCGATCCGTTCATATTCAGCAGTCCGTCGAGGATGGCGGCATGTTTTGTCAATCTGTCGGCGGATGGAAGCATATTTTATCATATTGGGGTTACATTGCTGGAGACGTTTCTGAGCTTTTTTTTCATTATGTTTTTGGGAATTGCGATTGCGGTTTTTCTCTGGTGGAATCATACGGTAGCAGAGGTTTGCGAGCCATACCTGGTCGTGTTGAACAGCCTGCCCAAAACGGCTCTCGCCCCGGTATTTATCGTATGGCTCGGCAATAACATGAAAACGATTATCGTGGCGGCGGTGTCCGTGGCGGTATTTGGCAGCATAATCACGCTCTATACGGCGTTTTGTTCCGTGGAAGAAGAAAAGATAAAGCTGATTCATACGCTCGGAGGCGGGCGCCTGGATATCCTGCGGTATATAGTGCTGCCCGGCAATATCCATACGATCCTGAGCAATATGAAAGTAAATATCGGCCTGTCTCTGGTTGGCGTCATTATCGGGGAATTTCTCGCCGCCAATGCGGGACTTGGTTATTTGATCGTATACGGAAGCCAGGTGTTTAAGCTGGATTATGTTATGCTGAGCATCGTGATCCTCTGCATTGTGGCAACCGGATTATATAAGGGGCTTGAGGCGGTAGAAAAATATTTCCGCAAATGAAAAAAAGTGCTTTTATATCCCTTGCAAATAGTGTATACTAGAAATAGGAATTTCTTGCGGTAATACATTAGAACGGAGGGAAAAACATGAAAAAGGTTTTATTTGCAGCTTCTGAATGCGTACCATTTATTAAAACCGGCGGACTAGCTGATGTTGTTGGCTCGCTGCCGAAGTATTTCAACAAAGATAAATTTGATGTAAGAGTCATGATGCCGAAATATACGGCGATACCAGAGGAATATAAAAACCAGATGCAGTTTATCACGCACTTTTATCTTGAACTGGCATGGAGAAAACAGTATGTAGGCATTTTCCGGCTGGACTATGGCGGGGTGACGTTTTATTTTCTGGATAATGAGTTTTATTTCAGCGGGAATACGCCATATGGCGAAATATATCAGGACATTGAGAAGTTTGCGTTTTTCGGAAAAGCAGCGTTGTCTTCGCTTCCGCTTATCGATTTCCGTCCGGACATTATCCACTGTCACGACTGGCAGACCGGCTTGATACCGGTATATTTGAAAGATTCGTTCCAGCAGGGAGAATTTTTCCGTGGGATAAAGTCGATTATGACCATTCATAACTTGAAATTTCAGGGGATATGGGACAAAAAAACGGTGATGGACACCGCCGGACTGGATGCATATTATTTTACGCCGGATAAGCTTGAGGCCTATGGCGATGCGAATTATTTGAAGGGCGGTCTTGTATATGCAGATCAGATCACTACTGTCAGCGATACATACGCAGAGGAGATACGGACGCCGTTTTATGGTGAGAAACTGGATGGCTTGATCAATGCAAAGGCCGGATGCCTGACCGGTATCGTAAACGGTCTGGATTATGATGAGTACAACCCGAAAACAGATCCGCTCATTGTGGCGCACTACGATGCGAGAACGTTCCGCAAGGAGAAAGTAAAGAATAAGAGGGCGTTGCAGAGGGAACTTGGCCTGGCGCAGGACGACAGGAAGTTTATGATTGGCATCGTGTCCCGCCTGACGGATCAGAAAGGTTTTGACCTGATCGACTATGTGATAGAAGAAATCTGTTCTGAGGATACGCAGCTTGTCGTTCTCGGAACCGGGGAAGAGAAATATGAGCATTTATTCCGCCATTTTGCGTGGAAATATCCGGAGAGGGTGTCGGCAAATATCTTTTATTCCAATGAGAGATCGCATAAGATTTATGCGTCCTGTGATGCATTCCTCATGCCGTCGCTCTTTGAACCGTGCGGGCTGAGCCAGCTTATGAGCCTCCGTTACGGAACGGTGCCGATCGTGCGCGAGACCGGAGGACTGAAGGATACGGTGGAACCGTACAATGAGTACGAGAATACGGGAACGGGATTCTCGTTTGCAAATTACAATGCGCATGAGATGCTGAACACGATCCGATATGCAAAATACGTGTATTATGAAAAGAAACGCGATTGGAATAAGATTATTGACCGTGGAATGGCAAAGGATTTCTCGTGGGCAAATTCTGCGAGAAAATATGAGGATCTGTACAACCGTATGTAACCGGGGCAATCCGGCGCTGTATGAGACGTGTGCGCGCCTTTCATCCGCCTTTGGCGGAGCGCCTGCCCTCGCGTGACTTTTACGGGGTTGACAAATAAAAGCATATGTGTATAATGAATAGTTAGCAAGCTAACGGTTTGGATGTTAATGATTGGCTTGCTAACTATTTTGTGTTGTTAGGAGGGGATTCTTTGAATGAGTTGAACAACCCTATGAAAATGATGATATTAGTAAGCCAGCTGCACCGGAGAAAGGCGGAGGGGCTTGTAGGAAAGACCGGACTGCATCGGGCGCAGCACAGAATGCTTATGACGCTATCGAATCATGAATTTGATTCTCAGCTGGAGCTGGCGAAAATGCTGCAGATTTCCGCCGCCACAGTGGCGGTAACGCTCAAAAAGCTGGAGCAGGACGGATATATCGAGCGGAAGGCGAAAGCGGCAGATAACCGCGCAAATTTTATCCAGCTGACCGGCAAGGGGAGGCAGATCGTAGAGAGCAGCCGGGCGATTTTTGAAAATATTGATAAACAGGCGGTCAAAGATTTTTCAGAAGAGGAAACGGAGCTTTTGAGCAATTATTTGAAACGCATGTATGACAACCTGTCAGAAATAGAATAGAGAAAGGAGTGTGGATCGTATGGGTATTTACAAAAAATATGTGATGCCGTATCTTTCAGCGTTTATTCTTGGACCGATTTTTATGATAGTGGAAGTGATCGGCGAGGTATTTATGCCTAAGCTGATGGCAATGATTATTAACCAAGGTATTCAGGATGGCTTCGGAAACGGATATGTGATCACAAAGGGCATTATGATGGTGATTCTGGCGTTGTGCATGATGGCGGGCGGAACGCTGGGCGCTTATTTCGCCGTGAAGGCGTCGGCAAGCTTTGCGGCGTCGCTCAGAAAAGACGTGTTCACGAAAGTACAGAAATTTTCCTTTGCAAATATTGAAAAATTTTCAACGGGTTCCCTCGTGACAAGGCTGACAAACGATATTACCAATATGCAGAATGTCATCTGCATGGGACTGAGGATGCTCCTGCGCGCACCCGGCATGCTGATCGGCGGGCTCATTATGGCAATTTTAATGAATGCCCGGCTGGCGCTTGTGCTGGGGGTTGTGATTCCGCTTTTGATCATTGCGATCATTTTGGTTATCCGGACGGCATTTCCGAGATTTGATGTGATGCAGACAAGAATCGATAAACTCAATTCGCGGATTCAGGAAAATATCACGAATGTGCGAGTCGTGAAATCGTTTGTACGGGATGATTTTGAGAAAGATACATTTAATGAAGCAAATGAGGAATTGAAATATAGAAGCCTCCGGGCATTGAAGGTTGTGATTCTGACAATGCCGATCATGACGCTGTCTATGAATATCG
Source organism: uncultured Lachnospiraceae bacterium (assembly GCA_947591245.1). Classification (GTDB taxonomy): domain Bacteria; phylum Bacillota; class Clostridia; order Lachnospirales; family Lachnospiraceae; genus Eubacterium_F. Next base: position 30,041 of record CANQCY010000005.1, on the reverse strand, counting down.
CAACGCTGGCTGTCGTCTGGTTTGGCGGAAACCAGATCATTTACGGGGAAATGCAGGTAGGCGACCTCACGGCATTTACGACATATATCGTGCAGATTCTGATGTCGCTTATGATGGTGGCGATGATTATGATTCAGGGTTCCCGCGCGCTTGCTTCCTCTAAGAGGGTAAAGCAGGTGCTGACTGCGAAAATCGATCTCAATGATAACGAGGCGGGGCAGAAGGAACGACTCGTGCAAAAAGGAGAGATCGAGTTTAGGGATGTGAGTTTCCGCTATTATAAAAAACATAGCAGCAATGTGCTGAAACATATTTCATTCCACGCAAATGCCGGGGAGACGATCGGTATCATCGGTTCTACCGGTTCCGGGAAGAGCTCTCTCGTACAGCTGATTCCGCGGCTGTATGATGTGGACGAGGGGCAGGTATTGGTAGACGGCGTGGATGTCAGGCAATATTCGCTTAAGAATCTTCGTGACGGGGTTGCCATGGTTTTGCAGAAAAACACGCTGTTTTCCGGCACAATCATGGATAATCTCAGGTGGGGGGATGAGACCGCCGGGGATGAGCAGGTGTATGAGATGGCGCGGTATGCACAGGCGGATGCTTTTGTGAGAGGATTTACAGAGGGCTATAACACAGAGCTTGGTCAGGGAGGCGTCAATGTGTCGGGCGGCCAGAAGCAGCGGCTCTGTATCGCAAGGGCATTGCTGAAAAAGCCGAAGATATTGATTTTGGATGACAGCACGAGCGCAGTGGATACGGCGACTGAGGCGGAGATCAGAAAGAGTTTTTCGACGGCGCTGAAAGATACGACCAAGCTTATTATTGCACAGCGCATCTCTTCTGTGGAGAGTTCCGACCGAATCCTGGTACTGGATGAGGGAGAGATCGTGGGACAGGGTACTCACAAGGAGCTGATGGATAACTGCGAGCAGTATCGGGAAATTTACTATTCGCAGAAAGGTAAAGATGAGGGGGTGCCGGCATGAGTGGAGAAAGGAGACCGCAGGGCAGGCCGCCGATGATGGGACGGCCGGGTCCGGGCAGACGCGGCAGGGGTATGATGGGAGGAAAACCGAAGGATACAAAACAGGCAATCGCGCGCCTGTTGTCCTATGTGGGAAGGGATAAGGTGAAAGCGCTTATTGCGTTAGTATGTGCGATTATTTCCAGCGCGACGATGATCGCGGGTTCGTATTTGCTTTCTCCGGTCATTGACGGCGTGGCGGATACATGTAAAAGGTTATCGGCAAATCCCGCCAACGCAGATGATTTGATTCAGGAAGGACTGGCGGCGCTTTTGACGGGAATTGCATGCATGGCTGTCGTTTATGCGACGGGTATTGTTACCACGTATCTTCAGCAGCGTATTATGATCGGCGTCTCGCAGCGGGCGCTCAGAACGATCCGCAAGGATCTGTTCGACCATATACAGACGCTTCCGGTACGGTATTTTGATACAAATGCAACCGGGGATATTATGAGCCGCTTCACAAACGACGTAGACGCCATCGGAGAAATGCTGAATAATACGATTATTCAGCTGATTTCGGGAGCGATCAGTATCGCAGGCACGCTGTCCGTCATGCTGTATATGAATGTGTGGCTTGCCCTTCTGACGCTTCTTATGGTGCCGGCGATGATTAAGGCGGGCGGCTTTATCGCGAAGAAAAGCTCAAAATATTATCGCGCGCAGCAGGAGGCGCTCGGAAAACTGAACGGCTATATAGAAGAAACGGTGAGCGGGCAGAAGGTGGTCAAGGTATTCTGCCATGAGGATCGCGCAATCCGAGAATTTTCAGATTATAATGATGATCTGCGGGATAAGCAGATAAAAGCACAGTTTTTCGGCGGAATAATGGGACCGGTCATGGGGAATCTGAGTCAGGTAAGCTATGGCATCACAGCATGCGTGGGCGGCCTGTTTTGTATCGCAGGAAAGCTGACAGTCGGGAATCTGAGCGTGTTCGTCAATTTTTCCAGACAGTTCAGCCGTCCGATTAATGAAATATCCATGCAGATCAATACGATTTTTTCCGCTTTGGCGGGAGCCGAGAGGGTATTTAAGGTAATGGATGAAAAGCCGGAGGAGAAAGACCCGGATGATGCCCGTACAATGGATGATATAAAAGGGGAAGTCATTATGAAGGATGTGACATTTGGCTACAATCCGGATAAGGTCATTCTCAAACATATCGATCTGTATGCGCACGCCGGGCAAAAGGTGGCGTTTGTCGGCTCCACGGGTGCGGGCAAGACGACGGTTACAAACCTTTTGAACCGCTTTTATGACATTCAGGAGGGGAGCATCACGATTGACGGCATAGACATAAGAAATTATAAGAGGGAGAGCCTCCGCAGCAATATCGCCATGGTTCTTCAGGACACGCACTTATTTACGGGAACGGTTCGTGAAAATATACGTTACGGCCGTCCGGATGCCACGGATGAAGAGGTTGAGCAGGCGGCGCGGACTGCCAGCGCCCACTCGTTCATTATGCGTTTGGAAGACGGTTATGACACGATGCTCGAAGGGGATGGCATCAATCTGAGTCAGGGACAGCGGCAGCTTTTGAACATTGCTCGCGCCGCCATTTCCAAAGCTCCGATTCTTGTGCTGGATGAGGCGACGAGCTCTGTCGATACGAGGACTGAGATGCATATCGACCACGGCATGGAACGCCTTATGAAAAACAGGACGACGTTTGTGATCGCCCATCGCCTTTCCACAGTGCGGAATGCGGACTGCATCATGGTATTGGAGCAGGGAGAGATCATTGAGCGGGGAACGCACGAGCAGCTGCTGGAGATGAAAGGCAGATACTATCAGCTGTATACGGGCGCTGTCGAGCTGGATTAACGGAAAGGGATTTACAGCTATGAGAGAGGTAGAAAAATGGGGTATCTTTGAGCTTTCAGTCAAGGGGCCGGAAGAGGGGAATCCTTTTACGGAACAGACGATAGAGGGTGAGTTTGCGGGGAAATGGGAGTCGGTGCATACAGTCGGGTTTTATGACGGGGACGGCGTTTACAAAATTCGTTTTATGCCGTCCTTCACCGGCGAATATGCATATAAGGTGCAAACCAGTTTTGGCGGGCCGGTCAGGGGCGGGTTTTGCGTGACGGAGCCGGGAGAGGGAAATCACGGACCGGTCAGGGTGAAAAACCGGTTTCACTTCGCCTATGAGGACGGTACGCCGTACCTCTGCCTCGGAACCACATGTTATGTATGGGATCTGCAGTCAGATGAAAGGATTGCGGAGACGCTAACTTCATTGGCGCATAGTGCGTTCAATAAAATCCGTTTCTGTATTTTGCCAAAGCACTATGACTTTAATCTGGGAGAACCCCGTTCGTATCCGTTTGAGGGGACGCCGATGGATTCTTCTGTACTGACCCGGGATAATTTTTTAGAATACGGCAATTGCAGTCCCGGGAACAGCTGGGATTTTGCGAGATTTAATCCCGAACATTTCCGGCATATCGAATACTGCATCCGTGAGTTGGGAAAGCTTGGGATTGAGGCGGATTTGATCGTCATGCATCCGTATGACCGCTGGGGCTTTTCCCGCATGTCAGAGGAAGAGGATGACCGCTATTGGAATTATGTGCTGGCGCGTTTCTCGGCGTTTCGCAATGTCTGGTGGTCGCTGGCGAATGAGTATGACCTCATGCGCAGCAAGACGATAAAAGACTGGGAGCGCTTTGCCGCGCTGATCTGCAAAGGAGACCCGTATGGACGCCTCCGCTCAATCCATAACTGCATTCCCTTTTATGATTATAGCAGACCGTGGGTCACGCATTGCAGCATTCAGAGGCAGGACCTGTATAAAACGTCGGAAATGGTTGGGGAATGGCGTGAAAGATATGGAAAGCCGGTCGTTTTGGACGAAATTGCGTACGAGGGAAATATTCCGCACGGATGGGGAAATATAAGCGGGGAGGAAATGGTGAGGCGTTTTTGGGAGGCGGTCTGCCGTGGCGGATATCCCGGGCACGGAGAGACATATTGGAATGAGGAAGGCGTATTGTGGTGGTCCCACGGCGGTACGCTTCACGGAGAGAGCCACAAGCGGTTTCAGTTTTTGATGGACATATGGAAAGAGGCGCCCGGCGACGGACTGATGCCGTGCGGGGATTTCTGGTCGGAGGTGTGCGCAGTTCCGGAAGCCAGCCTGACCGACTCTGTGCGGGCAAAAGATTATTATTTGATTTATTATAGTTTCATGCAGCCGGTATTTAAGGAATATCATATCGATGATGAAACCGGTTATCGGCTGAGCGTAATCGATACGTGGAATATGACGATCGAGGAACGGGGCGTTGTAAGCGGAAAATTCAGGGTGCAGCTGCCGGGCAGGCCGTATATGGCGATCCGATTGGAAAAAGTAAATATATGAAACATTTGCAAAAGGGCGAAATAGGGTGTATAATAAATCCAATTATAGAGCGAAGCCGGTTTTGGCAGGCGGCGCAGAAAAGAGGAGAAATATGCTGGATATTAAATTTTTACGAGAAAATCCTGACGCAGTAAAAGAAAATATAAGGAATAAATTTCAGGACAGGAAGCTTCCGCTCGTAGATGAAGTCATCGAACTGGATAAAGAGAACCGTGCGGCGCAGCAGGAGGCGGACAGCCTTCGCGCCAACCGCAAGAAAATTTCAAAGAACATCGGCGGACTGATGGCGCAGGGCAAAAAAGAAGAGGCGGAGGCGCTCAAAGAGGAAGTGGCGAAAGGTGCGGAACGGCTGGCAGAGCTTGAGAAAAAAGAGAGCGAGCTGTCTGAAAGGATCCGGGAGATCATGTTGACGATTCCCAATATCATCGATTCGAGTGTTCCGATCGGAAGAGACGACAGTGAAAACGTCGAGATTGAAAAATTCGGAGAGCCGGTGACGCCTGATTTTGACGTACCTTATCATACGGAAATAATGGAAAAATTCGATGGAATCGATCTGGATGCTGCCCGTGATGTAGCGGGCAACGGTTTTTATTATCTGATGGGCGACATCGCCAGACTGCATTCGGCGGTCATTGCTTATGCCCGCGATTTCATGATTGGCCGCGGCTTTACGTATTGCATTCCGCCGTTTATGATCCGGAGCAGCGTCGTGACCGGCGTTATGAGTTTTGATGAAATGGATGCCATGATGTATAAAATTGAGGGGGAGGACTTGTACCTGATCGGGACGAGCGAGCATTCCATGATCGGCAAGTTTATAGACAAGATTATTCCCGAAGAGAGCCTGCCGCAGACGCTGACAAGCTATTCGCCGTGTTTCCGGAAGGAAAAGGGGGCGCATGGCCTGGAAGAGAGGGGCGTATACCGCATCCACCAGTTTGAGAAACAGGAAATGATCGTGGTGTGCAAGCCGGAGGACAGCATGATGTGGTTTGACAAGCTGTGGAAGAACACCGTTGATTTGTTTCGCACGCTGGATATTCCGGTGCGTACGCTCGAATGCTGTTCCGGAGACCTTGCGGATCTGAAAGTGAAGTCCATTGATGTGGAGGCGTGGTCGCCGCGCCAGAAGAAATATTTTGAAGTGGGAAGCTGTTCCAATCTGGGCGACGCGCAGGCGAGACGCTTGAAGATCCGGGTGGTCGGCGATGGGGGCAAATATTTTGCCCACACGCTGAACAACACGGTTGTAGCTCCGCCGCGTATGCTTATTGCTTTTCTGGAGAACAACCTGAATGCGGACGGCTCCGTAAATATTCCGAACGCATTGCGGCCGTATATGGGCGGCATGGAAAAAATCGAGGTCAAAAAATAAGTATGAAAATACAATTGTCGGAATTATATGCCCCTGACAGGGAAAATGTCAGTATTTATGCGGCAGAGGGGAGCAAGGAATGCGCTGCGGGACTGGCGGGTCGCTGTGGCGCAGTATTTCGCTCTATATTGCCGGCAAGTGCAGATACTGCATTTGCCGTGGTGTGCCGTACCGCTTCGGATGAAAGAGGAGGGAGCCGCGCAGGCAGGCTTTTGCTGCTGAAGAGGTTTGAGCATTGGTTTTGCCATGAGTTTCCGCACAATGTTGAGCCGTTTTCAGTCAAAGTGGTGGAGCGGTACTGGCAAAGCATAGCGTACGGGGGTTTTGAAGACGCAGGCGCCGCGGCGGGCGATGCTTCCGGTATCGGCGGAGCATGCCTGGAATTTGCGGCTTTGCTTGTTCACAGGGGGCAGTATGTATTTTGCGGGTTGGGAGAGTGGACGGTGTGCGAGTATTCTTTTCAGAAGAAGCGCAGCCGCAGATGGCATACCGGTGAAGAGCGCAAACGCCTTGACCGGGAACTGGGGATACCGGTGAGGGAGCCGTCGGACATGGTATTTTTGCACGGAAGCGTGCCGGTCGGAACATTATATCTTATTCTTCCCAGACAGATTCGTCTGGAATATCCAAAGAAAATAAGCAATAGCCATCAATTACAGAAGTTCATGGAAAGGCTGGACGGACAGGCGCCGTTTGCAGTCGCGCTTAACGTGTCAGAATAAGGAATCTGCACGAATATAAAATATGGGGGGGAAGCGCGGTGGGAAAATATATGTTAATCCGTGAGATCGGAAGAGGAGGGACGTCACGCGTTTATTTGGGCGCAGATAAACGGACAGGAAAAAAATACGCAGTGAAGCGGTATGCGGATAGGAATGATTTTATGCTGGCGGAAGAAGAGCGCAAGACGATGGAACGCCTTTGTCATCCGGGCATACCCGCTTTTGTGGAGTCATTGGAGGATGCGGAGGGCGGCAGTATCGTGATGGAGTATGTGCCGGGAATGACGCTGAAACAAAAAATTGCGGAGAATGGGAAAATCAGTGAGGAACAGGCCGCGGCATGGGCGGTCGAAATGTGCGATATACTTTCTTATCTGCACCGGCAGAATCCGACCCTTATTTTCAGGGATCTGAAACCGGGAAATATTATGATTACGCATCTCTCGCATGTGAAATTGATCGATTTCGGGGCTGCTGTTTCCGGAAAAAATGGCTGCGGGTATGCGGCAATACCGGTCGGGACGAAAGGATATGCGGCTCCGGAGCAGTTTTTGCGAAATTATGCGATAGACATACGGGCAGATATATACGGTTTTGGCGCGGTCCTGTTTCATATGCTGACGGGATGCCATCCGGCGCAGATGGACGCAAATGCCGGGGTTCAGGGAAAACAAGCGCTTTCCGAAAAGATGAAGCATATATTGAACCGATGCCTGAACCCTGACCGGGACTGCCGCTATCGATTTTGTGAGGAAATAAAAAGAGACCTGGAGAATTCTGATTTTTCAGGAAAGAAACAAACCAAATTAAGAATTCTCAGGTCTGAAATCCGGTGTTGACGTACGCGCGTCCGCCAGCAGATTAATTACCCTTGCTGCTGAGCGGGTTGGATTCGTCTTCCCAGAAGAGATTGTTATCAGGGGACGCCTGATTTGTTTTGCCATAATGGGAATTCTGGCGGATTTGTGCAGATCTTTGCTGTGAAATGCCATCCAGCGTATTTTTATTTTCCGCCCGGGCGCTCTCCTTCCGGGTTGTCCGATTTTGCTTCGCGTCAGTTTTTTTCATGCTGCAGACTCCTTTCGATATGGATAATAGTATTAGTCTTTTCGTTATGTTATAAAATTATACGAAAAATAGTATGGCGCGATTCTCATATTTATTATATACTTGTCTTTGGAAGGGGTTGAGACGGATTGAGGCTGATTTTGGTTCTCATACTTTTTGTGGTCTGGTGGAGGGCGAGCAATAATGAACGTCCGCTGGTTGCAGCGGCCGCTTTGGCGCTGATTATAGCGATACTTATGTCAATGGTTTTTGGCGCGTGGATTAACGGCGCGGCGCCGGGGTTATGGTAGGATAGGAGGATGATGGATGTGAAGATGAAACATAAGGATACCGTCATTTTTGACCTTGACGGTACGCTTTTAAATACATTAGATGATTTGCGCGACAGTGTAAATGTTATTATGCGCAGGCATGGCTATCCGGAGCACAGTCTGGAACAGATCCGTAATTTTGTGGGAAACGGCGTGGGAAACCTGATCGCGCGCGCTATTCCGCACGGGCGGGACAACGGAAGCTTCGACCGGATTTTGGAGGAATTTAGAAGCTATTATACGAGACACTGCCGAATTAAGACGAAACCGTATGAGGGAGTTCTTGATATGATGAAAACTTTTTCGGAGCGGGGGTATAAACTTGCGATCGTGTCGAATAAAAACGACGCCGCGGTGAAAGAGTTAAACAAAATATATTTTTCTGAGTATACGCATGCGGCGGTCGGGGATAGGGAAGGTATAAAGCGGAAGCCCGCCCCGGATTTGGTTTTTCTGGCGCTGGAGGAAATCGGAAGCGTAAAGGAGCGCGCTGTCTATATCGGGGATTCAGAGGTGGACTACAATACAGCGAGAAATAGCGGCATGGACTGTATTCTTGTGAGCTGGGGCTTCCGGGATCGCGAGCTCTTGGAGAGCTTCCCGGAAGCGGTTGTAGCAGATGACTGCGCGGAGATATTGAAAATGCTCGGCGTATGCTAATGGGCATTCGGCTGAAATTGCTCGGCGGGCGTGTCAGCGCCTCCGTTTTTCCAACTCTACGAGCGGGATGGGCAGCAGGGAGAGCACGATAACCATAAGCCACTGCATCCCGCCAAGGGCGGTTGTTTTGAATATGATCTGCAGGGCGGGCAGCATGATGACGGCGCACTGCATGGCGATGCACAGGATCACGCTGAACAGCAGTTTTTTGTTTGTGAAAAAGCCGATATGGAACAGGGAGTGGGAACTCCGCATGTTCATGGAGTGTACGAGCTGGGATAGGGACAGCACGGCAAAACACATGGTTCGTCCGGCGGTATCGCCCCCGAGCATGTAAGCATACAGGGCGAGGGAACCGATGAACATCCCTTCTACGACAATCGTGAACATGCCGCCGCCGCTGAACAGCCCTTTTGCCGCCGATATCGGCGGTTTTTTCATGATATCCTTTTCAGGCGGTTCCAGTCCGAGGCAGATCGCCGGGAAAGAGTCTGTCACGAGGTTGATAAATAACAGTTGTACAGGCAGCAGGGGCGACGGCCTGCCCATTAGGATCGCAACGAAAATCGTCATGATTTCTCCGATATTACAGGAGAGAAGGAAATGCACAGCCTTTTTTATATTTTGGAAAATACCCCGCCCTTCCTCTACGGCGTCTACGATTGTGGCGAAATTGTCGTCCATTAGTATCATATCGGCGGCGTTTTTAGCCACGTCTGTTCCGGATTTTCCCATAGCGCAGCCGATGTCTGCCTTCTGCAGGGCGGGGGCGTCGTTGACGCCGTCGCCCGTCATGGCTACGACTTCTCCGTTTTGCTGGAATGCTTTGACAAGCCGTACTTTATGGGCAGGGGATACTCGCGCGAAAACCGGATATTTATAAACGATTTTGGATAATTCGGCGTCGTTTATGCTGTCCAGTTCGCTTCCGGTCATGACCTCGTCAGGATGGCGGCATATGCCGAGCCGGGCCGCAATGGCGGATGCCGTGATTTTGTGATCGCCGGTAATCATAACCGGACGTATGCCCGCCTGACGGCACTTTGCCACGGCAAACTCTGCTTCATTTCGTGGCGGATCGATAAATCCGGCAAGGCCGACAAAAATCATGTCCCTCTCATAGGAAGCTTTGTCATTGCGCGGGCTGCTTCCCCTATCGTCCCGGTAGGCAACGGCAAGTACGCGCAGCGCATCGCCCGCATAGGAGAGAGCGATGCGGTCTATATTCCGGCGGATGCTTCCCGTTAGAGGACGGCATTCGCCATTGACGAGAATGCGGTCGCAGCGTTTCAGTATGATTTCAGGCGCGCCCTTTGTGATGCTTATGAGCCCTGTCCGGTTTTTGTGAATGGTAGTCATCATCTTTCTTCGGGAGTCAAAAGGAAATTCGTCAATAAGCTTGTTTTTTCGGCGTTCTGCGGAGATATCGATCGAAAGTGCGGCAGCGCGTTCCAAAAGCGCCTTTTCCATCGGTTCAATGCCGTGGTTGCACAGGCCAAAATAAGTAAATAGTTTTTCAGGGGTATCCAGCGTATACTCTTCCATCACGGTCATTTTATTTTCAGTGAGCGTACCGGTTTTGTCTGAGCAGATCACGGTTGCGCTTCCCAGTGTTTCGACCGCGGGAAGGCGGCGGATGATCGCCTTTCGTTTAGCCATCTGCTCAACGCCCAGTGAAAGCATGATTGTCACGAGCGCGGGCAGGCTCTCCGGTATGGCGGCTACGCCGAGGCTGACGGACGTCATGAACATCGAAAATACCGGCTGGCGATGGAAAATACCGATGATGAAAAGCGCAAGGCAGATGAGCAATGCCACGGTTCCCAAAATTTTTCCGGTATGGCTTAGCTTTTTCTGAAGCGGCGTGTCGGGAGGGGTTTCTTCAGAAATCATGCCCGCGATATGCCCGAGCTCCGTGTTCATACCTGTGGACGTCACGATCGCTTTTCCGTGTCCGGTGGCGACGATTGTGCCGGAAAAAGCCATATTATTCTGTTCCGCGATCGGAACGCTGTCCATCAGAATGGGTTCGACGTTTTTTTCGATCGGATGCGTTTCGCCGGTTAGCGTTGATTCCTCGATGGAGAGTCCCATGGATGAGACGATTCTCACGTCAGCGGGGACGAGATTTCCGGCTTCAAGAATGATAACGTCGCCGGGTACGAGGAGCGCGGAATCAATCTGCCTCATTTCGCCGTCGCGGATGACCAGGGCGACAGGTGATGAGAGATCTTTCAGCGCCTCCAGCGAATGCTTTGCCTTTGCTTCCTGAATGACGCCGAGAACGGCGTTGATTACGACGATTGCCAGTATAATGGCGGGTTCGATAAAGTCCACTTCATGCTGCAGCCATGAAATGCCAAAAGAAATGGCGGCGGCGATCAGGAGCGTGACGATCATGAAATCCTTAAACTGGTCAAAAAAATTCTTAAGCATACTGTCTTGTTTTTTCTGTGCGATCTGATTTTTTCCGTATTTTTTTGCGAGTGCAGCCGCTTTTTTTTCAGTCAGGCCTTTCTCCTTATTTGTATGAAGCTCCCGTTCCAGCTGCGAACTGCTATATTGATACCACGTTGCCGGTTTTTGCATGATTTTCCCCATTTGCACCCCTTTTGTCCTGATTTAATCTTTATATAATCCTTATGAGCGGGATGCGGGTTTTATGCAATTCAGAAAGCGCAAATGATGACGGGCACTTTTTTTTGCGTCTGTCATACGATAAGTTAAGTCATAATATAGGAGAAAATGTAAAATATGCTCAAAGTAATTCTGCTTGCTTTGTCTGGCAGCATCGATTCATGGGCGCTTGGGGCGGCTTACCATGCGGCGGAAATCACGATTCCATGGACGACGAAAGGAGTCGTTGCGTTGATTTCGGCGATTGCCTCTTTTGCTGCGGTGCTTCTGGGCGAGGGCATGGGGGTTTTTATAAATCCGTATTATATTCAGGCGGCTGGGGGGCTTGTTCTGGTACTTCTCGGAGGGAAATCGATCTGGGATGTTTTCCGGGGGGAGAAGGGGAGAAACTATGATATAGACGAATCAAAGACGATTGAACCCGTCGAGGGAATCGTGCTGGGCGGGGTGCTGGCCTCGGATTCGTTTTGCGCGGGCATGAGCTTGTGCGGCGTGGGGAATGCAGCTTACGCTTTTCCGGCAGTAGCGGGAGCGCTTACCTTTTTATTTCTTGAGTTTGGGGAGAGGAAAGTGAAGTGTGGCGCTGCGTATCATTATTTTGCGGGAGCGGCGCTGATTGTAATTGGCGCTGTCCAAATGCTTGGACTGTGATTTGAATCAGCGCAATCGCTCAATAGTTTGCGGTAATAACAGGCGGCGCATAAGAACCGGCGAGCGCCAATGCCGCCAAAAGGAACATGAAAGACAATGAAGACGGCAAGTTTTGTTATTGGGTATTTACAAAATGCTGTATTTTATATACAATTATATAAGAGAAAGTATCGAAATTCATACAGGGCTCGATCCGGCGCTGGCATAACAGATGAATATGCGCGCCGGCGGGTTGTTTTCTGAGGAAGGTTGGACGGTATGAGTATGGGAACCCGGTTTTTCATGGTATTGGGCGGCGCCATCGCGGGCTATGTTATCGTGGGGCTTGCGGCGGCTGTAGGAAAGCTGATCGTAGGAGCGATACTTCGGTTTCGCTTTGACGAATTTATTTTTTTTATGGTACGGATTGGCAAAAAGCATAAAAGGCTGTCGGTTGGGCTTTGCGACCCGCAGCCGTACATAAGCTGCAGTATGATTGATACGAAAGAGACAAAGATGCGTAATCTTATTTATGGGACGTTTTCCATGGCGCTGGCATTGTTTTGTACGGAAAATGTGTGCATCTGGGTATACGGAACGAAGCTGATGCCCAAAAATCCGCTGACGATAGCAATGTCGGCTGTCATGGCGGCGTGCACATTGTTCCTCATTCTTCGTCTGGGCGTGACTCAGAAGAAAAAGTCCGGCGGCGATGCAACCGGGATTATGCGGCAAGAGTATGAAAGATGCATGGCGGCGGCAAAGGTGGGCATCCCGCCGGGAAAGATCAATATACGGCAGGTGGCCTTTACGGGGAAAGTCACGGATTATTCCGTATATAAAAAATATCTGCTCATGCAGTACTATCATTTTTTAGATACGGGCGATTACAGCTCTGTAAAAAAGGTTATGGACGAGTTTGAAAATTATGTGCCGGACAAATGGCCGCAGTCAGAACTGGCAATGCTCAGTGAATTTGTATTTTACCATGTGATTATCGCTCCCAATGAGGGGAAAGCGAAGTTTTACGGCAAGCCGTTTTTGGAGAAGCTGGATGGCGCGGAAGAGGTAAATGCGCGGCGGACGTTTGCGTACTGGCTCTTTTTCATAGAGGGAGATAAAGGGGCGGCATTACAGATCGCCATGGAGGCGGTTAAGCAGGTGAAGGACTACCGCCTTGTCGGCTGTCAGCCCATGGAACTGCGCTTGCTTGAAGCGCTCATCAAGAGGATCGAAAATACACCGTAATGGGTGCGATGCACCGCAATGTAATGGAGGATATAATGAAGGAGAAGGTCATGCTGCTTGCTCAGGGCAAATTTACGTATGAGCAGCCGGAGATTATTTTATCAACGGAAAAGCTGGAATTTGAAGTACCGGAAGGCGGAGAGGCGCAGGCGGTCTTTCATGTAAAAAATAAATTAAATAAAAAAATGAAGGGTTTTTGTGCCGTAGATGAGTTTGACATTGAATTTCTTCCGGTATTTGACGGGAAGGATAATGAGATTACGGTAAAAGCGCATGCGGGAACCCGCCGGCATGGCGATGTGATGTCGGGCGATATTTATGTTTTGACGGACTGTGGGGAGAAAGCGCTGCCATATCGTATTACGGTGACGGGAAGATATCTGGAAGCTCCTTCCGGGGCGGTCGCCTCTTATGAAGAATTTGTCCGGCTTGCAGAAGATGATTTTGAGGATGCGGTTCATCTTTTTTATAATGACAAATTTAAGAAAATGTATCTGAATAAACTGCCTGAAAAAAGATTATATCAGCATTTAACTCAAAAAAATTCTAAAAAACAAGCGTTAGAAGAGTTTTTAACTGCACATGGCGATAAAAAGCCAGTGCAATTCACAGTAAATAAAAAGCAGATTATATTTGAGGTGAGGGAAGATGACATTACGGATGAGGTCATTGTTGTGAAAGATTGCTGGGGCCTTGTCGGAATCCGCATATCCTCTGATCGTTCTTTCCTCAGTGTGGACAAGGAAGCGCTGGGCGTAAATGATTTCACTGGCAATCAGGCTGTTGTACCGTTCCATATTTCAGCTTCGGATGTAATGCCGGGACGCCATCACTGCCATCTTATTTTTGAATCGGTTTATCAGACGGTCGATGTGTCAGTGCGCATTCACTGCATGAGGGGGGCGGAGGAGCGAAGAGAGGAGCGGGCGCGGAAAAAGCTGACCGCCGGGCTTGTGCGCTGCCATATCCAGCAGATGATGAACAGCAGCCTTCGGGAATCATGGTATAAGATGCTGGAAGAAAACAGGCAGGCGCTCTTTTCGCTGTGCCATAAATATGAACTGCAAATGACAGGGTATATGAGCTATCTCGCCGGGGACGCAGCGGGAATCAATTTTTTTCGCAGCGCGACAGAGGATATGGCGGAACCGAAGCCCGGAGACGAAACGGATACGGTATACCGGTATCTCGCATCTGTTTTCCTGAGAGCGAAAATGAGCGGTTCCGAAGAGGAAAAAGAGGCGGCGACCGGGCAGATCAGGCATTTTTACGAAAATGGATACCGCCATTGGAAGCTTTTTGTTTTGTTGGAGCGTCTGGGGGCTTATGCGGATAATAAGGAAAGCTTTTTAGAAGAGCTTGATCTTCTGTGGGAAGATGGCTGCCGCAGTCCATATATGCATATGTACCGCATGCTCCTTATATTGCAGGATGTAGATGTGTTGAGCAAGCTGGATTCCAAGACGATCGGGGCGCTGCGCTTCGGAGCGGGGCATGGTTTGATGACGGAGGATGTCGCGATGGCGCTGTCTTTTCTGGCGTCCAGGGAGAGGCGGTGTACGCCGGCGCTTTTGAATCTTCTGGAAAAATGTTATGATATGTTTGCTCTCAAGGATACGCTGAACAGTATATGTACGCTTCTGATCCGCTCAGAGAAGCAGGAGCCCCGCTATTTTAAGTGGTTTCAGCTGGGGGTCGAGAATTCCCTGAGAATTACGGATCTGTTTGAATACTATATGTATACGATGGATAAGGGTCGGTTTGACGAGGCGCTGTCCACGGTGATTTCTTACTTTAAGTACGAAAACCATCTGCGCGATTCAGTGAAAGCGTCCTTTTATGCGAGCATCGTGAGAAACCGGAACGAGCATCCGGAATATTTTCAGGTGTATCAGGACGTTATATGGAAATTTGCGGAGGGGCAGCTTTCAAACCACCGGATCAACAGTGAACTTGCCGTGCTGTATGAAGCGTTTTTGACGCAGGAGAATGTCAAGGGGCAGATCGCAAAGGATTTGCCGTATGTGTTATTTGCCCGCCATATCACATGCAAAAATAAAAATATGGAGAGGGTGGTCGTCGTTCATGACGAGGGCGGCGGCGAGATGAAATACAATCTCGTGGGCGGCGAGGCAGATATCAATATAGGCACGCCGCATTACATGCTGTATTTCGAGGACAAGAATGGTTACTATCACGCCCAAACAATTAAATATAGATTAGATAAAATGTTAAATTTAGATTTTCTTGCCGCAAGGTGCTACGAAAATGGTTCTGAACACCCGGTTCTTTTGTTAAATCTATTTTACCAGGCGTTGGAAAAAGAAGAAATCAGCGCGTCGGATGCGATTATTCTTCATATGCTTATACGAAGCGGTTTGACCGGAGTGGAATACCGAAGTAAGGCTTTGATTGTTCTATATGAGTATTACCGCTCGATCGGTGAAGACTCCCTTTTGGAAGAAATACTCAGGGAGATTGATTTTCAGTATTTGGATGAAAAAAAACGCGCGGGCGTTCTGCAGACAATGATACAGCACAGGATGAATGACGAGGCGCTGGAACGGTTGAAAAAATACCGGATTATGAATGCCAGCCCGAAACTGATTTTACTTCTGGCGACATGGAAACTGGAGGAGGATGAAGGGCGTTTTGACTCCTATTATGTGAGGCTGTGCGATTATTTATACCGGAACGGCGCCAGCAATGCGGCAACATTGTCATATCTGGCGAATTACTATATGGGCGCTACCGAGCATTTGCTCGACATATACAGGGACGCAAAGAAGAGTGCGGCGGACGTCGGCGACGGGGGCACGGAGAGGCTTCTGGGACAAGCGCTATTTGTCTCGGCGGATCCGGAGCAGTATGCGGATATTTTTTTGGATTACTATGATTACGGGGCAAACCGAACGCTGGCGAAGGCATTTTTGTCTTATACGGCATATGAGTATATTGTGGGAAAATGCGGACTTCCAGAGGGTATTGTAAGCAAGGTGCGCAAAGAAGGGCTTTCGGAAGAGCATCAGACGATGATTCTTGCCATGCTCAAATATTATTCGGGAAAAGAAGAGTATACGGATTCGGAGAGGGAGTATATCGCATATCATTTGTCGCAGTATGTTTCCATGGGAAGGATCATGGATTTTATGAAAGCGTTTTCGGGCAAGGTAGAGATGCCTTTTGAACTGGAAAATTCAGGTATCGTACAATTTTATTGTTCCGATAAAAAGGATGTTTACATCGAGGTCAGCGGCGGAGGCGGAAAGATGGCCGCCCAGAAGATGAAGCGGGTATTCGCGGATGTATATGTGTATGAAACAATTCTGTTTCAGGGAGAGCGTCTGAACTATCGCATTTTTGCGGGAAATATGGATGAACCCGTAAAAGAGGGCGTACTGGAAGCGGAAAAAACGGATGAGGTGCGGGAAATGGCGTTTTATCAGATGGTCAACGAGATGATCGATGCGCGGGAGCGCGGGGACAAAACGGAGTTTGACGCTCTTGCGGACGAGTATAAACGCCGCCATAGGATTGCAGATGAGCTGTTCACGCCATTATAATAAAGGAATGGATGGAGGAAGTTATGAGCCAGCAGAAATTATATGTAGGTATGGATATCCGCAATGATATAACGCAGATTGCAGTGATGGGGCCGGGAAGGATCGAGCCGGACGTGCTGACGGCGCGCGGCGGGGAAGATGGGGAAACGATTAACATAAAAACGGAAGTGGCGATTCCCGGGTCGGAAGAGCGCATTTCCGGGTTTGTGGAAAAAATTTTCAAACAGGAACCGATATATGCGGATGGAAAGGAATCGAATCCGGTTAATGTTCTGGCTGCATTTTTGAGAAAGACGCTGTCCCTGACAAAGAAGCGGTATCCAAGTGAATCGATTCGTAAACTCGTAGTGACGACGGAATACCGGGATTTACGGTTTATAGCTATTATTTACCGCGCTCTTGAAAAATTGGGCATCACGAAGGAAAGGGCGTTTGTGGCAGACAGGGGGCAGGCGTATGTGTATTATGTCATGAGCCAGAAAAAGGAGCTGTGGGTGAATCAGGTGGGAATGTTCGATTATGAGAAAGACCGCCTCACATATTATCAGATGAAAACGGATCGTTTGAAGCGTCCCGTACTTGTTCAGGTGAAGCAGAAAGATTACAGCGATTATGCGGAAATTTTCGCGAGCGGCGAACAGTCGGACGAGGAAAAAGCGTCGATTTTCGAGGGGATGGTTCAGGGGGCGATTCATGGTCAGGTCATTACGAGCCTTTATATGACGGGGGCGGGCTTTTCAGATGAGTTTGCCGATGGCGTTATGAAAAAACTCTGCGTTGGCAGGCATCTTTTCAAGGGGGACAATCTCTATGTGTGCGGCGCTTGTTATATGGCGAGGGAACTCGGCGGGGAGAGAAAAATCGAGGAATTCGCCTATCTGGGCGAAGACGCCGTCGTCTGCAATATTTCAATACAGGCTTATACCGATGCGAAGGTTCAGGAAATTCTGCTGGTAAAGGCGGGTACGGCATGGTATCATATTGACTATGAACTGGATCTGATTCCCGATGGCGATGAAGAGATGGAGATTACCATCAAAAACATTGTCACTAAGGAGAAAAGGACATGTTTCATACCGATGGAGGGGATTGAGGGACGCACCGAGAGGCAGGCGAGAGTCGCATTGCAGATTCGCTTTGCCGGGCCGGAGCGTTGTATTATTACGCTGCGTGATAAAGGATTTGGAGAATTTTTCCCTTCCTCTTACCGAATATGGGAGGAAACGATTACGCTATAGAAAGAAAGGGTTTATTATGTTTATCTTGTGTAAAGGCGTTTTGGCAAAGAAGCCTTATGTTGTTCCGGTCTCGGAAGTGCCGGTGTACTCGCTGGAAGAGCTTTGTTACTATATTTACAATAATATTTATGGCGTCACCGGGGAATTTTTTGATGAGCGGCTTGTCGTGTGGCTGCGGGAGCATGCGAAATGCGGCTGGCTGGCAGATAAGATGGAGGCGCTCGTCCGCCGGCATAATGATCTGAAGGATCTTGTCGTGACGCTGCTCTGCTCTTGCGACTATTATAAGGAAGCTGAAGTGAGGAAGCTGGTTGAGGTGATGGAAAAAATATCCAATCTCCCCCCCCATCAAAAGAACAAGATAAAAGCCGATAATTATTTGAATGCGGGGAAATACGGGAGGAGTTTGGAGGAATATAAAAAGCTGCTTTATGGAGCGATGGCGGAAAAATTTACCACGGAGGAGTACGGGGATCTTTTGCACAATCAGGCGATCGCCCTCTTTTATGCATCCTCGTTTCAGGAGGCGGCGCAGGCGTTTAAAGAAGCCTATGCGAGAAATCACCGCAGCGAGTCGTTAAATCAGTATTTATATGCATTGTTGATTGCGGGTAAAGAAGAGCTCTTTGTTAAGGAGGGTACGGAATATGGGAAGACGCAGGAGGAGTTAGAGATGTTAAAGAAAGATTATACGGATGCGAAAGGCAAGTATCGGGCGAGAGAAGAAGAATTTAATTTTATCGAGGCGTGCAAAAACGAACTGCGGTCATCCTTTGTAGAAACGGATGGAGGGCAATATGGCGTTTAAATGGCTGTTTAAAAAAAAGAAGGCGGAAGTAAAAGAGGCGCCGGAAATTCCGGAGGACGCCGCTCATATTTCAGAACAGGCAAAACCGGAAAATAAAGTGGTTTTGGAAAAAGTAAATGTAGATTTAAAAAATAGGGCAGTAAGGCTGGATTATATTAAGCGTCTTTATGATGGGATTAAGGAGGCGCAGCGCCAGTGCGACGACATTAAGGCGGAGTACGGACAGGTTACGTCTTACCTGAAAGATATCCAGCTGATGGATCAGGCGGCGCCGGAGGATAAGAAGGTTCTTTTGGAGACGGCGCAGTCGATCGTCGAACTGACAAAGGAACGGGAGCGCCTCAAACGGCGCAAATTCAAATTTACGGATGCCCAGAAGCTGGCATTGGAGAGTTTCGAGCCCAAGGTGCCGCAGGATTTGAACAATTTAAAGGAATATGAGGACTATCAGATTAAGATAAAAAATGATATGAGGCAGCTGGAGACGGAGAAGGGTATTCTTTTGTCGGATAAGCGCGATATTGTGAAGCGGCAGAGCACGCTGCGTCTGGTGAGCAAGGCGCTGGCGCTCCTGCTTTTCACGTTTGGCGTGCTGATTCTGACAATAGCGCTTGTCTTTGAAGCAGATATGCGGGTTCCTTTTGTCGCGACGGCGTCCTTTGCGCTGATTGTGTTAGGCATCATTGTTTTTGAGGCGAGAAAAAACCGTACGGATATGGTCATTACGGAGCGAAAATGCAACCGTGCGATTTCGCTGGCGAACCGCGTCAAGATCAAATATGTGAACAATACAAAAACGATTGATTATATGTACAGCAAGTATAAAGTGAGGAATGCAACGGAGCTTGAGTTTGTGTACGACCAGTACCAGAAAGCAAAACGGGAATGGGCGAGACGGCGCGAGGATGCGTTTCTGCTCAATGAAAAGAATGAAATACTGCTCCATGAGTTGGAAATTCTGGGGGTGAAAGACAGGGAAATCTGGTTTAATCAGGCGGCGGCGCTTGTGGATCCGAAGGAGATGGTTGAGGTGCGGCATGGCCTGAATGAACGGCGTCAGAAGCTGCGTGACCAGATAGACTACAACAACGGCCTTATGAAAGACTTTCTCAACGAGCTGGAACGGATACGGAATAAAAGCCCGGAGTATGCGCAGGAGATCGAAGAAGTATTGAAATATTAAGCGGCGCTGGTACGAAAAAGCGGAAAGGAGAGAAAACGGTTATGAAGCCACGAGTCGATTACTCCCTCTATCTGTGCACAGACCGGGGGTTAATGACTTCAGATACAATTGAAGAAGGGGTTGAGCTTGCGGTCAAAGGAGGGGTTACGGTCGTCCAGCTGCGGGAAAAGGACTGTCCGGGAAAAGAATTTTATGATATTGCCTGCAGCGTGAAAGAGGTTACGGATGCTTATGAAATCCCGCTTATCATTAACGACAGAATTGACATCGCCATGGCGGTAGACGCCGATGGCGTCCATCTCGGGCAGGAAGACATTCCGGCGCAGGCGGCGCGGGAAATACTGGGCAGACATAAGATCATTGGCGTTTCCGCATATAATACGGAGCTTGCCCTTCGCGCGCAAAAAGACGGCGCGGACTATATCGGCGTGGGAGACGTGTTTGGGACGTCGACCAAGGCGGGCACACATCATGTGTCCGTCGAAGAATTGGCGAAAATCAGAAAAACAGTGAAAATACCGGTCGTGGCGATCGGCGGGATCAACGCGGGAAATATTCATCGCCTCAGAGGGACGGGAATCGAGGGCGTAGCCGTCATCTCTGCGGTACTCGGTGCAAGAAATATTACAGAGGCTGCCGAGGAGCTTATACGCAAAATGGAAGAGGCGATCTTTTGACGCTTCAGCGCCTTAAGTTTTCCAAGAGCATGACAGGAACGCGCAGATGCCCCGTTCCGACGCCCATTTCAATATCCGGTTTATTTGCCCCGTGGAAATCGGAACCGCCTGTGATGAACAGCTTGTACTCACCGGCAAGCTTTCTCACAAACGCCTCGTCCGTGCCATGGTTGCGCGAGTATAACGCCTCTATGCCGCGGATCCCGTAATTTTTCAGAGTCTCCAGCATGCGCCGGATTTCGCTCACCGACATCTTATATAGGAGCGGGTGCGCGAGAACCGGGATGCCGCCGGAATTTTGAATGAGATCCACCGCATCTTTCGGCGTGAGATATTCGCGGTTTACGAAATAAGGGCTGTCAACCGCAAGGCAGGTACGGAATGCATAATCCATCGAGGGCACGCCGCCGTTTTCAAGCAGGAGCTTGGCAAAATGCGCGCGCGTGATGACCATGTTGCCGTATTTTTCCGTCAACTCTTCGTAGCTGATCGGGTATCCGGCGTCATGAAGCTTTTTGCACATTTTTTTGTTGCGGTTGTCCCTCTCTTTGGCAATCTTCTCTAATGTTGAAACAAGCGTCTCGTTTTCATAATCAATCTGATAGCCGAGAATATGAATTTCCGCATTCCGGTCAGGCGAGACTTTGTACTGGCATGAAAGTTCCACGCCGGGAATGACCTGAATGTGATTGTCGAGTTCTTCGGCTTTTTTTATCGCGCGCGCCACGCCGGCCACCGTGTCGTGATCGGTCAGGGCAAACGCAACCAAATCGTTTTTAATTCCTCTTAAAACGAGCTCTTCCGGCGTGAGAGTGCCGTCTGAGCAGTTCGAGTGAACATGCAAATCGATATATCTCATAAAACCATCATTCTCCTTCACGCTTATTATACCACAGTCATAAGTAAATTGTAAGTGTCATATAATAAAAACAACAATAAATCTTGATTTTATAATCAGAGACACTGGGGGATGGTAGAAATGGGTAATCGGGTGAAGGCGGTAAAAATGCTGAAAAGCGTGGCGGTCGCTTATGTGCTGACGGCGATTGCGCTGCTCATTCTTTCTTTTATTATGTATAAGTGTAAAATATCTATGACGGGAGCAAACAGCGGGATTTTGATCACATATGTGCTCTCCTGCCTCGTCGGGGGCTTTATATTCAGCGGATGCCTTTCGCAGAAACGCTATCTGGGCGGAGGCCTCATGGGAGTCGTATATTTTCTGGTCGCCTATGCGGTCAGCGCGGTTTGGAACCAGAGCCTTGCAGCGCAGATGCCAGGCATGCTGACGGCATTTTTGGTCTGCGTATTTTCGGGGATTCTGGGAGGGATGATACGGTCGGGAATGAAATAAGCGGCTTTTTTCCTGCTTGTCATGATATGGGGAATAGAATATAATAATGTCAATAACGCTGATACATTAACAGCAGTGAGGAAATAAGGAGAATTATGAGTGACAAAATATCTATTATCATCCCCGTATATAATGCAGAGCCATATTTGCCCCAATGCATTGAGAGCATTCTGAGGCAGGATTACGAGAAAGCGGAAATCGTTCTTGTGGAGGGCGGTTCGCAGGATAAAAGCCGCAAAATATGCGAGGACTATGCGGCAAAGTATGAGAATGTTTATCTTTCCCCGCAAATCGGCAAAGGTGCGTCGCACGCCAGAAATGTCGGCCTGGAGCATGTGGAGGAAGGTTGCGTCATGTTCGCGGACGCAGACGATTATTTGCCGGAGAAAGACGTTTTGTCCCGTATGGCAGCGGAGATGGAGAAGTCGAAAGCCGATATATTGGTGGGAGATTATTTCCGCCTTTGGGGCAAACGCCTTCTTCCCGCCGGAAGCTGCAGTGGATTTAATACATTTTCACGGGACGAGAGAACGTTTCGCTTTCGGGGATTTTTTTCCATTGGAACCTTATCCTATGTGTGGGGGAAACTGTACAGACGGGATTTTTTGGAGAAAAATGGCGTTTGGTTTTCAGAATTTAGGTACGGGGAGGATAAACTGTTTAATTTTGAATGTTATATCAGAGGAGCCGGATATGCCTTTTTGGAACATCCGGTATATGTGTATCGGAGAAATGAAGCCTCCATTTCCTATGCATATCGCAGCGATTCCATAGCGGGATGGATGGGAATTGCGGATAAAACCGAACGGCTTTTGCGTGAAAAGGGACTTGATGGCGAGTGCGGCGACCTGGTCGCCTGTACGATCTTTTTTGCGGCTTTTTTTGACGGGAAGATGAATTATGAGCATAATGGGAAAAAGGTCGCCGCTGTCAAACGCGTGTTAAAGGAATACGGGAAGGAGGAGCTGGCGGCAAAGTATTTTTCGGAGATGGCTAAGGGCAGGCAGCTAAGGAGCCTCTCCCCATTTATGTGGAGGGTGATGATTTGGGGATTTGCCTGCGGGATGCGGCTGCACTGGTACGCCGCGCTGTCGTTTGGCATCCGGCTTCTGGTCGATCTGAGGATCGATGAACGGTTGTCGGATACCGGACTGCGGGAGGAGTCATAGCATTGCATAAGAGAAGCGACCGGTGCGTTTTGTTCGCTCGTTGCAGCGGGGCGGCCGGCAGATGCGTTTATCTGCCGGCCGCCCCGCTATTGCTTATGCCCGCTTCTGTGAAAAAGCAGGCTTTCCTTTACAATGACATTGTATTGTGGTATAATTGAGGGAAAATATGCGAGCCGGCAAAGCGTGTAAAATTAGCTTTTCCGGCGGATAAAAGGGGCGTGTGCGAATGACAGAAGAAAATGATTCCGGCTTAGATTTGGAAGGCATGTCCCGTTATCAGATGCGTTATGCGGCGGGGATTTACTGGCTGTTAGACATGAGCCAGCCGGGGTATCCGTATAAGAAACCGGCGCCGCTCAATGAACAAGGCGCGCGAATATGGGAAATGACGGGCCGCGGCATGGATATAGGGGAAATATCCAAAAAGCTCGGAGAATGGTATGAGGTTTCCCCGGACGAGATCAGGGGCGACGTCCGCGAGTTTTACGAACAGCTGAAACAACAAGGGATCTTAAGCTGATGGACAAGGCTTGGAGGGGGCAATGAATATTTTACTCATTGGCGGTTCTTGTAGTCTTATGAACCGGTTAATTATTAAATTGAAAAAAGAGGGCCATAGGGTGCATTTGCTAACGGGGCAGCAGTATTCTGTTTCTGTAAGCGAATATGAAAAAGTATTCGAGCGATATGAGTTTTCTTATGACAATGCGAACCTGAATGAGATCTTTGAGAGCGTGGCGCCGGATGTAACCTTATTTTTGGGAGCGTATGATTCGAATTTCAGCTGGCAGAACGGAGAGAGGGAGTCAGTACGGTTTATATCGAGCCTTATGAATCTTCTCGTGGCGTATTCTGTTGTAAATAAGGGCAAATTTGTCTTTCTTTCATCGGAAGAGGTGTATCAGGGGCATTACCAAAAGGAAATACGGGAAGAACAGCCCGCGTGCGCAAAGGGGCTCCGCGGGGTGGTGCTGGCGCAGGCAGAGGATATATGCGCCGGTTTCCGGGAGAACTGGAAGCGGGATGTGCTGGTGCTGCGTCTCGATCATTTGTACAGCGTGCCAAGGGACGTGGAAGAAATGGACGGAGTATGCGCCAATATGTGCCGCAAGGCTATGGAGACGGGAGTGATACGGGCAGCGCCGGATGTTGCCTGTTCGCTTTTGTATGAGTCGGACGCAGTGGAATTTATTTACCTGATTATCTCGGCGAAAAAGACAAATTATTCACTGTATCATCTGTCTGCGGCAGAGCCGCTTACAGAGGTGGGGCTTGCAGAGCTGGTAGCCGGGAATATGAAAGAACCGGTAAACGTCGTGCCGATAAGCAAGCCGTATAAGAGCAGCCGCGTGCTATCTAACGAGCGGTTTTTAAAGGAATTTGGCGGTTCTGTCTGTCATCCGCCAGCCGACGGGGTGAAGAGGGTCGTCTCATACATGCAGAAAAACAGAGACGTATTTCTCAACGGAGGAAAGGCGAGGCCGTCGTTATGGAAACGGATGTGGCGGCGTTTTGGCTGGTTTTTAAAGGCGTCCGTCCCCTTTCTTGAAAATATGATTTGTTTTATTCCGGTGTTTATGCTGAACAACAGGACGGCGGGCAGCGCCTATTTTTCAAGACTTGATTTTTATTTGTTTTACGTTCTTCTTTTTGCGATTGTGTATGGACAGCGCCAGGCGATATTTTCGGCTGTTTTAGCCGTCAGCGGCTACTTGTTCCGTCAGATGTATACGCGGAGCGGGTTTGAGGTTATGCTTGATTATACGACGTATGTGTGGATGGCGCAGCTGTTTATCGTGGGACTCGTTGTCGGGTATATGAAGGACCGGACGAGGTCGGTACGCGCGGAAAGCGAGGAAATACAGCAGAATCTGAACCGGCAGTTGAGGGATATTAAAGATATCAACAGCAGTAACGTCCGGGTAAAGGACGTTTTAGAGCGGCAGGTGATCGACCAGAAGGACAGCATCGGCAAGCTGTACGACATAACTTCCACGCTTGACCGGTACATGCCGGAGGAAGTGCTGTTTTATGCAGTGGATATATTGTCCCAGATCATGAGAAGCCCGGACGTGGCTATCTATGTCGTGTACAATTCGAATTATGCGCGAATGTTTTCGGCGAGCTCCAAAGAGGCCAGAAAGCTCGGGAACTCTATACGCTACTCGGACATGGGGGCATTGTATGAAGATCTGGCGGCGCGTAAGGTATTTATCAACCGGAAACTTGACGACAAATATCCGCTGATGGCAAATGCTATTTACGAAAATGACGAAATGAAAATGATCGTTATGGTATGGGGAATTCCGTGGGAACGGATGACGCTCGGACAAGCGAATCTCCTCGTCGTTATCAGCTATCTGATTCAGAATGCCGTGCTTCGTGCCGGGAGGTATATGGCGGCGCTCGAACAGCAGAGGTATATGGTGGATACCCAGATTCTTGAACCGGAGGCGTTTACCTCTCTTGTCAAGGCTTACCAGAAGGCGAAAAAGAGGAATCTGACGGAGTGTACCCTGCTGCAGATCAAGGCGCTGCCGGAGGAATATGAAGAGGCGGGAGAGGTGCTTATGAAAAACCTCCGCCAGTCGGATTACCTTGGAGCGATGACAGACGGCAGGCTGTATGTGCTTCTCGCAAACACGGTACGGCAGGAAGCAGAAATCGTAGTGAGCAGGTTTAAGGCGGCTGGCTATGAGAGCAGGATTGTAGAAAAATTAGGGGTATAGCGGCATATATGGATAAATTTGTAATTTTGTTAATAGCCAACAGCATTACAGCTATTGTATATTTTATCTGGAATTTCATGCGGAAAAAGGAAAATATGCTCGGGTACGGGGCAAAGTCGCTGATCATGTTTTTGTGTCCGGGGCTGGGACCTTTGTATGTGTGCCTTGCTTATGTTATATATCTCAGCTTTTTTTCAAAAGAGGTTGACCTGGCGGACGTTGTGTTCAGGAAAGACCGCGTCCAGACATATACGCATGCCGATGAGGAATGGGGCAGGACGGTCGTTTCCATGGAAGAGGCTCTTGCAGTCACGGACAAGGATAATCTTCGGACGCTCATGCTCAATGTCGTGCGGGGGGATATCCGCAATTCGCTGGCTTCGATTTCGCTGGCGCTTGGCAGCGAGGATTCCGAGACGTCTCACTATGCCGCGTCGGTACTGCAGGATTCGCTCAATGATTTCCGCGCGACCGTGCAGAAATGCCGCAATGAGATTGCGAAACAGGAAGAAAACCAGATAGAATATGTTGTTATGCTGATCGATTATATGGATCAGGTGCTTCGGCAGAGAGTATTCACGGATATGGAGCAGAGCGCTTTTGTGGCAGTTATGGATGAGATGTGCGAGATACTGTATGACAGAGAAAGAAAACGGATGACCAGCGTCCAGTTTGAGGCGGTGAGTCTCCGCCATTTGGAAATGCGCGAATATGAGACATGCGAGAAATGGTGCAGACGGGCGAAAGAATGTTATCCGGATATGCTTGCCACTTATACGTGCCTCCTGAAATTATACTTCTCCATGGAGAAACGGGAACAATTTTTTGAAGTAATGGATGAGCTCCGCAGTTCCGATATTGTGATCGATAATGAGACGCTGGAACTCATTCGCGTGTTTCAATAACCGGAAAGGTGGTTGCCGTCAATGACCATGCGAATGCTTACAATTTTACAGTTTACCGGAAGTTTGTCAGCATATCTTTTTGTCACGGTATTGCTGCCGGCGATTGTTCTGCACGAAAAAATTAAGGAACGGGATTTTGTGCAGAGGTTTTTTATATGCCTTCTGACCGGAAATTTTTATGTGATGAATCTGGTCTTTCTGCTCCAGCTCCTGAAAATATCAAATACGGCCACGCTTACACTGGGGACGGCGATACCGGCGTATATTGTATGGTGTTTGTACGGCGGCCACCGCATCAGTTCTTTGAAAGGGGTGTGGCGGGATTTACAAAAAATATCCAAGGGGTATATGGGAGTGAAATCGCTGATCTGCCGGCTTCTGGCGAAAGCGGGGAAGGCGGTGCGTCATGGGATCAGGGCGTTTCTGAAAGTATTTTATACAAGATGGCTGCAGTGGCTGTGCATGTTTGCCGTATTGGCGGCGCTCGCCTCGTTTTATGGGATTCACCTGCTTAAAGGCTATGGGTACACCGCGTCAGATACGCCGGTGCATATGTTCTGGATTAACGGGCTGAGCCAGAACCAGATTTTTATCGACGGCGTGTATCCGTTTGGATATCATTGCGTAATATACTATCTTCATGCCGTGTTCCATATTGATACGTACGTGCTTATGCGTGTATTTCCATTTATACAGACGCTTATGCTGCATATGACCCTTTTGGGATTCATTCGGCTCTGCTGCCGGAGCAAATTTGTCGCCTATGCGGCGGTTGGAATCTATGTGCTGGGGGATTTTTTGCAGGCAAGTACATATCTTCGCTTTTTTGCGGTGCTCCCTCAGGAATACGGAATGATCTTCATACTGCCCGCCATATACTTTGCGTTCCTGTTTTTTGAAAAGAGGCGGGACGAGCTGCGACGGCAGAGAGGGGTAACAGGCGAGTCGTTTATTTGTCTCGTGTTCTTTGCCATGAGTTTTTCCATGACGCTCGCCGTTCATTTTTACGACACAATGATTGCCGGACTGTTCTGTGTCGGGGTAGCGGCGGGATATTTGTTCTGGTTTGTGAGGAGGGGATACTTCTGGCGCGTTGTGGCCACGTGTATGATCAGCGTGATGATTGCCGTTTTGCCGATGGCGGTTGCGTTTATTATGGGAACTCCGCTCCAGGGCTCCCTGGGCTGGGGCATGAACGTCATTAGCGGCAGCTCGGAGGATGAGCAGGACGAAGAAACGGGTGAAGGAGGGGATGCGGCAAGCGTTGGCGGCGCTACAGTGATCTACTATGATTCGGAAGGAAACCGTATCGAGCAGCAGCTTGGCGGGGAGGCAGCCGGAGATGGCTCCGAAGCCCAGACGGCGGAGGACGGTTCCCAAATGCAGGAAGCTGAAATAGAGAAAGAGCCGGTTCGCGAGAGCATCGGAAAAAAACTTGCCAGGGCTTGTGAGAGTATGCGTGATGCAGTGAACGAATGCGTGCTGACGGGGGAACAGGAACCGTGGCATTATCTGGTCATAGCCGCGGGCATCGGCGCCCTGTTTATTCTCGGAATTATATTTATCGTGCTTAAAAGGCGCTGCTATGGGGCGATGCTTTTATCCGTGGGCGTTTTTATGGCGCTGATGTCTGTGCTGCAGGCGGCGTACAGGCTCGGACTTCCTGAGCTGATGGACGCGGGACGGTGCAGAATTTATTATGCATATATGCTTCCGGTCGTGTTCGCTTTCGTGGCGGACGGCATCCTGTATTTTGTTATATGGCCGGAGAGTTGGAAGAAATTTAGAAATTTCGTTTCCCTTGCCTGTGTTGCCGGAGCTGTTTTATTGCTTTGGGACGGCGAGTTCAGAAAGCAGCCGGTCGATAATACGCAGCTTGTGACAAATGAGGCGATTGCCTGCCTGACCAATATTATCCATGATGAGACCGATTTTACATGGACGATCTGTTCAGCGAATGATGAAACGCAGATGGGAAAGGATCACGGTTATCATTATGAGCTGATCTCGTTTCTTCGGGAAATGGAGCTGAAAAATATGGTTCAGGGGGCGGAGCCATTTATCAAAATACCGACCAACAGCGTTTATTTCTTTATCGAAAAGATACCGATTGACTATACCCTGACCTATGAGGGAAGCGGACAGGCGATATCTGAGCTGGGGGCGGGGAGGGATCTGCCGAACGTCGGCGGAATCGAGATGTATAAGGGCGAAAACAGATGGATCGTTATGTCGCGCCTTTATTATTGGGCGCAGGAGTTTCAGCGCCTGTATCCGAATGAAATGAAAGTATATCTGGAGACGGATCGGTTCATCTGTTATAAAATACAGCAGAATCCGTACCGTCTGTACAATTTTGCGATTGATTATGGTTATAATTCCGGACCGGCGGGGGGGTGACGGCATGATATCGAAACGAAATTTTATCACTATCGTCGTTATGATGGTTGTGCTGTTTTTTATGTTTCAGTTTTCTCAGGTAATGAAGGAAGTCGGAAATCAGTATGACGTCAACGCATATGCGGAAGATGCGGTTGAAAACAAGCTGGATCAATGGGAGGCGTATTCCGGGACGGCATACAGCAACGGCAAAAAGTACGTTGTGTTGATCGGGGACGCCGGCAGCGACATCGGAAATGTTGCGTCCCAGTGGTGCCTGTTTACGAAACGGCGCCTCATGGTACGTTCCAGCATGAAAAATTGCCCGAAGAGTATGGAGGAAAATGCGGAGATGATTCTCATTGACGAGAGCCATGTCCGCGAGGAAGGGGCGATTCAGGAGCTGACGGCAATGGCGGAAAGGGGGATGAATCTCGTTTTCTGTAATCTGCCGGGTCCGTCGCTTATCGAGGAATCCGAAGAATGGAAACATATACTCGGCATTCAGGAAGTGAAGGCGAAGACGAAAATCATCAGCGGAGTCAATCTGTTTTCCGGGTTTTTGCTGGGCGGACAGGAAATATATGTGCCAAAAGACGAGAAGGAAAAAGAAGAACGCCAGGATTTGAATTTATCCATTCCATGGTATCTGACCGGGACTGGGTGCAAAACATATGTTGTCGGCATGGTGACGGATCCCGAAGTGAAAAATGAGCAGTATCCGGCGCTGATTTGGCGCAACGGCGTCGGCAAGGGGAAAGTATTTGCCGTAAACGGCGATTTTATGTCTGATCTGGCGGGGATCGGCATTCTGAACGCAATGGAGGCGGAGGTGAAGCCGTATGCCATTTACCCCGTTGTCAATGCACAGAGCCTTGCCGTGTCCAATTTTCCGGGGCTTTCCGAAGAAAACGGGGAGGCGATGGAACGTCTGTACAGTCGCGACCAGCTGGCTGTTTATCGGGATATACTGTGGCCG
>CANQCY010000004.1 GCA_947591245.1 uncultured Lachnospiraceae bacterium | reverse complement strand
TTCATCAGACACAGCGCCATGAAGTGCCCGACATGAAGGCTGTCCGCCGTCGGATCGAAGCCGATGTAGAACGTGGCTTTCCCCGTGTTGATCAATTCTTTGATCTCTTCTTCGTCTGTCACCTGGGCTATGAGCCCTCTGGCAACCAATTCATCATAAACAGTCATTTTCCTCGTCTCCTTTCAATCAATAAAAAAGCCCCGTCCCCTTAAAGGACGAGAGCCTGTGCTTCGTGTTACCACCCTTATTCGCAGACAATTCGCATCGCCTGCCTTTTCCGCTGCCCCGAAGACAGCGCCGCAGAGTAACGCCTGCCCGCGTCACAGCCTACTGACGGAACGAAAGGTAAATTCTCCCCATGGAAAAGAGTTCCGCGTTGGGTGTGCAGCTCAAAGAGGTATTCATAAGAAGATTCCCCCGCACCTCTCAGCCGCCGGTAACTCTCTGTCGGTTTCCCTTCTTACTACTTGGTCTTGTCAAAGCCTTTTCATCATTATAGAAACGCCAAAAGCAACTCTTATTATAGGGAAGGGGCGCGGATTTGTCAAGGGATTTTAATGGATTCAGGGCTTCGCCGCAGGCCTCAATGCAGGCGATGCGCCAGTTTCATTCCGCAGGATAATGCCGGAATAACAGCGAATATCCGGGTGCAGCCGGCTTAGCCGGGAGATGCGGCGGGCAGATGTGCGAAATGCAAAAAGGACGTCAATCTAATGCATAGACGGGCGGAGTGATATAATAAGATTTTTTACTTGAAGTAGACGGCAGTTTGTGCTATAATCTTTAGGTACATTTTTTAGAAAAGGAGATTTTCACCATGAATAGTAAGCTGAAAGGTGTTTTCCAGATTTTGCTGGTATTGATTGTAATCGCTGTTTTTGGCGCAATTGCTTATGTCGGTATCGGAGAAAATCATATGGGAAGCGCAAAAAATATTCGTAAAGGCCTTGACCTAGCCGGAGGCGTCAGCGTTACGTATGAAGCGACGAAAGAAAATCCGGATCCGCAGGAAATGAGCGATACTGTTTATAAGATGCAGAAACGTGTTGAGCAAGAGAGTACGGAAGCATCGGTATATCAGGAGGGAAATCGCCGCGTGACGGTAGATGTGCCGGATGTGGAAGACCCGCAGGCTGTACTTGACAAGCTTGGGAAAGCAGGTTCTCTGGAGTTTGTGCTTTATACGGACTGCCAGATTGCTGAAGACAAGACGGCTACGTATGATCCGGAAAAGGTGCTTCTCAATGGCTCCATGATCAAGACCGCAGAGGCGACCACCCAGCAGAAAAGCCAGACAGGTTTGAGCGAAAACGTGGTAAAGATTGAATTTAACGGTGCGGGCGCGAAAAAGTTCGGAGAGGTGACCAGTGATCATGTAGGCGAGCAGCTGTCCATTATTTATGATGGGAAGGAAGTTTCATCGCCGGTCATTCAGACTGCAATTACGGATGGCGTGGCGATTGTGTCAGGAAGCTTTGATGAGTTTTCCGATGCGCAGGATATGGCGGCTACGCTTCGAATCGGCGCCCTTCCGTTGGAATTGAAAAATATCCGTTCCAATATTGTCGGTGCAAAATTGGGACTTGCCTCACTTGAGACAAGCCTGATGGCAGGTTTGGTCGGTTTGATCCTCGTTATTATTTTCATGATCGTGATGTACCGTATTCCGGGCGTTGCGGCATCTATTTCACTTCTTCTGTATGTGGCGGCGACGCTGCTTGCGCTGAATGGACTGAATGTCACGCTTACCCTGCCCGGTATCGCCGGCGTTATTCTTGCGATCGGTATGGCGGTGGATGCGAACTGTATTATCTTTACCCGTATCCGAGAGGAGATCGCGACGGGCAAGACGGTTAAGTCTTCGATTAAAATTGGTTTTGAAAAGGCATTGTCGGCAATCATCGATGGTAATATTACGACGCTGATCGCTGCTGTCGTTCTCTATGTGAAAGGTTCCGGAACTGTTATGGGATTTGCCCAGACGCTTGCTGTCGGCATCATCCTTTCCATGTTTACGGCGATATTTGTGACAAGATGGCTCTTGTACGGCTTTGTCTCACTGGGCCTTGATGATGTGAAATGGTTTGGCGTTCAAAAGGAGAGAAAGACGATTCATTTTGTTGCGAACTTTAAAAAGTATATTGTGATTTCCGGCGTTCTTTTCCTGCTTTGTGCAGGAGGTCTGATCGCAAACAAGGTGAGGACCGGACAGATTTTGAATTACAGCCTTGATTTCATGGGCGGTTCTTCTACGTCTGTCACTTTTGACGAGGGCACGGAAGGTTTTGATGCCAGTGGAAATGCCAACGATGCTCTGAAAAATGAAGTAATGGAGACGATCAAGGCATCGGCGGGCGTTGCCAATGCTGAAGTATCGGACGTTGCAGGCGAGAGGACGCTGATTGTCCGCACGACAGATCTGACGGAAGACCAGCAGAAGCAGGTCGTTGCTGATCTCGGTGCGAAATACAATGTAACAAATGATAATATCCAGATTGAGACCATCTCCGCTTCCGTGAGCAGTGAAATGAAATCAGACGCGATTGTCGCCGTAATTATTGCTACGGTTTGCATGCTTATCTATATCTGGATACGCTTTAAGAACCTTGCGTTCGGCGCCAGCTCTGTTCTTGCCCTGATCCACGACGTCATCGTCGTGCTGATGGTATATGCGGTGGGCAGCGCGTTTATCTCTGTCGGAAGTACGTTTATTGCCTGCATGCTGACGATCGTTGGTTATTCGATCAATGCGACGATCGTTGTCTTTGACCGTGTACGTGAAAATCGAGGAAAAGCAGGAAGCCGTGCGGACATTTCAGAAATTGTGGATCAGAGCGTTACCCAGACGATCAGCAGAAGTATCAATACGTCTGTTACGACATTGATCATGGTGCTCGTTCTCGCCATTATGGGCGTGGACGCCGTTCGTCAGTTTGCGATTCCGCTGATCGCCGGAATTGTTTCGGGATGCTACTCTTCGGTTTGTCTTGCAGGTACGATCTGGTACTTTATGAATAAAAAGAAAACAGAGGCGAAAACGAAAAAAGCCTGACAGCTATTTGCGGCTAATGATGTAAAAGAAAGAGTTATCTTCATTATAACTGAATAATATTGGAAAAGGCACGCATACTATTCCTAAATGTATGTGTGCCTTTTTGGTGAACTTATTTAAAAGGGCTTACTGAGTATGTGCGGACCAGCGTGTGCGCAAATGGAGGAAGTTATGGAAAAGATCATTGGGAAAAGAAGCGTTCAGTTTGAGATACCTCCCTGTATCATCGGCGCCGCTTCTGTGGCGGGAGAAAAAGAAGGGAACGGGGCATTTGGCAACTATTTCGATGTTGTGGAGATGGATCCTCTCTTCGGAGGAAATACATGGGAGGAAGCGGAGAGCAAGATGCAGCATATGGCAGCGGATATCGCGATCCGAAACGCCGGGCTGGAGCCGCAAGACATCCGGTATATTATTGCAGGCGATCTGCTGGGGCAGCTGATTGCGACGTCATTCGGCATCATGAATTTCAATATACCGATGTTTGGCGTATACGGCGCCTGTTCGACGATGGGCGAGTCGATGGGAATTGGCTCGATGCTCGTCGAGGGAGGCTTTGCAGAATATGTTGTTGCTTTGACATCAAGCCATTTTGCGAGTGCGGAGAAACAGTTTCGTTTTCCCCTCGCATACGGAAACCAGCGTCCGTATTCTTCGACATGGACAGTCACGGGAAGCGGCGCCGTCGTGCTTGCGCGCGGCGATGGAAACTGGCAGCGCAAGGAGACGACTTACGTGGAGATCAAAGGAATTACGACGGGAATTATTACGGATTATGGCATTAAGGACAGTATGAACATGGGGGCATGCATGGCGCCAGCCGCTTGCGACTGCATCCTCAGCAATTTCAAGGATTTCGGGATCCAGCCTGACTATTACGATAAGATCATTACCGGAGACCTCGGAACGATCGGCCAGCGTATACTGAAGGATATGCTGCTCGGCTATGGGTATGATATCGACAAACAGCATATGGACTGCGGAACTGAGATTTATTACAATGAAAAGCAGGATACAAATGCCGGCGGGAGCGGCTGCGGATGCAGTGCGATCACATTAACCGGCTATATTCTGAACAAGATGCGAAAGCATGACTGGCGGCGCGTTCTCTTCGTGCCGACGGGGGCGCTGCTTTCCACGGTTAGTTTCAATGAGGGAAATTCAGTGCCGGGCATTGCCCACGGCATCATGTTGGAAATCAAAGCAGATTATAAGGGACGCTCATGACAGTTCCTAAGAAAAATCAGACCGGATTCAGGTCGTGAACATGGAGGGAAAAGAGATGGATTATTTGATTGCATTTTTAATCGGCGGAGCGATTTGCGCTATTGTCCAGATTGTGATGGATAACACGAAGCTTCTTCCGGGCCGCATTATGGTCATACTTGTGTGTACGGGGGCAGCGCTCAGCGCCCTCCGTCTGTATGAACCGTTTGCAGAGTGGGCGAAAGCCGGAGCGACCGTGCCGCTCATCGGATTCGGGCACCTTCTGTTTAAAGGGGTAAAAGAGGCGG
Organism: uncultured Lachnospiraceae bacterium; assembly: GCA_947591245.1. GTDB lineage: Bacteria > Bacillota > Clostridia > Lachnospirales > Lachnospiraceae > Eubacterium_F. The sequence continues at coordinate 91,796 of CANQCY010000004.1, read as the reverse complement.
TGGACAGTCAGGGGTTCATCGGAATTTTTTATGGCGGGCTGGAAAGCGCGGCGGTCGGAATTTCAGGAGCATTGATTATCAGCTATCTGGCGTCGCTCGTGTTTAAACCTAAGATGTCGTGAGAAAGGGGGCTGTCAAAAGACGGCCCTTTTTAAAAATCTTATTGCATTATCTGCGGTAAAATCGTAAAATGTAGACATAATAATCGCTAAAGGAGCAAGAGCATGTCTGACAAAAAACAAAACAAGAAAAACATTTCTTCCCTTGTGGAGCTGCCGCTTGACAAGGTGACGATTTATGACGAGCGGCTGAATCGGCATGAAAATGATAACAGGGATTACCTTATGGAGCTTACGACCAGAAATCTTTTGTACAATTATGAGCTGGAAGCCGCCATCACACATGACGCGAACATCCCGGGAGATATACACGGCGGATGGGAGTCGCCCACATGCCAGTTGAGGGGGCATTTCCTCGGACACTGGCTGTCGGCTGCAGCGATGCATTATGCGGAAACGGGAGATAGGGAATTAAAAGCGAAAGCGGATGTGATCGTGGATCGCCTCGCTGCGTGTCAGGAGGCAAACGGCGGAAAATGGGCGGCGTCTATTCCCGAAAAATATCTTTATCTGATCGCGCGCGGGCACGGAATCTGGGCGCCGCACTATACCATACATAAGACGTTCATGGGGCTTGTTGATATGTACCGCTATGCGGGCAATGAAACGGCGCTTGCAGTCGCCGACCGTTTCGCCGACTGGTTTTATGACTGGAGCGGCAGGTTCGACCGGACGCAGATGGATGATATTCTGGATTTCGAGACAGGCGGCATGCTGGAGATTTGGGTACGGTTATATGACATCACGCGAAAGGATAAGTACAAGGCGCTTATGGAACGTTATTACAGACAGCGCCTGTTCCAGCCGTTGTTAGACGGAGAGGATCCGCTGACGAACATGCATGCAAACACGACGATACCGGAAGTCATTGCCGCCGCCGAAGCATACAACGTAACCGGTGAGGAAAAGTATAAGGACATTGTGACGGCATACTGGAATTCTGCTGTTACAGAGCGCGGAATGCTGGTCACGGGCGGACAGACGAATGGTGAGATATGGAGCCCGAAAAAATCTCTTTCGGCAAGGCTTGGGCTGAAAACGCAGGAGCACTGCACCGTTTACAATATGATGCGTCTGGCGGATTATCTGTTCCGATGGACAAAAGAGCCTGAATATGCAGATTACATTGAGCGAAACCTTTACAATGGCGTTCTTGCACAGACATACTGGCGCTGGGAACACACGAATGGATATACGCCGGATGCTCCGGATTTCGGCCTTATTACATACTTCCTTCCGATGCGCGCGGGAGCGAGGAAGGGATGGGGAACCAAAACCAATGACTTTTTCTGCTGTCACGGTTCGATGGTTCAGGCGAATGCGGCGCTGAACCGCTATATGTACTATCAGGAAGAGTCGGACATTTACGTTACGATGTACTTTGATTCGGACGCTTCTTTCGCTGTTGGCGGACAAAACGTAAAGATCAGGCAGAGGCGTGATCCGCTTACGGGAAGTTTCCATCTATCGAGTACGAGCAGCGGAAAGCAGAGCGTGAACCGGACAGCTGCGCAGTATCCGCATAACCCGGATACCCTTTGCGTGTATCTCCAGATCGAGACGGATTCGGCGGCGGATTTTGCGGTACATGTGCGGATTCCTGAATGGATCGCAGAGCCGGCGACGGTGGAGTATAATGATAAGATGGTCATGGGGGCGGCAGAGGGCAGCAGCTTTGTGCGCGTGCAGGAGACATTCCATGATGGCGATGTGATATGCGTTACAATGAAAATGGGGATTAAGGCGTGTCCGTTACCGGATGATGAAAATATGGTTGCGTTTATGTATGGACCGGAGGCGCTCGCAGGGCTTTGCGACGAGGAGCGGATTCTGTACACAGACGGAAAGGCGCCGGAGAGCATTTTGGTACATGAAAATGAACGGGAGTGGGGAAATTGGAAGACTGACTTTAAGACAGCGGGTCAGCCGTCTGGGATACATTTTGTCCCGTTAAACCGGGTGGGGTATGAGAAGTATTGCGTGTATTTTCCGATTAAGTGATGGAAGGGCGCGTGATGCTGCAGTGGAAAAGGAGAGGGCGGGATGCCTGCACGAACTGCTTAGTCGGGGCATACCCAAAGAGCGCATCCGAAAATACGGTTTTGCGTTTGAGGGGAAGCCCTTTCTCTCAATTACAAAAATTTTCCATGCATCCTTGTCATTCCTTTGCTTTTTTGGTATACTTATGTTCATAATGCCAAGCAAAAACGGCAAATGGATCTTTGGGGCCGACGCCATCATGTTTGCGGTTCCGAGAGAGGAAATAAAAGAATATGCAAAAAGAAAAAAAATTAATGAACGCCGGTTTCTGGGTGATTGAGGCGCTGGTTTTCATTGCTTTGATATACAGGATACAATGCGGGATAGAGACGACGGACGAAGCTTTCTATGCGGCGCTTGGGTTTCGTATTGCAAAAGGGAATGTACCAATCAGAGAAATGTGGGAGATGCAGCAGACAAGCTATATATTGCTGTACCCGTTTTTTAAAATTTATATTATGTTAAATGGAACAGAGGGAATTCAGCTGGCCATGAGGATTTTTAATATTTTTTGTTCTGCGGCGGTGAGCGTCCCATTGTTCCTATTTTTGAAAAAAATAATATCTGCGCGCCTTTCGCTGCTCGTATGTACCTGTTATGTCCTGTATGCGCCGTTTTGCGTATATTCGCTTGGATATAATAATATGGTTTTTCATTTTGGGATGCTGACGATCGGTTTTTTGCTGTTGGGATGGCTCAAGGGCGGCAAAAGCTATTTTTTTCTGGCGGGCGCGAGCATAGCGCTGATGGCGTTCTCTTACCCCACGCAGGTGATCACCTGTGCGGTTATGGTATTGCTTTTTCCGCTTCTTTTGCATTTGGCAAAGACGACGGAGATACTCTGGAAGACTCTGGCGTTTACAGCGGGCGGGGCGCTGACGGCGTTGATTTTTTCGGTAATGCTGGTGGCGTTGTGCGGAATAGACGGTTTCTGGCTCGGACTGAATGGCATAATGAGCGACGCCGCGTACGCGGGAACAAAAACAGCTCCGGATATTTTTCGGCTGTTAGGGGAAATGATACAATATTACCTGATGCCGCTGGCATGGATTCCCCTTTTGGCGTTTGTTTTGGCCGAGATATGGCTTCTCGTAACGCCAAAGAGGAGGCTGTACGGCTTGATGCTGGCGGCGGTTTTTCCGATACTGTGCTGCTTTTATGACTGGAATTCCGTAAAGTCGGGGACAAGCATCATGGGAAACCTGATGCAGATTTTTTCGTATATATTTCCCCTTTTGCTTGTCTGTAAAGCTGTTCGGAAAAATAAATATCTCAGGGCGGTTATTTGGCTGCAGTATTTGCCGTGTTTTCTTATTTATATTGTCATTACGCTTTCGTCCGCCGGTTCTTATAAGCAGGCGAACCATTGCTTTATCATAGCGGCGCTGGCGGCAGTGGAGGCGTATGTGATTGTGCTGGAGATCAAGCAGAAGAGAAGCGCGTGGGTAAAAAACTTGATTCAGGGCGCGTTTGTAATTGGCTGTGCCGGCGTGATGCTGCTGTCGTTTTATAAAGTAGTGTATAGGGACGCGCCGATCCGGGATCTGACGAGCAGGGTCAGCAGCGGCCCCTTTGCGGGATTGCGCACGACGCAGGACCGAAATGAGTATTACGCGAACACGTTTAACGAGCTGCAGCAGATGCAGGAAGAAGGGAAGACGGTCTGCGTTCTGTGGAGAGCAAATTACGCTTATTTAATGCTGGATAAAATGATTCCGTGTACGCCGTCTATGTGGGGGATATACGATTCGATCAATAATGAGCAGTCATTTCTGCTGTATTTTGCCCAGATCGGAAAACCGGACTGCATATTTACCGTCGAACCGGCGGAAGGATATGAAATGAACCCGGTGGACAGCTCGTCGGAGCACGGGTCGCAATTTTCGCCGCTGCTGGCGGAATATATAGATTCTCATTATTATTTGACAGACTTTGTTTATCGTGATTCCTGTGCGGTGATCAGAAAATATTGCGCAGATTGATGCGGTGAAAATGGAAATGGAGGCTAAAATGAAAGGAATAGTGTTAGCCGGGGGGTCCGGCACGAGATTGTATCCGTTGACAATGGTCACATCCAAGCAGCTGCTGCCTGTATATGACAAACCGATGATATATTATCCGCTTTCGACGCTGATGCTGGCGGGGATCCGGGAGATACTCATTATTTCCACGCCGGAGGATCTGCCGAACTTCGAAAGGCTTCTCGGAGACGGATCCAACTTCGGGATTCATTTGCAGTACAAAGTCCAACCGAGTCCGGACGGGCTTGCGCAGGCGTTTTTGATCGGCGAAGAATTTATTGATGGCGATTGCTGTGCGATGGTATTGGGAGATAATATTTTTTACGGCAGCGGCCTGACAAAGAATCTCCGCAAAGCGGCGGCGCGGGAAGAGGGCGCTACGGTGTTCGGATATTATGTGGATGATCCGGAGCGGTTTGGGATCGTTGAATTTGATGAGAACGGGAAAGCGGTTTCAATCGAGGAAAAGCCGGAACATCCGAAATCAAATTATTGCGTGACTGGGCTGTATTTTTATGATAACCGTGTCGTGGAACTGGCGAAGAAGGTGAAACCATCTGCCCGCGGGGAGCTGGAGATCACGGATTTGAACCGCATGTATCTGGAAGAGGGAAAGCTAAACGTCATACAGATGGGGCGCGGTTATGCGTGGCTGGACACGGGGACGATGGACGCTCTTGCCGATGCCAGTGAATTTGTGAAAGTGCTTGAAAGGCGTCAGGGAATTATGTTGTCGGCATTAGAGGAAATCGCATACAGAAACGGCTGGATTGATCAGGATATGCTGCTTAAGGCGGCGAAAGCGTATGGGAAATCGCTCTATGGAAAACATCTGATGCAGGTTGCGGACGGTAAAATCATGTATTAGGATCATTTCCATAATTTGCAATAGAATAAATTGTATAATCACTTAAATTCAGGCAAGACTATTTATAAAACTTGAATTGAGGTGATGAAATGTTTTATAAGGAGAAAGGGTTTTATATCTCGCTAATATGTGGAATCGCATGTCTGGCTGCATTTGGTTTCATATGTATGCGGGTTTTCTCGGACGGTGGCGATGATAATCCAGGCAATATGGCGGTTGCGCAGGAAACGGCAAAACCTGTCGTTACAGAAAAGCCCGACGCTACGTTTCAGCCCGTGACGGAGGAGACGACGGCGGACAATGTCAAATCAGAGGTGAAAGAAAAGACGCCGAAACCGGCCGTTACGCCGAAGGCAAAGCCGGCGATGAGCAGCAAGAAGATCAGCGCAGAGGACAGGCTTCATTTTGACCAGGAGACAGGGCTGCTCTGGCCTGTTGAGGGAGATATTCTCATTGAATATAGCGCGGATAAGGTCGTGTTTTTTCCGACATTATCGCAGTTTAAAACGAATCCCGCCGTTATCATAGGAAGCAAGGTTGGCGAAAGCGTAAAATCCAGTGCGAACGGCGTGGTGAAAAGCATAGAAAAAAATGATGAGACGGGCACAACCGTAACGGTTGCCATCGGTGATGATTTTAAAGTAGTTTACGGACAGCTGAAGGATCTGACGGTTTCAAAAGGAGACGAGGTAAGCGAGGGACAGGTCATCGGCAAAATAGCGAAACCGACGAAATATTTTTCGGTAGAGGGCGCAAACCTTTATTATCAGGTGAAGCAAAAAGGCGAGACGGTAAATCCGCTTGTGCTTTTACGTTAGGGAAGTCCATAAAGATATATTTTTCTTTCAAAATAGTTTAAAATCTGACTGTAGGAACTTAAGTTCCTGCGGTCAGATTTTATTTGTTTGCGCGGAAGGCATAAGCCATATCGCCGCCCGCGAACGTGAGAAACTAACAGCCGCTTGCGCGGCAGAATGGAGGAAAAAATGAAGATTTACACGGAAAACAATGTAATCTATGGCGCTTTTGGCGTCCGGTGCGAAAATGCAGGAGAGAAGGCGGAGAACGGAAAGGAGGCTGATGCAAAACCCGAAGCGCAGCGGACGTTCACGCTGGGGCAGCTTTTGGAGGACTGGAATACGAATGTCAATTATGTCCGTAACGCAAAAACAACATGGACGTATACAAAAAACATCCAGCGCCACATTCTGTCGTTCTGGGGTGCGGATGCAAAATTGGAAGAGATTACGACTAAACAGATTTTGGAGTATTTTGCGTTTTTGAAAGCGAGAAAAAATCTAAGCAATAATACAATCAATAAACACAGGACGCATCTCATGACAGTGTTTGAATACATGATTGAAAATGATGAGATTTACGGATTGCAGGTAAATCCGGTCAGAAAGATAAAACCGCTTAAACACGAGCCGTTTTATCATCATATTTATCAGCCGGACGAGGCGAAAAAAATACTTTCAAAACTAAAGTCATCCGGCGATATCGGGCTAGAGGTGGCAGTCAGTATCGCGCTTTACTGCGGATGCAGGCGGGAGGAAGTCTGCGCGCTCAGATGGGATAACGTCGATATGGCAAACCGCGTCATGACGATCTGTGAAAGCAGGACGACGGCGGGAAAGGAGATTGTGAAAATGAATCACACGAAGAATCATACGGTGAGGCAGATCGGCATACCGGACGCCTTGTACGACGTGTTGAAACGGGCGGACAGGCAGCAGGCGAAGGATAGGAAAAGCCTGGGTTATCTCTACAAAGACAAAGCGCATTTTGTGCTCAGGGAAAAGGACGGCTCGCCCTGGCATCCCAATAATGTGACAAAACGGTGGGCGCGTTTTATCAAAAACAATGGTTTCCGGTACATACGTTATCATGATTTGCGGCACACAAACCTGAGCCTTCTCATGACGAAGATGAGCGCGGTAGATGTGGCGAAGTTAGGAGGGCATACGAAGGTTTCTACAACGACCAACATCTATGGACACAGTTTTAATAATGCCGTTGCGACGGGGGTAAAAACAATGAATGAACTTTTATAAAAATCCTCTTGATAAAAACGCGGATATTAGGTATACTATTGTTAGGCTTCCTGGGATGTTCGACACTCTTGAATTTTTGAACCTACAATACTTTAAACGGGATTCCTATATTTGTGGTTGGATGCCAGGCCGTCACTGCTGATTATTCAGTACAATGACATCATTGCAATGGAAGGCAGAAGATCACGTGCGGTTGCCCACCTAGCATACGCTAGGAGTCAAAAATCAGGAACCGGCATTTTGGGGGGTTATGAAAGCTTATATAGGGCAGCGAAATGAATCGCTGCTCTTTTAAATTATAAAAGTAAAACGGCAAAAAGCGTGTGCCGATGGAGGTAATGATGAAAGACGGATTCGTAAAGGTCGGCGTCTGCTCACCTGATCTGAGGGTGGCGGATCCGGCATATAACTGCGGGAAAATGATTGAGAAGGCGGTGGAGATTAGCGGACAGGGCGCGAAGCTTCTGGTTTTCCCCGAATTTTGCATAACCGGTTATACGTGCGGCGACCTGTTTTTGCAGGAGCCGCTGTTGGCTGGCGCCTTAAAAGGATTGGAAGCGTTTGCAAAGGGAACGGAACAGCTGGATACCTTGTTTGTGGCGGGGCTTCCTCTGGTACACGAAGGAAGGCTGTACAATGCGGCGGCTCTTGTGTTCCACGGAACCGTACTCGGACTTGTGCCGAAAACCCATATTCCGTCTTATTCTGAATTTTATGAGGGAAGGCATTTCGCCGGAAGCGGGGCGGTATATGAAGCGGGCTGCGAGGGTATGCCGGGAAATGCGCAGCACCTGTTGCCGTTTCAGTCAGAGCCGGTCTGCTTTGGCATGAAACAGATCGCAGTTTGTGAGAGTATGCGGGAATTTGCCGTGGCAGTGGAGATCTGTGAAGATTTGTGGGTGCCGGCGCCGCCCAGCTCATATCACGCAATGGCGGGGGCAACCGTTTTCGCAAACACCTCAGCGAGCGACGAGGTGACGGGAAAGGCGGCTTACCGGCGCGAGCTGGTGAAAGGGCAGAGCGCAAGGACGATAAGCGGGTACTTATATGCAGACGCTGCGGGGGGAGAATCCACGACCGATCTTGTTTATGGCGGGCACAACCTGATTGCGGAAAACGGAACCATTCTTGCAGAGAGCGAGCCGTTCGGACAGAGCGACAGGATCACGGAGCTCGATGTGAAAAAACTGGCGGCGGAGAGAAGGCGGATTACGACATTTCCGGCTTGCGATTCACCGGAAAGGCTTGGTTATAAAAAACATGTGCTGGCGTTTAGGGAAATGGGAGAGACAACGCTGACGCGCACGTTTGAGCGAACGCCGTTTGTGCCTATGGCAAAGACGCACCGAGAGGAACGCTGCAATGAAATTCTCAATATTCAGGCGGCGGGGCTGGAAAAGAGGCTTCGGCACACAGGATGCAAAAGCGTAGTGATCGGACTTTCGGGCGGGCTGGACTCTACGCTGGCGCTTCTGGTTACCGTCCGGGCATTTGACCGGATTGGCGTTGGCCGGAAAGGGATCGTCAGCGTGACGATGCCATGCTTTGGTACGACCGGCCGCACATATCAAAATGCGGTGAGGCTGGCGGAGAATCTCGGCACGCAGCTTCGGGAGATTTCGATAGAAAAAGCGGTGCGGCAGCATTTTGAAGATATAGGACATGATATCAATATACATGATGTGACATATGAAAACGGGCAGGCGCGGGAAAGGACGCAGATTCTTATGAATATCGCCAACCAGGTAAACGGGCTCGTCATCGGAACCGGGGATATGTCGGAGCTTGCCTTGGGGTGGGCTACCTATAATGGCGATCATATGTCGATGTACGGCGTCAACTGTTCCGTACCGAAGACGCTAGTCCGCTATCTTGTCCGCTATTATGCCGATAGCTGCGATAGCGATGCATTAAAGGCGGCGCTCTATGATGTTCTGGATACTCCGGTCAGCCCTGAGCTTCTGCCGCCAAAGGACGGAGAGATTGCGCAAAAAACCGAAGACATAGTAGGTCCTTATGAACTGCATGATTTTTACCTTTACTATGCGCTCCGGTTTGGTTTTATGCCATCGAAAATATATCGGATGGCGGTATATGCATTTAAAGGAGTTTATGATGAGCATGTGATATACAAGTGGCTGTATACGTTTTATCACCGGTTTTTCAGGCAGCAGTTTAAGCGCTCCTGTATTCCGGACGGACCGAAAGTGGGGTCTGTCGCCCTGTCGCCGAGAGGAGATCTCAGGATGCCGAGCGACGCCTCTGACGCGCTTTGGAAAGCTGATCTTGAGAGGATCGATCCCGGAACTGCCTGAAATTTATTGCTCCTCAGTTTTCGGTTTTGCCTTTTCGAGGGCATTTTTGATGCCATCGACCAGCATAGCCTGAGTGTATTTGCTTTTTTCATTTACGGCGATATCGTCAATGGCGGTTCCTGCGATCAGTTCTTCCTCGATGTATTCCAGTGAAGGCTGCACAAGCGGATACATGGTGGTTATGGATTCGTCCAAATTGACAAGCGAAACGGACTTGATTTGATTCTCATCTACTGCAACTTCCAGATTCAGGCTGGTATCGCCGAGCTGCAGCTGAGAGTTATAAACGCCGGGTATGTAGGCATTTGCTTCTATGCCGGAAGAATCGGCTTCCTGAGCAGATTCGTCTTTATGAAAGGGATAAAACATGACGATCAGCAGTATGACGAGTAAGATGCCAAGTCCTACGAATATACCGGTATATACGAGCTCTTTCATTTGAAGTACCACAATTTTTGTTTTTGACATTTAGATAATTCCCCCTTTATGGAGTGTAGATTCCATCTTACTTCATTATATGCGGTGATATAATAAAATAGAACAGAGGGCAGGAGATAGATATGGCGTTACAATTTGTTTTCGGATGTGCGGGCAGCGGAAAAAGCGCTTTTATATATGATATGATCACAAAAGAGGCGGCAGAACACAGGGATAAGCAGTTTTTTATTCTCGTGCCGGATCAGTTTACGCTTGAGACCCAGAAAACGCTTGTGGAGGCGAGCGGCGGCAGGGGGATCTTAAATATCGACGTGCTTAGTTTTCACCGTCTTGCATTCCGGGTATTTGAAAAATTTCCGGCGCTGGAGCGGACGATTTTAGAAGATATGGGAAAAACGATGCTTTTGAGGCGGGTGCTTTCCGAGCAAAAAGACAATCTTCTCTATTTCAGGAAGGGCATAGACAAACCGGGATTTCTGGATGAGTGCAAATCCTTTTTGTGCGAGCTGGAGCAGTACGGGATCTGCGAGGACAGGCAGTTTCAGCAGCTCGCCGAGTTGGGAAGCAAATTTCAGGATATCCGGCTGATACATGATTGTTTTAAAGAAAAAATGGGCGACGCCTATATGATGGCAGAAGAACTGACGGTGCAGCTGGCAAAAGTGATTCACGAGATGGAGGGGATTGAAAATTCCGTCATCTGCCTCGACGGGTTCACCGGTTTTACGCCGAATCAGTATGATCTGATCGGGCGGCTTATGAAGCTGTGCGATCATATGTATGTGACCGTGACGACAGACGTTTTGCAAAAGCGCGGCCATATATTTCAGATCAGCCGGAATACGGTACTTACGCTTACGCAGATCGCGAACCGGCTTCCGGTTGAAGTCCTGCCTCCGGTCGTAACGGGGCGCGGAAAGGAGAAGGATTCCTACCGGTTTGCGGAAAAGGGCGAGCTCGCTTTTTTGGAAAAGAATTTATTTTGTTATCCGTCCGACGCATGGCGGGACGACACTCGCGACATCTGCCTCTATACCGGGAGCAAGCCGCAGGATGAGGCGGCTTTTGTGGCAGAGGAAATATGGTGGATGACAGCGGCGGGCGGATATGAGTGGAAGGACATAGCGGTCATTACAGGAGATATCCCGTCATATGAGCAGGCGCTTTCGAGAGAATTTTCCAAAATGGGGATCCGGTACTTCATGGACGCCAAGAAAAATATCGGGGCAAACTGGGTGGCGGAATACATACAGGCGGCGTTGCAGATGTATGCGGCGAATATGGATCGTGAGAGCACGTTCCGCTTTTTGAGATGCGGGCTTTCACCGCTCACGCGCGAGGAGACGGATTTGCTCGAAAATTATGTTATTGCGACGGGGAAACGTGGCTTTTCCGCTTATGATAAGGAGTGGAAATATGCGGAGAATTTATTTCCGATGGAGGAGGTCAATGCTTCAAGAGAGCGCGTATGCGACTGCCTTCGGGAACTTTTTTCGGAACTGGGCGGAGGGCGCAAAACGGTGGAACAGTATACGAAGGCGATCTATGCGTTTCTGGCGCGTCAGGACGCCTATAGCAAGATGGCCTCGCAGAGCAAGGTTTTTGAGGAGCGGGGAGAGGATACGCTCGCAAGGGAGTACCGGCAGGCGTATGCGGTCATTATAAATCTCATGGAAGAGATGGTAGAATTGATGGGAGATGAGACAGTAAGCTTTGATGAGTACCGTCAGATACTGGCGGCGGGTATTTCCGAGGGGCTTGTCGGATTTATCCCGCCCAGAGCGAATCAGGTTATGGTGGGCGATATCCATCGCACCCGTTTGAAGGATATTAAGGCGTTATTTTTTGTGGGTTTCAGCGACGATATCGTGCCAGGGAAAAGCCAGGGGCCGGGGATCGTCAACACGAGGGAGAGAAGAAAGATTGAGCAGATGGGCATTACTCTTGCGCCGACGGGGAGCAAAAAGGCGGCGGATGATTTGTTTTACCTCTATTTGATTTTTACGAAGCCGTCTGAAAAACTTGTTTTTACATACAGCGCCAGCAATGCGAAGGGCGAAGGGCGGCAGGCGTCTTATGTTTTGGATAAGATCCGCCGTATCTTTCCGCGGCTGACCGTGAGAACGGATGAAGATCTAAAATTTTCGCGTCGGACGCTTCTGGGAACGGACCGGGGGCTTACGTTTCTGCTGTCCGGTTTTGCATCGGAGAGCGTACGGGACGGGGCGGCAAAGCATGTATGGTGGGAGATATGGAAGCATTATAAGGACGCCGGGGATATGGCGTGGCTGCGGGACGCCCTGAATGCGGGACTGGAAGAAAAACGGGCGGACAGACTGTCCAAAGAGGCGCTGGAATATTTATACGGAAATGAACTGTATGGCAGCATCACGAGACTGGAGAAGTTTGCGAACTGCCCGTACGCCTATTTTATGCTGTACGGTTTGATTTTGCGGGAACGCCGGGAATATGCGGTGGAGAGGCCGGATTTCGGAAACGTCGTCCACTACACGCTGAAGGAACTTTCGGATCGGATGCGGGAACAAAATTTGCGGTGGCGCGATCTCGATAAAGAAAAAATTGCAGCGATGGTCGACAAGTGTGTGGAACAATCAGTCAAGGGCTACAGGGATTTGTTGTTCCGCCAGTCGAAACGGATTGAATATATGATAACCAGGATTAAGCATATGATGAACCGGGCGGTGTGGGCGATATCAGAACAGATGCGGCGCGGCGCATTCGAGCAGGAATACTGTGAAGCGGGATTTTCCTACAATGACGGGCTGCCGAGTATGAAAATTTCGCTGGATGGAGAGAGGAAGCTTATTTTCTCCGGTATTATAGACCGTATCGATACATACGAGGATGATGATAAAGTATATATAAAGGTGGTGGATTACAAGACGGGCGGAATTAAATTTTCACTCAATTCCGTTTTTTATGGACTGCAGATGCAGCTCGTGCTGTACATGGCGGCGGCAGCCGATCTGGAACGGAGGAAAAATCCTGAAAAAGAAATGGTTCCGGCGGGCATGCTCTATTATTATGTGGCGGATCCGGTGATCCGGATCGACGGGGGGGAGGACGAGGCGGATATCGAGGCGGCGATGCTGAAAGAGTACCAGTGCGACGGCTATGTCAGCCGGGATGCGGACATACTGCAGAAGCTGGATTCGGTATTCGGCGTAAACGGCGTTCTGGAGAGCGGTGCGGAGTCTGCGTGTATTCCTGTCAAGACAAAAAAAGACGGGGATTTTGCGAGTAACTCCAAGGTTATGACAAAGGAGCAATGGGATAAAATCATTTCTCATACGATCAAAAAGGCGGCGGAGTTCGGCAGGGAAATTATGGATGGACGAATTGATGCGAGTCCGTATCGGATGGGAGATAAGACAGGCTGTGATTTTTGCCGTTTTCAGGGAATATGCGGCGTGGAACAAGGCGGAGACGGGAAAACGTTCAGGGAGCTTCAGAATATGACGGAACAGGATATATGGGAGGAAATGGAATGAAGTGGACGAAGGAGCAGAAACAGGTAATTGATTTGCGAAACTGTAATATTCTGGTTTCGGCGGCGGCGGGTTCCGGAAAGACAGCGGTTTTGATCGAACGCATCCTGTCCCGCATCAAGGACAAACAAAATCCGGTCAATGTGGATGAGTTTCTGATCGTGACATTTACGAAAGCTGCCGCCGCCCAGATGAAGGAGCGGCTGCAGGCGGCGCTGGAGCGGGCGCTGGAAGCGGAGCCGGATAATGAGCATCTGCAGCGGCAGGTTATGCTTGTCCCTTCGGCGCAGATTTCTACGATACATAGTTTCTGCGGCTATGTCATACAAAACTATTTTCACCGGACGGGAGTGGATCCGGCTTACAGGATAGGTACGGACAATGAGCTCGGCATGGTCAAATCGGACGCTCTTGAGGAACTCCTTGAGGACAAGTACGAGGAGGGGGAGGAATCGTTTTTGTATATGGCGTCCATGAGCCGTTTTGTGAAAAGCGATGCAGAGATTGAGGCGATCGTGCTGTCTTTGTATGAAAAGGCGGTCAGTGACCCGTTTCCGCTTCAATTCCTTGAGCGGATGAAGGCGTTTGCCGGGATGCAGACGGCGGACGAATTGAAGCATTCTGAATTTATACGGAAAAATATGGAATATGCGGGATGTTTTCTGGAGGGCATATGCGGGGAGTACCGGAGCATGATTGCAATCTGTGACGCGCCGGGCGGCCCGCCCGGATACCGGCAGCTGTTGTTTGACGAACTGACGGTTTTTGAGCAGATCGCCCGGACAGATGATTTTGAAGAAATGGGCAGACAGGTGGGACTGTTTCAGTTTAAAAGGCTTCCCGGCAAAAAATATCCCGATGAGGATGAAGAGAAACGGGATATGGTGAAAAAAATGAGGGACGCCGTGAAAAGCGCGTTTACTTCTTTTCGGGGGGAGTTATTTGACCGTCCGTTCGACGGGCAGATCGAGCAGTTAAAGAAGATGAGCGGCATTATTACGGTGTTTGTCGATCTGACGATCGAATTTATGGAGAGGTACCGGGAGAAAAAGAATGAAAAGGGGCTCGCGGATTATAATGACCTTGAACAGATGGCGATGGAGATTTTGACCGAACCGGATGAGGATGGGAATATATGCCGCACCGACGCCGCACGGGAGCTGTCGGAGCAGTTTGCGGAAATTATGATTGACGAGTATCAGGACAGCAATCTTGTACAGGAGATGCTTCTTGGCAGTGTCGCCGCGGAAAATAACCGGTTTATGGTAGGCGACATTAAGCAGAGCATATACCGTTTTCGCATGGCGTGTCCGGATTTGTTTCTGGAGAAGCTGAATCATTACGGCACAGATGATAGCGGCCAAAATCGCCTGATCCATTTAAGCAGCAATTTCAGGAGCAGGGAGATCGTGCTGGAAGCGGCAAACGCCGTGTTTGAAAAAATAATGCACCGCGAGCTGGGCGGCGTCGAGTATGACGAGGCGGCGAGACTGAGACCGGGGGCGGAGTTTCCGGAGACAAACGCCAACGCAGCAAAAACCGTTGATGTTTATGTTTTAGATGGGAGTGACGACGGCAGCGGAGAGGGAAGGATTATCGCTGAAATCATTAAGGAGTATACGGGGGAGGAAAATCCGCTGTATGTTTTCGACGGGGGAGGGTATCGAAGGGCGCAGTACGGCGATATTGCCATATTGGCAAGAAGTACGAAGGCGTTTGGACAGCAGATTTACGATGTGCTGGCGTCCGAGGGGATTCCGGTACATATGGAGCATGCGAAAGGTTTTTTCGGCGCCCGTGAAATAACGATTATGACCAGCTTGTTTGAGGTGATCGATAACCCGAGACAGGATATTCCCCTCGTGGCTGTGATGAGAAGCCCGATCGGCGGATTTACGGAGGATGAACTGGTCATAATACGCGGGAAGGAAAAGAAGAAGGACTTTTATGAATCGCTGATTCTATTTGCAGATATGGAACCTTCCGGGCATGAGGAGCTGTGTCGGAAGGCTGCGTCATTTTTAGATCTGATAAATGGATTCAGGGAGAAGATGACGTATGCGACCGTTGCGGATATGATCGAAAATATTTATGACAAAACGCATATTGATTATATTTTGATGGCAATGAAAAACGGCGGACAGCGTAAGGCAAATCTGGAAATGCTTATGGAGCTTGCCAGAGAATTTGACAGCACATCTTACCGGGGGCTGTATCAGTTTGTGAGGTATATAAGCGGAATCAAAAAGCGGGAAGAGGATATGGGAGAGGCAAATATGCCGGGCAGCGGGGACGGCGTTGTGAAGATTATGACAATACATAAAAGTAAAGGGCTTGAATTTCCGGTATGCATTCTTGCCGGAATGGGAAAAGGGCTTCAGGGGGACGCCAAAAAGCCATTTCTTGTCGTGAATCCGTCTGTCGGCATCGCCTCCCGGGTGATCGACAATGAGCGCGGGATATCGGTCAATAATACGTTTTTCCGGTCGCTGTCCCGGATGAATCAGATGGAGGATCTGGGAGAGGAGCTCCGAGTGCTTTATGTGGCGATGACGAGGGCGAAGGAAAAGCTTGTCATGACCGGAGCTGTGCCCGCTGGCAAAGCGCCCCGCGCGACCGGCTATTTTCAGATGATTCGGGGAAAACGTTATTTTGACTGGATCCTTCCCGCCATTCAGGACAATCCGCTTTTTTCAGTACATTGGATTTTGCGGGAAGAGATAGAGCGGCGGGAAATAAAACGCCAGGCGGATATTGTGATTGATACGGTAATGCTTAACAATTGTGACACAAATCTGGTTTATGATAAAAAAACACAGGACATGCTGTCTTTTATGGAGCGGCGAGGGAAAGAAGAGGCGCGGGAGCTGCCGACGAAGCTGACTGTTTCGGAGATCAAGAGGCGGTCGATGGAAGAGCGAGAGGAAGAAGGATTTTCTTTGCTGGGTGCGGACGATATGGACAATCAGCCTCCGATACCTAAATTTGCAAGGGGAGAGGCCGAACCGGATCCCGCTGTGGCGGGCGCCGGATATGGTACAGTTTGGCATCAGGTGATGGCGGGGCTTGATTTTTCTAATATTTCTTCGGAAAAAGAGGTAGAAATTGAACTGCAGAATATGGTAGAATCAGGTAAAGTGCGTTGTGAGAATCTTTGTTTCATTCATGCGGAAAAAATTATTAAATTTTTAAAATCTCCGTATGGAATCCAAATGCGGGAGGCTAAGGAAAACGGCGCGCTGTACAGGGAGCAGCCGTTTGTCATCGGCGTGCGCGCCAGGGAAGTCCTGCCGGAGGCGGATAGTGACGATACCGTGCTGGTTCAGGGAATTATCGATGCGTTTTTTGAGACGCAGGACGGGATCGTACTGGTGGATTATAAGACAGACCATCTTGAACAAGGCGGGGAACAGGCGCTTGTCCTGCGTTACCGGGAACAGATCCAGCTGTACGCCCGCGCCTTGGAGAGCATTACCGGAAAGAAAGTGATAAAGAGAATATTATATTCGTTTTCTTTAAATAAAGCCATTGAAGTATGAGGTGATTTACAAAATGATGTATGAAGAATTTGCTGTCATATATGATTCGGTTATGTCCGAAATACCATATGGCAAGTGGTTTGATGATCTGCATGGATGCCTGAAGCGGCTTGGAAAGGATGGAGGGCACGTTTGCGAGATCGGATGCGGAACCGGCGAGATGGCGGCCCGATTTGCGAATGCGGGATACGAGGTGACGGGGATCGACCTTTCGCCGGACATGCTCGCTCGTGCGGAGCAAAAAAAAGGAAACCGGAAGATTTTGTATCTGAATCAGGATATGGCGGATTTTGCATTGCATAAACCGGCGGACGTGGTGCTGTGCATATGCGACACGATCAATTACCAGATCCGTGAAGAGGATCTGCTTGCTACATTTGAGTGCGTCTGCAAAAATCTTGCAGACGGAGGGATTTTTATCTTTGATGTAAAGACGGAATATTGTTACGAACATATTTTGGGCGACAGCGTACGCTTTCAGGAAGGCGATGGGTATGCCGTCGTATGGGAAAACGCTTATGACAGGGAGAAAAAGATCAATGAATATCTGCTGACGATGTTTATCTGCCGGGAAGAGCCGGGACTTTATGAAAGGCATGAAGAGTACCACAGCCAGCGGATGTATTCCCGGAATCAGATCTATCAGCTTCTCCGAGAGGCGGGGATGACGCTCCATGCCTGTTACGGCGGGGGGCTGGAAAAGGAGCCGGGGGCGGAAGAAGAGCGAATTTATTTTGTTGCAGGAAAGGAAGGACAAGGAATATGAAGCGGAACGCATTTATTTGGACATTTTTGGCTATGGTATTGTGCGGCGTTGTATTGTGCGCCCCGAATACAAAATGGGCGCTTGCCGATCAGGCGGCGACCGTTGCGTCGGATGGGGTCAATCTGAATATGAGAAGCGGGGTGGGTACGGCGAACCCGGTCATACAGGTGATTCCGGATCAGGCGCAGGTCACGGTTCTGGATACCGCGGCAGGGACGGATGTAAATGGAGTGGCGTGGTACCGCATCAGCTATAACGGACAGGAGGGGTATGTTTCGTCCAAGTATATTCAGCTGGGAGGGCAAACGCCCGCCGAAACCGCCAACCCTCAGACAGAACCGGTTCCATCTGCGCCGGCTCCGACAGAAATGCCGCAGCCGCAAAAGGTCAAGGTATACCGGACGAAAACGACATACAAAAAAATCAGTGTGCCGGCGCGGACGAAGACAAAGGTAAAGATCCGGAAAAACGCATCCGGGACGCCGCTTCTGGTGAAAAAGAAAAATGTTGTTTTAAATAAGGGGAAAAGTGTTAAAATATTAGGGGAAAAGATCAAGGGCAGTACGAAATGGTTCAAGGTGCAATTTAAGTATAATAAAAAGACGCGTAAGGGGTATGTAAAGAGCACGGAATTGAAACTCGTTCTGAGCAAACCGGCGGGCGCTGTCGTGACGGGCGTAAAGACCGCGCTTCGGGTTAGGAAACGCCCGGGAAATGATCAGGGGTACTATAAGGTCAACGGACAGGCGCTTGTACTGGCGAAAAAACAGTATGTGGAGATCATAAAGACGAGAACAGTAAAGAAAAAGGCGTGGTACCGCATTTCTTTCCAGTATTACGGAAAAACATATAAAGGATATGTACGGGCGAAGTATATTAAGCTTGCGAAACGGCGCATTCAGAAAAAGGTTGCTGTGACGGCGCTGACTGAGAAGCAGTTTGAAGAGGAAATGACCAGACAGGGCTTTCCGGATTCTTACAAGACATATCTCCGCGCGCTTCACATGACATATCCGTACTGGCAGTTTCAGGCATATAAGACGGGATTGGACTGGAACAGCGCAGTGCAGGGAGAATCGAAGCTGGGAGTGAACCTGATTTCCAATTCCAAGTCTGCGGCATGGAAATCCATGGAGAGCGGCGCATATGATGCGGCGTCGGGCAAGTGGAAGGTGTTTGACGGCAGCACATGGGTTGCCGCTTCGAAGCAAGCTATCATGTATTACATGGATCCGAGAAACTTCCTGACAGAGCAGGGAATTTTCCAGTTTGAGCTGTTGGAATACCAGTCCCAGTATCAGACGATTGATGGAATTAATGTTATTTTAAAAAATACGCCGTTTAGCGATGCGAAGTTTACTTATATAGATGATGTGACAGGCGCGCAAAAAGAGATTTCCTATGCGGCGGCATTTGAAGAGGCGGCGAAAACGTCCGGCGTGAGCCCATACCATTTGGCCTCGCGTTCAAAGCAGGAGGTGGTAACCGGCGCCACGACGACGAGCAGCGCGGTGACCGGAACGGTTGAAAGTTATCCCGGCATTTTCAATTTCTATAATATCGGTGCGACAAGCGGAGCAACGCCGGTGCTCAACGGACTGGCGTGGGCGAGCCGCGGGGATACATTCCTCCGGCCGTGGAATAACCGATACCGCTCGATCGTAGGCGGCGCCATGTATATTGGCAGCAATTATATTAACCGGGGACAGAATACCGGATATTTGCAGAAATTTAACGTTACGGCGGTTAATACGTATAACCATCAGTATATGACGAATGTGGAGGCGGCCAATTCAGAGGCGTTAAAAACTAAAAATGCTTATAACGGCATGCTCGATTCGGTTCCGCTCGTGTTCTCGATACCGGTTTATGAGAATATGCCGGAAGCGAACTGCCCCGTGCCGCAATAGCATGTTAATCTATTTATAACAGTACGTTTGATGAGAGGAGGAGGTTATGATTCGGATCAGGAAAAAGCCGCTGGCAGCATTGATGATCATACTGGCATTCGTGCTGTCATGCGCGCGGACGGCATGCCAGCCCGCTGTCCGCGCAGAAGCTGCGAGCGCGAAAGTACAGCTTTCGGTACAGCCGGAGGAAGTAGTCAAAGGGGAATATTTCTATGTCGTGTGCAATGTCAGTTCGGAAAAGAAGTTTTGCGACGTCGAGATGGACATATTGTACGATGCGAACATGTTTCAGTTCGTAAGAGGAGGAAGCAAGGCGCGCGGAGGCGACGGCGCGATCCGCATTTCTTCCGTCGGAAATGACGACGAGGTAAAACGGCGGACATTTTCGCTTCAGTTTAAGGCGCTTGAGGCGGGCGATTCAAAATTTGACCTTGGCGGTTCCATGAACATTACGAACGCCGATGGGGAGAATTTTTCCATATCATCCAATATGCTGACGGTGCGGGTTCTTCCCGACGACGCGGGAGAGGCGGAAATTAATGTGCCGACGCCAACGCCGCTCAGCACGGTAAACACGCTGAAAAAATTGTCCTTTGACTGTATTTCAATGACGCCGGAGTTTAGTCCGGATGTGCTGGAGTACACGGTAAAGGTTGACAGCAGTACCGATGTGCTGTATTTTAGTTATACGGCGAGCGACCGCACGGAGAGAGTGCGGCTGAAAAATAATACGGAGCTTGTGCCCGGAGAAAACCGTGTGAAAGTGGAGGTTCTGGCGGAATCGGGTGCGAAGCGCGTATATAAGCTGACGGTCGTCAAAGAGACGGAGGATGAAACCCGGGTGCGGGAGCAGCTGGAAAAAGGCGCGTCGGACATTACTTTTTCTGTGTATGAAAAGGACGGGTCGATTTATATACAAAACCAGTATCAGTTTCAGGTGGTGGACGTGGAGGATAAAGACGTTCTTCCGTCCGGTTATGTAAAAACAAGCGTTGATCTGGAAGGCAGGAGCGTGCCCGCTTATACGATGGAAAATGATTTGGAAAACAATTACCTTCTTATGTACCTGAAGGGGGCGGGGGGCGAGCCGACGCTCTATCAGTACGACAGGCAGGAAAAGACGCTTCAGCGCTATACCGGAACGATGGTGCGGAAAGTGAATCAGGGCGGCAATGTGGCGGAAAAAGCGGAAGCGATTCCAAACGCATGGCTCTATGCGGCGATCATTGGACTGATGGTGATTGTGCTGGCGCTGCTTATCATTATTCTCAACATGGTTTTGAGAAGAAAAGTGGGAAAGGGTAAACGCGAACTGGATGATTTGGACTTTTAGATAGGAAAGGAATTGTGATGTTAAGGAAGGATTTTACGGCAAGTGCAGAGAGGGCAATCAGCAAGGCGGGCGAGATTGCGGCGAGACTGGGGACGACCGCGATAGGAACGGAGCATCTTTTGTATGGGGTGTCTGCGGTCAGCGGTACGGCTTCGCGGATTTTACGGGAAAACCATATTAAGAAAGCTGATATATTGGCGGCGCTGGAGGAAATGAGTCCGGGCGGCGTGATCGAAAAATTCAATCATGAGGACTGCGATATCACGCCAAGGATGGAGGAAATCGTTGCATCGGCGGAGCAGATCGCACAAAAGAATGAGGACGCCGGAGTGGGGACAGAGCATTTGCTCCTTGCGATGCTGAAAGCGAGGGATACGGGGGCGGGTTTGATCCTTGAGTCCTTGCGGGCAAATATTCAAAAAATGTATGTGGACGCTATATTGACGATCGGGGCGGATTTAAATGCGGCAAAATCCGAGTTTGCGAACAGCAGGCATGCGAACCGAAAGGGGAAAACGGATACCCCGGTGCTTGACCAGTATTCGAGGAATCTGGTGGAGTACGCCAAAGAGGGGAAGCTGGATCCCGTTTTTGACAGGGATATGGAGATTGAGAGCGTGATCGAGATACTCAGCCGACGCACGAAAAATAATCCGTGTCTGGTCGGGGAGCCGGGAGTCGGAAAGACGGCGGTCGCAGAGGGCCTCGCAATTCGGATTGCGGAAAAACAGGTTCCCGAAAGCATGACCGACAAGAAAATTCTTTCTCTTGATCTGTCCGGTATGGTCGCCGGCTCAAAGTACCGTGGTGAATTTGAGGAGCGGATCAAGCGCGCGGTAAGAGAGGCAACGGCGTCCGGAAATGTTATTTTGTTTATTGATGAGATTCATACGGTGATCGGCGCCGGCGGTGCGGAGGGGGCGATTGATGCATCCAATATATTGAAGCCCTCCCTTTCGCGTGGGGAAATACAGCTGATCGGTGCGACAACCCGCGACGAGTACCGGAAGAGAATTGAGAGGGACGCCGCATTGGAACGGCGTTTTCAGCAGATCGTCATTGAAGAGCCGACGGTGGTACAGACGGTAAGCATGCTCAAAGGACTTCGGGAGAGATACGAATCCTATCATGGCATCCGCATCAGCGACGATGCAATCGAGGCGGCGGCGAAGCTTTCCGACCGCTATGTCAATGACCGTTATCTCCCGGATAAGGCGATCGACCTCGTGGATGAGGCGGCTGCAAAGCTGCGTCTCTCACAGGTAGTAAAAAAGGATCAGATTTTCGGAAAACTTGAGGACAAAATAACGGAGTTGGCGGAGGAAAAGGAAGCCGCCCTTGTGAAAGGGGATATGGAGCTTGTATTTTCAGTTCTTGCCGAGGAAAAGAACGCGAAAGAGGAGCTGGAGAAAGAGCAGAAGAAATGGCAGAACAGGCAGAAAAAGAGAGAATCCGTGCTGACGGAACGGCATATCGCCGAAGTTGTGGCGAAGTGGACGAAAATACCGGTCAGCCGTCTGGAAAAGGATGAGACAAAGCGGCTGAAAAAATTAGAAAGCATCCTGCATGAACGCGTGGTGGGGCAGGATGAGGCGGTTGAGGCGGTTGCCCGCGCCGTCAGACGGGGAAGGGTCGGCCTCAAAGACCCGAAAAGGCCGATTGGCTCATTTCTGTTTTTGGGTCCTACCGGCGTGGGAAAAACGGAACTCTCCAAAGCGCTGGCAGAAGCGGTGTTCGGCTCGGAAAAGGACATGATCCGCGTGGATATGTCGGAGTATATGGAGAAGCAGAGCGTCTCCAAGATGGTTGGCTCCCCGCCGGGCTATGTCGGTTATGAGGAGGGAGGTCAGCTCAGCGAGAAAATACGGAGAAAGCCGTATTGCGTCCTGCTTTTTGACGAGATTGAGAAAGCGCATCCCGACGTGTTCAACATGCTCCTGCAGATTCTCGAGGACGGACGCCTGACAGACGCGCACGGCAGGATGGTGGATTTCAAAAATACGATCATTATCATGACTTCCAACGCCGGGGCAAACCGCATTATTTCCCCGAAGACGCTCGGGTTTTTGCAGACGGAGGATGCGGCTCAGGAGCATAAACGGATGAAGGAAGGCGTGATGGAGGAAGTAAAGCATGTGTTTAAGCCGGAATTTATCAACCGAATTGATGAGATAATCGTATTCCATGTTCTGACGAAAGAGAATATTTACAACATTGCAAAAAATATGCTGAATGTTTTCAAAAAGCGCGTCAAGGAGCAGATGGACGTGACGGTGCAGTATGGACGCAGCGTTGTGCAGTTTGTGGCGGACAAAGGCTTTGACAGGGACTACGGGGCAAGGCCGCTGCGCCGGGCGATACAGAATCAGATCGAAGATGCGCTGGCGGAAGAGGTCGTTGCGGGAAAGGTTTCGATCGGGGACAGCGTAAAGATCACGATAAAAAATGAAAAGGCGTTTATTCAAAAAATTGAAAAAAAATGATGGCATATTATTATGTTATTTGTTATAATTGAACTAGAAGCGGGTGAGGTTAATATACTGTAAAATTTTACAGTGCCCAAGAGAGAAACTAAGGAGGATGCTGACATGGGTGTTGTAGAGCAATTGATTTGCAAGGAGAGTAATGGTTCGCTTAGTTTTGGCAATTATCTTCTGGATTCCAAGACAAAGAAGTCGGATTTTGAGTATGAGGGGGATTTGTATAAGGTTAAGACCTTTAACGAAATCACAAAGCTTGAAAAGAACGGACTGTTTGTGTATGAATCCGTACCGGGAAGCACGGTGACGAATTTTGTAGCGGATGGCAGCGGGGTGTCGTTTTACGTAGAGGCGGCGCAGGATATCAGCTTTACGCTGGAGCTGGAACCGTCTCAGGAGTATAAGGTGCTGCTTGACGAAGAGGATATTGGTACGATGAAAACGAATCTGGGCGGAAAACTCAATGTGAGTATTGAACTGGATGAGGGTAAGAAAGCGGCTGTCAACGTACGGAAAGTTTAAATCAATCGAAGAGTGCTGGTGAAGCTGAAATTGAAAGGGGCGCGTTTTTCAGTCGCCCCTTTTTTTCAGCCATATAGGGGGATTATATTTTATGGCAAAAGAAAAGAAATTGTTTTATTGCCGGGAATGCGGAAACGAAACGGCGAAATGGCAGGGGAAGTGTCCCGGCTGCGGCGGATGGAATACGCTTGTTGAGGCTCCGATGGTGAAAACGGCGGCGGGAAAGGCGAAAGCGGCGGCGTCAGCTGCGGACGCCGAGCCTGCACGGATGAAGGATATTGCGATCGAGGCGGAAAACCGGCTTGTCACTGGGATCGCGGAAATGGACCGCGTGCTGGGCGGCGGAATCGTGGCGGGTTCGCTCGTGCTCGTGGGAGGCGATCCCGGCATCGGAAAATCCACCCTTTTGCTGCAGATGTGCAAAAACCTCTCGGATCAGGGAAAAAAGGCGCTTTATGTATCCGGAGAGGAGTCGCTCAAGCAGATCAAGCTGCGGGGGGACCGGATCGGAGAGTTTTCGGATTCGATCTATCTTCTCTCTGAGACGGGCATTTCGCTCATTGACGGCGCGATACAGAAATTGCAGCCGGAGATCGTCGTGATCGACTCCATTCAGACGATGTATGACGAAAATGTGGACGCCGCGCCGGGCAGCATGAGCCAGGTCCGTGAGATCACGGGCATTCTCCTGAGGATTGCAAAAAGCAGGGGGATCAGTATTTTTATCGTCGGGCATGTGACGAAGGAAGGAAATGTGGCGGGCCCCCGGATGCTGGAACATATGGTTGATACGGTGCTTTATTTCGAGGGAGATGCGGCGGCGGCGTACCGGATCCTTCGCGGAGTGAAAAACCGATTTGGCTCCACAAACGAAATCGGAGTGTTTGAGATGAAGGGGAAGGGGCTGGTCGAAGTTCCCAACCCTTCGGAGTATATGATTCAGGGAAGACCGGTTGGCGAGGCGGGTTCGGTCGTGACGTGCGCAATCGAGGGAAGCCGCTCGTTTATGATCGAAGTTCAGGCGCTTGTGTGCCATACATATTTCAATATGCCGCGGCGGACGGCGGCGGGCACAGATTATAACCGCGTCAATCTGTTGATTGCCGTGCTTGAAAAGCGGCTTGGCATGCGCTTGTCGGACAGCGATGCCTATGTAAATGTGGCGGGGGGCATGCGCATTACGGAACCGGCGATTGATCTGGCGATTATCGCGGCGCTTATTTCCAGCCAGAGCGAAAAGGTTATGGATGACAGGACAGTATTGTTCGGCGAGGTCGGCCTGGTCGGAGAAGTCCGCGCGGTACCCCAGTGCGAGAAACGGGTGGCTGAGGCGATGAAGACCGGATACCGGACATGCATTCTTCCCTATGCGAACAAAATCGCAATCAAGAAGAGCGGAAACATCGATTTGTCTGAAATCAATTTAGTTGGGATACGAAATATAAGGGAAATTGCCAATAGAAGGGAATGGTCGTAAAATGTATGAGAAACTGGTGAAACGGCTGACGATGCCGGTGCGGATGATGACGGGAGGCGTGCTCTTGCTGGCGGGGATCGCATGGCAGCTTTTGTCCGGAAAAATACTCGATATGTATGCCTTTTATATTATGGCGGCGGCAGCGCTGTGTTTTACGCAGGCGATCGTATCAAAGCTGTCGAAAGGAACGATGGATCCCGTCAAATATATTCTTTTAAATATGCTCGTTTTGATCGCGGGATTTGCTCTCACTGAATCTGACGCGACGGAGGGCGTGATGCTGTATACGCTGTGGGCGGCGTGTCTGGCCGCAGACTGGATCGTAAATGCTCTTTTGCTTGATTGCGAAGGCGCGGCGAAACGGGGCGTTATGGGATTTGCCGCGATGATTTTAAATCTTTTGCTGATCGGGGCGGTATTTATGATCCCCGTGCTGATTGCAGCGTTCCACCGCAGTTGACGATGAGGGCGTCCGAATCTGCCATAGATTCAGGACGCCCTCGTACTAAGGGGGAGGATAAGTATTTAAACTTTATCATTTGCACATAATAGAGTATAACCCTATATTTTGTTTTTATTCACTCTTGTAAAAAAACTTTTTATGTTCTAAAATGAAACAGGCGGGTTCAGGTTTTTTCAGGCAAGGGCAGCTATTTTTTCATGCAGATTGGGGGAAAACAATGTATTTATTAGGTTCACACGTGGGAATGAGTGGAAAGGATATGATGCTAAACTCGGTGAAGGAGGCGTTATCATACGGGGCGAATACGTTTATGCTCTATACCGGGGCTCCGCAGAATACAAGACGGAAAAAGATCGAAGAACTAAATATAGAAGAAGCGAAGCGGTGTATGGCGGAGAACGGGATCCAGACGTTTGTTGTGCATGCGCCCTATATTATTAACCTTGCAAATACGGTAAAGCCGGAGACGTTTGATATTGCGGTTGAATTTCTCGGCATTGAGATTGAGCGGACGGCGGCGATGGGCTCGAATGTGCTGGTGCTTCATCCGGGCGCGCATGTGGGCGCCGGGACAGAGGCGGGCATCGCCCAGATCGTGAAAGGGCTGGATATGGTGATGGCGCCGGATATGCCGGTCTATATCGCGCTTGAGACGATGGCGGGAAAGGGAACGGAGATCGGAAGGAGCTTTGAAGAGCTGCGTGCAATATATGACGGCGTGAAATATCCGGAAAAGCTGAGGGTATGCTTTGATACGTGCCATGTGAATGATGCCGGATACGATATCGCCAACGATTATGAGGGTGTGATGCAGCAGTTTGACGAAATGATCGGGCTTGACCAGATCGCGGTCTTTCATATTAATGACAGTAAAAATCCGATTGGCGCGCATAAGGACAGGCATGAAAATATCGGAAAAGGCAGTATCGGCTTTGATGCTCTTCTCCGGGTGGTGTCGGATCAGAGGTTTAAAGATATTCCGAAAATACTTGAGACGCCGTATATTAAGGATGAGGAAGATCCGAAAAATCCCCATCCGCCGTATAAGGAAGAGATCGCTATGTTTCAGGCTATTGACAATTCCTGAATTTGCCACTACAATGTTAATATTATCATATAACTTACCGTTTCTCGCGGATGAGACAGAATGGAGGAGAATAGGATGGCGAAAAACCCATATTATCTGACCACTGCGATCGCGTATACTTCCGGCAAGCCTCATATTGGAAACACGTATGAAATCGTGCTTGCGGATGCGATCGCGAGATATAAGAGAAATCAGGGTTATGATGTGAGGTTTCAGACCGGAACCGATGAGCATGGGCAGAAAATCGAGATAAAAGCAAAAGAGGAGGGCATTACGCCGAAAGAATTTGTGGATCGTGTTTCGGACGAGATCAAGAGGATCTGGGATCTGATGAACTGCTCATATGATAAATTTATCCGTACGACGGATAAAGACCATGAAAAGCAGGTTCAGAAAATATTTAAGAAGCTCTACGAAAAAGGAGATATATATAAAGCAAATTATGAGGGGATGTACTGTACGCCGTGCGAGTCGTTTTGGACGGCCTCGCAGCTTGTGGACGGCAAATGTCCGGACTGCGGCAGAGAGTGTGAAAAGGCGAAAGAAGAGGCGTATTTTCTGAAACTCAGTAAATACCAGGACAGACTGATCGAGCACATCAATACGCATCCGGAGTTTATACAGCCGGAGTCGCGCAAAAAAGAGATGATGAACAATTTCCTCCTTCCGGGACTTCAGGATTTGTGCGTGTCGCGTTCCAGTTTTACGTGGGGGATTCCGGTCGATTTTGACCCGAAGCATGTCACGTACGTGTGGGTGGATGCGCTCAGCAACTATATCACCGGACTCGGTTATGATGTGGCCGGCGACAGCGACGGGCTGTTTGATAAGTACTGGCCGGCAGACCTTCACCTGATCGGTAAAGATATTCTGCGTTTTCACACGATTTACTGGCCGATTATACTCATGGCGCTGGATCTGCCTCTGCCCAAGCAGATATTCGGACATCCGTGGCTTCTGCAGGGAGACGGCAAGATGAGCAAAAGTAAAGGAAATGTGCTGTACGCAGACGATCTGGTGGAAGAGTTCGGCGTAGATGCGGTGCGCTATTTTGTGCTGCATGAGATTCCGTTTGAAAATGACGGTGTAATCACGTGGGAACTTCTTGCCGAACGGGTCAATTCAGATCTTGCTAATACGCTCGGGAACCTTGTCAACCGCACGATTTCAATGTCGAATAAGTATTTTGACGGCGTGGTGGCAGATTCAGGCGTATCGGAGCCGGTGGACGAGGAGCTGAAAGCGGTGATCGATGCCGCCGCCGGAAAAGTAAAGGAAAAAATGGATCAGCTGCGCGTAGCGGACGCCGTTACGGAGATATTTACGCTATTTAAGCGCTGCAATAAATACATTGACGAGACGATGCCGTGGGTACTTGCGAAAGATGAGGAAAAGAAACCGCATCTTGCCGCCGTACTCTATAACCTGATGGACGGAATCCGCGTCGGCGCAACGCTTCTTGATGCTTTTATGCCGGAAACGTCAGAGAAAATTTTGCGGCAGATCGGGGCGGAGAAAGGCGGTGTTGAAGATTTAAAAGCCGGCGGTTACAGGTCGGGGACGAAAGTGGCTGAGAAGCCGGAAATTTTGTTCGCCCGGATTGACGTTGCGGAATTTATGAAGAAAATACAGGAGAAGCAGGAAGCTGCGGATGCCTCTTCGGATGAAGGCGGCGAGGGCGCTTCAGCGGAAAATGTGATAGATATTGAAAATAAAGCGGAAATTACATTTGATGATTTCATGAAAATGCAGTTTCAGGTGGGTGAGGTCATTGCCTGTGAAGAGGTGGCGAAATCAAGGAAGCTTCTCTGTTCCCAGGTTCGTATTGGCAGTACGGTGAAACAGATCGTTTCCGGAATTAAGGCGGATTATACGGCGGAGGAAATGGTGGGCAAAAAGGTTATGGTTCTGGCGAACCTCAAACCGGCTAAGCTCGCAGGCGTATTGTCAGAGGGGATGCTTCTGTGTGCGGAGGATGCAGACGGAAAGCTGTCGCTTCTCGTACCGGAGCGTGACATGCCGGCGGGGGCGGAGATCTGCTGAAAACAGTTTTCACCGCACTCAGATGCGGCATGGGGCTGACGGAATGGAACCGACATGGAAAGGCATGGTGAAAGACATGATTTTTGATACCCACAGCCATTATGATGATCGGGCGTTTGACGGAGACAGGGAAGCGCTTCTGGCAAGCCTGCCAGAAAAGGGGGTCGGCACGGTTGTGACAGTGGGGGCGGATATTGCCACGAGCAAGGCGGCGCTCGAACTTGCCGAAAAGCACGAAGGAGTATATGCCGCGATCGGCGTTCACCCGACAGAGACGGGATCGGCGACGGAGGAGGATATTGACTGGCTCCGCGCCCGCTCGTCAGATGAAAAGGTGGTGGCGATTGGAGAGATCGGGCTGGATTACCATTGGAAGAAACCGGATCCTTCAATACAGAAAATGTGGTTTGAACGGCAGATCGCCCTGGCGAAGGAAGTAAACCTGCCGATTATTTATCATAGCCGCGAGGCGGCGGAGCATACGATGAAGATAATCCGCGATACAAAGGCATACGAGTGCGGCGGAGTGATTCACTGTTATTCTTATTCCGCAGAAATGGCGAAAGAATATGTTCAAATGGGGTATTATATCGGCGTGGGGGGCGTTGTGACTTTCAATAATGGGCGGAAGCTGAAAGAGACGGTGGAGGCGATACCATTGGAGTCGATCGTGTTAGAAACCGACTGTCCTTATCTTTCGCCGGAACCGGAACGCGGCAGGCGCAACGATTCGACGAAGCTTGCCTTTGTTGCAGATGAAATTGCCCGTATCAAGGGACTAGAGCGTGAGGATGTAATCAGGGCGACGGAACGCAATGCAAATAAGCTATATCGTCTGGTATAGCGTGAAGGGGTATGAGATGGCGAAGCTGGGTAATCCCAAAGAGACGATTGAGATTTTGCAGAAACACCGATTCCAGTTTAAGAAAAAATTCGGCCAGAATTTTTTGATTGATCCCCATGTGCTTGACAAAATTGTGGATGCGGCACAGATTACCGGGGAAGATTTCGTGCTGGAAATCGGGCCGGGTATCGGCACGCTTACGCAGTATTTGTGCGAGCGGGCCAGACAGGTGCTGGCGGTAGAGATTGATAAAAACCTGATTCCGATCCTTCAGGACACGCTGTCCTCCTATGATAATGTGGAGATTGTGCAGGGAGATATTTTGAAGCAGGATATACGGAATATTGCAGATCGTTATAACAGCGGCAAGCCGATCAAGGTCGTGGCGAATCTGCCGTATTATATTACAACGCCGCTTATTATGGAACTGTTTGAAAGTCGCGTTCCGCTTGCCAGCGTGACGGTTATGGTACAAAAAGAGGTCGCCGACCGAATGAGGGCGGAGCCGGGCAGCAAATCATGCGGAGCGTTATCTCTTGCAGTACAGTATTATGCTGAGCCCTATATTGCGGCATTCGTACCTCCGAACTGCTTTATTCCGCGTCCGAATGTGGGAAGCGCAGTTATACGGCTGGACTGCCGAACGCGGATGCCGGTGGAGGTTCGGGATGAAAGGCTGATGTTCCGCCTGATCCGGGCGGCATTTAACCAGCGGCGCAAGACGCTGCAGAATGCAGTGGCAAACAGCCGCGAACTTCCCTTTTCCAAGGAAGAGGCGGCGGACGCAATTGACCGGCTTGGGTTTGGCATAAACGTCCGGGGAGAAAAATTGGGGCTGCCGGAGTTTGCGCGGCTCGCCGATGAACTTGCGGATAAATATATGGAAACGGATGCGAAAGGATTAGGATCATATGAGTGAAGAAAAACAGACAATGGAAGATTTTGAAGATGAGATTAACGCTTCCTTTGTGAAATTCGAGGAAGGCGATATTATTCAGGGAACGGCAGTGTCCGTGGAGGAGGAAGAGATCATTGTCGACCTGCAGTCATTTTCACAGGGAGTTATCCCTTCGGAGCAGTATAGCGACGACCCGGATTTCCGTGCAATGGATGAAATCAGAGTGGGCGACGTGCTGCGCGTTATGGTTATGTATGAGGACGAGCAGGGGAGGACGGTTTTGTCGCTGAAACAGGCGAAGGAGGCTGAGAGCTGGGAAATCCTGCGGAAGGCGCGTCAGGAGCGAACGCTGTATGAAGTCCGGGTGAAAAGTACGGTAAACGCCGGGGTTATCGCATATATAGAGGGAATCAGAGGATTTATTCCCGCATCCCAGCTGGCGCTTCATTATGTGGAGGAGGAAGAGCTCGAAAGCTACGTCGGAAGGCTGTTGAAGGTACGCGTGATCACGGCGGATGAAGAGGCGGATAAACTGGTTCTCTCGGCAAAGGATGTGGAAAAAGAAGAGGCGGTGAAAGCGCACGAGGCAAAACTGAACGCCCTTCAAAAAGGGTTTGTCACAGAGGGGACGATCACGAGAATCGAATCCTATGGTTGTTTTGTGGACATCGGCGAAGATTTGACTGGTTTGGTCCACATTTCCCAGATCTGCAATAAATTTTTGAAGTCGCCCAAGGAAGCGGTTCACCTTGGAATGAAAGTGAAGGTGAAGGTGCTGGACGCAGCGGATGGAAAGATCCGTCTGAGTATGAAACAGGCGGAGGACATTGCGCCGGAGATTGGAAAAGAACAGGGAGATTCTGGAAAAGAAGCGGCTCTGGAATATAAGGACGAAGAGGCGACGACGTCTCTCGCAGGACTTCTGAAAGGGATCCAGCTTGAATAGGAAGCGGCGCGGCCTATTCGCCGCTGATTTCTAAATGGATTGACTCCAACATCATTAAAATAGAATATTGTCATTATTTGATAAGGTGATTTTTTGCATAGCGATTCTCCAATTTGTATAGAATAAGAATAAAACATGTTTTGGAGAGAGGAATGAATCGTTTAGCATGTGAAAAATCACCTTATTTATTGCAGCATAAAAATAATCCCATTGACTGGTTTGCATGGGGGAACGAAGCGTTTGAACGGGCTTCGCGGGAAAACAAGCCCGTTTTCTTAAGCATCGGGTATTCAACCTGCCACTGGTGCCATGTGATGGCTCATGAGTCGTTTGAGGACGTCGAGGTAGCAGAGGTTTTAAACCGGGGATTTGTGTCGGTCAAGGTGGACCGGGAGGAGCGCCCGGATATCGATGCAGTGTATATGACAGTATGCCAGGCTTTGACTGGCAGCGGCGGCTGGCCCGTAACAATTTTAATGACGCCGGACAAGAAACCGTTTTACGCAGGAACATATTTGCCGAAAAAATCCCGGTATGGCGTGACGGGCCTCCTTGATATTTTGGAAAAGACAGAGGAATTGTGGAAAAATGACAGGGAGAGGCTGATGCAGGCAGGTCAGAAAATTGTAGACATGCTGGGGCGGGAGCAGGAAACAGAGGGCGGCGAGGGTGAAAAACCGGAAACTGCGCTGGAGCGCGGCATTCAGGAGCTTAAAGGACGTTTTGATTACAGATATGGCGGCTTCGGAACTGCGCCCAAATTTCCGGCTCCGCATAACATCATGCTTCTTTTGGAATACGGCGTGTCGGAGGAAGATGACGCCTGCCTGAAAATGGGAGAAAAGACACTGGATTTTATGGCGCGGGGCGGGATGTTTGACCAGATCGGAGGCGGGTTTTCCAGATATTCAACCGATGACGAGTGGATTGTTCCCCATTTTGAAAAAATGCTTTACGACAATGCGCTGCTGGCACAGGTTTATGCACAGGCATACGTTATTGCCAAAAAGCCGATTTATGAGGAAGTGGTCAAGCGCATACTGGATTATGCGAGGCGCGAGCTGATGAGTCCGGAGGGAGCTTTTTATTGCGGACAGGATGCTGACAGCGGCGGTTCGGAGGGAAGCTATTACGTATTTACGAAGGAAGAAATCGAAACGGTTCTGGGAAAGGATGCGGAGACGTTTTGCAAGTGGTACGGCGTCTCTGACGAGGGAAATTTTGAGGGTAAGAGCATACCGAATCTGCTGGGGCACGGAACAATCGGAAAGACGCCGAGATGGATGAAGGAGCTTCGCAAAAAAATATATGCTTATCGAAGGGAACGGATGCCGCTGCACAGGGATGACAAAATATTGACGGCGTGGAACGCCATGATGATTTCTGCCTGCGCGCAGGCGGGCTTCCTATTTGAGAATGAGGCATATATTAGAATGGCGCGGAGGGCGGATAGCTTTCTCGCCGATGATTTGTTCGACGATTCCGGACGCCTTTTGGTGAGATACAGGGATGGGGAGAGCGCTTTTTTCGGTAATTTGGACGACTATGCGTATTATTGTCTTGCCCTTATCCATTTATATGAGGCCGTGTTTGAAATCAGCTATCTGAAAAGGGCGGCGCAGCTGGCAGAGCAGATGATGGATCTTTTCTGGGACGAAAAGAGGGGTGGTTTTTATTTTTACGGCAATGATGACGAGAGGCTGATCCACCGTCCCAAAGAAACGTATGACGGAGCGGCGCCGTCGGGTAATGCGGTGGCGCTGCATGTTTTGCTGTGGCTGTCCCGTCTGACGGGAAAAGCTCAGTGGCTGGATTTTTTAAACGATCAGGCGGAATTTATAGCTTTTGACGCCGGACGGATTCCGTCGGGCCACAGTTATGCGCTTCTGGCATTTCACCGGATGCTGCATCCGGGTGCGGAGATCGTCTGCGTGGCGTCAGACGAGGCGGCGCCGGACGGTGCGCCCGCGCCTCATCCGGCGTTCAAAGAATTGTTTTCCGTACTGCGGAGATGGAAAGGAACCAGACCGGCGGTACTTCTTAAATGCCGGAAGAATGCAAAGGATTTGTCTGACGTGGCGCCCTTCACGGAAAATTATCCTATTCCGGAATCGGGAATCCAATATTATCTGTGCAGAAATCAGATGTGCGGCCGTCCCTTTTCAGACGCGTCAGAAATAGAAAAAAACTTATAAAAAAATAAACGGAGGAAGCGGTTATGACAAAAGCACTTATGTTGAGAAAAAAAGCAGAGCGCAAAAAGAAAATCATATTATGGATGCTTAAATTCGGGCTTGTACTCGCAGTCGCGGCGGGAATGGTCTTGTTTTTGAGGAAAATGTACCTGGAAGAGGCAAAGGAGGCCCTATCCTGCCGGGCAGTAAACGTAATGGCGGAGCGGGAGCTTGCCGTCAGCTTAGGTTGATTTTAATATCCCCCAACGATACCAGCCCGCATGAGCTGAGATCCCTGTCAGCATACCACAGATAGGTTCTGCTTTTTCCGGGCTTTACTGTTTGTTCCCACGGATTATATCCCACATTGATACCGGAGTGGAAAACCGGGTCAAATAACAGGTTCCGGGGGCAGAGCGACACGCGCCCCGACGTAGAATCAGAGGGATCAAGCATATTGTAAAGCGTAAATTCGATCCAGTCTCCGGCGTTTGCTGAAATAGTAAGAGGGGGCTGTTTTTTACTTATTCTTTTTTTGCTGTCCAGGGGAACGAGCCGCGCGCCGGAACCATATTTTTTATCTTTTTTTCCGGACGGGCGATTTGAGCGGACTACCGCGGCGGCATATTTGCGAACGGCATTATTTTCCCGCAAATCAGCGCTGCAGTTTTGGCGGGGCGGCGCCGGGGCTGGCTGTGCCTGCGTATGGAGAGGGGTTAAATAGACGCCGGTTTTTGTGTGGGCGCGCAGAATTCCCCACAGCCCTGTTTTGCAGTCATTTTCGCTGCCGAAGCAGTAGAGGTAATCTCCGGCCGCATAAGGGTTATTGATATGGATAGCATGCGGATTGTCCGATTTTCCGGGCAGACCGGCGATATAGAAGGGGAGTTCCCGTTCGCCGTCCTCGTTCACGGTCAGGATTTTGAGCTCGTCGCCCGGATATGTTTCCAAAATCGGCGTGGCGGGATCACCATGGATGATGGAGCTGAAACAATAGGCGCCGCCATTTTTTTCCAGACGGCTTTGAAGCGGTTCAGACCGCCGGTTAATACCGGTATTGCCCGCAAAAAGAACAAACTCGCGAAAGGCGGATTTGTCCCGGCGGCGTATGACGGCTTTTGTTCCGAAGGCAAGCTCTCTGTCCGTGTAAATGTCGTGAAATGCGGCTCCTGTTTCCTCGATCACGAGGGCGCCGCTTATATCATGGAGGCCGAAACAGTCGCGAAAGCATAACATGCCCGGTTCTGCGGCGGTAAATGAATATTCATAAACAGGAGCGCCGCCGGCGGCTTCGGAAGCAATGGCGAGGCGAAGCCGGATGCGGTCTCCGGCATTTGCGCGGATCACCAGAGGGTCCGTGCAGAAATTCTCCCGCTCGGCTTTATGTACGTAAGAAACGATTCCGCCCCGCCGTTTAAGCTCTTCATCTAACACAAGGAGGCTGCGGGGGACGCTCTGACGGGCTGCGGCCGGCGTCCGTATCAGGGTAAATTCAAATATTTTTACAGGTGATTCCATAAAAACCTCATTTCCACGGTTAAAACCGGAATGGGCGTTGTTATTTATTATATGAAACCGGAGGCGTAAAGTGCGGGCAAATTTCATTCTTCATGAGAATGGCGGCGGATAGCGTTAATTTTCCCTTGACAGATGGGGAAATATTGTCTATGATAATAATCAAACGCGCGACTGGATAATTGCGTACGCGAAAATAAAAATAATGCAGTGATATTTTTTATTTGAAATAAGGTGGTACCGCGACGAAAGTTCGCCCTTATAAGGAGACGGTATCGGACGGCGTCACGTTGGAAGCTTTGGGCTGGTATCAGTCTGAGGCTTTTTATTTGCGCGGAAGGCATTAAGCCGCGGCGCCGCCCGCGGACGATGAGAAACTCGCAAAGCGCGTTCCCTATCGTTTGCAATGGAAAGGAATGGAGGAAAAAAATGAAGAAAGAATTGGAGAAAACGTACAACCCGAAGGATATTGAGGATCGGCTTTATATGAAGTGGGTCAATAATAAATATTTCCATGCAGAGGTCAATCCGCAGAAGAAACCGTATACGATCGTGATCCCGCCGCCCAATATCACGGGACAGCTGCATATGGGACATGCGCTCGACAATACGCTTCAGGATATTATTATCCGTTTCAAACGAATGCAGGGATTTGAGACGCTGTGGCTGCCGGGTACGGATCATGCGTCGATTGCTACCGAGGCGAAAATCGTGGAGGCAATGCGGGAAGAGGGTCTGACGAAGGAAGAAATTGGGCGTGAAAAGTTTTTGGAGCGCGCATGGGAATGGAAAAAGCAGTATGGCGGGCGGATTGTGTCACAGCTGAAAAAAATGGGCTCGTCGTGCGATTGGGACCGCGAGAGGTTTACGATGGATGAGGGCTGCAATAAGGCAGTGAGGGAAGTGTTTGTCAAACTCTACGATAAGGGGCTCATTTACCGGGGCGAGCGTATTATTAACTGGTGTCCGCACTGCCTGACGTCTATTTCCGACGCCGAGGTTGAATATGAGGATCAAAAAGGGCATTTCTGGCATCTGCGCTATCCGTTTGCCGACGGAAGCGGCTGCATTAATCTGGCGACGACGCGTCCGGAAACGCTTCTCGGCGATACTGCCGTGGCAGTGAACCCGAAGGATGAGAGATATAAGGACATGATCGGAAAGATGCTCGTTCTTCCGATCGTGCACAGGGAGATTCCGCTGATTGCAGATGATTATGTAGATATGGAATTCGGAACCGGCGTAGTGAAAATTACGCCGGCGCACGATCCGAACGATTTCGAGGTCGGACTCCGCCATGATCTGCCGGTGATCAATGTGATGACAGATGATGCGAAGATTGTGGACGATTATGCGCAGTATGCGGGGATGGACCGCTATGAAGCGCGTGAGGCGATTATAAAAGATCTCGAGGCAGAGGGAGCGCTTGTCAAGACAGAAGATCATGACCATAATGTAGGTACGTGTTACCGCTGCGGCACGACAGTAGAGCCGAGAGTGAGCAAGCAGTGGTTCGTAAAGATGAAACCGCTTGCCGGACCGGCGATTGACGCGGTGAAACAGGGCAAGACGAAATTTGTACCCGATCATTTCAATAAAATTTATTACCACTGGCTGGAAAATATACGGGACTGGTGTATTTCAAGGCAGCTTTGGTGGGGACATCAGATACCGGCGTTTTATTGTGACGAATGCGGTGAAATGGCAGTCACGAAGGAGAAAGAGGCAGTATGTCCGAAATGCGGAAAGAAGATGCGCCAGGATCCCGATACGCTTGATACATGGTTCAGTTCGGCGCTCTGGCCGTTCTCGACGCTCGGATGGCCGGATGAGACGGAGGAAATGAAGTATTTTTACCCAACCAGCACGCTTGTGACCGGATATGATATCATTCCGTTCTGGGTTATGCGGATGATGTTCAGCGGGATTGAGCAGACCGGACAGGCGCCGTTTGATACCGTATTGATTCATGGGCTTGTCAGGGATTCGCAGGGGCGGAAGATGAGCAAATCGCTTGGCAATGGCATTGACCCGTTGGAGGTGATTGATAAATACGGTGCAGACGCCCTCAGACTGACGCTTGTGACCGGAAATGCGCCCGGAAATGATATGCGTTTTTACTGGGAGCGCGTAGAGGCGAGCCGGAATTTTGCAAATAAGGTGTGGAATGCGTCAAGGTTTATTATGATGAATTTTGCGCAGAATAAAGAGTATACCGGAAAGACAGCGGAATTATCCGATTTAACTCAAGCGGACAAGTGGATTCTGGCAAAGTGCAGCCGGCTGGCCAAAGACGTGACCGCGCTTATGGAAAATTTTGAACTGGGTATTGCGGTGCAGAAAATTTACGACTTCATCTGGGAGGAATTTTGCGACTGGTATATTGAAATGGTGAAGCCGCGTCTTTACAATGAAGCGGATGAGACGAAAGCGGCGGCGCTTTATACGCTTAAGACCGTTCTGATTGACGCATTGAAGCTCTTGCATCCGTATATGCCGTTTATTACGGAGGAAATTTATTGTACGCTTATGGATGATGAAAATGCGACGATCATGATTTCAGACTGGCCAACCGGAACGATCATGGATGCGCGCATCGATCCGGCCGAGGAGTTTCCGGATGATCTGGACGCCGTGGAGCGGATTAAAGAGGCGGTTAAGGGCATTCGCAATGTGCGGGGAGAAATGAACGTTCCTCCGAGCAAAAAGGTGAATGTGATCGTAGTGACGCAAGATCCTGCCGTAAAGGAGATATTTGAGAAAAACAGCGTATTTTTCGCCACCCTCGGGTATGCCAGCGATGTTTCCATACAG
Organism: uncultured Lachnospiraceae bacterium; assembly: GCA_947591245.1. GTDB lineage: Bacteria > Bacillota > Clostridia > Lachnospirales > Lachnospiraceae > Eubacterium_F. The sequence continues at coordinate 53,621 of CANQCY010000004.1, read as the reverse complement.
GAGGACAAGAATGGGATCGCTCAGGACGCCGTATCGGTCGTAATTGATAAAGGCGCGATTTACATGCCGTTTGCGGAGCTTGTAGATGTGGAAAAAGAGATCGAGCGTTTGAGGAAGGAAGAAAAACGCCTTGCCGGGGAATTGAAACGTTCTGAAGGAATGCTCGGAAATCCGAACTTTGTAAAAAAGGCGCCGGCGCAAAAACTGGAGGAAGAGAAAGAGAAGCTTGCGAAGTATCAGGGTATGATGCAGCAAGTGAAAGAGCGGCTCGCGCAGCTTCAGTAACGGCGGCAAATCATATTTTGTCAAAGTTTGCGATTGTTTTTACAAAAAAAGGTTTTTCCCTCTTGCTTTTTTGCATGAAAGTAGTTATCATGTTTCATAGGACGTTACGATTCAGAGCATTATGTGTGGGATCGCCCCGCAGAAATGGAGAATAGAATGATAAATTTTGAGGAAGAGCTTGAAAAATACGAACCCAGCCCCAATGTGGAGCAGGTCGAGGACCTGGTAAATAACAACAATTTAACTGATTTGACAGATATTGTGAGAGAGCTGATTTCGGAAGCGAAGGTTTCGGTTTCCCTTTGAAACGGTGCTGTGATTGATTAGTCGGAGGAACGGGAATGAAATGTCCAAGATGTGACGCAAATTTAGCGGATGATACAGAAGTGTGCAATTTTTGTGGACAAGGCTTAGATATGATCCATTATGCGAGGCGCATGTCCAATGCATATTACAATCTGGGTCTGGAAAAAGCGCGGGTGCGTGATTTGTCAGGTGCGGTTCTTGTCTTGAAAAGGAGCCTTGAATTCAATAAATGCAATACCAACGCCAGAAATTTGCTCGGCCTTATTTATAATGAGATGGGAGAGACGGTTGCCGCTCTGAGCGAGTGGGTGTTGAGCCGTTATCTGGAGCCGGAGGACAACCGTGCCGAGTATTATATCGGAGTGGTGCGAAGAAACCAGGGCGCTTTGGACACCATAAACCAAACGATCAAAAAATACAATTCTGCACTGTCTGCGGCAAAGAGCGGCAATGAGGATCTTGCCGTAATCCAGCTGAAAAAGGTAGTCAGCCTCAATCCTAAGTTTGTCCGGGCTCATCAGCTGCTGGCGCTTCTGTATATGAAGGCAAGCGATTATCCGAAAGCGGTCAAGTGCTTGAAATGGGTGCGGAAAATCGATTTCAACAACACCACCACGTTGCGGTACATGCAGGAAATCGGTGAAAAGTTTACGGAGCCGGGAAAAGGGCGCGACAATGCCGCGCGGGCATACAGGCAGCAGCCGAAGAAGGATACGCTGGCAAATGTCCGTCCGGTAGGCGCGTATAAAGAGGAGAAACGGCACTGGATGCCGGCGGTCAATGTGATCATAGGAATTATGATTGGCCTGATCGTCAGTTTTGTGCTGATCCGCCCAACGCTCAAGGGAAATCTGGCGAGCAATAATTCTGAGAGCATCGCTGAAAATAATCAGATGCTTTCGGTGAAAGAAGCGGAGATTTCCGCCCTTCAACAAGAGAGGGATCAGGAAAAGGAAAATGCGGACAAGCTGCAGAAGAAGCTTGACGAAGAAAAAAATACCAATAAGGAGAAGCTGGAGAAGAGCCAGAAACTGCTGCTCGCTGTGAAATATTATACAGACGGCGATCTGATGCTGGCGGCAACGACGGTGAACGGATATACGGAAGCGGATTTTGAATCAGAGGAGGAGAAAGCCCTGTTTCAGACAGTATCGAAGAAACTGACGTCGCAGGATGTGAGGACATTGTTTGAGGAGGGGCGCAATTTATTCAATACCGGGAAGTATGACGAGGCAGAACGGTTATTGACGCAGGTTCTGTCGATCGAGCCGGAGAATCAGGACGCCCTGTATTTTATGGGGCGCGTATATCACCAGCGGGGAAAGAAGAAGACGGCGAAGGAGTATTATCAGAAAGTGCTTGATGTCGATGATACGACAGGACGCGCTGCCGAGGCGCGGAGCAGAATCAGCCAGCTGGGCGAGTAAACGCAAATTTTGGATGAGGGAACAGAGAACTGCAAGAGGATAAGGAAGGTTTTGTTCAATTCTTTTGCAGTTCTTATTTTATGCGCATAATATCTGCGCAGGAATGGAGAGTGAGAGCGTTATGGAAAATTTTTCTTTGGAGAGAAAGGGAGCAAACCTTGTTTTACATATAAGCGAGGAACTGGATCATCATGCCGCTGCACAGATTAGCAAAACGACAGACGTCCTCATAGAAAAAGGAAATGTAAAAAATGTTGTTTTCGACTTTTCGGGAATGACATTTATGGATAGTTCGGGGATCGGCATGGTTATGGGGCGTTACCGCAAAATGCATTTTTTCGGCGGCAATGTTTTTGTAACAGGAGTGGAAGCGGGTGTGGACCGGATTTTTTCAATGTCGGGTCTGTACAAGATTATCCAAAAGGTCTGACAATAATGCGAATGGAGGCAGAGATGGGTACATATAATGAAATGAAAATAGAGTTTAGCAGCATATCTGAAAATGAGAGTTTTGCGAGGGCGGTGGTGAGTGCGTTTGTGCTGAAGCTGAATCCGACGCTGGAGGAATTGTCCGATATCAAGACAGCGGTGTCAGAGGCGGTCACAAATGCGATCATACACGGTTATGAAAAACAGCAGGGTATGGTCAAAATTGCCGGGAAGATAGAGGAAAACACAGTATATTTGGAAATTTCCGATGAGGGAGAGGGGATTGAAGACGTCGAAAAAGCGATGGAGCCATTATATACTTCAAAACCGGAGCTTGACCGGTCGGGCATGGGATTTGCGTTTATGGAAGCGTTTATGGACGATCTTCAGGTGGATTCGGAACCGGGCGGGGGAACCAGGATCAGAATGAAAAAAACGATATATAGCGCGATTAATCTATCATAGAGGGGAACTGTGCCAATGGAAACCATAGAGCTGATAAAAATGGCACGAAAAGGGGATAAATCGGCAAGAGACCAGGTGATACAGAATAATATGGGGCTGGTGTACAGCATTGTGGGAAGATATACCGGACGCGGGTATGATCAGGAAGAGTTGGTTCAAATCGGCGCAATCGGACTGATCAAGGCGGTGGACAAGTTTGATATAAATTTTGAGGTCAAATTTTCAACATATGCAGTTCCGTTGATCAACGGCGAGATCAAGCGTTTTTTGAGGGATGACGGCATGGTGCGGGTCAGCCGGAGCATCAAGGAAAACGGATGGAAGATCAAAAAGGCGGCGGACCGTCTTTCGCAAGAGTTAAACAGAGAGCCGTCGATCGAAGAACTGGCGGCGGCAACGGAAATTCCGGCGGAGGATATTGTGATCGCGCTGGAAGCGAATTCAGAGGTGGAGTCGATTCACAAGCCGGTCGGCTTTGCCGATGGAAAAGAAATGCTTTTGGAAGAACGGATTCGGGAAAAAACAGACTGGAGCGAAGAGCTTTTGAACCGAATGCTGGTAGAACAGATGCTGGTTCTTTTGGATGACAGGGAACGGGGCCTCATCCGAATGCGGTATTATGAAAACCGCCCGCAGCGCGAGGTGGCGGAGAAAATGGGAATTAGTCAGGTTCAGGTAAGCCGTCTCGAAAAGAAAATATTGCACAGAATGAGAAATTATATGACGGGGAGGGGTTGACAAATATATTTGCGTATGCTATCATATATTTTGTTTGTGAAAACATAATATTTTGTGGGTTTAGCTCAGCTGGATAGAGCGTTTGGCTACGGACCAAAAGGTCGGGGGTTCGAATCCTCTAACCCACGTACAGCGTCTTTCCTATAGGGGAGGCGCTGTTTTGCAATTATGGGACAGGAGGCGGCTATGAAAAAGTCATATACGGTATTAATTGTATTGCTGTTGTGTTTCCTGTGTCCCATGCCTGCGGAGATTCAGGCGAAAACCGCAGCAATGACGAAAAAGCAGATATATCGGCAGATTTCAGACAATTTAATGAAGAGAAAGAAAGAATTTACGATCCCGTGTAAGCGCACGGCGCTGGCGGAATCGATTGTCCGCAGGATTAACTGCGGCGACGAAGAAAGTTATTTCAGCGTGTTTTTTGATATGGCGCAGGAGATCGACGACAAAAAGACGACGGATGACGGAGGATACCTGTTCGGCTTGATTGATCAGGCGTCCTGTTATTATGACCGGGCGGGGCTTCATTTCTATAGCGTTACATATTTTGAAACGCTATCGCAGACCCGCAAGGTAAACGAGAGGGTAAAAAGGCTGGCAAAGTCGATCATGAAAAAGAAGTCCACGAAATACGGACGGATTCTTCTGGCGTACGGCACGGTGACCGATCTGGTAAAGTATGATTCCGGAAAAAAATTCCTTTCGTCAGCTTACGGCGGATTTTATAAAAATAAAACGGTCTGTAACGGTTATGCGCTCATGATGTATAAGCTTTTGATGCGTATGGATATTCCATGCGAGTTTGTGAGCGGCAAGATAAAGAATGGGAAAAAATGGCAGCTTCACGCATGGAACATAGTGAAATACAGGGGAAAATGGTATGAATTGGACGCCTGCTCCGACGATGGGGATGACGATTATATTTATACCGACTATTTCATGAAGTGCCGGAAGACGATGAAAAAGACGCATAAACCGGATTTTGGCTACAGGACGAAAGCATTTAAAACAAAATATAAAATGGGGACCAAGGACATTGAACTAAGGATTGAAATAAGGTAAATGCATTGGTCGGAAATGAGGTAAATTATGGCAATACAAATTAATGAGAAACAGAAAATGTTTAAATTGGACACAAAGAAATCCTCGTATGTGATCGGGGTATCGGCTGACGGCTATGTGGGGCATATGTATTACGGGGATCGGATACAGCCCGATGGAAATGAGATGTCGGACGAAGATGCGGAATGCCTCTCCGTTCTTCTGGGAGGCGACCGGGACCACTGTATTCCGGCATACATTGAAAGAGACAAGTTGAATTTTGTGGATACCTTTTCGTGGGAATACGGGATGCCGGGCTACGGCGATTTCCGCGAGCCGTGCCTCGATGCGGACTGCGGGAGCGGGAAAGAGGCGCTGGAATTTTTCTATGACGGATACGAGACGCTGAAAGGCAAGCCGGAGCTGGAAGGGATGCCCGCCACTTATTCCGACGACTGCCAGACGCTGGTCATACATATGTCCGAGCCCGATTTGAAACTCGGCGTCGAGCTGTATTACTCGGTGTTTGAGGAAGAGGATGCAATAACGCGGTGGGTAAAAGTCAAAAATAATTCAGAAAGAAATTGCTACCTTGACCGGGTATTTTCGCTGTGCCTTGATTTCCGAGAGGGAGAGCGCGACCTGATTACGCTTCACGGCGCATGGGGAAGGGAGCGCAAAATTTACCGGCGCAGCATCGGAGAGGGAAAGCAGTCGATTTCATCTGTCCGCGGCGTGAGCTCGCATCAGGAAAATCCGTTTATGGCAATTCTGGAGCCGGACGCCACGGAGGACAGGGGGCGCGTGTACGGTATCAACTTCGTGTATTCCGGAAATTTTCTAGCCCAGGTAGAGAAAAACCAGTTTGGACATATCAGGACGGTGATGGGTATTCATCCGCATCATTTTTCATGGAAACTGCAGCCCGGGGAAATTTTTACCGCACCGGAGGCGGTGATGGTATTTTCCGATACCGGAATCGGCGGCATGACGAGAAATTTTCATGATTTGTACCGGGGGCATTTGATACGGGGCTCATACCGGGATAAAAAACGTCCGATTCTGATCAATAACTGGGAGGCGACGTATTTTGATTTCGACACTGAAAAATTGTGGAGCATAGCGGAGGAAGCGGCGGGACTCGGTATTGAGATGCTTGTGATGGACGACGGCTGGTTCGGACGCAGGAATGATGACAGCAGGTCGCTGGGGGACTGGTTTGCAAACGAAGAAAAGCTGCCGGGCGGCGTAAAAAGGCTGGCGGACGGAGTGCGCGAGCGCGGGCTCAAATTCGGAATATGGGTGGAGCCGGAGATGGTGAACCCGGATTCCGACCTGTTCCGCGAGCATCCGGACTGGATCCTGCAGTATCGCGACAGGGATGTAAGCCGCGGAAGGAATCAGTATGTGCTCGATATCGGCAGAAAAGAAGTGCGCGACGAAATCTATAAAAGAATATATACCGTCGTGAAAGAGGCGGAAATCGATTATGTGAAGTGGGATATGAACCGCAGCCTTACAAATGTGGCGAGCCACGCGGCGGCTCAGGACGAGCAGGGGATGGTATACCACCGGTTCGTGCTTGGCGTCTATGAAATGCAGAACCGGCTTGTGACGGATTTTCCGGAACTTTTATTGGAGAATTGTTCATCCGGCGGAGGAAGATTTGATCCGGGCATGCTGTATTACAGCCCGCAGATCTGGTGCAGTGACGACACCGATGCGATAGAGCGCCTTGAGATTCAGCGGGGTACGGCGATGGTGTATCCGTTATCGACGATGGGAGCGCATGTGAGCGACTGCCCGAATCACGCCACGCACCGGACGACGCCGTTCGATACCCGCGGACAGGTGGCGCTCGGCGGAACCTTCGGCTATGAGCTGGATGTGACGAGGATAGCGCGGGAGGACAGGGAAAAGATTAAAGATCAGGTGCAGATGTACCATAAATATAATGATTTGATTCGCGAAGGGGATTATTACCGAATTGCTTCTCTGCCGGAAAAGCGGTATTATGACTGCTATATGGTCGTTTCAAAGGATAAGGAGGAAGCGCTTGTGTCCTTTGTGCGGGTGGTGAACAGGATTTGCCGCTGGAATGACCGGATTAAGCTGAAAGGGTTGGATGAAGACGCATGGTATAAGCTTGACGATCGCGAGGGGGTATTTTCCGGAAAAATGCTGATGAGTGCAGGAATCGAGATTCACGGCGCAGATAAGGATTTTGAGGGAAAACTTATCTCGCTCAAGCGGGTTTTGCGGTAAGGAAAGAGAGGAATTCCGATATGTGGGTAGCAGACGGATGGAAGGATTATGAGGTGATTGATACGTCAAATGGGGAGAAGCTGGAGCGATGGGGAAAATATATCCTTGTTCGTCCGGATCCGCAGGTGATATGGGATACGCCGCGTCAGGCTCCCCAATGGAAGAACAAAAATGCGCATTACCACCGGAGCAGCAAGGGCGGCGGACAGTGGGAATTTTTTAACCTTCCGGAGCAATGGGATGTCTCCTACAAAGACCTGAAATTTCATTTGAAGCCGTTTAGTTTTAAGCATACCGGCCTTTTTCCCGAACAGGCGGCAAACTGGGACTGGGCGTCCGAACAAATCCGAAACGCCGGCCGTCCGGTTAAGGTGCTCAATCTTTTCGCCTATACGGGCGGAGCGACGGCAGCATGCGCGAAAGCGGGAGCGGCGGTAACGCATGTTGACGCGTCAAAGGGCATGGTTGCGTGGGCAAAAGAAAATGCTGCGGCTTCCGGACTTGCCGATGCGCCGATCCGCTATCTGGTAGATGACTGCGTGAAGTTTGTAGAGAGGGAGATCCGGCGCGGCAACGTCTATGACGGTATTATTATGGATCCGCCGTCTTACGGCAGGGGTCCCAAGGGAGAAGTGTGGAAGATCGAGGATAAGGTGTTCCCGTTCATCTCGCTCTGCACAAAGGTTTTGTCTGACAACCCGCTGTTTTATCTGGTGAATTCTTATACGACGGGTTTGCAGCCGGCTGTTCTGGCGTATATGCTCGGCATAGCGGTCAAGGCGAAGTTCGGCGGTACGGTGCGGGCGGACGAGCTGGGGCTTCCGGTCAGCTCAAATGGGCTTGTGCTCCCGTGCGGGGCGAGCGGGCGCGTTAATTTTATAGGATGAAAAAGATGAGTTGTCGCTGCTGACGCCAAAGTGTGTGACAACTCATTTTAGAACAAGGGTACGCAGACAAATGTAGTCTGATTTGAGAACAAAGTTATCCACAATTAAAGGAACGAGTTTACGACATTTTCGAGTTATACACAAAGTTATCCACATTATCCACAAAAATGGTAGACTTTTGTAGCAAAAAAATGTTGTTTGACACTTGGCCTAATTGTCAGGCAATTCCGGCTTGAGTTGCTTGAAAGAAGCAAAAATTTAGCAACTTTTTCTTGCTGAATATTTCAATATGGTATATAATGTAATTACGGGACAGGTTTTTTTGTGTTTCGAATATTATGGGCAAAGGAGCTGATTTATAATGAATTTGGTGATTAGTGGCAAAAACTTAGATATAACGGAGGGATTACGTTCGGCAGTTGAAGAGAAAATCGGAAAACTGGAGAGATATTTTACTGATACGACAGAAGTTCATGTTACTTTGAGCACGGAGAAGAATCGTCAGAAGATCGAGATCACGATCCCGATGAAAGGAAGCATCATCCGCGCCGAGGAAGTAAGCAGCGATATGTATGTGTCGATCGACCTTGTGGAAGAGGTGATCGAGAGACAGCTGCGCAAGTATAAAAATAAGCTGATTGACAAAGCGCAGAATGCGGCGCACTTGAATCAGGAATTTATTGATGAAGAGGCATATGAAGAAGAGGAAATCAATATTATCCGTTCCAAGAGATTTGCCATGAAGCCTATGGATCCGGAGGAGGCATGCGTACAGATGGAGCTGCTCGGACATAGTTTCTTTGTGTTCCGCAATTCTGAGACGGAAGAAGTAAACGTAGTTTATAAGAGAAAGGGAAATACATACGGATTGATCGAACCGGAGTATTGATATAAATTTTTGCTTATCGGGCAGACGAATGCAAATAGGGCTCTCCTGTTTTTCCGCATGCGGAGGAACAGGGGCGCTTTTTTGATATAGCGAGGACGCGGCGATTCGGGGCTTCTTTGGAATATTATCCATAATGAAAAATGTAAAAAAGATATGAACGGTTTGTAAAAAACAGGGATCGGGGAAAAATAGTTATTGAAACGCACGGCATCTAGTGATAGAATATACAAGGAGCTTTAGAGCTTGTTAGTACAAGGAAACTTTGATTTTTTATGGAGAGTGAACGCATGGGATTATTAAGTAAGGTTATCGGCACGCACAGCGAGAGGGAAGTAAAGCGAGTGCTTCCGATTGTCGATAAGATTGAAAATATGGAGTCTGAATATGAAAAAATGTCGGACGATGCATTGAAGGATAAAACGCGGGAATTTAAAGAGCGCCTGTCAAAAGGGGAGACGCTTGACGACATTCTTCCGGAAGCATATGCGGTGGTTCGCGAGGCTTCCAAAAGAACGATAGGCATGCGTCATTACCGGGTGCAGCTGATCGGCGGCGTGATTCTTCATCAGGGGCGTATTACAGAGATGCGTACCGGTGAAGGAAAGACGCTGGTTTCGACTCTTCCGGCTTACTTAAACGCGCTGGAGGGGCGAGGCGTCCACATCGTTACGGTAAATGATTACCTGGCAAAGCGTGATGCGGAGTGGATGGGACAGATCCATGAGTTTCTCGGCCTTACTGTCGGATGTATTTTGAATAGTATGGACAATGACGAGAGAAGGGAAGCTTACAACTGCGACATTACCTATGCCACAAATAATGAGCTCGGTTTTGATTATCTCCGTGACAACATGGTCATTTATAAAGAACAGCTTGTTCAGCGGGAGCTGCATTATGCGATTGTGGACGAGGTTGACTCGGTATTGATCGACGAGGCGAGAACGCCGCTCATTATATCGGGAAGCAGCGGAAAATCCACCAAGATTTATGAGGCGTGCGACAATCTTGCGAGGCAGTTAAAAAGGGGAACGGCAAAAGAGCTTTCCAAGATGGACCTCATCATGAAGGAAGATGACGATGAGACCGGCGATTTTGTAGTGGATGAGAAGGAAAAGACAGTGAACCTTACGGCACAGGGTATCGCAAAGGTTGAGCGGTTTTTCCATATTGAGAATCTGGCGGATCCGGAGCATTTGGAGATCCAGCATTGTATTATACTGGCTTTGCGCGCGCACAATCTTATGTTCCTTGATAAGGATTATGTCGTAAAGGACGACGAGGTGCTGATTGTCGATGAATTTACCGGCCGCATCATGCCGGGACGCCGCTATTCGGACGGACTCCATCAGGCGATCGAGGCGAAGGAACATGTGAAGGTGAAGAGAGAGAGCAAGACGCTTGCTACGATTACGTTCCAGAATTTCTTTAATAAATACCATAAAAAATGCGGTATGACGGGTACTGCCCTGACGGAGGAAAAAGAGTTCCGCGAGATCTACGGCATGGATGTTGTGGAAATACCCACGAATAAACCGATTGCCCGTAAGGATTTTAATGATTCTGTTTATAAGACAAAGAGAGAAAAGCTGAATGCGATTGTCAATGATATAAAGGAATGCTATGAGAGGCGGCAGCCGGTTCTGGTCGGCACCATTACGATCGAGGCGTCCGAAGAGCTGAGCGCCATGCTCCGCAAGCAGGGCATCAAGCACAAGGTGCTGAACGCAAAGTACCATGAAATGGAGGCGGAAATCATTGCAGACGCCGGCGTCGCGGGGGCGGTCACGATTGCGACCAACATGGCGGGGCGCGGTACCGACATCAAACTCGGCGAGGGAGTTCAGGAATTGGGCGGATTGCGGATCATCGGTACGGAGCGTCACGAGTCGAGGCGAATTGATAATCAGCTGCGCGGACGTTCCGGACGCCAGGGCGACCCGGGCGAGTCCAAGTTTTACATTTCTCTTGAGGACGACCTGATGCGCCTGTTTGGCTCCCAGAATCTGATGAATATTTTTAATTCGCTGGGCATGCCGGAGGGCGAGCAGATTCAGCATCGCATGCTCAATAAAGCGATTGAGCGCGCGCAGATGAAGATCGAGGGAAATAACTACGGAATCCGTAAAAACCTTCTCGAGTATGATATTATCAATAACCAGCAGAGAGAGATCATTTACGCAGAGAGGCGCAAGGTGCTGGATGGCGAGAGCATGCGCGATACGATATATGGCATGATTGATGAAGTCATAGAGAAATACGTGAACCGTACGATCGGAGACGATCAAATTCCGGAGGAGTGGGATCTGGACGAACTCAATATGAACCTGATTCCGATCATCCCGTTTGAACCGATTGCGTTTGATCCGGAAAGGGATAAAAACATCAATAAAAACGCACTGATACAGCGTCTGAAAGAGCAGGCCCTGCACATATATGAGATGAAGGAAGCGGAGTTTCCTGAACAGGAACAGATCCGTGAGATTGAGAGGGTGATCCTTCTCAAGGTGACAGACCAGCACTGGATGAACCATATCGACGATATGGATCAGCTGCGTCAGGGAATCGGACTTCAGGCTTACGGTCAGAGGGATCCGGTTACGGAATACCGTTTCCAGAGTTACGACATGTTTGCAGAAATGACGGAGTCCATTCGCGAAGAGACGGTGAAAGCGCTGATGCATGTCAGGATCGAGCAGAAGGTAGAGCGTGAGCAGGTCGCAAAGGAAACCGGAACGAACAAAGACGATTCGGCAAACGCTCCGAGGGTGAGAAAGACGGAGAAGATCAGCAGAAATGCGCCGTGTCCATGCGGTTCCGGAAAGAAATACAAGCACTGTTGCGGACGGGCGTAAGGCGCCGTCCTCAAGTGCGGAAGCAGTATGGTTTTTAAGCAGTAACAGGAGAATGCACGTGGTTGAATTAGATAATTATAAAACGGAGCTCGGTTCATATGAAGAGCCGCTCGATGAGGTCAGGGATTCGCTGAACCTTGAGAGCAAGCGGTTTCGGATCGAAGAGCTCGAAAAAAATATGGAAGCCCCGGATTTTTGGGATGACGCAGATCGGGCAAGCCGGCTTATGAAAGAGGTAAAGGACTTAAAAAGCGTTGTGGGCCGCGCGGACGCGCTGTCGAACCAGTATGAGGACATCATGACCCTGATTGAGATGGCTTATGAGGAAGGGGACGAGGAGCTTGTCTCAGAGATCGGACAGGAATTAAAAGATTTTGTCTGTGAGTTTGAAGATTTGCGGATCACTACGATGCTGAAAGGCGAGTATGACGAGAGTAATGCGATTCTGACGCTTCATGCGGGAGCCGGGGGAACGGAGAGCTGCGACTGGGCGAGCATGCTTTGCCGGATGTATCAGCGGTGGGCAGAGAAAAAAGGATATTCCGTGGAAATGCTGGATTTTCTGGACGGCGACGAGGCGGGGTTCAAATCTGTGACGCTTCAAATCAACGGAATGAATGCATATGGGTATTTAAAGAGCGAGCACGGGGTACACCGCCTTGTGCGGATTTCGCCGTTTAATGCGGCGGGGAAGCGCCAGACGTCGTTTGTGTCGTGTGATGTAATGCCGGATATCGAAAAAGATTTGGATATCGAGATTGCAGATGACGATATACGTATCGATACGTACCGTTCGAGCGGAGCCGGAGGACAGCATATCAATAAAACGTCGTCCGCGATCCGTATCACGCATTTCCCTACCGGCATTGTCGTTCAGTGCCAGAATGAGCGTTCGCAGCATATGAATAAGGATAAGGCGATGCAAATGTTGAAAGCGAAGCTGTATCTTCTTAAGGAACAGGAAAATCTGGAAAAGGAATCCGATATCCGTGGCGAGCAGAAAGAAATCGGCTGGGGCAATCAGATTCGTTCCTATGTTATGCAGCCATATACGATGGTGAAAGACCACAGGACAAATGTGGAGACCGGAAATGTAGGGGCGGTGATGGACGGAGAGTTAGATATGTTTATGAATGGTTACCTCAAATGGATAAATAGCTGACTGCCGGAAAGGGCAAGGTGATTAAAGTGAAAGAGGTCATTGTTTTTACAATAAGCGGAAAGAAGTATGGAATCGAAATCGGCGGCATGCAGAGCCTCGAAACATTTCAGGAGGTACAGCCGTTGGCGGATGCGCCTGATTTTATACTCGGAACGGTAGAAATTCGCGGCGCAGTTATTCCGGTTTTTGATATTAACCGTATAATCGGGCTTCCGGCTAAGAAACCAGACGGACAGCCGGTTGGCGCGGTGGAGAAGAGGAAGCTTTTGCTTCTCAGGACAAAAGCGGGAACGCTTGCCTGTATCGTAGACGGCGTGGAAAATGTGTTTCGGGCAGAGGGAGGGGATGTGCAGCCGGTGCCCCAGATGACGAGAACGAAGGGCACGGATTTCCTGGATTTTATTATCCGCAAGGACGATAAACTGGTAGTCGTAATTCAGCCGGGAGAGCTTTTTACGGATGAACAGGTAAAAAGCATACGGGAAACAGACTTTACCAAGACAGAGAAAGAAGAGGAAGAGGAAGAAGAAGAGGAAGAGGATCAGGCGGAGGACGAAAGCCGCGAAGATGAAAACCGCGAAGATGAAAACCGCGAAGACGAAAAGCAGGAAAGGTCAGGTGTTTTATGAAAATCGCAGTATTAGGTTATGGTACGATCGGATCCGGCGTAGTTGAGGTTATCAATACAAATGCCGGAAGCATTGCCAAACGTTCAGGAGAAACGGTAGAGGTTAAATATGTGTTGGATCTGAGGGATTTCTTCGGAGATCCGGTTCAGGATATACTTGTGCACGATTATTCGGTGATCGCAGAGGATGATGAGATCGGCGTGGTCGTGGAGACAATGGGAGGCACGAAGCCGGCTTATGACTTTGTAAAGACGGCATTGCTGAAAGGGAAAAGCGTGTGTACGTCGAATAAAGAGCTGGTGGCGGCGCATGGGGCTGAGCTTATTCAGATTGCGGCAGAAAAGAAGGTAAATTTCTTTTTTGAGGCGAGCGTGGGAGGCGGCATTCCCATTATACGTCCGATCAACCAGTGTATAACGGCAGATGAGATTGAAGAGATCAATGGGATTTTAAACGGTACGACAAATTTTATTTTGACAAAAATGTCCGAGCAGGGTTTGGATTTTGCCGATGTCCTGAAAGAGGCTCAGGAGCTCGGCTATGCGGAAAAGGATCCGACCGCGGATGTGGAAGGCTACGATGCTTGTCGGAAAATTGCAATTTTGACGTCGCTCGCTTATGGAAAGCAGGTCGATTACGAGGATATATATACGGAAGGCATTACGAAAATCACTGCAGAGGATTTTACATATGCAAAGAAAGTAAATTCCGCCATTAAGATTTTCGGAACGAGTAAAAAAGTCGGAGATCATGTATATGCGATGGTAGCGCCGAGAATGGTTGGCTCAGATCATCCGCTGTACAGTGTCAATGGCGTATTTAACGGTATTTCTGTGACGGGAAACATGCTTGGCGACGTGATGTTCTATGGGGCGGGCGCCGGCAAGCTTCCGACAGCGAGCGCAGTTGCGGCAGATGTGGTAGCGGCGGTGAAGCATCAGGGCGAGCATGTTCCGATCACATGGAGTAAGGATAAATTGGAAATCACGCCGGTGGACGAGATGGAGAACCGTTTCTTCGTCCGTGTCGGAGAATCAGAAAAAAGCAAGATTGCCGAGCAGTTCGGCGGCGTAGAAATGATTGATGCTGGTATTGCCGGGGAATGCGGATTTATTACCTCTCCGCTGCAGGAAAAGACGTTTGCGGAAAAAGCAAAACAGTTTACGACTTTAATCACGAGAATTCGGGTACAATCATAGTGTTGTTTATATGGGAAAGAGGTAATGGGTAACGATGAAGTATATTATTGTTCTGGGGGATGGGATGGCAGATGAGCCGCTGGAAGAGCTTGGGGGCAAAACGCCGTTAGAGTACGCCAAAACCCCATACATGGATAAAATCGCCAAAGAGTCAGACATCGGGCTTGCAAAAACGATTCCGGACGGAATGAAGCCGGGCAGCGATACGGCGAATCTGGCAGTGCTCGGATATGATCCGAATCAGTATTACACCGGCCGTTCGCCGCTGGAGGCATTGAGCATCGGCGTGGAGATGGAGGATAACGATATTGCAATCCGCTGCAATCTTGTGACGGTTTCGGATGACGGACTGCCATATGAGCAGAAAAAGATGATTGACCACAGCAGCGGCGAGATTTCCACAGAGGATGCGGCAGCGCTTCTCGATGCCGTGCGGAAAGAGCTTGAGGACGGCGAGTATCAGTTTTATGTGGGAACGAGCTACCGCCACTGTACGATTTGGAAAAACGGCGATGCGGCTGAACTGACGCCGCCTCATGATATTTTGGGAAAGGCGATCGGAGATTATCTTCCGCAGGATGAAATACTCAGGAAGAAAATGAAGAGAAGCTACGAGATATTGAATGAGCATCCGATCAATATTGAACGTGCGAAAAAGGGATTAAATAAAGCAAATTCAATTTGGTTTTGGGGAGCCGGGACGAAACCGGCGCTGGACTCATTCGAGGGGAAATTTGGAAAGAAAGGCGCAATGATATCTGCAGTTGACCTTCTGAAGGGAATTGCCGTAGGCGCAGAAATGCAAAATATAGAAGTTGAAGGCGCAGACGGAACGCTGGAAACGAATTATGAGGGAAAAGCGGCGGCGGCAGTGAAAACGCTGACGGAGGGAGGCAGCGATTTTGTATATATCCATGTGGAAGCGCCGGACGAGATGGGACATCAGGGAAGCGTCGAGAGAAAGGTAAAAGCGATTGAATATCTGGATGGCAGGATAATCGGCCCGGTATTTGAGAGCATGAAACAGACGGGGCAGGATTTCCGGATGCTTGTCATGCCGGATCATCCGACGCCGATCCGTACCCGTACGCATTCGAGCGAGCCTGTTCCATATCTGCTGTATGACAGTACGGAGAAACAGGAAAATACATGGAAATACAATGAAAAGGAAGCGAAGGAAAGCGGAAATTATTTTGAGAAAGGATATATGCTGATTCGCGAGCTGCTTAAATAAGGAGAAAATGAATATGTTAGTAGTAAAAAAATTTGGCGGGACATCTGTTGCCAATAAAGAACGTATCTTTAATGTGGCAAACCGCTGTATCGAGGAATATAGAAAAGGAAACGATGTAATTGTCGTATTGTCCGCAATGGGAAAGCAGACGGATGTGCTTCTGCAGATGGCAGAGGATATCAATCCAAACGCCTCCAAACGCGAGCTTGATATGCTGCTTACCACGGGGGAGCAGACGTCGGTGTCGCTTATGGCGATGGCGATGCATTCGCTCGGCGTTCCGGCGATTTCCCTCAACGCGTTTCAGGTGGCAATGCGTACGACCGCTGTATCGGGAAATGCAAGGCTGACGAAGATTGACCGCGATCGTATACGGCATGAGCTGGAGCAGCGCAAGATTGTCATTGTGACAGGATTTCAGGGAATCGATAAATATGATGATTACACGACGCTCGGCAGGGGAGGATCGGATACGACTGCGGTTGCGCTCGCAGCGGCGCTTCATGCGGACGCCTGCGAGATTTATACGGACGTGGATGGAGTGTTTACCGCAGATCCGCGAATTGTGAAGGATGCGAAGAAACTGGAAGAAATCACGTACGATGAAATGCTTGAGCTCGCAAGTCTCGGCGCCGGAGTTCTTCACAATCGTTCGGTAGAGATGGCGAAAAAATACGGAGTACAGCTGGTTGTGCGTTCCAGCCTGAATACATCCGAGGGCACGATAGTTAAGGAGGAAGTAAAAATGGAAAAAATGCTCGTAAGCGGAGTGGCAAGTGATGAAAATGTAGTACGGATTGCGCTGGTAGGACTGGAAGATCAGCCGGGTGTAGCATTTAAGCTGTTCCGCCATCTTGCGAATCACAATGTAAATGTAGACATGATTCTGCAGTCGATCGGACGCGGCAATACAAAGGATATCAGTTTTACCGTGACAGAGGATATGGCGGATGTGGCGGTGGAGACAGTAGAGAGGCACCGCAGCGGCAGCCTGAAATGCCAGGATGTAAAAGTAAACCGGAATGTATCGAAGGTATCCATCGTGGGCGCCGGAATGCAGACGAATCCGGGCGTGGCGGCAAGAATGTTCGAGGCGCTGTTTGATGCAAATGTAAATATTCAGCAGATTTCGACGTCGGAAATCCGCGTTACCGTGTTGATCGACCGCGCCGATACTGAGAAGGCGGTGAACGCCGTACATGAAGAGTTTGATTTTTAAGATGTTGCGTGAATAGCAATAGCAGCGAAAGATCGTTAAACGATGAGAAACGCGCTTTGCGGGTTCCTCGCGTTCGCGGGCGGCGCCATGGCTTACGCCTTCCGCGCAAAACAAGGCCATGCTGGGATCAAATCCCGCATGGCCTTATTTTGATGTATTGATTCAAGAAAATTTAAATCATTACGGATTATGCTTACTGCGCTTCCTGCAATGCTTTGATGACGGCATAGAATTCGTCCTTCGCTTTCATGTCATCCGGATCAGGAGCGACGTTTTCTGATGATGTAAGCAGCTTTCCGGGGTTATCGGGATCCGGCGTCGGATCTTCCCTGTTTACCATCCCGGTGAACAGTCCGGAGTGCGTTCCATAGATGGAATAATCATAGTGCTGGTCAGGGGTGATTTCCTCTAAATCCGGACGGTCAAGTAATGCCCATATGCTGACATTCGTGAGCTTTCCGGGATATTTTTTAGCAAATTTAATGTATGCGTCAGAGAACATCTTTCCGCATCTTGTGACGTGATCCTCGATATCCTTGTCCGTGACGCCCGCATGTTCGCCCGTCTTGACGCTGTTATCGGGATTATATTTGCTGTCCGCACAGTACTGGTCGCTCAGACGGAAACAAACTTCGTTGCAGCCCACCTTGACGCCGCACTCGGCGTAGTCTTCCATCGCCTGTTCAAACTCTGCTTCAGACGGCCATCCCGGGATAATGTAGCCTTCCATTCCCATACAGTCAAGGAGCTGTTCGTCTTCGTTCAGATAATTGATCAGCTCAATGATACAGGCTTTCTTATCCGAGGTAAATGTATTGAAATCGTTATAGAACAGATCAATCTCCTGCCCTGTCTTTTCTACTGCGGCTTTTGCATACTGGAAGGCGTATTTTATGTATTCTCCGCCTCCGCCGATGATTGACTCAAACGTGCTGTATCCAAGATTGAGCCCGGTATCCTTATTATCCGGCTGATCCGCGTCAATTGCTTCATTTACGACGTCCCATGCGATGACGGTGCCGGGGTACTTTGTGGCAAAGTGGTCAATGACCTGTTCCTCATAGCTTTTAATACGTTTTAACATCGTTTCCCTGTCTACGTAGTCGTTTGCTTTGTCATAACCCTTACGGCAGTATTCGTCATTGGAGCCGCCCATCCAAGTCAGTACGTGGCCGCGGACCTTCATGTCGTTTGCTATTGCCCATTCAACCATCTCGTCTGCTCTTTCAAAACGGCAGACAACCGTTGAATCGTCACCGGTCTGTTCCACAGCGTCCTTTGACGCCTGCGTATCGAGCAAGGAGTAGTTTTTCATTTCGTTCTCAAATGAAACAACGCTGAATTGCTGTTTTGCAAGAGCCGTGAAATTGACATTCTGCGTTTTCTCGTAATTTACTACCGTTCCGATCCTGAAATTCTCCTCATAATCCCTCAATGCATACTCGGGAAGAGTAATATTCGGCGTGTATTGCGGTCCCGGTTTTTCTGTCTCGATCGGAGCCGGCGGATCTGTAACTGCCGGAGCGGAAGTTGCCGGAGCTGTCGGAGCTGCCGGATCGGCAGCCGTCGGAGCAGATGTTGCCGTCTGCGCCGGGTCGGTGGCTGCTGGCGTGTTTTGAGTGGCGGCAGCCTCCTTTACTTTGATCGTACATGTAGCCTTAACCTTTTTGTTCTTGGAAGAGGTGGCCGTGATCTTTGCCGTCCCCTTTGATACTGCGGTTACGACTCCTTTTTTGGTTACGGAAGCCACTGATTTTTTGCTGGATTTCCATGTTACCGCTTTGCTTGCTTTGGAAGGTGTGACTTTCTTAACCTTTAATTTTAATTTCTGTCCGACTTTCAATGTCTTTTTGGTTTGATTTAATTTCAGTTTTTTTATTTTAGGAGCCGCGTTGGCATTTGGTGTAGAAGAACAAACGGTGAAAACGAGCGCCATAGACAAAAAAGCTGAAATCGCTTTTTTTGCTTTTCTTTGCATGTTTTTGCGCATAATAAGCATATTATTATGCTGCCTCCTTTCAAAATGATAATTATATTATACCAAAAAAATGTGTATTGTTCAATTGTTTTTGTAAACAATAAAAAATAAATGGAAAGGGAGATAAAAATCATGGTTTCTAATACTATAACAGTTGTAAATGAACAAGGGCTGCACATGAGGCCGGCAGGCGTGCTTGCAAAGGCGGCGTCGGGTTACAAAGAATGCAGCATTACATTAAACGTAAACGGGAAGAACGTCAATGCCAAAGCGGTAATGCAGATCATGTCCGCCGGCATCAAGTGCGGTTCCGAAGTAGAGATTGTATGCGACGGCAAAGAGGAACAGGACGCGCTGGATGAAATATCAGGGCTGTTTCAGACTGGGTTTGGAGAATGAGGGAAAAGGAGAATATTATGAAAGTATTTACGGGCAAAGGCGTTTATGGTGCGGTTGCAATCGGTAAAATTTCTATTTTTAAGAGGAAAGAGGTCGCCGTCAAACGCAATCATGTCGAAGATGCAAAAAGCGAAATCATGCGTCTGGCAAAGGCAAAAGCCTCTGCCGTAAAACAGCTCGAGGAAATTTATGAAAAAGCGCTTAAAGAGGTGGGGGAAGAAAATGCCCGTATCTTTGAGACGCATATGATGATGATAGAGGATGAGGATTACAACGAATCCATACGGAATATTATTGAGACGCAGAAGGTAAACGCAGAATATGCAGTTGCGGTCACGGCGGATCATTTCGCAGAGATGTTCAGCTCGATGGAAGATAGCTATATGCGGGAACGGGCGGCGGATGTAAAGGATATATCTAACCGTATAATCCGAAATCTTGATTTGGAAGAAAACGGAAACGCCGCAGGAAACGAAAAGGTAATCATTTGCGCGGATGATCTCGCCCCCAGCGAGACGGTGCTGCTGGACAAAAATATGGTTCTGGCATTTGTCACGGCGTACGGATCGTCAAATTCCCACACGGCGATACTTGCCAGAAACATGAATATTCCGGCTGTGATCGGTGCGGGCGATGCGTTTTTGGACGCGCTGGAAGATGGCGATGATGCGATCGTGGACGGCTTCACGGGCGAGATTTTTGTTAATCCGGATGAGGAAACATCGGAGCGTCTTTTGAAGAAGCAGAAGGAAGATGAAGAAAAAAAGAAACTTCTGGAGGAACTAAAGGGCAAGGAAAATGTCACGCTGGATGGAAAGAAGATAAATATTTATGCAAATATCGGAAGCGTGGATAATATCGGCGCGGCCAGATTAAATGACGCGGGCGGAATCGGGCTGTTCCGCAGTGAATTTCTGTATTTGGAGAGCAATGATTATCCGACGGAAGAACAGCAGTTTGACGCATACAAAAAGGCACTTGAAAGCATGGCCGGAAAGAAGGTGATTATCCGCACCCTTGATATCGGCGCAGATAAAAAGGCGGATTATTTCGGGCTTGAACACGAAGAGAATCCGGCGATGGGATACCGAGCGATCCGCATCTGCCTGACGCGCCCGGAAATATTCAAAACGCAGCTGCGGGCGTTGTACCGTGCGTCCGCGTACGGAAATCTCGGCATTATGTTTCCGATGATCACGAGCGTATCCGAGTTGGAAAAAATCCTTGATTTTTGTGAAGAGGTAAAAAGCGGACTGCGCGTGGATGGAATCGAGTATTCGGAAAATGTGGAGCTTGGCGTCATGATAGAGACGCCGGCGGCGGCGCTGATCAGCGACCGGCTTGCGCCTATGGTTGACTTTTTCAGCGTGGGAACAAACGACCTGACGCAGTATACACTGGCGTGCGACCGGCAGAATGCAAAGCTGGAAGGCTTTTGCGACACCCATCACGAAGCGATCTTAAGGCTGATCCGGATGTCGGCGGAAAACGCCCACAAGCACGGCGCATGGATCGGCATATGCGGCGAGCTTGCGGCAGACACGGATTTGACGGAGACGTTCCTCAGAATGGGAATCGACGAGTTGTCCGTTTCGCCCGCATTTGTACTGAAGGTGAGGGATGTCGTGAGGAATTTGGATTTGCGCGCATGACGTATATTTCGTATTCAGGGGAAAGGAAACGGGCGCAAAAAAACCGGGGCGCCGCGCTCCGGTTTTTGTTTTCAAAAGTCAAACAATTGTTTTCACTACCGACAAAATCTGTTCCGGTTCAAAGGGTTTTTGGATAAATTCAGAAGCGCCGGCTTTAATGGCGTCAACCATTTTGGTTTTCTGTCCGGCGCTGGTGACCATGATGACTTTGGCGTTCGGATCGAAGATCATTATTTTCTGCAGACAGCCAAGCCCGTCCAGAACAGGCATCGTGATGTCAAGAGTAACGAAATCCGGCGAAAATTCCACGTAGTTTTCATAACCGAGCTGCCCGTCCTCTGCTTCAGCGACTACCTCATAACCGTTGTCAGTAAGTATATTTCTCAATATTCTCCGGGACGTCCGGGAATCATCCACTATTAATACTGTTGCCATAGAATAACCTCCCTTATGCGAATCATTAACATTTAACAATCATATCTACTCTTTTTCCCATAATGTAAATCGGAAGCATGTAGAAACCGTCGGCATCCTGTACGCTGGAATCAAACAGATATGCGGGGGGAAGTATGTCGATCTGAACTTCCTGATAGCTTAATTCTGTTGCATTCAGCCCATTGATGCAGTTCGTGAACTCGCCTACGGAATCGAGGGCGTCCATATCCGGTTTCTCGAAATATTCGCCGGCATATCCGTCTGCGATCGTAAGGATTGCGTCGTCATTGCTGCCGAAACCGAGAAATCCTTCGTAGGCGCCTGTCGTTTTTTGATAGGCAATATACCGGGCGGAATATTCGGTTGCCCTTTCAGCTGCTTCAATACGTATGTACGGGCTTACGAAACGGACAATATTTCTCAGGGCAAGCGAGATGATGGGAAGACACCTCTCTTTATCTGTATGAATAAATGAAGGAAGCAGGCGGTCGAAATCACCGCATTTAATTGCTTCCAGAGCGGATTTCGTAAGTCCGGCGTCTTTCTGGAATTGCGATACGAGTTCCATGCATTTATCCCGGGGGAGGATGCCGTTTTCCTCCAGCGCCTGCACAAAAATCAGATATGGGCTTCCCTGAAGCTGAAGAAGATGCGAGATGTCTGTGTCGGTCAAATACCCCTTTTCAACCGCAAGATCACCAAACCGTTTATCAGTCTGCATCTGCAGGCGGTTCAACTCTTCTGCCTGCGCCCGTGTGATAAGGCCCTCTGATTCAGCTACAAGACCTAATTTCACGCGGTTCGCCCGCATGTATTCCATGCAGGAAGAAAACTGGTCTTCAGTAATTGCACCATTATTCAGAAGATAATTTCCAAAAAATTGGCTAAACATAAATACATTCTCCTTTATCTTAAAATTTCAAGATCCTTATTGTAAAAATCCTGTTTTTATTATACTATATATAGGACAAAAAGAAAACATTTTTTTCATATTTTACCATGCTTTTTAAGTGAAGGAGGAAGATGGGAAATGGCTGGCTCGATTTACGGAGATATATTTAAAGTGTCTACATGGGGGGAATCCCACGGCAAGGGCGTGGGGGTCGTTGTGGACGGATGCCCCGCCGGAATCTGCCTTTGCGAGGAAGATGTACAGAAATTTTTAGACCGGAGGAAGCCGGGAGAAACAAAATACGCCACGCCGAGAAAAGAGGCGGATGAGGTGGAGATACTGTCCGGCGTGTTTGAGGGAAGGACGACGGGGACGCCTATTTCAATGATTGTGCGCAATACGTCGCAGAGATCGCAGGACTATACGGAGATTGCCTCTTATTACCGCCCGGGACATGCGGATTTTACGTTTGATGAAAAGTACGGCTTTCGGGATTACCGGGGCGGCGGGAGAAGTTCCGCCAGAGAGACGATCGGCAGGGTGGCGGGAGGCGCCGTTGCGAGAAAGATACTGGACGAGCTGCAGATAGAGATATGCGCATATGTGACGTCCATCGGGGAAATAGAGATCGACCGTGCAAAGATGTCTATAGATAATATAGAGAAAAGTCCGATCAGAATGCCGGATTTAGAGGCGTCGGAGAGGGCGGAAGAGTTCCTTTGCGAGCAGATGCGGGGGCATGATTCCGCGGGCGGCGTGATTGAGTGCGTCATTAAGGGCATGCCGGCGGGAATCGGCGAGCCGGTGTTCGGGAAACTGGATGCGGCGCTGGCGCAAGCGGTTATGTCAGTGGGCGCCGTGAAGGGGGTGGAGATCGGCGATGGGTTTGCGGCAGCCAAGGCAAGCGGGTCGTATAACAATGATCCGTTTTGCATCGGGCCGACCGGAAACGTTGAGAAGAGCAGCAATCATGCGGGCGGAATACTGGGCGGAATGAGTGATGGAAGCCCGATTATACTGAGGGCGGCGTTTAAGCCTACGCCGTCGATTTTCAGAGAACAACAGACTGTAAACAAGTCGGGAGAGCAGATCTGCGTACAGATTAAGGGACGCCATGATCCCGTTATCGTGCCGCGCGCCGTGGCTGTCGTGGAAGCGATGGCGGCGCTCGCTGTCGTGGACAAAATGTTTGTGGGGATGACGTCCCGAATGGACAGAATCGTTAAGTTTTATCGTTCAGATACGTAGGCGCGGGAAATTCCCAGAGAAGCGTCCCGCTTTCCGATTTTTTGGGAGGGGAGGCGGTATTTTGGCAATTGACGCACTCCAGATCAACCTCATAAATGGTTGTGTCATCTTCGACGAGCTTTGTTTTTTTCTCATCATTCATAGGATCAATCCTCCAGTATTTTCAGGTTATTGCAGTATGGCAAGAGGCGCCGGGCATAAAGCGCCGGCACCTCTCCGGATGGCCGAAAGCCGTCGTCTGGCTTTTGTTTTTAGCAGAAGCCGCCGAATCCGCAGCCGCCGTTTCCGCCGCCGCAGCAGCACAGAAGCAGTAAAATCCAAATGATGCAGCTGCAGTCGCTTCCGCCTCCGAAGCCTCCCCAGCCTCCGCCGTTGCCGCAGCAGGAGCTCAGAAGAAGGATGATGATAATCCATGTGCAGCAGCTGTTGTTGCCGCCTTCATTGCAGGAGCATCCGTTGCCGCAGTTTGTTGCTGATAAGTCGCTCATAGTTGGTTCCTCCTAAATTGTTTTACAATGATATATTATGTAAGACGGCTTGACCTGTTTACAAATAATTGGATATTTGATATAATATTTTCGTATAATTGCGCGCAAGTGGTTGGAAAACACTCAGAAAACGTGCATGAATGGAGAACAGTATGAAAAAGATAATATGCGTTTTTCTGGCACTCTGCCTTTGTTTCAATTTGGCGGGATGTAACGGAAACGGAGAATCTGCGGCGGAACCGGATGCGCCGGAACAACCTTCGCAGGGCGAGATGCAGCAGAAGGCTTTCGAAAAATCCGAGGAGTATGTGAAGCGAATGACGCTGGAAGAGAAAATCGGACAGATGTTTCTGATGGATGCAGACAGGCTTGTGGAAGGCAGCGGAGCAGTGACGGAGGCTTCACCGGAGTTTTTGGAGGCAATTCAAACATATAAAATAGGCGGGGTTGTATTTGGGGCGCAGAACATTCAGAGCGCGGAGCAGATCAAGGGTCTGATACAGCAGGTCAGGCAATCCGCGGATGCGGCGGTCGCAGTTTCGGGTGCGGCGGTCGCGATTCCGCTGTATATTGGGACGGAGGAAGAAGGCGGCGGCGACAATTCGATTGCGGCGGTCACAGATACGATTACTTCTACCGGATATGTGAGTCCGGCAGAAATGGGGGAAAACATGACGGTAAACCAGCTGCAGAATACCGGAGAGGTCATTGCGGCAGGGCTTGAAGGACTTGGTTTCAACCTGAATTTTGCGCCGGCAGCGGATGTGGCGCAGGAGGGGATTCCGGTTGCGGAGCGAAGCGTCAGCGACGGCGTCCGGTCGGTAGTCGGAGAGAAGCCGCAGTATGTGAACAAGTCGGCAAAGAAGCTTTCCAAATCAAAACAGAAGAAAAAATGGAAGGCGTATCAGAGTAAGCTCAAGGAGTACAATAAAAAGTATAGGGCATGTATGGAAGCGTATGCGGAGCAGGGTTATAATAACAGCTGCTTTGGTACGGACGAAGACAAGGTCGGAGAGGCGGCCGCCGCAATTATAACCGGCATGCACAAAGCGAAAGGAAACGGAGTGTGTACGGTACTGAAAATGTTTCCGGGAATTTCCGCAGTGGCGGCATACCACCGGCTGATAGACCGTGAAATTGATATGGGTTTGTCAAAACTCCGAAGGGAGAATCTGGCTCCTTTTGCGGAAGGCATCAAGGCCGGCGCCGATTTTATCATGGTGAGTCATGTGACGGTGAGCAAAGTGGACGAGGGAACTCCGGCTTCTTTATCCAAAACTATTTTGACGGACATGCTCCGTGACGAAATGGGATTTAACGGAATTATCCTGACGGAACAGCTTGACGTACCGGTGATTACGAACCGGTATACGACGAAACAGGCGGTGGTCAAGGCTATTCAGTCAGGGGCGGATATGATTTACAATCCGGATAATATTGAGGTTGCAATTTCTTCAATAAAGCAGGCGGTCATCGCCGGAGAAATTGAGGAAAATGTGATAGATCAGGCGGCGCTTCGCATTTTGCAGAATAAATTCCTGAGGGGGATTTTGAAAGAAGCATAGCCGTAAGACGGTTGTTATTTTTATTATCAAGGAGGGCGAAAAAGTGGAAAAGAAAGAGATGCTTTATGAGGGAAAGGCAAAAAAGGTTTATGCGACGGATGTGGAAGATGTGTGCATTGTTGAGTACAAAGACGACGCTACTGCCTTTAATGGCGAGAAGAAGGGGACAATTGTCGGAAAAGGCGTGATTAACAACCGTATGACAAATTTCCTGTTCCAGAAGCTGGAGCAGGCCGGCGTTCCGACCCATTTTGTGGAAGAGCTGAGCGACCGGGAAACGGCAGTCAAGAAAGTATCGATCATTCCTCTCGAGGTCATTATCCGCAATACGGCGGCGGGAAGTTTCTCTAAGCGGCTTGGAATAGAAGAGGGAAAGAAGCTTCTTTGTCCTACGTTAGAATTCAGTTACAAGGATGATGCGCTGGGGGATCCGTTGATTAACGACTATTTTGCCCGTGCGATCGGAATCGCTACACAGGAGGACATTGACGCGATTACCAAATATGCATTTATGGTGAATGGCTTTTTGACCGGCTTTTTTGAAGAATGCGGCATTGAGCTCATCGATTTCAAAATAGAGTTCGGAAAAACGCCGGACGGTACGATTATTCTCGCTGATGAGATTTCGCCGGATACATGCCGGTTCTGGGATATCAAGACAAGGGAAAAGCTGGACAAGGATCGATTCCGACGGGATCTCGGAGGCGTTGAGGATGCTTATAATGAAGTGGCAAAGAGAATTGGTTTGCAGAAGTGAGGAGAAATATGAAATCTGAGATAGATGAGCATATTGAGGAAGGGCTTCACGAGGAGTGTGGAGTGCTGGGAATGTACGATCTGGACGGCAAGGACGTTGCCTCCAGTATTTATTATGGATTGTTCGCTTTGCAGCACCGCGGACAGGAGAGCTGCGGCATAGCGGTGAGCGACACGAGCGGACCGAAGGGAAAAGTTCTTGCGAAAAAGGGAATGGGGCTGGTAAACGAGGTCTTTGATGCAGAGTCGCTTGAAAAGCTGAAAGGAAATATCGGGGTTGGCCATGTCCGCTATTCTACGGCGGGCGCCAGCAGCGAGCAGAACATACAGCCCCTCTACCTGAATTATGTGAAAGGATCGCTCATGCTTGCCCACAATGGCAATCTGATCAATGCAAAACAGCTTCGTGAAGAGATGGAATATACCGGAGCTATTTTTCAGACTACGATCGATACGGAGGTTATCGCTTACCTGATCGCAAGGGAGCGACTGCAGACAGCGACTGCGGAAGAGGCGATCAAGCATGCCATGATGAAGCTCAAAGGAGCGTATTCGATTATTATATCCAGCCCGCGAAAGCTGATCGGCGCAAGGGATCCGTTCGGATTTCGCCCGCTGGTGATCGGCAGGAGGGACAAATGTTATGTCCTCGCGTCTGAGACGTGCGCGTTGGATGCGGTCGATGCAGAATTTGTCCGCGATGTGAAACCGGGCGAGATCGTGATGCTGGATGCCGACGGAATTCAGTCTGACGAGACGCTGTGCAATGAGAAGCCGGCAAGATGCATTTTTGAATACATTTATTTTGCCCGTCCGGACAGTTATGTAGATGGGATCAGCGTGTACAACAGCCGCATTATGGCGGGAAAAATTCTTGCCCAGATGCATCCGGTGGAGGCGGATATCGTCGTAGGAGTACCGGAGTCCGGAAATGTGGCGGCGATGGGATTTGCGTTGGAATCAGGCATTCAGTATGGGACGGCATTTATGAAAAACAGTTATGTGGGACGAACCTTTATCAAGCCCAAGCAGTCGGCGAGGGAGAGCAGCGTGAAAATCAAATTGAACGTCCTCAAAGAGGTAGTGCGGGGCAAACGGGTAGTCATGGTGGATGATTCGATTGTGCGAGGAACAACGAGCGAGCGTATCGTCCGCATGCTCAAGACGGCCGGAGCGACAGAAGTACATGTGAGAATCAGTTCGCCGCCGTTTTTGAATCCATGCTATTTCGGGACAGATGTGCCGAGCTGCGACCAGCTGATCGCCTACAATAACACGATAGAAGAGGTCTGCCGGAAGATAGGCGCCGATTCGCTCGGTTATCTGGACGGGGAGCGGCTGAATGAACTGATCGGCGGCGATATGCATTACTGCGATGCCTGCTTTTCCGGGAGATATCCGGTAGAGCCGCCGAAGGAAGACATAAGAAATGCGCTGTAAGGCGGTTTGAAATATGAGTCGATTTATTTTTAGGAGGTAAGGATGAGTACAGATTGTTATGTAAGCCCATTGTCGGAACGATATGCGAGCAAGGAAATGCAGTATATATTTTCGCCGGATATGAAATTCCGCACGTGGCGCAGGCTTTGGATCGCTCTGGCGGAGACGGAGAAAGAGCTCGGGCTGAAAGATGCGGACGGAAACCCGCGTATTTCCGACGAGCAGATTGAAGAGCTGAAAGCCCATGCGGAGGATATTAATTATGATGTGGCAAAGGCGCGTGAAAAAGAGGTTCGCCATGATGTGATGAGCCATGTGTATGCGTATGGGCGGCAGTGCCCGAAAGCGGCTGAAATTATCCATCTCGGTGCGACGTCATGCTATGTCGGGGACAATACCGACATAATCATTATGACGGAAGGCCTCAGGCTTGTGAAAAAGAAAGTAGTGAATGTGATCAGCGAGCTCTCAGGATTTGCCCGCAAGTATAAGGATCTGCCGACGCTGGCGTTTACCCATTTTCAGCCGGCACAGCCGACGACAGTAGGGAAAAGGGCGACGCTTTGGATGCAGGAGCTCGTGATGGATCTTGAGGATCTTGAGCATGTGCTTTCAAATATGAAGCTTCTCGGATCAAAGGGGACGACCGGAACGCAGGCAAGCTTTCTCGAGCTGTTTGAGAACGACGAGGAAGCGTGCAAAAAGGCGGATCGAATGATTGCGGAAAAAATGGGATTTCAGGCATGTTTTCCAGTGTCCGGACAGACGTATTCCCGAAAGCTGGATACGAGGGTGTGCAATGTGCTCGCCGGAATTGCGGCGAGCGCGCATAAATTTTCAAATGATATCCGTCTTCTGCAGCACTTAAAAGAAGTGGAGGAACCATTTGAAAAGAGCCAGATCGGTTCATCTGCCATGGCATATAAGAGAAATCCGATGCGGAGCGAGAGAATATCTTCTCTCTCCCGTTACGTGATAATCGATGCGCTGAACCCGGCGATCACTTCCGCTACGCAGTGGTTTGAGAGAACGCTGGACGATTCGGCGAATAAGCGCCTCAGTGTGGCGGAGGCGTTTTTGACGATTGACGGCGTACTCGATCTGTATCTGAATGTCGTGGATGGTCTGGTCGTTTATGATAAAGTTATCACGAAGCGGCTGATGTCCGAGCTTCCGTTTATGGCGACGGAAAATATTATGATGGATGCGGTGAAAGCGGGCGGAAACCGCCAGGAACTCCACGAAAAAATCCGTACTCTGTCGATGCAGGCGGGTAGGAATGTGAAAGAAAAGGGGCTTGACAACAACCTGCTCGAGCTGATCGCGGCAGATGAAGAGTTCCCGATGACGTTAGAAGAGCTGCAGAAGACAATGGAACCGAGCCGGTACGTGGGACGGGCGCCGAGCCAGGTGACAGAGTTTCTTGACGAAGTGATTCAGCCGATTCTCGATGAAAACAAGGAATTGCTTGGGATCAAAGCGGAAATCAGCGTGTGAGAGGAGAATCGTTTTGCAGAAAAAAGGTGTTGCATTATTTTCCAGGTCATTGTTAAGCGGCGTATTAATCGGGATCGGAGTGGTGATAAATTTAATTTCTGACAATAAGTACATAGGGGCGATGCTGTTCAGCTTTGCCCTTCTTACAATTATTCAGAATAAACTGCCGTTATATACGGGGAGAATCGGCTTTTTGCGGGAAAGCAAGATAAAAGACTTACTGCAGATTTTGGTTTTCAATCTGATCGGCGCGCCTCTTCCGGCGCTGATGGCGGCATCGTGCCGGGAGGGACTGTATGATAAGGTCGTCAGCGTGTCGCAGACAAAGTTCTCCTATAGCTTCTGGCAGCTGTTTCTGTTAGGGGCGCTGTGCGGGGTGCTGATGCTTGTTGCAGTTTATACGAAAAAAGAAGTGGTTACGGTATTCTGCATCATGATCTTTATATTGTCCGGCTTTGAACACTGCATCGCCGATTTCCCGTTTCTGGCGTTCAATCCGAGTGCGGCGAATTTTGTTAAGTTTATCTGCATCGTATTGGGAAATTCAGTGGGCGCGGTCGCTGCGTATGAGCTGATGGGAACTGAACAGAAAGGGCAGCAAAGCGAACAGAAAGGGCGGCAAAGCGAACAGAAAGGGTGAGGATTTTTTCCTTGAAATACATCCCAAAATCATATATAATAAATCTGGTGCGTCTGCATTCAGGCGTACTGGAAGTGTGAAAAACCATAATTTTAAGGAGGAATGGCTATGGTTACAGCAATTGTAGGCGCCAATTGGGGAGACGAAGGAAAGGGCAAGATTACAGATATGCTCGGTGAAGAGTCTGATATTATTGTCCGTTTTCAGGGCGGCAGCAACGCAGGACATACGATCGTCAACGATTACGGTAAATTTGCATTGCATATCCTGCCATCCGGCGTTTTCTATGATCATACAACAAGCATTATCGGAAACGGCGTGGCATTAAATATTCCGGATTTGTTCAGGGAGATTAATGATATTGTCAAACGGGGCGTGCCGAAGCCGCGAATACTTGTATCTGATCGGGCGCAGATCGTTATGCCATACCATATCCTTTTTGACCAGTATGAAGAGGAAAGACTTGGCGGTAAATCCTTTGGTTCAACGAAATCGGGAATTGCGCCGTTTTATTCAGATAAATATGCCAAAATCGGCGTGCAGGTTTCAGAATTGTTCGATGAGGACGTTCTTCGCGAAAAATTGGAAAGCGTATGCGTACAAAAAAACGTGCTGCTGGAGAACTTGTATCATAAACCGGCATTAAACCCAGATGAGATTTTGGAGACGCTGCGGGAGTACCGCAGTCAGATTGAGCCGTATGTATGCGACGTTTCTTCTTATTTGCATGCGGCGCTCAAGGAGGGCAAGCGAATTTTATTGGAGGGGCAGCTCGGTTCGCTGAAAGATCCGGATCATGGAATTTATCCTATGGTTACCTCATCTTCAACGCTGGCGGCATACGGCGCTGTGGGAGCGGGCATACCGCCCTATGAGATCAAGCGTATCGTGACAGTCGTAAAGGCGTATTCCAGTGCAGTAGGAGCTGGGGAATTTGTGAGTGAAATCTTTGGTGATGAGGCGGATGAGCTTAGAAAACGAGGCGGCGACGGCGGCGAATTTGGCGCCACAACGGGACGCCCGAGACGAATGGGCTGGTTCGATGCGGTGGCAAGCCGATACGGATGCCGTATTCAGGGAGCGACGGAGGCGGCGCTTACAGTGCTGGATGTGCTTGGTTATCTCGATGAGCTGCCGATCTGTGTAGGATATGAGATTGACGGAAAAGTGACGAGGGATTTTCCGACGACGGCGCGGCTTAAAAAGGCAAAACCGGTATACGAGACGCTTCCGGGGTGGAAAGAAGATATCCGCGGCATTACGGAATATGACAAGCTTCCCGAAAACTGCCGCAAATATATTGAATTTATAGAGAAAGAGCTGGAGGTGCCGATCAAGATGATTTCAAACGGCCCGGGCCGGCATGAGATTATTTACCGCTGATCCATGGAATAAATTGCAAAATAATACATACAGTGTAGAAAGAAGAAAATGCGCGGGAGGAAATGATGCGTAAAAGGGGCATTGTCATTTTTCTGGCACTATGTATGCTGATTCTCGTGATTGGCTGCGAACAGGAAACGCAGCAGGCAGAGCGCGGAAAGGACTGGGATTACACGGTGGTCGCCGTGAGGGACTGTCCGGAGGATTTGTTAAAGGAGCTGGAGGAAAAGAAAATAAACCCGTTTCAGATGACATATATGGACGGAGAGTTTCTTTATATCGTTGCCGGATACGGAGAGCAGCCTACCGGGGGATTTAGCATTGCGGTACGAGGGCTGTATGAGATGGGGGATAAGCTGTGTCTGGAAACGGAGCTGCTCGGCCCGGGCAGGGACGAAACCGTGAAACAGAAGGCAAGCTATCCGTACATAATCATAAAAACAGAAAAGACAGACAGAGAGGTACTGTTTGAGCACTGAAAAGAGCCGGAAATTTTACGTATGTGGCTTTGTGCCGCATGCGCGGGATTTCCGGCTTTATATGAAACCTCGGGCCTGTAGGAGTTAGTCTTAAAATTCAGTTAGTATAAAAAAGAGACGCATAAAGAAAAACAGGAAAAGCGCCAACGAATACTTGACACAAACATTTCCATGAGCTTATCTTGATGTATTATCGAACATATGTTATACTGATTTAAGCCAATAATGGGTAGTGGATTATTGAAATGAAGGAGGATATGCTATGCGAAGACCGTTAACGTGTGTTAAAATTTGTGCAGGAGCAGGTGGACGGCTCTTGGGCTGGCATTGGCCGGATTCACTCATGTTGCGCTTGTTGAATATGAAGCAGATTATTGTAAAACTTTGAAATTAAATCGGCCTGAATGGAATGTAATATGTGCAGATGTGCATGATTTTGACGGGAAACCTTATCGGGGAGTGGATTTGTTAGCGGGCGGCGTGCCCTGTCCTCCTTTTTCTATTGCGGGTAAGCAGTTAGGAAAGGATGATGAACGAGATTTATTTCCCGAGGCAATTCGATTGATTAAAGAAATGGAACCTAGAGCCGTTATGCTGGAAAATGTAAGGGGTTTTTTAGATGCAGGTTTTGATGACTATCGAGAACATATTCTTAAATCGATTGAAATTCTTGGATATAACGCACAAATTAAGTTGTTGAATGCTTCGGATTTTGCTGTTCCGCAGCTTCGCCCGCGTGTAGTGATCGTTGCGATGCGAAAAGATGAAAACATTTCTTTTTCATATTCAAAGGGAGAACCGGGATGTGCGCCTACTGTTGGTGAGACGCTATACGATTTAATGGCAGAAAATAAATGGGAAGGGGCAAAACTTTGGGCGAAAAGCGCTAATAAGATTGCACCAACTTTAGTTGGAGGTTCTAAAAAACATGGTGGTTCCGATCTTGGTCCAGTAAGGGCAAGAAAAGCATGGGGGGAACTCGGAATAGATGGACGGGGAGTAGCTGATGCAGCACCAGAACCGGATTTTGAGGGAATGCCCCGCTTGACTAGCCGGATGATGGCAAGGATACAGGGCTTTCCCGACACATGGACATTTGGAAAGAAGAAAACTGCTGCATGCCGGATGATTGGAAATGCTTTTCCTCCGCCGGTGGCGCAAGCGGTAGAAGAAAAAATAAAGGAGTGTTTGGAAAATGGATGCCTTAATAGCGAATGCGAGATTTCACTTTCACGAGCGGTTGTTTGAGACGAATACATTGACATTGACTAAAGCAGGTGCGGCATCTAATGCAGATGCCAGTAGTAGAGGTTCAATAATAGTTAAGAACAGCGAAGGACGCGCCGAGTTTGAATAGCGGACATTATTGGTTTTTGTATAATACTTGTTGTACTGATGCCACTGAAACGCGGCGACAGAAAAATGAATGTACGAATGGAGAAAAGAATGTCTAATTTTTTGTATAGCCTGAATGCGACGGTTCCGATTTTTCTTGTGATGATACTCGGGAAGATCCTGCGGAACAAACATGTGATCGGCGGAGAATTTGTCCGTTCTGCAGATAAATACGTATTTTATGCGGCTCTTCCGGTTTTGGTGTTTAAGGATCTTACTGAAAATGATATCAGTAAAGATTTTGATGCGGGGTATGTATTGTTCTGTTTTTTTGTTACCCTCTTTATCATTCTTGCGATATGGGGGCTGACAGAGCTTTTTATGAAAAATGAATCGGAGAAGGGCGCGTTTATTCAGGCGTCTTATCGTAGCAGCGCGGCGATACTGGGACTGGCTTTTATTGATAATATGTATCATGATGCCGGCATGGCTCCGCTTATGATCATAGGCGCGGTTCCGCTGTTTAATATTTTTGCCGTCGTTATCCTTACATTAAAAGGGGGGGACGGCGAAAAGAAGGCGGACATACGGACGACCATTGCCAGCATTTTTAAAAACCCGATTTTGATCGGTATTCTTGCCGCGCTGCCATTTACTGCTCTTAATATTCATTTTCCGGTATTTGTGAACAAGACAATCAGCATGGTGGCCGCGACGGCATCGCCGCTCGCACTGCTCTCGATCGGCGCCGGGTTTGAGGGAAGGAAAGCGGTTAAAAAGCTGAAACCGGCAGCTGTCGCCACATGCATAAAGCTATTTGTCCTGTGCGCCGTTTTTCTGCCGGCGGCCGTCTGGATGGGTTACCGCAATCAGGAGCTGGTGGGGATTCTCATTATGCTGGGCTCTCCGACGACGGCATCCTGCTATATTATGGTGAAAAATACGCAAAACGACGAAGCGCTCACGAGCAGTATCATTGTCCTGACAACGCTGTTTTCTTCGGTCAGCTTGACGATGTGGATTTTTATTTTGCGGAGCATGGGGTATTTGTGATGACTGGTTACAAGGTTGCACGGAGGGCGGGATGAAGATTGGCGGATGGATTGCGGAAGCAGCAGAATGTGATTTCAAGGTTGCGCTGGAAACAAAGAACCAAGGAACCCCAAAAGCCCGCTCAAAAGCATCAGCGCATTTGCCAATGGGTTTGGTGGGACAAGAGCGGAGGGATAGCTGGTGCATTAGACAGAATTGCCGGGATTTGCGTCTCGGCTTTTTTTTGACGCCCCGCATGGCGGCAGCCGCCAAGGATATCAAAACGGGTCTCGTCGGTCGGTGAGGCCAAGTATATAATCAGTAGACGTGTGATAGAATCTTGCCAGATCGATAAGCACTGAGGTTGGAATGTCGCGGCAGCCCAATTCATAGTTGCTGTATGTCTGCTGCCGGCAATGCAGGTATTCGCTTAGCTGCTTCTGCGTAAGGTCGTTATCCTCGCGTAAACCACGTATTCTTTTATACATGAAATCACCTCAAAGAGAATATATCATACTGCAAATCGTTGTATTGACTTTTACAACAATTTGTTGTAAGATGGGGTTGGTAAATACTGTGCATTGAAGAACAGGCGCATCCTTATGACAAGGAAAAGCGGAAAGCAGGTAACAACCAGATGTTTGGCAGCATCGCAGAATGACGCCGTTTCCTTAGGTCAATGCGCAGGTCAACAAAGGGATTCAGCAAAAGCAGCTGGTATTGGCGGATTAGGTAAAAAACTAATCGAAACGGAAAGGTAAAATATGATGGATTATTCAAAAATGTCCAATGAAGAATTAAATCATCTGGCAAATCAAAAAGATGGAGAGGCAATATGCGAATTAGGCAATCGTTATCTGAATGGGATGACAGGGGACGATTCAGATCACGGCCGAACGCATTGACGAGATACTCGATGAGTGCGGATTTTCCGTCCTGAGAAGAAAGGATCCGTTTGACAGCTTTGTCATCCGATATATCAAGAGCAAGGACCCGGTTGATTTCCTGATGGAGGAAATGGATAAGCATATCCAAAAGGGCGAGCCGTTCTTGGTATATGAGATGTATTCCCGCTAGACAAGCGGCGCCAGGGAGCTTAGGAAACTCTTGGACAAAAATCATCTGTGAAATGCCATGCAGCAAAAACAAAATGGGAGCGGGAGTGATGTATACTGTAAACAGTTTCCGCATGGGGCGGGAACTGCCGGGGCTCTTTCGGGGACGGGAGAGGAGAAGCACGGCTGTAACTGATGGTTGAAGAAGAAATGGAGGTATGGTATGAAAGTGTGTGCAAAGTGTCACAAAGAGGCGGAAAACAATGCAAAATTTTGTCCACAGTGTGGGTCGTCAGAATTTGTTGGTTCAGAGCAGATTGCAGATTATCCGATGAAATGGTTTAAATTTTTGGTTAATTTTGAGCTGTTCTGCAGTGTTCTATACGACATTCGTGAAGGATTCCAATACATAACGGGAAGCATTTATTCAGGAACACTGGATATCGGGATTTCGGCAGAAATGGTATATGATACGTTTGATGGCCTCCGCGTCGTAGATGTGGTGTATGGGTTATTGGATTTTGCCTTGGCGGGATATGCCATTTTTACAAGAAATCGTCTCGTAAAGTACAAATCAAACGCACCTATGTGCCTTTACCTTTTGTATGGCATGAATGCAGGGGTTTTGCTGTTCTATAGCATAATGTTTTTCTTAGTGGTGAATGAAAGCGGGCCGCTGTCAGCGGCTATCGGGGGAGTGATCAGCAGCATTGTATGCATCGTGTTGAATCGAATTTACTTCAATAAGAGGAAAGAAATGTTTGTAAATTAAAGCGGATGGAATTCAGAAAGATGGCGAGGGAGGGACAAAATTCATGCGGGGAGGCAGAAAAATTTTTTTCGTCGGCGACGTGGAGGGCGGCGCGAAAATAGGTAAAGAAAAATGGAAATGGATTTTTGTTCGTGGATGCATAGGCAGGAAACGGGAGTTAGACCGCCAGATATGGGAGAAAAGGAAAGATAATTCCCGTATTCCGGAGGATGAGATGTGGAGGCAGTATCAGAGGTGGGGGGAGCAGGGGGCATAGTAAATCATATTTTATTTAAGTGAGATGAGGTTGTGGACATGGATTATTCAAATAAATCAAATGAGGAATTACTGCAATTGGTAAACCAAAAGGATGGAGAGGCAATCTGTGAGCTAGGCGAGCGTTGCTTATATGGTACGAAAGGGCATGAAAAAAATTTGACCAAAGCTTATCAGATGTTTCATAAAGCAGAAAAAATGGGGCTTGAAAAAGGCTATTTGGGTCTGGCTTACATGTATGAAAACGGAGTTTATTTTGCGAAGAACCAGAAGATTGCTGATGAATATTATCAAAAGGCCGGAGGACGTCAGCAGAGAGCGATAAATTCTTCGGTAAAAATGGAAAAGGAACAGATACCGACGCCAAAACCAGCGCCAATACGGACGCCAGTGCCGCCAACAACTCCTCATCCAGATACAGAGATTCCGCAGAAAATCAATCGGGCAGAACAGGCGAGGCAGCAAGGAAATTATACATTGGCTAAGACAGAGTGCCATGAGGTGCTAAAACGGTTGCAAGATATGGAGAATGGGTTCATTTCGGCATCAGGGACAGAAGATGATGTAGATGAATGGCGCATCAACACCTACTGGATATTAGCGTTTACGGCATTTAATGAGCAGAATATTCCTGACCTGGAAGAATATATGTCCAAAGAAGGAGTGCTGGGGCTGAATCCTTGGGGAGCCTATTTGATAGCCGTGCTACATAATAATATGTCTTATTCCAATATAGTTTTGGAACAGGATCTTCAGACACTTCTTATGGTAAAAAATAATATGAATATGACGACAGAGCAAAAAGGTGACGTATATGCAATGATTGGAGATTTAATAAGTCAAGGGGTTGGCATAGGGGCTGGTTACCAAGCAGATGACGCATATGAGTATTATAGGGAAGCGTCCAATTGTGGTAACGAGTATGCTGTAGAACAGATGTCATCTTTTTAAGAGTGTAACAAAAGAATGGTAAGTGTAAGGAGCATGCAAAATGTCTATTAAGTACCAGGGATTAAAAGGTCAGGTATATTTGACCGGAGAAAAGCTGGCTAGCGGTGGGGAAGGGGTGATTTTTGAAGTAGAGGATGACAGGTCAAGGGTCATTAAAATTTTTAAACCAGAAAAGCGTAGTGCAGAGCGGGAAGAAAAAATAAAGGAAATGGTTCAGGCAAATCTGACTGGGAATATACGGGAAGAGATTACCTGGCCTCAGGATGTGGTTTACAATAGCCAGGGATTTGCAGGATATGTTATGCAAAGGGTAGAGCAGTGCGAACCTCTTACATCGGTTTACAGTTCCGGGGTTAGTCAGTTCGATTTGAGATATCGGCTCTTGGTGGCAGTCAATCTTTGTTATGCTATACAGACTGTTCATGAAATGGGACAGGTATGTGGGGATTTGAATCCTCAAAATATAAGCGTCAATCTTAATATGAACGATGAAAATGCATTCCATGTGACCTTGGTGGACGCCGATTCTTACCACTTTACGGCAAGAGATAAGACATACCGCTGTGAGGTAGGGTTGGCGGATTATATCGCGCCGGAACTGCAAAATAGAATGTCAGGAGGGATGACATTAAAAAGTATGCCGCTTCCGACCTATACGAAGGAGACAGATTTATTTGCTCTGGCTGTCCATATCTTTTCCCTGTTAATGAATGGATGTCATCCATTTGCTTGTGCTAAAACGTTAGGAAATGGGCAAGATGAGGAATTGCGTCAGATGAGCAGTAATTATGTGAGGGATTCCGTTGTTGCGCCACAGCCAATTGAAAACATAAGAGATGGTTTTTTCCCATTTTATGAGAAAAGGGATGGTATTTCAGTTCCTGTGTATGCACCAGAGATTGATGCGCTTCCGAAGAATTTAAGGGCGTTGTTTGTAAGAACTTTTGTGGACGGATACTCTGATCCGAGTATGAGGGTGAAGGCGGAGGAGTGGATTGATGCATTGTTTGATGTGAAAAATAATATTAGTTCTTGCGAAAGTAAGGGGCATTATTATTTCGATCATGCAGCGCAGTGCCCTATATGCGGTATAGAAGAGAAGATTGCAATTCTGATGAGTGGAGGCAGAGAGAGCAGCGATTCTGGAGAGAAGAACCGATCAGAATCAGATCATTATTCTGAGCAAGAACTTTCATCTGGAATAACAAACACTCCCAAAGGGCATAACAATCCTCACCCTATGAAGTATTATAAATACCTCATTAATTTTGCACTTTTTGTTTCTGCTGGTTACAATTTTGAAAATGCTTTTATGTTAATTATTAGCCCTTCTCGTGGTGCGAGTGTTTTTTATGGTATTTACTTGGTGTTCCTAGCTTGCTTTCAAGTTTATACAAGATTCCAACTTGCAAGATATAAAGCAAATGGTCCGAGGTGTTTCTACATTTCAGAAAGTATATGTGCTATTATGCCATTGTTTTATCTTATAATGATTTATGCTGATGTTCAACCATCTATCAGTGAAATTATAGAAGATATAAAAGGGAGAATTTCTTGGATTGGGGTTGAAATTGGAATATATATCGCCGAAATTGCTTTGAGTTATGTTTATTTCACTAAAAGAAAAGAATTGTTTACAAATGGAGACGGCACAAAAAAGAACTGGAATCCTATGCGGATTGCATCAATTATAATCTTAATTTTAGTTCTGATGCTGCCATTAATATGTTTCTTATCATGGATATAGGCAAAACGGATCAGGAGGATTTATATATGAGTAAACAAGCAGGAGTGAATGATTTTTTTAATGACAAAAGAGCACAAAGTGCAGAAGTGTATAAGAAAACGCTTGAAATACATATGCCACACATGGCGTGCGCATTACTGTTAGATGTATCTGGTTCTATGTATGGAGAAGCGATCGGAAGCTTAAACAAGGCAATACAACAGTTTAAGGAACAGGTTTTATCAGATCCTGAAGCCAGAAAACGGGTGGATATAGCTATTATTACTTTTGGATCAGAAGTTCAAATGATAAGCGACTTTGTTCCTGTAACAGAAATGCCGACACCGCGATTGAAAGCGGATGGGCGTACAGAAATGGCAAGAGGAATACAACTGGCAATTGATTTAGTGAATGAGAGGACAGAGCTTTACCAGAGAATCGGAACTCCCTTTTATAAACCATGGATTTTTATGATCACGGATGGGGTGGCCACGTCATCTCAACAGGAGATGTCGGATGCGGCAGAGCGTATTCGATTGGAAGAGGAAAGGGCGGAAAATGGCAAGTGTGGACTGGCATTTTGGGCATTGGGGACTGGTGATTATGATTCAAGTCAGCTGTTTTCGTTGACCAAGCGGGTTGTGGAATTAAAGGATCAGGATTTTTCTATTATATTCGACTGGATCAGCAAGAGTTTGGCAACGATATCACGGTCGTCTGTTTGGCAAAAGCCTCAATTGGATGATCTGCCGCTGGGTGTTAGGATAGCTCGTCAGGATCGGGCAATTGATGAAGGGTGGTATTAGTTAGGGAGTGAAGGGAGGTAAAATAAGCGCGACGGAGTTTCGTGTCAGTACAGAGATGCTATAGTGGCGGCTTTGCCAGCCGGAAAATAAAACTTCTATATGATGGTATCCATTTCAGAGAGATGAAGATACCAAAATTTCACAATGATATCCCATGTCGGTTTAGGAACAGCAAAGGGATCGGGGAATAAATTCAGGAATTCGGATACGAAGGTATACATGATAGACGGTATGACCGCCATAATTAACAGATAACATAAAAATCACCTTATAAGAGAACAGGAGGATGAAGCATGAGTAAAAGATGTCCAAGATGTAACAGTATTTTACCGGATAATGCGGCATTCTGTGGTGCATGTGGGGCAAGATTTGGAGGTATGCCGCCCCAAGGAGGCAGGCAGGGACCGCAGAGGCAAAGCAATATGCAGCAAGGCAGTTCTTATTCATATTCAAATATGGGCGGAGGCATGTCAGGGGATTCATTGTCTATTCTGGTTGATCCGAGGGAGACAATTGTAGATAAATTGTCATCCTCTCCTTTATTGACATTTTTGATGGGAGGAGGCATTGGTAAGGATGAAGTTTTTTTTACAGAAAAAAGGCTTTACGTAAAACAGGGACGGTTTACATTTCGTCAAGGTTTTATAAAAAAAGGCTTCATCGTGGACATGAAAGATATATCGGCGACCAGTATCATGCATGTTAATCCGGTTCAATATTTGGTCTATGCAGTGATTGCATTTATACTTGGAATTATCTGTGCAGCATCAGATGATGGGGGACCGGGTGTAATAATTTTTTTCCTTCTTTGCGGATGTTCTGTGGTAGGCTATTTTATATTTCGTGGTGTTCAGATTTATACGGCGTATCCAGGGCATTGGTTCCGCATACGGCTTAGGAACTGTTCGTATCAGAGAGCAGCGGAATTTCATAAAAAACTGCGTTCAGCGATTGGACTGTAAAAATTATTAAAAAGGAGAGATTCATATGAAAATAACTTGGATTCCATCAGAAGAAAATAAATATCTTCTTTTGATTGAAAAATGCAGTAATCAAAACTATTTGTGCCGCCAGTATCAGCGGCGGGATGGAAATTAGGTTTCATGTTTTCTTTGTGGGGTAACTTGATGGTTGGTGGCACAATGCTTATCTAGAAAAGAGGGTGATTCAGAGATGCAGTATCAGGGAATATCCGGAATAACATACTTGGTGGAAGACAGTAAGATTGCCAGCGGGGGCGAGGGGGCGATCTATAGTGTACGCAGTAATGATAATCAAGTAGCAAAAATCTTTAAACCAGACAAAAGAAATGAAGAGCGTGAGGATAAACTGCGACACATGGTGACGATGAAATTGGGTGCAGAAGAGCTGCAGCAAGTCACCTGGCCTCAGGATGTGATTTATGACCAGAATGGCTTTGTAGGATATGTCATGCCCAAGCTGAATAAGGAAGAGACATTAAATGCTATTTATAGTTCAGGGGCAGACAACAAGTTTGATTTGCGATATCGCCTTTTGACAGCACTGAATCTTTGTCACGCACTTAAAACTGTTCATGACATGGGTCAGATATGTGGAGATCTGAATCCGCTAAACATAAGTGTTAATCTTGATATGAATGATCTGGAGAATGCGTTTCACGTGACATTGGTAGATACAGATTCGTATCATTTCGTATCACCGGATGGAAAAACATATCGATGCGAAGTGGGGTTGGCGGATTATATAGCGCCCGAGGTACAGAAAAAAATGGAAAGTGGGTTGACACTTAGGACAGCTCCGCTTCCGACTTATACAAAAGAGACAGATTTATTTGCATTGGCAGTACATGTGTTTACATTGTTAATGAATGGAAGCCATCCTTTTGCTTGTGCAAAAGATGAAAAAGGAAAAATAGAAAATACGATGGAGCAGATGGATGGTCTGAATGCCAGGCAGTCTGTCGTTGCACCGCAGCCGATCGAAAATATAAGAGATGGTTTTTTTCCATTCTATGAGAAAAGAGAAGGAATCACACCACCAGTTTATGCTCCAGACTTCTCCGCTTTGCCAGAGAGGCTCCAAAATTTATTTATTAAAACTTTTATTGATGGATATCGGGATCCGTCCAAGAGAGCGGATGCACAGGAGTGGATTGACGCTTTGGAGGAATCGTTTTCTGATATTAAGAGCTGCGACGCCAATGACAGTCATTATTATTTTGGACATAATCGGTTCTGCCCACTATGTGCGGTGGAAGAAAAGATTAGGAATTTGTTTCTAGCAACACAGACGCCGCCGTCAGATGATCCACCATCGGAAACACAGACGACGCCACCGACGCCACCGCCTAAAGTTAGTTATTCAAACCAGAGGAAAGAAAAGAGGGGGGTTAGGGTAGCAAGTATAGTTTTGATTGCAATGCTAGTTATTGGTGTCATAAATGATGTCAAAAGGTCTGATAGTGATGACAGGACG
This sequence comes from uncultured Lachnospiraceae bacterium, assembly GCA_947591245.1. GTDB lineage: Bacteria > Bacillota > Clostridia > Lachnospirales > Lachnospiraceae > Eubacterium_F. The sequence continues at coordinate 11,350 of CANQCY010000004.1, read as the reverse complement.
GTTGTCCCAACGGTAGAGGAACAGCTGGGTGAAGAAGATCAGCAAGCACAGGATAGTAATATGGCCATCGAAAGCGGGGATAGTACTGCTGACCCGGCTCAAATTGCAGCGCAGGAAAAGCTTGATAAAGAAAATAATAATTGTCTGAAATATGGCAATAAGATCATAACGTATATTGAGGATAAAAAGTATGAGGCGGCGATGAAACTGATCAGAAATGGATATGAGAAATCTTATCTTGAAGGAAAAGAAAAGATATATATCCAACAAGGTGAACTGGTGGATAGAATCGAAAGCGGGAAAGGATTTGTGTATTATGTTTGGGATGATTATGCCTATCTGGGAAACTTTGAAGATGGTAAACCATCTGGCAAGGGAAAAGAGGTAGGTGATCCAGATCAAACGGCATATGGAGGGTATTATACGATTAATGGAACATTCAAAAACGGATATCCGAACGGAAAATGCACGGTTTATTATTCTAAGTATAATAGTGATTCAAGCGCGACATTTATTGGAAAATATAAAAATGGTTGGGAGAATGGTTCATTTACATGGATTAACAAAAATTTAAAAGGCGGGCATAGCGATACATACCGCTTCAGTTCAGATATGGGGACAAGGAAAGTGCTTGAGATGTATGACGGAAAGTACGTGTATGCAAAGGCGGATTCGGGGTGGATGTACTATTCAAACAATAAGGGCGCTTTAAAAGATAACTCAACTGAACATCACGGAAAGAAATAATCGAAAATACGACAAGTGGAGGATATGAGTATGAGCAAACAGATGAGTGTGAGAGAATTTATGCAGGATCGGAAACCGAATCAAGATGGGTATGGGGATGTGATTTCATCGTTTGGCGAATCACATTTGGCGTGCGCATTGCTCTTGGATGTGTCAGGTTCTATGGCGGGAAAGGCAATTGAAAGTCTGAATCAGGGGATTCGGGATTTTAAGGCACAAGTGTTGCAGGATGCAACCGCCAGAGAAAGAGTGGACGTCGCCCTGATCACATTTGGATCGACAGTGGAGGTGATCAGCGATTTTGTGCCAATTACCAATATGCCTACGCCGGCTTTGAAAGCGGGAGGGCTGACAGAGATGGCAGGGGGGATTCAGACTGCTATAGATATGGTAAAGGCGCGTACAGCACTATATGCTCAACTGGGAACACCATGCCATAAGCCGTGGATCTTTATGATTACGGATGGTGCATCTACATCGTCGGATAAGGAGATGGTGCAGGCGGCAGAGAAGATTCGAATAGAAGAGGAGAAAGGTTCAAATGGGAAGTTGTCGTTTTGGGCACTCGGGATTGATAATTATAATAAAGATGAATTGTTTTCATTGACCAGACGGGTTGTGGAATTAAGAGATCAGGATTTTTCAGGTATATTTAACTGGCTGAGTGAGAGTATGGCAACCATATCATGCAGTCATGTTGGAGAAAAGATTGAATTTGACCCATTGCCTGGAAATGCAAGAAAAGCCAGATTAGACCGGGACATTGATGAGGGCTGGTATTAGTTCATAGAACAGATAAAATTGGGATGAAATGGAGGAGAGTATCATGATTTCATATGGTTTTTCGATACAGGGTAAATCACATATCCAACACGGAGTTGTCTGCCAGGATTATAGCAAGCATATAAAATTGAACAGTAAATGGTATTTGGGAATCGTGGCGGATGGTGTCGGAAGCGCGCCATATTCGGATATTGGATCAAAATTGGCAGTAGAATCTTTGTGTGAATTTTGCCAGCAGAAAATAGATTCATCCATGTCAAAGCAGCAATTAGAAGAATTGCTTCGTCAGGGGTATGAGTATGCATGGAGAAAGACGGTAGCGTATGTAGAAAAAGAAAATGGCTTGATTGATGATTACGATACAACATTGTCAGCGGTTTTATATGATGGAAGAGACGTCATATATGGACATGCAGGCGATGGCGGAATTATAGCGAAAATGTATGATGGGACGATTAAACCAATTACAGAACGTCAAAAAGGTGCGGATGGAACTTCTGTGCGCCCCTTAAGGGCGGGGGAGATTTCATGGTCATTTGGTATATATGAGAAACCGGCAGCAGCAGTTCTTCTTGCAACGGATGGAATGTTGGACGGCGTCTTTCAACCGAATTTGCTTAACTTGCCGTCAGACGCAATTTCTATGGCAAGAGGGGATTTTCAGAGGAACAATGCATATATAACAGCTGCAGAATTTTTCATGAATCCAAATGGCATTTATATGAATAAAAAAATTAAAAATCCAGATCAATTTATGAAAAAATATATGATCGGTATTCTAGGAAAAGAGGACAGAGACTTTTTTCTGGAATGCATGAAAGAAAACTATGCGAAGATGTTGGGAAGAAATGGGATGACAGAGGTCTTGAAGAGACTTTCTGAGTGCCAAGTGCTCCCGGCATTAGTGAAGGTGACGGATGACAAATCGGTAGTGTGTCTGATGAATGAAAGAGCTAATGTTACACCACAGGGTATAGAATATTATTATGAGCCGGATTGGAGGTGGAGAAATGAATGCCATAAAGCATTGCTTTATAATAGACCAATGCCACCTAAACCTGAAACAGAAAATCCAAGGCGGATTGTGGAAGTAAACCAGGAAGAAAACACAGGGCAAGTAGCAAAAACAGTACAGCCGGAAAAAATAAAGCAGAATGTGCCCGCCCCGGTATTGATGGAGGAACGGCCAGCTGGAGCTAAATATAAAATGATCAAAAGATACTTGATTATTGTTCCTACATTTCTTCTTGCGTTTGTGATAGCATTAGCGGCTATTGGGTTGGTTGCAAAAAAATTCGATTCGAATCAGAATACCGATGATACGTCATCAAACCAAGTGGCGGAAAATCAAGATGAAATTGAAAAGCCAGTTGAGCCGTCAAGAAAACCGACCGCAACACCAGAACCGACAAAAACGCCTGAGGTATTAGAAATAGGTTCAAGAATGAATGAAAAAAGAAAGAAGGTGATTCAGGAGACTGCAAAAGAATTTTTGAATTGTTTGAAAACAATAGACTTGTCAGATCGGGAGTATTCTGGTTATTTGGATAGTAATAAGGGGTTAGGAGAAGTTTTGAAAGATTTGAAAGAAAAGTTTATTTCTCAAGAGATGGAAAATGAGGGGGGAACATCAAGAGACATGTCGCCAAAAAACGGGGTAAAGAATTCTTCGCCTACGGATTCTCCGTCGACACCGTCACCATCACCATCACAATCGATGGGGAACAACGGAAGTGAAAATCAAGAAAAAGATATAGAAAGTGTTTTAGAAAAGTTGTCGCTATTGAATACGCAAGAAGAGGCAAACATATTCAAAAGTAAATTAGAAAAAATTTACAGAGATGAAGATTCTAAAGATAAAGAAGTCATAATAAAAAGGCTTAAAGTATTACTGGATATGTAAAAAAAGAGTGCAGATGGTATAAAAAGACTATGGATTGAAAGGAAAAGTCATGGCCAGATTTTGTTTGAGATGCGGAATGAAAAATCCAAATAGTTCAAATGTGTGCAGCGGGTGCGGTACTTCCCTGATAGATCCTGTTTCTGTGGAAGCGATCTCCATAGAAACTATTTCATCAGTACCTCCTCCGGCAGCAAAATGGGAGTCGCTTTCTGGAAGTTTCATTTCAGAAACAAATGAGGCAGATGGAAAAGGAGAACAGCATCATAGTATCGGGAAGTTTGATTTGGAAAAATTAAACCAAACAAATGCGCTAATTGAAGATCATATCATAGATGAGATCTCTTGCCAAAACGATTTTATTTACATATTAGATTCCGAAGCAAGTTTCGCATCTACGGAATATAAAGTGGTCAACAGTATAGGAAATAAATCGTTGCTTAAATGTAAACTGATTAAATATAATGGCAAGGACGCTTTATATTATATGGTCGGGAAATTAAAATCATTTGAGGTTATGCTGTGTTCGCTGGATTCGACGCGACTTATGTGCATTGTAGAAAATATATTGAATCAAGTGGATCTGATCAAGGAAAACGGCTTTTTATCTAACGTGGGAATTGACGCCAGAATGAAACGGATTTACCTTGATGCACAGGATGGACAGGTTTATTTGACATATGTTCCGATCAAAAACAGATGTTATCCGGATATTATGTATTTGGAGAACAGCCTTCGGAATGATTTGGCTTGTATTATAAAGGAGTCGTCATTAATGCAGGAGGAAAAGATAAGAACGATTATGCAAATGCTGGAAGAGCCAGGATGCTCTTTTAACAGTTTGCTCTCTGCGATCAGGCAGAACAGGATGCTGGCAACTTCTATGAAACGGTAACAGTATGGGGGTGTCATTGTGCAAAGGCCGAGAATTGTTATTGTAGATGATGATTTTTCGTATATTGCTTCTATTCAGGCAAAATTTATATACGAATTCCATGATCTGGTAGATATAGAAATAATTACTGACAAGGATTTTTTCGATCAGTTTTTTAGCCGTCTGCAGAAAATGGATGTGTTGATTATTTCACAGGATTTTTATAAGGAAGAAATTGCGAGGCATGAGATAGGGCATATTTTCCGGATGATGGAGAGTCCAGAAAATGATTCTGGCAAAGCGGGAAACGTCCATGAAATATACAAATATACGAGTGCGAAGGGAATTTTTTTAGAGATAACGGGCGTCAGCAACCTGAATGTTCCGATCAAAGAGGGAGGGAATGATCCCAAAATTATTCTTGTTACGTCAGCGGCAGGAGGCGTGGGGAAGACAACGATAGCGTTGGGCTTGTCGTCGGCTCTTAGTGATATGTACAAGCGGGTGTTATACATAGAGGCATCCAGACTGCAGAATTTTCAGCAGCATATGGAGGATGATTCGCCGATATTGAATCAAGGAATATATACGAGATTGGCGAATCCGCCCAAAACGATATATAGAGATATTAGCAGAGAGTTGAGGAAAGAGAAATTTTTCTATTTGCCGCCTATGAAAGCAGCATTGATGTCGTTTGGCATTGAGTACCATGTATATGGGATGCTTGCGGAAGGGGCAAAAGAGTCTGGAGAATATGATTATATTGTTGTAGATGCAGATACCATTTTTGATGCGGCAAAAGCTAAAATGCTAAGCTTGTCAGATCAGGTGATTGTGGTATCCGAATCGACAAAAAACAGTGTGTTCGCTACGAACCGGTTGGTTTCTAATATAAGCAATATCGGTACGGATAAATATTTGTTTATCTGCAATAAATTTGTAGAAAATGAAAAAGAATTTGCAGCGGACATGGATGTCAGCCGATACAAAAATGACGAATATGTGGAATTTTTTTCAGAATATGAAGACATGAGCGTTGAGGATTTTGGAAAACAGGACAGTATTCGAAATATAGCGTTTTTATTGATATAAGGAGATCATGATGGGGAACGAAACGGCGGTGGTTATATTAAATATTAAAAAAAAGAACGGCAAAGTGGAAACGCATGATTTGGAGATTCCGCTCTTTATCACAGCACATGAATTAGTAGTGAGTTTAAATTCTGCATACCGGCTAGGAATCGACACAGAAAATGTAAAAAAGTGCTATATTAAAACAGAAAATCCGATTGCGCTGCTTCGGGGGAACAAATTGCTAAGTGAGTACAATGTGATGAACGGCACAAAAATTATGATAGCTGAAGGAGAACTGTGATGGAAAAGAGATATCGAATCGCAATATTAAATAAAAATTTGTATAAAGAAATAGAAGTTTCTCCAGAGAATAAGATGATAAGATTTGGCACGGAGCATGCTTGTGATGTCCGCGTCAGAAAGGAGCTGTTTTTTGAACCGGTGGAGCTGCTGTTCCATAAAGATGATAACGATGTATGGAATATTACATGTTCTGACAATTTATATATACATGCCGATGAGGTCAGAAAACTAATGACTAGCCCGATAGGCCATGGTTCAGAGTTGGTATTATGCTATCAGAAGTCTGACAGCGCAGCGATGCACATTCAGTTTTTGTTGGATTTCGATTATGAAAATAAAATATATGACAGAAGATATAATCTGGCTTCCAAGAACCTGTTTTCGATTGGCGCATCTTATGAAAATGATATTATAATAAGTAGCCCTTATACTCAAAATGACAAAATAACATTGAAGAAACATAACGGTGGATTGCTTCTTTCGATCCAGAATGCGGCATATGGCGTATATCATAATGGAAATGTTGTAAAAGATGGGGCGCAGATTGGAGATGGGGATTTTTTCTCTATCGGAGATTTCAGCTTTTATTATCGAGATGAAAATCTTTTTACACAGATAAGGAATGAGCTGCGTGAGAATGGGATTCCATACACGGACGCTGCTTATAGAGGCGACTATCCCCGGTTTAACCGTAATTCCAGAGTGATGATTTTGCTGGATGATGAGAAAATAGAAGTGCTTGACCCACCAGCGGTTCCCCAGAAACCCAAAAATAATCTGCTTACGAGATTACTACCATCTTTAATTATGGTTCTCTCATCAATAATTATGGGAATGTTTAGAGGCGGTGCATTTATATTGTTCAGCATCGTTTCCGCAGGCGCCGGAGTTGTCACGGCTGTCATTGGGGTAAAAGAAGCCGGGAAAGACTATAAAAAACAGTTTGACGACAGAATTAGCAAGTATACTGCGTACATAGAAAAAAAACGGAGTGAATTGAACCAAGCAAGACGAGAGGAATTATCTGTCCTGGAGACAAAATACATTTCTGAAAAACAGGAAATAGAGAAAATGAAATCTTTTTCCTATGAATTGTTTGACCGTTGCAAGGCGGATGAAGATTTTCTTGAAATCCGGCTTGGCGTAGGAAAATTGGAAGCAGTCAGGGTAGTTGATTACAAAAAACAGGAGAGGCTGGAGGTAGAAGATGATTTGCAGGAGCAGCCGTCTAAATTGCATGAACAGTACAAATATATCGACAATGCCCCGATCGTATGTAATTTTAAAAATGCGGGTGCTGTAGGAATTGTGGGAGATGAGAAGACAAGATTTGATATTCTTAAAAATATTATCGTGGATGTATGCGCACGGCAGTATCACTCGGATGTAAAGATGTTTTTTGTTGCTGAGGCGGAACATGAAAAACAGGTGTTGCGCTTTCGGATGCTGCCTCATGTTCAGAACGAGGTATTGGGGATTCATAATATTGTATGTGACGATTCAAGTAAAACGGTACTATATGAGTATTTATTCAAGGAGTTGACCGGCCGTGAACAAAGCAAGGTCAGCGCACCGCATATTTTGGTTTTCTTATATGACGAGTATGGATTAAAGAATCATCCTTTATCAAGATTTATTGAGACGGCAAGTGAAATAGGCGTGACATTTGTGTTTTTTGGCAATGCAAGAGCGGATATTGCGCAAGGATGCCATTATCTGATAGAAAGCACTGGCTCTGGCATGGCAAGATTGGTAGATACTAGTGATGTGAAAAAGACGAAGGAATTTACGTATGATGCAGTCTCTGACCGGGATATTGATGCAATGATACAACTTCTTGCACCTGTGTACACAGAAGAGATCTCTTTGGAGAGTTCTTTGACAAAAAGCATATCATTGTTTGAAATGCTGAATATTATCGCAGTAGAAGATATCGATTTGGCAGCGAGATGGAAGTACTCTAAAGTGTATCAGTCGATGGCGGCGCCAATCGGCGTCTCAAAAAATGCGACGATATATCTTGACCTGCATGACAAAGCGCATGGTCCGCATGGATTGGTTGCTGGCACAACAGGCTCCGGTAAATCTGAACTTCTTCAGACGTATATTATCTCTATGGCGACTTTATATCACCCATACGAAGTAGGATTTGTCATAATTGACTTTAAGGGTGGCGGCATGGCAAACCAGTTCCGGGATCTGCCTCATATGGTCGGGACGATAACGAACATAGATGGGAAAGAGATTGATCGGTCGCTTAAGTCAATCAAGGCAGAGCTGAAAAAAAGACAGCGTTTGTTTGCGGAAGCAGAAGTGAACCATATAGATAAGTATATCCAAAAATTCAGGAAAGGCCAGGTACAGACGCCGCTGCCGCATTTAATTCTGGTTGTGGATGAATTCGCGGAACTGAAAGCGGATCAGCCGGAATTTATGAAAGAGCTTATTTCCGCTGCACGAATTGGGAGAAGTTTGGGCGTGCATCTGATTTTGGCTACACAGAAACCGTCCGGACAGGTAGATGAACAGATATGGAGTAATTCAAGGTTCAAACTGTGCCTGAAAGTGCAGAGCCAGCAAGACAGTAATGAGGTGCTTAAATCACCGCTGGCAGCAGAAATCAAAGAGCCTGGACGAGCTTATCTTCAAGTTGGGAATAATGAGATATTCGAATTATTCCAATCAGCGTATAGCGGTGCCTCAATTTATGCGGATGATTCTGGGATGAAAGAGTTTACAATATATGAGATAACAAAATCAGGAAAGAGAATGCCCATATATCATCAAAAGAAACAGAAAAGCATAAAGGAAGATAAGACGCAATTAGATGCAGCTGTACAGTATATAAGAGATTTTTGCATTACAAATAATTTTAGAAAAATCAATAATATTTGCTTGGCAGCTTTGGGAGAGATAATTGAATTTCCAGCTGAGGATGATTTGTTAAAGAAAGAAAAACATGTTGTAGCAGATGTGGCTATTTATGATGATCCGGATAATCAGAGACAAGAGATGTATTCTATTGATTTGAGTGAGCAGAATGTATTGATTATTGGTTCGACTCAAAGTGGAAAAACTAATTTGCTGCAAACGATAATTCGCTGTTTGTCTACAAAATATACAGTCAATGAGGTCAATATCTACATTATAGATTTTGCATCTATGTATTTGAAAAATTATGAAAGGTTAAATCACGTAGGCGGCGTAGTAACAGCATCGGAGGATGAAAAGTTAAAAAATCTGTTTCAAATGTTACACGCAGAGATGAAGCGGAGAAAGGAAAAGTTGTTAGAGGCTGGTGCGAGTTCATTTGTTTCGTATTGTGAAGCAGGAAATAACGATCTTCCGCATGCTGTAATCTTGATAGATAATTTTACAATGCTGAATGAGTTGTATCTTATAGAAGAAGATGCGCTTCTTCCTATATGTAGGGAGGGAGTTTCAGTTGGTATTACAGTAGTAATAGCAAATACGCAGACTGCGGGAATAGGATTTAAGTATATATCAAATTTTGAAACCAAAATTGCGTTGAATTGTAATGATACGTCAGAGTACAGTACGTTATTCGGGTATTCACGACTGCGGCCAGAAAATATTCATGGACGGTGTTTGGTTGAATACCAAAAGGAAATATTGGAAGCTCAAAGTTTTAAAGCGTTTTCAGGCGAAAAAGAAATGGAAAAAATTAAAAACATCAACGCCTTTATTGAAAAAGCTAATCGGAGTTCAGGTGTGCAGAAAGCAATATCAATTCCGGTAGTTCCAGAAGTTTTGGTAGAGGATGTATACGAAAAGATGTATGGTTTTATATCGGATCAGAATCAATTTTCGGTGGGGATTAATTTTTCCGGTGTGGCACCAGTTAGAGTAGACTGGTTGAAGCAGACAATATTAGGAATTTCTGGCGGCGAAAAAGCGCAGATGTTCCTCAGATACATAATGAAAGCTTTTTTGAAAAATCATTATTTGATTTATGTGTTTGATAATTATATGGGGATGTTTGATGAATTTTCCGAGTCTTCTGATATAGAAATGTATACAAAATCAGAAGAAGATTTTCAAGAGATACTTTTGGATGTAAAAAAAGAATTGGAGAGGAGGCAGGCAATTCGCACAGTAGAGGGTATGGCAAAAATTTATAAAATGCCACCGCTTATTTTGGTGGTGCAGTCTGATGGATGGGGTGAGTTTATTGAAAAGAATGATGAACTGCTTGAATTGTATAAAGACATTCAAAAGAAGTACAGAGGATTGAAATGTTGTGTAATCTTTACTGATTTGCAAAATGAGAAAATTCCATCCTATGGTGCACCGGAGTTTTTGAAGCCGTTTATTGAAAATCCTCATTTTATCATATTTGAGGATATTCGTGATATCAAATTGTATGATGCGACTTTGTTGACAAGGCAAAAATATGATAGGAAACTACAAGAAAATGAGGCGTTTTGGATATACGGTGAGAGCGTAAGTAAAATTAAAACATTGAAATAAACATATTAAATATGTTTAATAATATTAATAGAAAGCGAGGATGAAATTATGGCAACAAACAAAATTGATTATGATGTTCTGGAGAGCACTTCCACTACATATCAGAAAGGAGCAGAAGCTATCTCAAATGTCTTGACCAGTTTAAACTCGACAAATAAAACACTGGCGGAAGGATGGCAAAATAAAACGGCAGAGGCGTTTCTAAACGAATTTGAAACAGTGCATAAAAAGGCATTGGAATCAGCGATAAAAGCTATAACTGATATATCCACATATATCAAAAAATATAGTGAAAATGAAAAGCAGAGAGACATAGATGGCGCCAATTCAATTGGAAGATAGCGCAAGAAGAAAATTCGTGTGGCTATCATGACGATTAGTAGTGTGATAGCCACATTTTTTAGAGGTGAAGGACATGAATGATAAGGACCAAAAGATTTCGAAATATCAATCTCAGATATTGAGTATTGTCTCTAAGGTGAATACGTTAGAAGATGAGATTCAGGAATTGATAACTCTAAAAAACAAGATGGCAAGCTTACGAGATAAATTGGAAGAAACAGGTTTGTCTGCATATTCGTTTTTACAATCAGTGCCAGGGAAATTTAAACACATGATAAAAATAAATCTGTTTTCTGGCTTAATTAACTGCGCAAAAGGAAAAGAATATCAAGCTGCACTAGTTGATTTGAATGGAGGAATGAGGAAAATTCAAAAGGAAATTGATGAAAAAAGAGGAGAAATTGATGAATTAAAAAAACAGTCAAGACAATATAGCATATTGGTAGAACAAGAAAAAGACAGGGGGGATGCAGTGTGAATTTGATTGTAGAGGATAAGTATATTAGTGAGATGGGGGAATTTTTATTGAATGAATATACTGAATTGCAAGATGCAATTGAAAGGTATCAAGATATTCTGTTGGGGCTATTGGATCAGGGATTTATGGAGGGACGAACACATGATGCAATACAGGAATTTGTTGATCAAGTATCTGCATTTGGAAAAATGAATAATACTTCTGCTACTTCCACAGGAAAAAAATACAAGATGTATTGCGATCAGTATATTAGTAAATTAGATGATGCGGATAGAAATTTATAGTGTAGTCTCGGAAAGTCAGTAAAAAAACAGAAAAACATTTATTGATGTGAAGTTTGTGAAAAGGTGGAATAAAA
>CANQCY010000003.1 GCA_947591245.1 uncultured Lachnospiraceae bacterium | reverse complement strand
TACGTCTATGTAGCGCAGGTGGCTATGGGGGCTGACATGATGCAGACCGTCCGAGCATTTAAGGAAGCTGAAAATTATCACGGCCCGTCCTTGATTATTGCGTACGCGCCATGTATCAATCATGGAATCCGTACGGGTATGGGCGATTCCATGCAGGAGGAGAAGAAAGCGGTCGAGGCGGGCTACTGGCATTTGTTCCGCTATAATCCGGACAATAAGGAAAAGGGCGTAAATCCGTTTACTCTTGATTCCAAGCAGCCGTCGGGCAGCTATCGCGACTTTTTGATGGGAGAGGTGCGTTACAACCGGCTGATGCGCGCAAATCCGGAACGGGCGGAGAAACTTTTTGAAAAATCAGAAAAAGAAGCAAAAGAGAAGTATGATAGGCTTGCACAAATGTCTTAAATGGTGTATAAATAAATAAGGACAAATTTTTGTGGAGGAAGAACCAGATGGAAATTACCAGTATACGGAGCCTGTTCCGTAACAAAGAGGAATACGTCGGGAAACAGGTTGCGGCCGGCGGTTGGGTACGAAGCATAAGGGATTCAAAGACGTTTGGGTTTATCGTCATAAACGACGGCACATTTTTTGAACCGCTCCAGATCGTATACAGCGATAAGCTTGACAACTTTGACAATATTTCAAAACTGCAGGTAGGAGCGGCGATTGTCGTGAGAGGAACACTGGTGGAGACGCCGGAAGCAAAACAGCCGTTTGAGATTCAGGCGGACAGCGTGGAGGTGGAAGGAAATTCTGCCAGCGATTACCCTCTCCAGAAAAAACGCCATTCTTTTGAGTATCTGCGGACGATTTCGCATTTGCGCCCGCGAACCAATACCTTTCAGGCGGTGTTCCGCGTACGCTCATTGATCGCCTATGCGATTCACAAATTTTTTCAGGAGAGGGATTTCGTGTACGTGCATACGCCGCTGATCACGGGAAGCGACTGCGAGGGCGCAGGGGAGATGTTCCGCGTGACGACGCTTGATATGGAAAATCTTCCCAAAAATGAGAAAGGCATGGTTGATTTTTCGCAGGATTTTTTCGGGAAGGAAACGAACCTGACGGTCAGCGGCCAGCTCAACGGAGAGGCTTTTGCCCAGGCGTTTAAAAATATATATACGTTCGGGCCTACGTTCCGCGCGGAAAACTCCAATACGACCAGACATGCGGCGGAGTTTTGGATGATTGAGCCGGAGATCGCATTTGCAGATTTGAAAGACGACATGGCGCTGGCGGAAAACATGCTTAAATACATTATCCGGTACGTTCTCGAACATGCGCCGGAGGAGATGGATTTTTTCAATTCTTTTGTGGACAAGGGGCTGATCGAGAGGCTGAATCATGTTGCGGATTCCGAGTTTGCCCATGTTACTTATACGGAAGCGGTGGAAATTCTTGAAAAAAATAATGATGCGTTTGATTATAAAGTTTCATGGGGAGCCGATCTGCAGACCGAGCATGAGAGGCATCTGACGGAAGAGATATTTAAGCGTCCGGTTTTTGTGACGGATTACCCGAAAGAGATCAAAGCGTTTTATATGAAAATGAATGACGACGGGAAAACCGTGGCGGCGATGGACTGCCTTGTACCCGGCATCGGCGAGATTATAGGCGGAAGCCAGCGCGAGGATGATCTTGCTGCATTGGAAAAGCGGATGGAGGAATGCGGCCTAAATAAAGAGGACTACGGTTTCTATCTGGATTTGAGAAAATACGGCTCTACGCGGCATGCCGGATTCGGACTCGGCTTTGAGCGCTGCGTTATGTATTTGACGGGAATGCAGAATATCCGGGATGTGATCCCATTCCCGAGAACAGTTAATAATTGCGATTTATAATATAATAACAATAAGAATGGAGAAAAGCATATGAGCATCAACATACCAAAGGACTACAAATCTCCTTTGTCAATAAGGGAAACGGAAGCGGCGATCAAGACGGTGAAAGATTTTTTTGAACGGACATTGTCTGCCAATCTCAATCTGACAAGGGTGTCCGCCCCAATTTTTCTGCCGCCGGAGACAGGACTGAACGATAATCTCAACGGAACCGAGCGTCCGGTAGAATTCGGCGTTCGCGAGCAGAATGAGAGAAAGTTGGAAATCGTGCACTCGCTGGCAAAGTGGAAGCGGCATGCATTGAAGCGTTATGAGTTCAAACACGGCGAGGGGCTTTATACCGATATGAATGCGATTCGCCGGGATGAGGATACCGACAATGTCCACTCGATTTTTGTAGATCAGTGGGACTGGGAGCGCGTAATCAGTAAGGACGAGAGAAACGAGGACACGCTAAAAGATGTGGTAAAACGGATCTATCGTTCTCTGGAAGAAACAGAAGACTATATGTCAAACATATATCCGTACATAAAGAAATCTCTCCCGCAGGAAATTCATTTCGTCACGACGTCGGAGCTGGAAGAAAAGCATCCGGACAAGACGCCGAAAGAGAGGGAATATCTGGCAGCGAAAGAGCACGGTGCAATTTTCCTCATGCAGATCGGGGATAAGCTCAAAAACGGCGAGCCGCATGACGGACGCGCGCCGGATTATGACGATTGGTCGTTAAACGGGGATATTATCGTTTATTATCCGCTGCTTGACATGGCGCTGGAACTGTCTTCCATGGGAATCCGCGTGGACGAGAAGGCATTGGAAGAGCAGTTGGAGAAAGCGGGATGCGAGGATAGAAAAAATCTTCCTTTTCAGAAGGCAATACTGGAAGGCGAGCTTCCCTACACGATCGGCGGTGGAATCGGACAGTCGAGAATTTGTATGTTTTTCCTGAAAAAGGCGCATATCGGGGAGGTACAGTCCTCTGTCTGGACCGATGAGACAATGGAAGCGGCTAAGAAAGCCGGACTGCAAATATTATAGAGAATGCCAGGTGGGCATGTTTTCATGTCCACCTGGTTTCAGTGTGAGGAAAAGTTATGGAAAATTTTACATTTTATGCCCCGACGTATTTTGATTTCGGAAGAAATGCAGAAGAGCACGTAGGAAAGCTGGTTCGGCGGTTTGGCGGAACGAAGGCGCTGCTACACTACGGCGGGGGTTCGGTGAAACGGTCGGGACTCTATGACAGGGTGAAGAAATATTTGGACGAAGAAGGAATTTCATATGCGGAGCTCGGAGGCGTCAAGCCCAATCCGCGCAGCGGCCTCGTGTATGAAGGCATTGAGCTGGGGAGGAAAAATGAAGTTGATTTTATTCTTGCCGTGGGCGGCGGAAGCACGATCGATTCTGCGAAAGCCATTGCGGCGGGAATGTGCTACGACGGCGATTTCTGGGATTTTTATGACAAAGGGACGCCGATTGAACGCGCGCTGCCGGTAGGTACAGTGCTGACGATTGCAGCCGCTGGTTCCGAGGGCTCGACGAATACTGTGATCACAAACGAGAAAACCGGCGTGAAAAAGGGCGCGGGTTCGGATGCGCTGCGTCCCAGATTTTCGATTATGAATCCGGAGCTGACATGTACGCTGCCGCCTTACCAGACGGCTGCCGGTGCGACGGATATTATGATACACATATGCGAGAGATATTTTTCCAATACCGAAGAGGTAGAGATAACGGACCGCCTGTGCGAGGCAGTATTGAAGACGATCATCCATGAGACGCCGCGCGTGATCCGCGACCCCGGCAATTATGAGGCGAGGGCGAATATTATGTGGGCGGGCATGCTGGCGCACAATAATGTCTGCGGTGTAGGACGGGTACAGGACTGGGCGAGCCATCATATCGAGCACGAGCTCTCGGCGCTTTATGATGTGACGCATGGAGCCGGTCTTGCCGTGATTGCTCCGGCATGGATGCGGTATGTGCTGGGCGCCAATCCGCACAAGCTGGTGCAGTTTGCCGAGCGCGTATGGGACATTGCGCCGCAGCAGACCGACGAACAGACGGCATTAAAAGGGATTGAGGCATTTGAGTCGTTTTTGAAATCCATCGGCATGCCGCTTACGTTTGCAGAGATCGGCGCAAAGGAACAGGATATCGACAGGCTCACGGAGAAGCTGCTGGCGGGGAAAGAGACAGAGGGAAATTATGTGAAGCTTGCCGCAGAAGACGTAAAAAAGATATATCGTTATGCGGCTACAAGGAACGGTTAATCCGCTAACCGTTCCTATAGGAGGGGGCAAATGCGCGATCAAAACGAGTTTATGAGGAAGATGTACGACCTGCTGTCGCTTGCCAAGGCAAATGACAGCAGAATCACAAAGCGGCAGGTTTCGGATTTTTGCGGTGATCTCGGGCTTACGGAATCGCAGTTAAAGCTGGTGTATGATTTTCTGGATGAGCACAATGTAGAGGTGGCCGGCCATTCCCGGAAAAAACGTGCCGCCGCCGGGGGCTTTTTGGCTTCTGAAGGAAATCTGCCGCCGGATGAGGCAGAAGACCGGTTCAGCACGGAGGATTCAAAATACCTCAGCCTGTACCGCCGCGAACTGCGGGGGAGAAAGGAGATGACGCCGGAAGAGAGGGAATGCCTCTATGTCCGTCTGACCGGCGGGGATGAGGGTGCGATTCATCCGGTTATTGAATCCCATCTGAAACGGGTGGTAACGCTGGCGGGCAAATATAAAAACCGGGGCGTTCCGTTGGAAGATCTGATTCAGGAGGGAAATCTTGCGCTGATTACGGCAGTGGACATGATGTGCGGAAACGATAGCGTAAAGGACGTCAGGAAAGAGCTGGATCGGACTGTGAGGGCAAGGCTGATTGAACTGGCGGACAGCCGCGCAGAGGATCGGGGACTTGAGAATACGATTGTGGCAAAGACCAATTTGATCCATGAAGCGACAAAGGCGCTGGCGGAAGAACAGGGGCGGCTGGCAACGGTGTCGGAGCTTGCCGAATATACGAAAATGACAGAGGAAGAGATTCAGATATATATCGATCTTTCGCTGGAAGAGATTAAGGTGACAAGAGAAGGGGGAACGGTATGAATTACAAACCATTTCAAGATATTTCCCTGTCCGCGCTGGGGATGGGGAATATGCGCCTGCCGGTGCTTGAGAACGTGGAGGGGAAGCCGATTGACAGGGAGCGGGCCCAGGAAATAATTGATTGCGCCATCGAAGGGGGCGTCAATTATTTTGATACGGCATATGTTTACCACAGCGGCGAGTCGGAAAAGTTTTTGGGAGAGGCGCTCAAAAAATATTCCCGTGAAAGTTATCATCTGGCGACAAAATTCCTGATTTTTGCCAATCCGGATTACAAAGCGGTATTTGAGGAACAGCTGGAACGGCTGCAAACAGACTATATCGATTTTTATCTGATCCACGGCATCAATGATCAGATTTGCAAACAGTATATGGAATGCGGCTGCATTGAGTATCTGGAAGAACAAAAAAAAGCCGGGCGCATCCGGCATCTTGGTTTTTCTTCGCATGCAAGTACTGAAAATCTGCGTATTTTCGCCGATCACAGGAAATGGGATTTTGCGCAGATCCAGTTAAACTATTTTGACTGGAAATACGGGAGGGCGAAAGAAGAGTACGAAATTCTTGCCGAACGCAATATTCCGATCATGGTGATGGAGCCGGTGCGGGGCGGAAGGCTGGCGGCGCTTTCATCCGACGCGGATGCTATTTTAAAGGAAGCCCGCCCGCAGTGGAGCACGGCGTCATGGGCGCTTCGTTTTGTCAAACGCCTTCCGCACGTTCAGGTAGTCCTGAGCGGGATGTCTTCCATGGACCAGATTCAGGATAATATAGCTGTTTTTTCAGAGAGCGGGGAAATGACAGATCAGGATGAAGAGATTTTGTTCCGCGCCTGCGAGGCGTTTAAGAACCAGATCAGCGTTCCGTGTACGGCGTGCCGGTACTGCTGTGACGACTGTCCCTCGCACATTGATATACCGAAATATATGGAATTGTATAACCGTTATAAGACCGATGGCGACTGGGTGTTGAATGATCTTGACAAGGTGGAGTCAAAAGGGAAACCGAAGGACTGCATTGCCTGCGGCGCCTGTACGGAGCATTGTCCGCAGGGGATTGTTGTGCCGGATATCATGCGCGAACTGCATCTGTAGCATACGACTTTGAAAAACGCCTGTATGGATCGGATAAAAGGACAAAGAACCCGCCGTTAATCGACAGGTTCTTTGTCCTTTTCCAGTATTTGTCCGGATGAGGCGTCGATGTCATAATCATATTCGAAGCCGTCCGCGTCGAAATCGATTTCGTACTGTCTGATTCCGTCATCGGTATCCAGTTTGATCTTGTAATTGGATATGGCCGTTTCATTTACGCCGGCGTCTTTAAGGGCAATTTCTTTCGCTTCATTTTCAGAGAGCGTGTTCTTTGCGCCCGCGTTATTTTCGGCAGCTTCACTTGGTTTGGAAATGTCCGCCTGCGCCTTGTTGCCGGCGGCGGACGGCGTATCCGACTGGACTCCGCCGGCGGCCGCGCCGGCTGGGGCGTCCGTACTTGACGGGGCGTTCGCCGTAGAACCGCAGGCCGTCAATGCGATAGCTGAAAATATAAGGAAAAATGTAAAAGCAGATATTTTTTTCATTATGATCATTCCTCCGAAATAATATATTTGTGCCGGTGAATAGTATTGACGGAACGAGTAAATAATATTCAGAAGAAATGCTGCTATTGGATATGGAGGCTGTTATGCTGGATTTTCTTCATCATGCGCTGGATCAGACGGTGGCGTATGGTATTTTGTTATTTGAATTTTCCGGGTTGGCAATTATTCTGTTTTCCTGCCTGAAAGGGATATGCTCTTATGTCAGAAGAATGCCTGGCACAAGGCTGCAGCTTGGCAGGGGATTGGAGCTCGGTCTGGAATTTAAGCTCGGCAGCGAGATCCTTCGTACTGTTGCGGTACGCGAATGGATGGAAATTTGGACGGTAGGAAGCATTATTCTGCTTCGTGCGCTTCTGACTTTTTTAATACGCTGGGAAATTAATGAGGAAAATGATTGAAAAATATGGAAAATGTATTTGTTTTGTGATATAATGGAATATGGGATATTGGTTTTTTGTTCCAGACACCAATTGTAATAAATAGACCAAAGAGGTATTGTATGGGTAGATTATTTTTGTCAGCGGGGAAACTCTGGAAATTTATAAATAAGGATGTTTCTTTTGAGGATGAGGCGAGTCAGTTTTATGTAATGATGCGCATTTATTACATCATTACTGCCATATACATATTGTTCTTTCTTGCTTTTGCTGTCGGCTTCGGGTTTTGGAGGCAGATGCCGGTGCTGTTTGCATGGCTTCCGCTCCACATAATCGCTTTTTTGGGAACATACCGGTACCGAAGGCGCGTAGTATTCCATCTTTTTTCTGTTGGAATCCTGATATGGGTCGTGTTTTCCGTTTATTTTATGGGGTGGGATTATGGGGCGCAGTACTTTATGTACCCCCTCATCGTCATTTCATTTTTTGCGACGCCGAGGAACCGCAGGGGGAAGGCGGTTTATGTTATCGTGCTGTTTGCATTGTATATATCGCTGTATATATATGGAAAAGACCATGAGGCGGTAGTGCGGCTGCCGGAAGGCGTTGGCGACGCCATGCTGTTTTTGTGCACGTTCACATTGTTTTTGTGTATGTTTGTGATCTGTCTGAAGTTCAGCAATAGCAACCAGTCGGCGCTTGAAAAGCTGGCGGATTATAATAAAAAGCTGAAGCATGAGGCGCAGACGGACGCCCTGACGGGGCTGTATAACCGGCATTATATGTATCAGGTGCTGGAGACGGCGGTAAACGAACAGAATAATAACCAATTCACGATTGCCATGGGAGATATTGACCTGTTTAAAAATGTAAATGACACGCTGGGGCATAATTGCGGCGACTATGTGCTAAAAAGCGTGGCGGAATATTTTAAGAAGTTCATGGTCGGGAAAGGGACGGTCTGCCGCTGGGGCGGGGAAGAATTCCTGTTTTTGTTTTCCCGCGACAATGGCGACGTCGCATTTATTTATGTGCAGGAGATGCGTGAAAAAATAGAGAAGCTTGCCCTTGAATACGAAGGAGTTAAGGTGCCGGTGACGATGACGTTTGGAGTGGAAGAGTATTTTTCCGGCACATCCGTGACGGAATTAATCAAGAAGGCGGACGACAAGCTGTATACCGGAAAAGAAAGCGGAAGAAACAGGGTTGTGTATTGACGGCAGCGATAGTAAGGGGTTCGAGGCGAAAATGGCGTTTCGCCTTGGACCCCTGATATTATGACATAAAGGGCAGCATCCCGTTTATAAATACCGTTGTCAAAATATCGGCGATGGATTCTGCCGGAACACTGCAGTCTTCGACAGTCCATTTGTGAAGCACGCCGATTGTGCTTCCGATCGCACAGGCGATCATATAGGAGAATTGTTCCCTGTTATCGTCGAAAACCGGTCTGCTTTGCACCACATTTGTTACATAGCGGTGAAACATCGTCATCGCTTTCCAAAAAAAACGATCCGACCGCGGGCTGCGGAGAATGCTCGCGAGAAACGGATTCGTCACCGTGTATTCGCAGATTGTCAAAAAAAACGATCGGCACAGTTCCCAGTCATTCTCGGGATGGAAGGTCTCCATCAGGGAGAAAATGTCCCGAATCGTTTTATCCTCAACTGCCGTGACAAGGGCGGGGATGTTTTCATAATGGTTATAAAACGTGCTCCGCACGACGCCGGCTTTTTTGATTACGTCAGTCACGGTTATTTTATCAAGCTCTTTTTCTTTGAGCGCCAAAAAAAATGCATCGTAAATCGCCTCGTCCGCGACATAGTATCTCTCGTCCTGATTTTCACCGTCCATAAAAATCCTCATTTCCGTGCTGCTTTCTGCGCGCACTAAGTCTCCTGATTGTCGCTGGCCGTCATATAAACCAAGTTTGCGGCGGCAGTTTTGACCCCTGAATCAAATCTATTATAACATAAAAGCAGATGAGAAATAAACAGAAAAATTGCAAGAAAATAATTTGAAAAAAGCATCATAGTATGTTATTCTTGTGATATTGACAAAAGAAAATAAGGAAAGGATGTTATTATGGGACAATTAATGTTGGGTAATCAGGCTTTTGCAAGAGGATTGTATGAGGCTGGCTGCAGCGTGGTATCCAGCTACCCGGGGACGCCGAGCACGGAAGTGACGGAAGAGGCGGCAAAATATGATGAAATCTACTGTGAATGGGCCCCGAATGAAAAGGTGGCGATGGAAGTCGCTTTTGGCGCTTCGCTGGCGGGAAAGAGAAGCTTTTGCGGAATGAAGCATGTGGGGTTGAACGTAGCGGCAGACCCTTTGTTTACCTGCTCCTATACGGGAGTCAATGCCGGTATGGTAATCTGCGTGGCGGACGACGCCGGTATGCATTCTTCACAGAATGAACAGGATTCGCGCCATTATGCGGAAGCGGCGAAGGTGCCGATGCTGGAGCCTTCCGATTCGCATGAGTCTTATGAATTTGCAAAAAAAGCGTATGAACTTTCAGAAAAATTTGATACGCCGGTCATTATCAAGATGTGCACGAGGGTGGCGCATTCCCAGAGCGTTGTGGAAAAGGGCGGCCGGGTGATGCCGGAGCCGGTTTCGTATGAAAAAAACATAGCAAAATATGTAATGATGCCGGCAAATGCGATCCGCCGACATCCGTTTGTGGAGGAGCGGACAAGGAAGCTGACGGAATATGCCGAAAATTGCGAACTGAACAGAGTTGAGATGGGAGACGCCAGGATTGGCATAATCACTTCTTCCACAAGCTACCAGTATGTGAAAGAGGTATTTGGCGGCAACGCCAGCATTTTAAAGCTTGGGATGGTTTATCCGCTGCCCAATAAGCTTATTTTGGATTTTGCCGCAAAGGTAGAAAAACTCGTTGTGGTAGAAGAGTTGGATCCGGTGATCGAGAACCATTGCCGGAAACTCGGGCTTGCCGTAACCGGAAAGGACATACTGCCGTTAGAAGGGGAGTATTCGCAGAATTTGATTGCAAAGAGCCTGGGCGAGGCGGTTCCGGATTACCGGAGTTTGGGCGAGCAGCTGCCGGGGAGGCCGCCAGTCATGTGTGCGGGCTGTCCTCACAGGGGTCTTTTTTACATTCTGTCGAAAGAGAAATGTACGGTTTTGGGCGATATCGGGTGTTATACGCTCGGCGCTGCCGCGCCGCTCAATGCGATGGAAATGACGCTGTGCATGGGCGCTTCCGTGAGTTCGATTCACGGATTTAATAAGGCGCTTGGCGCGGAGAGCGAGAAAAAGACGGTAGCGGTTATCGGGGATTCCACATTTATGCATTCCGGCATGACCGGTCTTGCGAATATCGCCTATAACCAGAGCAATTCCACGGTGATCATTCTTGACAATTCGATTACGGGAATGACGGGACATCAGCAGAATCCGACGACGGGATTCAATATCAAGGGCGATCCGGCGGGAAAAATTGATCTGGAAGGCCTGTGCCGCTCGATGGGATTTGAGCGCGTAGCGGTCGTGGATCCGTATCGGTTAGATGAATGCGAGAGGGTGATCAGAGAGGAGCTTGCGGCGGATGCGCCTTCGGTTATTATCAGCAGACGTCCGTGCGCTTTGCTTAAATATGTAAAACATAATAAGCCGATCAAGGCGATTACGGAAAACTGCAAGGGATGCAAAGCGTGCATGCGCCTTGGATGCCCGGCCATCAGCATAAGGGACGGAAAGGCAGTCATTGACAATACCCTGTGCGCCGGCTGCGGAGTGTGCCGCCAGCTGTGCAAATTTGATGCCCTGCAGGAGGCGTAAAGCAAATGGAGGAAACGAAGAATGACTAAAAATATTATGATTGTAGGCGTAGGCGGACAGGGTTCTTTGTTGGCAAGCAAATTGCTGGGGCATCTGCTTCTGTCAGAAGGATATGACGTAAAAGTATCGGAAGTTCACGGAATGAGCCAGCGCGGAGGAAGCGTCGTAACCTATGTCAGGTACGGCGAAAAAGTATATTCTCCGATTATCGACAAAGGGGAGGCGGATTTTATCGTTTCGTTTGAAAAGCTGGAAGCGGCGCGCTATGTGGAATATCTGAAAAAAGATGGGAAAATCGTCGTAAATACGCAGGAAATCGATCCGATGCCCGTGGTCGCGGGGGCGGCGTATCCGGAAAATCTTATTGAAAAAATGCAGTCGCTCGGTATCGAGGTAGACGCATTCGACTGCCTGTCGCTGGCAGAGGAAGCGGGATCGGCGAAAGCCGTTAATATTGTTCTGATGGGGCGGCTGTCCAGATATTTTGACATTCCCGTAGAAAAATGGGAGAAGGCGATCGGGGAATGCGTACCGGAAAAATTTGCCGAGATGAATCAGAAGGCGTTTATGATGGGACGCGGATAACAATAAAAGAATGAAAATATGGAGGTAAAAAGCAGGTGAAAAATTATTATCAACCGGAAATCGAGACGATGCCGTTGGAGCAGCTTCAGGCGCTTCAAAGCGAGAGGCTGGCAGAGCAGGTGCGGTTTGTGTACGGCAACGTCAAATTTTATCGTGACAGAATGGATGAGGCCGGCGTAAAACCAGAGGACGTGAAAGGAATCGGCGATCTGCACAAGCTCCCGTTTATCACGAAGGATGATCTCCGCGATCAGTATCCGTACGGTCTTTTGGGAGTGCCGCTCTCAGACTGCGTGCGCATCCAGTCTACGAGCGGAACGACGGGACGGCGCGTGGTTGCCTTTTATACGCAGGAGGATATTGATATCTGGGATGAGTGCTGCGCGCGGGCGATCGTGGCGGCAGGGGGAACCAAGGACGACGTATGCCATGTCTGCTACGGATACGGGCTGTTCACCGGAGGGCCCGGATTAAACGGAGGTTCTCACAAGGTCGGCTGCCTGACGCTTCCGATGTCTTCCGGAAATACAGACCGCCAGCTGCAGTTTATGACAGACCTCGGTTCGACCATTCTGTGCTGCACGCCATCTTATGCCGCAAATCTGGGCGAGGCGATCAATGAGCGCGGGTTAAAGGATCAGATAAAATTAAAAGCGGGCATTTTCGGCGCGGAGCCCTGGACGGAAGAAATGCGCCATAACATAGAAGAGGCGCTGGGCATAAAGGCATATGATATCTACGGACTGACAGAGATTTCCGGACCCGGCGTGTCGTTTGAATGCGAGGAACAGGCGGGCATGCACATTCAGGAGGATCACTTCATTGCGGAAATCATCGATCCTGAGACGGGCGAGGTTCTTCCGGAAGGCGAAGTCGGCGAGCTTGTATTCACGTGCATCACGAAAAAGGCGTTTCCCCTCCTTCGTTACCGCACTCGCGACCTGTGCCGCCTTACAAGGAAAAAATGCTCCTGCGGCCGGACGCATGTGCGCATGATGAAGCCGAAAGGCAGAAGCGACGATATGATGGTGGTGAAAGGAGTTAATGTCTGGCCGTCGCAGATCGAAGCCGTGCTGTTGAATCAGGGATATCAGGCAAACTATCAGATCGTAGTCGACCGCGTCGGAAACCGTGATACAATCGAGGTTCAGGTAGAGATGACGGCGGAGATGGCAGAGAATGGTTCTACGACTGTAGAAGCCAGGGAGAAAAAAATTGCATCCGGCTTAAAATCCATGCTCGGGATATCTGTAAACGTGAAAGTCGTGGAGCCGAAAAGCATTACGAGAAGCGAGGGAAAAGCGGTGCGCGTCATTGATAAAAGACATTTGTACCAATAGGCGCGCCGGCGGTTATGTTGCGCTGTTTACGGTTTGCCGCCATTATATGAGCGGCAGAAGCCGTGCGGCGTTTTCAGAAAAAATCTGATTTTTTTCCGCCTCCGTGAGCGGCATGTTTTGTAACCGTTTCACATATTCTTTTTGGGATTCCCACGGAGAGTCGGTGGCAAATAAAATTTTGTCGGAGCCGTGTTTTCTCACGAGGCGGACAAAAGCTTCATCCGATAAATTGCAGGAGAGGCAGGGGGCTTTGTCTGCGTCCGGGCTGGGCGTGACGGCGCCGATGGAAAAAGCGGTGTCCAGCCAGACGGGGGCTCCGGCGAGATCTCGTTCCACGTCCTCCCAGCATCCCCAGCCGCCCATGTGCGCCAAAACAAATTTTGCCGGATGGATTTCATCAATTATTTTCAGAATTTGGCTGACGGAAGAATAATTGCGGTCGCAGATTCCGATGTCGATACCGGCGTGGATGAGGACGATCAGCCCCAGATCGGAGGCGCAGTCGATCACGCGCATCATTTTTATATCATCGAGATCCGTTTTCTGGTAAGCGGGATGGAGTTTAATTCCCTTGATTCCATTTTCCTTTAAACGGCTGAGCTCCGATTTGCAGTCCGCATAATCCGGATGCATGCCCCCGAATGTAATAATTCCTTTATGAAATAGCAGTTCTCTTTGTTCGGCAAGAGAGCTGTTTATTTTTTCAACCTGTCCGGCGTCTGTCATGACAGGGAGATTTACCGAATATGAAATGCCCGCTTCTTCCATAGACGCCAGAAGTCCGGCGGTGGAGCCGTTGGTAAAATAAGCGGTGCGGGAGGCGCGGCTCAGCTTGGCAAGGACTCTTTCCGATATGGCGTCGGGAAAGGTATGAGTGTGAAAATCGATTATCATAGGACCCTCCATTCTTGAATTTAATACTTTTAAATAATCAAGGAATATGGTAAAATAAAATGCAAGGGTTGTCAATATTTCAATGGCGAAAAATGAAAGGAGTATTATATTATGCCTGTTACCGATCTGCTTGAGAGAAATTGCAAGCTGTACAGCGAGGAAGTGGCTCTGGTAGAGCTTAATC
The DNA here is from genome assembly GCA_947591245.1 of uncultured Lachnospiraceae bacterium. Classification (GTDB taxonomy): domain Bacteria; phylum Bacillota; class Clostridia; order Lachnospirales; family Lachnospiraceae; genus Eubacterium_F. The sequence goes on along the minus strand of CANQCY010000003.1, from coordinate 105,089 downwards.
CGCTTGTTCAGGATACAAGAAAAACGACGTGGAAGGAATATGATCTGGTTCAGCAGACGTCTGCGGAACCGTACCGGCGAGAGATCACATGGGGAGTTTTTGATGAAAAAGCAAACCGGGTGGCAAACATGCTTTTGGAGCGCGGAATACAGAAGGGAGACCGGGTGGCGATTCTGATGTTTAACTGCCTCGAGTGGCTGCCGATTTACTTTGGGATATTAAAAACCGGAGCGATCGCGGTGCCGTTCAATTTTCGCTTTTCCGCGGATGAGATACAGTATTGTGCGGATCTTGCGCAGGTTCATATCTTGTTTTTCGGACCGGAATTTATCGGGCGTATTGAATCAATAGAAGATGAGTTAAGCAATGGGAGATTGCTTATTTATGTAGGAGACGGCTGTCCGACATTTGCCGAGTGCTATCGGGAGCTCGTGGCGGACTGTTCCAGCCAGGCGCCCCTCGTGCGCCTGGAGGATGAGGATGATGCCGCTATTTATTTTTCGTCAGGAACGACCGGCTTCCCGAAAGCGATCCTACATAATCACGAGAGTCTTCTGCAGGCGGCGCAGATGGAGCAGAAGCATCATCTGACGAACCGGAACGACGTATTTTTGTGCATACCGCCGCTGTACCATACCGGAGCGAAGTTCCATTGGATGGGAAGCCTGTGTGCGGGGAGCAGGGCGGTGCTCTTGAAGGGAACGACGCCGGAGATTATTCTGGACGCCATATCGAAGGAGCATTGTACGATTGTATGGCTTTTGGTGCCGTGGGCGCAGGATATTCTGACTGCGCTTGACCGGGGCGATATTCATCTGGAGGATTATGAGCTGGATCAGTGGAGGTTAATGCATATCGGGGCGCAGCCGGTGCCGCCGTCCCTGATTCGGCACTGGAAGCAATATTTTCCAAAGCATTTATATGATACCAATTATGGCCTGTCTGAATCGACGGGACCGGGGTGCGTTCATCTCGGCATAGAAAACATCCATAAAGTAGGCGCGATCGGCGTTCCGGGATACCGCTGGAAGTGCAAGATCGTAAACGAGAGCGGCAATGAACTGCCGCCGGGCAGCGTCGGCGAGCTGTGCGTGAAAGGCCCGGGCGTCATGTCGTGCTATTATAACGACCCGGAAGCGACAGCAGAAGCGCTCAAAGACGGCTGGCTGTTTACCGGCGACATGGCGATGATGGACGAGGACGGTTTCTATTTTCTTGTGGACAGGAAAAAAGACGTGATTGTGAGCGGCGGGGAAAATATTTATCCGGTACAGATCGAAAACTTTCTAAGTACGCATGATAAAATTCAGGATGTGGCGGTGATCGGGCTGCCGGATGCGCGCCTCGGCGAGATCGCGGGAGCGGTCATTGCGCTGAAGGAGGGCATGGAGTGTACGGAGGATGAAATCAATGAATTTTGCAGGAAGCTTCCCAGATATAAACGCCCGAAGCGCATTATTTTTGCAGAGGTGCCGAGAAATGCGACCGGAAAGATTGAAAAGCCCGCGCTTCGCAGAAAATACGGTGCGGAGCATCTGGTCGAGCAGCAGAATATGGGATGAGGAAAAGGGGTTTTTGCCTTGACGTATCATCGGTCATGGCGTGCTGCGCCCGGCCTGAGACGCTTTGCGGTACGCCTGAGGCGAGACTCCGAAATGCTTTTTGAACTGGCGGCTGAAATGTTCCGTGTTAGGATACCCGCACTGTTCGGCAATTTGATAAACCGGGCTGCTTGAACGCTCCAGTTTGTCCTTGGCGAGAAGAAGGCGGTTCTGAATCACATCATCCATACAGGAGATTCCGAACCGTTTCTGGTATATTTTCTGCAGGTGCCTCGGGCAGATGTGGAGCTGTTTCGCCATTTCGGGGACGCTCCAAGGGGAAGAAGGGTTGTTTTTTATGTTCATGCGAAGCTGCTGCAATTCCATCTCCCTGAAATTATCCGAACTGTTTGATATCGATTCATGCAGCTTGGAGAACAGAATCTGAAACAGCGACTGGATTGTAAAAGTTTTATACTGGTGGTTAAAGAAATTCTCAGACGCCAGAAGATGAAACAGGCTGCTGATAAAATTGTATTCCAATGTCTGAAACGGCGTTTCAAATGGGATGTTTCCCATGCAAATGAAAGGCTCGTCCGTATAGAAGCGAATCCAGTCGTCGCTGTACGGTTTTTTTTCGACTTCACCGTATTCGATCAGAGAAAACGGCGGATACAGAATCGCCGTATGGGCGGGCATGACAAGCCGCTTGCCGTCAATGATAAAATAGGTCTGGACATGCGTCTGGATGAGCAGCCACCATTTATGCTTTTGGTCGGCTTTATATACAAAGCCGGCAGGGTGCGAGGTTTTGCATTGCGCAAATTCAATTTCTATCATTTTTTTCTCCATTTCACCGTTGCCTTTTGATCCCGATATTATAAGTATAATAAAAAAGCGTGAAAAAATCAATGTGAAAAAATTTATTTGGAAAAGAAAGGGGCGATTTCCAATTTTAGAAAGTCTCAAAAGATCATGAAAGTTACCACAATCAGTCATAGCAATCCTAAAATGACAAAGCTAAAATAAAAGCAACTACAATTATGCGAGGAGGGTTTTGATGCAGGGGAAATTAGTACGCAGCGGCGTTGCGCTTGCCGTAACGGCGGCTCTGTTTGTTTGCGCATGCGCGCCGGGGGCGGACGCAGAGGCTGCAAAAAAGAAAGCATCTGTGAAGCAGAAAAAATTCACGCTGTTTGAGGGCGCATCGAAAAAGATCGTCATCAAAAATAAAAACAGCAAACGCAAATATGTTTTCTCTACGAACAAAAAGAAGATCGCCACGGTCTCAAAAAGCGGGACCGTCAAGGCAAAAAAGGCGGGAAAGGCGGTTATTACCGTAAAGGAAACATATAAGGCGAAGAAAAAGAAAAAAACGGTTAAAGTAGGGAAGGTTACAGTGACGGTGAAAAAGAAAAAGGATGCTCCTGCAAAGGAGTTGCAGACTGCGCCGGCAGCAGCCGCTTCTGCGCCGGGAACGCAGACGGCGGGGCCTTCAGGAACAACGCCGGCGCCGCAGCCGACAGAGGCGGCGGACGGCATACGCAGACTGTATGTTTCGACGACAGGGAGCGACAGCGCGGACGGTTCCAAATCACAGCCGTTCAGGACGCTAAATAAAGCGAAAGAGGCAGTCAGGGCAATGGATAAATCAAAAGGCGATATCGTTGTCGAGATTGCAGACGGCTTTTATACCTCAGATGAGACGATCGTCTTTAGCGAAGAGGACTCCGGCACGGAAAACTGTACGATTACTTACCGCGCGGCGGCGGGGGCGAAACCGGTGTTGAGCGGCGGAGAGAAAATCGAGTCGGCATGGCAGGAAGCAGAGGATGTGGACTGGCTGTCCGGCGGCAGGAAGGCGTATAAGACGCCGCTTACGCGAAACGAAAAGCTGCGCGCAGTGTATGTAAATGGGGAGCGCGCGTCGATGACGATGAAAACCGTCAAACCTGTAAGAGCGGTGGGAAGCTATACGGTTGCAAAAGATCAGGCGGACTGGGCGTGGGCGCCGAGTACGACGACTTTGTATACGGGCACCGTACTTCCGGCAAGCCTCGGATTGTCGGCAGATACGAGGAATCCTCAGAATATCGAACTGGAATCCGGTTCGAGATGGGCAAAGCAGCTTGTGTGCGCCGAGACGCTTACCGAGACGGCGGACGGGGATACCGAAGTAGCGCTGCAGATGCCGTATGGGGCGCTGGCGCAAAACTTGGGATGGAATACCGAGTATAACCCGACGGGCAGCGTGGATAACGACGTTGCCAATGTATTTGAATGGCTGGAAAATCCGGGTGAGTTTTATTTTGACCAGGCTGGCAGCATGCTTTATTACATACCGCGGGACGGAGAGGATATGAACGAGGCGGAAGTAGTCGTTCCGGATAAGAATACGATTCTTGAGATCGCGGGAGATGCAGAGCATAAAAAATATGTGGAAAATATTGTGTTTGAGGGGCTGAGTTTCGCATATTCCGACTGCCAGCTCTATGAGCTGGAGGGGTCGCACGGCTATGCATCGGTTCAGGGTGCGATTATGATGAAGAATTTCGGACTGATCAACCAGCATGACGATATTTACCGCACGTATGACGTGCCATCTGCGGCTGTACATGTCAATACGGCGAAAAACGTCCGTTTCCTGGATGGGGAAATCCGCCATACGGGCTGCCTTGGCATCCATATGGAAAACGCCGTGACAGACTGCGAGATTACCGGAAACTATGTCGCCAAAACGGGCGGAGCGGGGATCGTGATCGGCCATCCGCAGCATGTATATGAAAATGATACGGAGATTCACCAGACGAAAGCAGCCAATGCGGCGGGGCCGGACAAAGAGAAATTCAAGAATGGAACGGAAGCTGTTCCGAAAAACATATTGATTACGAATAATTATATGTATGAGAACTGTTATTTCTTCCCGGGGCATTCGCCGCTCACGAGTTTTTATACATACAACATGCAGGCGCTGCATAATTTCGTGTATAAATGTTCATACAGCGGCATGAGCATCGGATGGGGATGGTGCAATTTTGACGGTGCGAGCGCAGATAAAGGAGATACGCAGCTGCCGGGAGTGCCGACGACGACGTCAAGGAATAACCATGTCAATTATAACAGGGTGGAGGAAATCTGCTCCCTGCTTCAGGACGCCGGCGGTATTTATACGCTGGGACAGCAGGGAAATGATGACTGGACAGAATATTCGGAGATGAGTTTTAACTACATCAATGCGAAACGCGAGCCGCAGGTGGCGAACGGAAGCAGGATGGTCAACGGATTCCATCCCGACGAGGGAAGCGCTTACATCAAATTTGACAGCAATGTCGTGACAAACACCATCCGAAACGTGTATGAATTGAACGACTGGCGCAGGAAACACGACATGATAGTGACGAACGGCTTTTCCAATACGGACAGATCCGAGACGACGGCGCCGAACTGCACGCTGGAGCAGTACGTCAACGAACAGTATATATGGCCTCTCAAAGGATATGAGACCGTTCTCTATTCCGGTCTGGAAGATAAATATGTCTATATGGTGGATCCGGAGGATATCCGGGATACGGATTATGAACTGGCGGCAAACGTACGGCTGGCGGCAGGGCAGAAGCTTCCGCGCCGGGGCCTTCTCTCAAAAGAGGATGAGGTGTGGCTGGCGGAAGAGGGCACGACGGCGTTTGCCGAAGGACCGGACATGACGAAAGCGGCCGGAGATGAAAAAACGATAGATGTTCCGGAAGTACCGGGTGAATACAAGCTCTATATCCGGTATGCGGACGGCGGCGTGTCAAGCGCTTCTACATTCACATTATATGTCGGTGAAAGTACGGACGCTGCCAATGTAGCAGAGGGCGGAAATTACAATGTATCGAAACTGAACCCGCTCACGCTCGAGCTGAAGGATGATGCGTACCGTTACGCTCTGAATGGAAAGGACGTATCGAACGGCGGCACAATTGATACGTCGGGTACGTGGACATTAAAAATAACAGACCGGAGCACGTCGGAGGAGACGGAGATCACATTTTCCACCACAGTGACAGAGGCAAACCAGCTTCTGGAGGATAATGTGACTGTAGGAAGCGGGGGAACCGTAACCTTTTCCAATGTGCTGTCGGATGCGGGCAAGACGATCTGGCTTGCGCCGTCCGGACTGTCCGCCTTCGATGAGAATGATCCTACGATGTCAAAGGCGGCGGGAAACAGCAGCTCCATGAATGCGCCGGTACAGCCGGGAGTTTATATTTTGACTGTAGTCGGAGCGGATGGCGATATCGTCAGCCAGTCCGATGCAAAGGTAACAGTAGAATAGATTTTAGAAAGGATGAAGTAAATTATGAGGAAAAAGTTTTTTGCAAAAGCGCTTGCCGGGGCGCTCGGCATATGCATGGCAGTATGCATTTCCCCGATTCCGGCACGTGCGGACAATCCCATCATCCAGACGAATTATACGGCAGATCCGTCGCCGATGGTTTATAATGGCACGATGTATCTGTTTACGTCGCATGATGAGGATGAGTTGAACGGTTTTTACAATATGCTGGACTGGAAGTGTTATTCGTCTACCGATATGGTGAACTGGACCGACCACGGGACGGTTATGTCGTATCTGGATTTTTCATGGACGTATCCGGAGGAACCGAGAGCGTGGGCGCCGCAATGCGTGGAGAGGGACGGCAAGTTTTATCTGTACTGTCCCCTGCGTAAGAATAACGGCGGTATCGTGATCGGCGTCGGCGTGAGCGACAGTCCGACCGGTCCGTTTGTGGATGCGATTGGCGCGCCGCTGGTTGACGAGGGGGATTGGAATGACATCGATCCGACGGTGTATGTGGATGACGACGGGCAGGCGTACCTGTATTTCGGAAATCCGAATTTGAGATATGTCAAGCTGAACGAGGATATGATTTCCTATGATGAAGAGCCTGAACTGAGTGATGAACTGGTGGATTTGGGGTATACCGTGCAAAAGGGAGTTGTGCGGGTGGCAATGACGGAAGAAGCATTTGGACCGGAAATACCCGGTGCAAAGCCAGAGGATACAAGGCCGTGCTCTTATGCGGAGGGACCTTGGTTTTACAAACGCAATAATCACTACTACATGGTATACCCGGCATTTGCGCCGCAAGGCGGTGCGGAGCATTTTGCCTATTCGATGAGCGATTCGCCGGAAGGACCGTGGGAGTATAAGGGCGTCCTCATGGATTCGCAGGGGCTCGGCGATACCGGTATAAGCTATACCAATCATCCGGGCGTTGCAGATTATATGGATCATTCCTATTTGTTTTACCATAATCAGGCGCTTCCGGGCGGCCAATCGTTCCGTCGTTCCGTATGCGTGGATGAGTTCAGTTATAATGAAGAGGACGGCACAATTCCGCAATCTGTCATGACGCGGGAGGGACCGGAAGCAGTCCGCCCGTTGAATCCGTATGAGAAAACAGAGGCGGAGACGATCGCATGGGAGGAAAATGTCGAGACCGAAGGCGGCCCGCGTGAAGAAAACTGGGACGGACGGATCAATCTGTGCGATATAAAAGACGGAAGCTACGTAAAAGTAAAAAATGTAGACTTTGGCGAGAAAGGTGCGATTAAATTCAACGCTTCAGTGGCAAAGGGCGATGACGGCAAGGCGGCGATCGGGCTTTATCTGGATTCGGTGGACGGAACGCAGATCGGACAGCTGGATCTGGCCAATACCGGTGGAGAAGACGAGTACAAAACACTGTCTGCAGACGTGTCCGGCGCGACGGGCGAGCATGACCTGTATCTCGTATTTACCGGGGAAGGGTCAGAGGATAGCAGTACGCTGTTTAAGTTTGATTACTGGCAGTTTGAGAAAGAGCCGGAACCGGAACAGACGCAAGGTCCGGCTGAGCCATCGGCGCCATCGGCGCCGGCAGAATCGGCAGCGCCGTCCGCTCCAACGGAACCGTCCGCTCCATCCGCTCCGACAGTACAGCCGCCGTCCGCTTCCGTGACGCCGCATGCAGACGTGCAGAAGGATGATGATATTTCGGTCGGCAAGGTGAAAGGCGTATCAGCGAAGAAGCAGAAGGGCAATAAGGCGAAGCTTTCCTGGAAAAAGGTGAAAGGCGCCGACGGTTACCGGATTGTTTATTCGACCGATAAGAAGCTGAAAAAATCCGTGAAAAAGGCGAGTACGTCTAAGACATCTTATACGCTGAAAAAATTGTCCGGAGGGAAGAAATACTATGTAAAGGTACAGGCATACAAGAAGGACAAAAACAGAAAGAAGGTATATGGCGGCTATAGCGCGGTAAAGAAATTTAAAGCATAAACGGAGGAATAAAATGGGAAAAAAGCTTTTTATCTATACGAGAACCTCAGATGATAAGTTTTGCCCTCCGGCGTTCGGAAACAGCATTCATTTTGCTGTTTCCGAAAATGGAAAAACTTTTATTCCCCTGAATCAGAACAGGGGGATTCTCTATGCGAAGGCGGAAATCAGCGAGGCAGACCAGATCGTGGAAAAGGAACTGGCGCAGCCGGAGATTTACCGCCTGCCGGATGGAGATTATGCGATACTGGCAAAGCGAACAGGGAAGGACGGGGCGCCGGACGGCAGCCCTGAAAACGAGAGGCTTGTCTGGATGACAAAGGATTTTATGTCATTCCGGGAATGCGGCATGACAGATATAACAAATCATCCCCAGCTAAAAGAAATCCGGTTACATACAGGGAATGATCTGACAGAATATCCGTTTGGCGATGTGATTGCGGGAAGCAGCATTGATATTGCGGATGAGGCCTATGAAAAGCTTTTGCAAAAATATATGCCGGTCAGGCATACGCACACATCTATACCGGAGCAGATTTTTGCTTCCTGTGCGGACGATGTGAAAGAGATTGCGTTGACGGCACATTATTCTGACGGTTCCACGTCACAAAAGAAGTATGATATACCGGACGAAGAATTGTCCCGCATTGACTTTAACTGTCCGGGAACATATGAGGTGACGGCGGATATCCGCCAGAAAGGATATGATTTTCCCCTTGCTGTCGGTTTCGCGGATCCGGTCGTTTTTTTGTGGCAGAGAAAGTATTATTATATTTCTACCAATGATAATGCCGGCGACATCGGATTCTGGGTACGGGAGGCGGATCGTGCGGCAGATTTATTTGCACCGGACGCAGAGCAGCATCTGATTCTGGACAAAGATACGGAAAAGAAGCTGATACAGACATTCTGGGCGCCGGAGTTTCATGTGATCGGCGGCAGGCTGTATATCTTATTTGCCGTGAGCGGAGATGAGTTTGGCCCGCAGTGCCATATGATGCGCCTGAAAGAAAACGGATCCATCATAAACGCCGAAGACTGGGAGGATCCGATTCGCGTCAAAAAACCGGACGGAGCTTTTCTGACAGAGGAAGGGATCACCCTTGATATGACGCATTTTGAAAATAACGGCAGATCCTATCTTGTCTGGTCCTACCGGCTTAACTGCATGGCGGAAGGCGACACGGGCTCTATGCTGTATATCGCGGAGACAAATCCGGAGCAGCCGGATCGGCTCGTAAGCGAGCCGGTGAGATTGTCCAGACCTCTTTATGGCTGGGAGAATGTCGCCGGTACGATCAATAACGAGGGCCCGTATCCGCTGGTCACGGACAAGTATATTTATATTGCCTACTCGGGTGGCGGCGCATGCGACTGGACATATACTGTCGGGTTTCTGCGTGCGGGCCGCCAGTCGGATCTCCTGAGTCCGGACAGCTGGGAAAAAAGCACGTGTCCTGCGCTTTCAACCTCTGACCTTGAAGGCATTTACGGTCCGGGACACAATTCGTTTTTCACAGATACGGATGGAGATGCATATATCGCCTTTCACGGGGAGGCCGCTCCATATCAATCCCCGCGGAGCACGGCGATCCACCGGGTGCATTTTAACAGCGAGGGAGAACCTTTGCTGAACATGAGCTATGAACGGGACGTCAGGGAAGAATACCGCAGGATCAGGCTCAATGTTGTTGTGGATAGAAACGTTTAGTTCCTAATATTTCAGATTGCATTTAAGTTGATTTTGTGTTATTATAATGAGTAATAAAAAATACCAGAGGAGGTAGTATGCAGTATGAGTAGTAAAAAAACTAAATGGGGTAAGCGCATGGCGGTTGTTATGGCGTTTGCGCTTGTTGTGGCCAGTATTCCGGGCGCCGACGCCCAGGCAGCGAAGAAGGCCAAATTAGCTAAGACAAAGCTAACGATCAATGTTGGTAAAAAGAAAACCATCAAGATCAAAAATAAGGCAAAGAAGGCTAAGTACACGTTTAAAGTCAAAAAAGCCTCGATTGCCAAAGTCAGCAAAAAGGGCGTAGTTACTGCGAAGAAAGCCGGCAGTACAAGCATTACCGTTAAGGAGAAGTTAGGAAAGAAAACACGTAAGCTCGGCAATGTAAAGGTCACCGTGAAAAGAAGCACGGTTAAGAAGCCGAACCCAACGGCTCCAACGACCCCGATAACCCCGGCGCCACCGGCGGCATCGGATGCCGGACAGGGCGGGGCAGCTAATCCGACAGATGTACCGGTTGTTACAGATGAACCGACGGTTCCGACGGAGAGGCCAACGAAATCACCGAGACCGGTTACTCCTAAGCCTCCGACTCCGACTCCGACTGTAAAGCCGACCCCGACTGCGGACCCATATACTCCGACAGGAAAAGGCTGGCAGAAACTGGATCTTTCCCAGTGGCAGGGCGGAAGCAGTGAAAATTACCTCGAGACAGGCGGACAAATCGTGCTGAAAGGAGTTGACCTTGTGACAGTACCGATTCCGACAAGCCTTGAGAACATCGGAGATAAGATCGAGGTGCTGATCCGTGGTTCTGTTCCGGAAGGATCGCAAGGTTTCCGTTACTGGCTGGCAAATGACGGCGCAAGAACGATGACTACGTTGGGCCATTACTCGATCTTTGGTGAAGGCGTTGAGGATCCGAGAAAAGCAGATGAAAAGGATGAGGAGGGAAATGCGGGGGATCCGCAAGGAGATCTTGATCCTGCGGCATTTAAGGCCGGCGACTTCCAGGTTCAGAGAGTTCTTGAACACATTAACAAGGATGATGTTGAGGATATCGTTGCAACAAAACTGTTGTTAAAGGCGTCTGTGTATGGCGGTACCCTTGATGGAATCACGATTACCGGTATCTGGGTTCGTTATGGTGACGACATTGGAAATGAAGATGAACCGATAACTCCACCGATTGACACAGCGCCAGTTGAAACTTCTGATGAGACGAACTCATACGCGGTAGACTTTGAGAAGGATAAGATAATTCATACTACTGGTATTGAGGGTGTGGAATCGACTAAGGAAGCGGCAGATGGAGTTACGACATTCACAATGCCGCAGTTTACCGGATTCGTATTTGTGTTGCCGGAGGATAAGGACTCGGATGCTTACAAATATGTAACGATCACATACCAGTCAACCGGCGGCATGATGGTTGAAATGTTCGATGAGAATACGAATGTGAGTGATCCGGATACCTCCAGAGGAAGTACGACAAAGCATGTTGTAAAGGGAGAAGGTAAGTTCCCGGAAGCAGAAGAGTGGAATGTGGTTACGTATGCCGTAACAGATGAATTCCACAACACAAGTCAGGAAGGGAATGACTTGGGTGCATACGATTTCTCCAAAGGATCATTTAAGGGAATTCAGATCTTCAACATGGGAGGAGAAGCGACACTTAAGATTAAGTCGATTGTGTTCAGCGAAAAAGAGCCGGGCAGCGAAGAGCCGGGAACCGGAGAGGAAGATCAGGGTCCTGCTTGGACGGACATAGATATGTCTAAAGTACAAGGCGGTATGTTTGATAAGGCGGCGGGAACATTGACGGTTAATGCTGAGGCTATTGAATTGGAACTGCCCGATAGTATTCCGGCTGCAGGAAACGTTGAAGTGAGGTTTGTCGGTAAAGACAATGGCGGCTCTCTGTTCCGTTGTTGGGCTGGCGGCGCTGCTAATAGCCGTACATCGACGATAGCTACTTGGGATAAGGGTATGTTTGGTACCTTTGCAACCGACGGTAAGGGAGGAGATTTCGATTTCATCTGCAACCTGACGCAGGGAGAAGGCGAGATGGCGGGACAGACAACGAACAAGATGGCGCTGAAAGCTTATACTTATTCCGGTGGGATTCCGGGCGGCGCTAATACGGTAGTAAACGCCGTATTTACATCCATCTCATACCGCATTGTAGATGAATTTACCAATAAGTAAGAAATTTATGGCAAACAAAAACAACTGTCTGGCCTATGGTCAGGCGGTTGTTTTTTAGTGGTGCGCCCGGCGGCGCGCGTTTCTAAGTTTACAGGAAAGTCCGCTGATGCGGAGCAAACAGAATGTATCATTTCTTTTTTCGTAATAAGTCATGGCGGTTTATAAGAATATTTGATACAATTATGATATTAAACAAGTAGAAGGAGGAATGAAACTTATGCGGCGAAGAACAGGATGGTATTTATTTGCCCTGATCTGTCTGGCAGCGGCGGGATTTCTTTCTGCACCTGCCATGAAGGCGGGCAGTACCGCCGTGACGGTAACGCCGAATCCGGCGAGCGGGACGGTGGCGGTGTCTGTTTCCGATGCGGAGTTAAACGGAAAGGATATTTCCGTGATTTGTTATGAGCCGGGCGTGACGGGGGCGGTAAACGACCTGACGGCAAATAAAAGCTTTATCGCGTATATGAACCAGTATACGGTGAACGGAACAGTTTCCTTTACGTTTCATGTAAAAAAACAGCCGGCGGCAGGAGAGTATACGCTTGTTGTCTCATCTGAAAAGGGACAGGAGATAACGAAGTTCAGGATGGTTGAAGACAAGCCAGACCAGACTGCCGGGCCGGGCGCGGCAACGCCACAGGGGGCGTCCGCTCCGACCGTTTCAAACAGAGCGGCGAAAAAGCTCAAAGCGCCTAAGGGTGTAAAGGCAAAATCAACTGCCAAAAAGAAGGTGACGGTCACATGGAAAAAGGTGAAAAATGCGAAGGGTTATTTTGTCAGCATTTCCACGAAAAAGAACGGCAAGTATAAGGTGAAGCTTACGGTGAAAGGCGGATCTAAGAAAAAGGCCGTGCTAAAGGGCTTGAAGAGCAAAAAGACATATTACATTAAAGTGAGCGCATATGATACTTCAGGCAAGAAGAAGGTGGCAGGCAAAAATTCCAAGGCAGTTAAAGCGAAGGTTCGCTGATAAGGAGGAAAATGATGAAACGTATTTCTAAAATATTGCTGGGGAGCGCCGTTTTGGCTGCCGCTTCCCTGATGACAGCCTCTTTTGTTGCGTTGAGGGATGCTCATGCAGAATCCGCACAGTGGAAATATGGTCTTGGCGGGGCGATCGGATTTAATGAGGACACGTATGCAACGATAGAAAAGAGTACGGCAACGAATGCATGGCGCGAGGGTTCTGTGACGGCGAACGGCGAGATCGCGTTTATTGAGAGCTGCGACCCGGACGAGGATGTATTTATCTTCAATAATACAAAAATTGTTACAGATGGCACGGATATTTATGAGACGCCTGTAGTAAGCGGCATCTTGGATGAACAGAGAAAAGGCGCGGTAAATCGTCAGAGTGCGGCTGATTTTCCGTGGACCAGCGCAGTGAACAGGTATGCGCAGGATACTTACGGAACGGGCTGGGGAACGACATGGTCCCGTCCTTATCAGCCGGCGAGCCAGTACCGCATCAAAAATAACAGCTTTACGGATGAAAATAAGAGCAACTATAACCGATATACAAATTATGAGACAGGCGAGGTCGGCGCGCAGTGGAAGGATGCTGACGGCAATGAGTGGAACCGCCGCTCTTTTGCTTCGCGCAGCGACGACGTGATCGTGACGTATATCGAGGCTCCGGACAATAAAGATCTGGACATTACGATCAGTCTTGACCATATCGTTGAGATGAGAAATCAGGGTACGGTTTACGGCTGTCCCGACTCGGACTATATCGTTACCGAGGACGACAACGGTTATACGATCGGTATGGTAGCAAAATATGCGGATCAGTACCGTAAGGGAAGCAAAAACCGCGAGAAAACATTATTTGCCGAGGGCGGATGGGCTTCGGCAACGCGCGTCGTTACAGATGGAACCGTGGAATATGAGGCGGATAAGCGCACGATTGAGAATTCCAATGGTTTTAACGGCGCATCGCTTCGTGATGTAAACGATCCAAAGCTTACGATCACGGGAACAAAATCCGTTATGCTTGTTACGAAAGTCGACAGGCAGGACGACGGCTGCACCAATACGGAGGACGTGAAGAGCCTGCTGTATGACCGCATGGTCAGCGACATCGACGGGGTGATTTCAAAATACGGCGTGAAAAATACAGGCGACTCTTATCAGAAGCTGCTGGAGCCGCATGTGAAAATTCATGGCGGAATGTTTGACAATGTGCGCATTGACCTGTGTGAGACAGAGGAAGAAAAGGCAGACCGCGAGCTGACAAATACGCAGCTGATCAGCAAGCAGAACAGCGATAAGACGAAAATCAATAAGGCGTTTCTGGAGCGTATATACAACAACGGACGTTTTGGCCTGATCTGCGCGAGCGGATATCATACGACCCGCCTCGGCGCGATCTGGAATGGCGCATGGATGCCGGACTGGAGTGGTGATTTTACGCTGGATGCCAATACAAACCTTCAGGTATCCGGTATGAATACCGGAAATATGTCGGGAGCCGGGGACGGTTATATTAACTTTATCGTCCGCATGGTGGCAGACTGGGAAAAGGATGCGGCAAATGTATACGGCATGGAAGATGCGATTAAGGCGCCGCCCCGCGTCGACGGAACCGGACAGGCGGGAAGCTATCACTTTATAGACGGATATCCGCACCTTTATGTAAATGGTATTACGGACTGGCTTATTATCCCGATCTTTGAGTACTGGCAGTGCTACGGCGACAGGGAGATCCCGCTTGGGAAGGATATCGATCTTGAGAGGAACCGGGATGTGCTGGACTGGTCAGATGAGGATATCGAGCGAATCAGAAGTACGGGAAAGATGAGGCTTGTGGAGGACATTCTCTATCCGATGCTTGACAAGACCATGAATTTCTGGCTCCAATATGTTGATGACCGGTATTATACCGATGGAGACGGAAAGATCCACCTGGATGACGGGACGACGTTGTCAGGGGCGATCGCCGCCGGGGATAAGGATGCGAAATATTTGTTCTCACCGGGATATTCACCGGAGAATACGCCGGCGGGAAATGGCGAAAATACAATTTATGCGCTTGCATACAATACGACGATGGACATTTCGGCGTCCCATGATACATTATTTATGGCGAGGGCGATCTTAGACCAGGTAAAACCGCTGGACGCTGCCTCGAAGCTGGAAAAATGGAGCGACTTTGAAAGCAAGATTCCGGAATACGTGTATGCGGAGTCGGGCGAATTGAAGGAGTGGGCCACAAACAATCTGCAGGAGTACCACCATCACAGACATGTCAGCCATGCGTATCCGGCGTGGCCTGGTTATGAGACCCAAACGGATGAGGAGCTGCGTATCGGCATCTTAAATGCTATGAAATACCGTTCAGAAGCGTACGGCGGGCAGGAGGCGGGAGAGTCGCACGGCCCGACGCACAAAGCGCTCGTAGCTGCCCGTCTGAAAGATTCAGACAGTCTGGATTCCGTTTTGCGTTACCTCCTGACGAATGACTATCAGTACAGTTCCATGATGACGTCGCATAACGATCATCACAATTCCACGTATTGTACGGATTCTGCATTCGGCATCATGGGTGCGGTCAATGAGTCGCTTCTCTATTCCAATACGGGCGAGATTGAGATTCTTCCGGCTCTGTTAAAGACGATCGGGAGCGGGAGCATAACCGGACTGCGGGCGAGATGCAATGCGGAAGTCAATCGTATCGCATGGGATGTAAATGAGAACCGCGCGTCAGTTACCGTGACTTCGGATCAGAACAATAATACGATTGCCCTTTCCTGCGGCACGTCATGGAATAAGGCTTATGCCAACGGAGCTGAACAGCAGGTGCGTTACAATAAGCAGTATAAGCCATATGTAGAGTTTGAGCTGAATCAGGGCGAATCCGTGACGGTAGAATTTACGCTGGGAGACAGGATTATCGCTTCTACGACTGCAGATACGGAGCAGCGCGTGCATGCAGGAGATACGATTTCGCTTACGGCGGATTATAAGACGGATTCTGAAGAAGAGAGCACAATCAGCTGGACAGTGGCGAATGCGGCGGACGGCAGCGCGATTGAAGGCGCGTCCGTTTCCGAAGACGGCGCATTGACTATTCCGGAGAGCGCGAAGGGAAAGATGATAAAGATCACAGCAGCGTCAGCAGACGGCGCGCTTGTATCCAACGACCTGATACTCAGCGTATCAGCGAATGAGGCGGGATCCCTTGCGGAGGAACCCTTTATGGCATATGCCAAGGCGTCTGGCGGCGCGTTAGATCTGTATGTGTCCAATAATGCGCAGGCAAAGAAAATACGTGCAGTATGGACGGCATATGATGCAAACGGCGATATGTCCGACATGACGGAAAAGGTTATCGATATGGGCGCCAATGAGTACAAAAAGCTTTCCATTCCCGCCGGATGGCAGGGTGAAGCGGCGAGCTCTTCCGTATTTTTGTGGGAGGCGGATACGCTTGTACCGCTGCTGCCGAAAACGGAAATAAAATAAAATAAGATATATATCTTATTCTTTCTTAAAGAGTTATGCGCAGCGGGGAATTCATTTATAAATGCTGTAAAGTGCTGGTTTTAGTGCAAGGCGGTACTAAAAAAGGAGGATCAATGAAATGAAACCTAACATGAAAAAGGCTGCAAGCTTAACGCTTGCGGCTGCACTCGTTGTAACGAGCGTTTGCTGCGGCGGAAACGATGCGCAGGCTGCAGTAAAGGCTAAGAAGATTACAATGAACAAAAAGAAAGTCAGCATAACAGTTGGCAAAAAGATTACGCTAAAGGTAAAGAAGGTTACGCCTAAGAAAGCAAGCAAGGCAGTTAAGTATAAGTCGAGCGACAAAAAGATTGCATCTGTATCAAAGAAAGGCGTTGTCAAAGGCAAGAAGGTCGGTAAAGCTATCATTACCGTAACATCAAAGTCAAACAAGAAGGCTAAGGCAAAGGTTACGGTTAATGTAAAAAGCAAGAATCCGACGTCGACAGCTGCAACGCAGCCGCCGGTTGTAACGGCGACGCCAGCTGTAACGGCGACGCCGGGTTCCGATGCGACATCGGCGCCGGGGTCTGATGTTACATCAGTTCCTGATGTGACGAATCAGCCGGCGACGTCGGAGCCGACCAGCAAACCTACAAAGAAGCCTTCGACGCCGAAACCTACCCCGACTGAAAAGCCAAAGGCAGAGGAGCCTAAGGATGAGGTTTTGGATGTAATGGCGATCAGCGAACTTGACATAGCTGAGGGAGTTAAGAAAACAGATAATGAAGACGGCTCTGTAACGTTAGATTTTACCGGAACATCCTATAAAGGCGCAAGATGGTATTTTGTTGACGGGGACAAAAAGGAAACGGTAACGGATGAGAATGGCGAACAGGTAACGAGAGGGGTAAGGAAGCCTCTGAATCTTGAAAAATACACCTATGTCGTAGTAGAGGGCGTGAATCAGGAAGGCGTTAAGCTTGAAGCTGTAGAAGGCAACCCTGATAAGAAAAAGGGGCATGACCTCAGCGCCCAGTTCCTCGATGCTCTTGACCATGCGTCCCACGGCGGGCTTCTTGAAATAGAAACACAGGACAACATGTACTTCCCGATTAAGTTCAATCTTGAGAAGGATAACCGCGTAAATGTTGCCGCTTTCGAGATCTACAGCCTGGGCGACGCTTCCAGTACCAAGGCGGGACCTATTACGGTTACGTCAATAAAGGCATATAAGGATAAGGACGCCTATGACAAGCTTACGGCGTCGCCGAGCCCGGATCCTGACGAATCGCCGAGCCCGGATCCTGACGAATCGCCGAGCCCGAATCCTGATGAATCGCCGAGCCCGAATCCTGACGATAAGCCTGCACCGGACTTTACGGCTGCAAAAATAGCTTCCGGCGCTTCCATAGCGGTAGACGGTGACGGAAATGATGATGCATGGAAGGATGTTCCGGAGCTTGCGATCGAAAACGTAGTGCTTTGCGGTGCAGAGGTAGAGACGGCTTCCACGGCAGCTGCGAAGATTGCATGGGATGAGAATAACCTTTACGGACTTGTCAGGGTTACCGATCCTAATGTTTCCCTTGGCTCAACACTGGATCATGAAAGAGACGGCGTTGAATTCTTCCTCGATGAGGATTACAGCATGGACAAAACTTTTGAAGCTAACAAGGATGCATTCCAGTATAGGGTGACGGGGCTTGAAAAGGACGGCGATGGAGTGAAGGCTGCCCTGACGGATGAAATTAAAGGCGGAAGCGCCGATGCAAAGGCTGATTATGCAGGAATTGAGACGGCATATTCAATCACTGGCGATGGATATGTTGTAGAGTTTAAGATTCCTTTCAAGGCTGCCAAGAAGGCCGGAGACCGTGTGGGATTTGACATCATTGTCCAAGATTGCACGGGAGATAAGAGGGCTGCAGAAATCTATCTCAGAAAGACGGATGTTGCGTTAAGCTACTGGAATCTTAATGACACGTTCGGAACGCTTGAACTTGGCGAATAATGCTTTTTAGGGTGGGAGAAACTTATACTGGCACTTTACAGCATTTATAAGTGGATTTCCCGCTGTCTGACAGACTGCGATAAGGTTTTCGCATAAAAAAGCGCCGTTCCCATCTGACCGATGGGGGCGCTTTTTTTGTGCCTTATAGGATAATGATGCTCGTACAGTCGAGGTCATGCGTCAAGTCGTACACTTTTCCTGTCGTCAGCCCGACTACCGTCGGCCTCAGAACGGAGCCTTTGTTGTTTTTGACAACCCTCGCCTTTTCGCCGTTGCTTAACTGTACGGTAGAATCGACAGGATATAGGATGACGCTTTCCAGAAATACTTTCATATTGGCAATGTCGAGCTCATCCGTCATTGACATGATCATCTCAACTGCGGTCCGCTGTGAAAATGATTTTTTGTACGGACGCTCTGTGACCAGCGCGTCATACACATCGGTGACGGAGAGGATCTTGGCGTACGGGCAGATTTTTTCCGAACTGTAGCCGAGAGGGTATCCCTTTCCGTTCATTTTTTCGTGGTGCTGCAGCACGCCCAGAGAAATGGCGGCATTAAATTCTTCCTTGTCCTTTAATATTTCATAGCCGAGTATCGAATGCTGCTTCATTAATGCAAACTCTTCATCTGTGAGCTTACCCGGCTTATTTAATATTTCCAGTGGGATTTTTGATTTGCCCATATCGTGAAGGAGTCCGGTAATACCGATATTATATATATCCTTTTCCGGCAATCCCTGATTTCTGGCAACGATCATGGACAGGGTGGCGACATCGACGCTGTGTTTAAACGTATATTCATCACTTGTTTTGAGAGCGCTGATATCGACGGCGAGCGCGTCATTGTCGTTGATCGCTTTCATCAGGTCGGTTGTGATTTTATTTGAAGTGTCGGAAAACTGTTTGGAATCCGCATTGTTGTACAGATATTGAATTCCTTCGGAAACCCGTTTTTTTACGCTTTCAGAGAGCTTTACCTTGGCAGGATCCTGTGTTCTGAGTTTTTCAATATTTTTTTGCACGACTGGGGGCAGCGGGTCTTCTTTTTTCTTCGGTTCCGGATCCTCTTCCCCTTCCTGTATATAAACGCCGCTTACCCCGCGCTTTTTTAAGCTGTCTATCATAAATTCATCCAGCAGCGTGCCGCGGGCGATCAGGGTTCGGTCCATTCTGTCTTTAATCGTCTGGCTTATTTTCATCCCTTCGCGAAGGGCGCCAATACGTACGAAATATCGTTTTATCAATATATCACCACCAGTATTTTTTTTACAATTATTTAAAAGGCGCCATAATATTGTATATCGACAAATTCTACAGAATCATGAAGCCTTTGCCCAATAAAAAAATACTTGCGTATTTTGAAATTGTGTTATATAATGTTTTTCAGACAAAGATGTCAGAAGAGAAATGCCGCGCAGGGTGTTTTTTCTGACATCTTTTTTTAGGGAATCTCCCACGGCGAAGCCATTTTGGCTTCTAAAATGATAGTATGTGCGATCCCGCGCAGGAATGGAGGATTTGTATGAGTGGCAACTATGCAGAAGAGGCAAAGCGAAAAGCGATAGGAATGTATAATCCCGATTTTGAACATGACAATTGCGGAATCGGGGCAATCGTAAATATAAAGGGGAGGAAGACTCATGATACCGTGAAAAATGCGCTTGAAATCGTGGCGCATTTGGAGCACCGCGCCGGCAAGGACGGCGAGGGGAAGACCGGAGACGGCGTCGGCATTCTGCTTCAGATCTCCCATAAATTTTTTGGCAAAGTGGCGGCGAAAATGGGGATTGATCTCGGCGGGGAGAGGGAATACGGCATCGGCATGTTCTTTTTCCCACAGGACGAATTAAAGCGGAATCAGGCGAAGAAGATGTTTGAGACGATCGTCGATAAGGAGGGGCTGGAGTTCCTCGGCTGGCGCGAGGTGCCGATCGCACCGGGCATACTGGGAAAGGCGGCCGTCGAGTGCATGCCGTATATCATGCAGTGCTTTATCCGAAAACCGTCTGATGTGGAAAAAGGGCTGGCGTTTGACCGCAGGCTTTATATTGCCCGCCGCGTCTTTGAACAGTCCAATGAAAATACATACGTCGTCTCCCTTTCCAGCCGTACGATCGTCTACAAGGGAATGTTTCTCGTTTCCCAGCTGCGGCTGTTCTTTGATGATCTTCAGGACGTCGATTATGAGTCGGCGATCGCCGTTGTCCATTCCCGTTTCAGCACGAATACGCAGCCGAGCTGGCAGCGCGCCCATCCGAACCGCCTGATCGTCCACAATGGCGAGATCAATACGATACGCGGTAATGCGGATAAGATGCTTGCGCGCGAGGAGACAATGGAGTCCAGCCATCTGAGCGGGGAGCTGCACAAGGTGCTTCCGGTTGTCAATACCGAGGGGTCGGACTCGGCGATGCTTGACAATACGCTGGAATTTCTCGTAATGAGCGGAATGGATCTTCCGCTTGCCGTGATGATCACGATTCCGGAACCGTGGGCAAATAACCGGTATATAAGCGACAGGAAAAAAGATTTTTATCAATATTATGCGACGATGATGGAGCCTTGGGACGGCCCGGCGTCCATTCTGTTTTCTGACGGGGATATCATGGGGGCGGTGCTCGACCGCAACGGACTTCGCCCATCCAGATACTATATCACGGATGATGACCAGCTCATTCTTTCGTCCGAGGTAGGCGTTATGCCGATCAGCGACAGCCATGTCGTGAAAAAGGACAGGCTTCGCCCGGGAAAGATGCTTCTGGTGGATACGGTAAAGGGAGAGCTTATCGATGATGATGAACTGAAAGAGGCATATGCATCCAGGCAGCCGTACGGTGAATGGCTGGATACAAATCTTGTCAATTTAAGGGATCTGACGATTCCTAATAAACGCATCGACTCCTATGACCATGACGAGAGCCTTCGCCTTCAGAAGGCGTTTGGTTATACGTATGAAGAAGTGAGAAACTCGATTCTTCCCATGGCGCAAAACGGCAGCGAACCGATCGCCGCGATGGGGCACGACACGCCCCTTGCAGCGCTGAGCAGCCAGCCGCAGCCGTTGTACAATTATTTTAAACAACGGTTTGCGCAGGTGACGAATCCCCCGATTGACGCCATACGCGAAGAGGTTGTCACGTCCACTACGGTCTATATCGGGGATTCCGGCAACTTACTGGAGGAAACGGCGGAGAACTGCCATTCGTTGAAGATTGATAATCCGATTCTGACAAATACCGATCTTTTGAAAATAAAGTCCATGAACGTAAAGGGCTTTAAGGTAGCGGTGATTCCGATTACCTATTACAAAAATACATCGCTGAAAAAGGCGATCGACCGGCTGTATCTGGAAGCTGACCGCGCCTATAAAGACGGGGCGAATATTCTAATTTTGTCTGACCGGGGCGTGGATGAAAACCATGTGGCGATTCCGGCGCTTCTGGCGGTATCGGCGATGCAGCACCATCTTATTACGACGAAAAAACGCACCTCCCTGTCCATGATTTTGGAGAGCGCGGAGCCGAGGGAAGTGCATCATTTTGCGACTCTGCTCGGTTTCGGCGCAACGGCAGTCAACCCGTACCTCGCGCTGGATACGATTCACGGTCTGATCGAGGGCGGCATGCTGGATAAGGATTATTATGTGGCAGTGGATGATTACAATTCTGCGGTTCTTCATGGAATCGTAAAAATTGCCTCTAAGATGGGCATTTCGACGATACAGTCTTATCAGGGCGCCAAAATATTTGAGGCGATCGGGCTGTCCGCAGCGTTTATTGAGAATTACTTTACCGGTACGGTTTCGCGTATCGGCGGACTGGATATTGAGGATATTCAGGCACAGGTTGAAATGCTTCATGACAAGGCGTTCGATCCGCTTGAACTCGGAACGGACATTACGTTAGATAGTATCGGAAACCACAAGAGCAGGAGCGGAAAAGAAGAGCATCTGTACAATCCGAAGACGATTCATCTTCTTCAGGAGTCTGCAAGAACCGGAGACTATAAGATGTTCAAGGAGTATTCAAGTGAAATTAACCGTGAGAACCTTTACGTGAACTTGAGAAGCCTGCTTGATTTTAATTTCCCGAAGAAGGGTATTCCGCTTTCAAAAGTAGAGAGCGTGGATGAGATTGTGAAACGGTTTAAGACGGGAGCCATGTCCTACGGGTCAATTTCGCAGGAGGCGCATGAGACGCTGGCGATTGCAATGAACCGCCTTCACGGAAAGTCAAACAGCGGAGAGGGCGGCGAGAGCCTTGAGAGGCTTGAGATCGGCGAAGACGGATTAAACCGCTGCTCGGCGATCAAACAGGTGGCGTCGGGACGGTTCGGCGTGACGTCCAGATACCTTGTGAGTGCCAAAGAGATTCAGATTAAGATGGCTCAGGGGGCGAAACCAGGCGAGGGCGGCCATCTGCCCGGAAAGAAGGTATATCCGTGGATTGCCAAAACAAGGCATTCCACACCGGGCGTATCGCTGATTTCCCCTCCGCCGCATCACGATATTTATTCGATAGAAGATCTTGCACAGCTTATTTACGACTTGAAAAATTCAAATAAAGATGCGCGCATTTCCGTCAAGCTCGTTTCGGAAGCGGGCGTTGGCACAGTAGCGGCAGGCGTAGCGAAAGCGGGTGCGGGAGTCGTGCTGATTTCCGGTTATGACGGCGGGACAGGAGCGGCTCCGGGCAGCTCGATCCACAATGCCGGGCTTCCATGGGAACTCGGACTTGCAGAGACGCACCAGACGCTCCTGATGAACGGGCTGCGTTCTAAGGTGGTTATTGAGACGGATGGCAAGCTGATGAACGGACGCGACGTCATGATCGCGGCGCTCCTTGGCGCGGAGGAGTTTGGGTTTGCTACAGCGCCTCTCGTGACGATGGGCTGCGTGATGATGCGCGTATGCAATCTGGATACGTGTCCCGTCGGCGTTGCTACACAAAATCCGGAGCTTCGCAAACGCTTCAAGGGAAAACCGGAGTATGTCGAGAACTTCATGCGCTTTGTCGCCGAAGAGGTGCGCGAGCTGATGGCGAAATTCGGCGCGAGTACGCTGGATGAACTGATCGGGCGCTCGGATCTTTTGAAGGTGAAGGATAATATCGACAGTGAGCGGGCAGGCAAGCTTGATCTGTCGGCGATTATCAACAATCCGTTTATTCATGAAAAGAAGAATAAGTTTAACGCCAAGGATAGGTATGACTTTAAGTTAAATAAAACGATTGACGAGAAGGTCTTTTTGAAAAAATTCGGCGAGAGCTTAGAAACCGGAGAAAAGAAGACGATTTCAGCGAAGGTTACAAATACGGACCGGTCTTTGGGAACGATTTTGGGGTCAGAGATCACGAAGCGCCTGGGAGATGATCTGGAAGACGATACGTTTACCGTTAAGTGCACCGGCAGCGGCGGACAGAGCTTTGGGGCCTTTATTCCGAAAGGGCTCACGCTCGAATTGGAGGGCGACAGCAACGATTACTTCGGAAAGGGGCTGTCGGGCGGAAAGCTCATTGTATACCCGCCTAAGGATGCGAAATACCGCTCGGATGAAAATATTGTCGTCGGCAATGTGGCTCTTTACGGTGCGACAAGCGGAACGGCGTATATAAGCGGCGTTGCGGGCGAGCGTTTCTGTGTCAGGAATTCCGGCGTAAATGCCGTTGTCGAGGGCGTCGGCGAACATGGCTGTGAATATATGACCGGCGGCTGCGTTGTCGTGCTCGGTTATACGGGCAAGAATTTCGCGGCGGGCATGAGCGGCGGTATCGCCTATGTGCTCGACGAGGACCGCAATCTTTACCTTAAGTTGAATAAAGAGCTCGTCTCGTCAGAAGCCGTGACGAATAAATATGACGTCATGCAGCTGAAGGATATGATCCGCGCTCATGTAGAGGCGACGGGATCGAACAAGGGAAAGGAGATTCTTGAAAACTTTAAGGATTATCTTCCCAAATTCAAGAAGATCATCCCTCACGATTACCAGAACATGATGCAGAAGATTGCAGCTATGGAAGAGAAGGGGCTGAGCAATGAGCAGGCGTTGATCGAGGCATTTTATGAGACGCAGAAACAGATTTCGTAAGCGGTTTGGAAACAGAAATCATAATATAAACAGAAAGGGTTGAAAATCGATGGGAAAACCGACCGGATTTTTAGAATATGAACGTAATGTAAATACGGAGATCGCACCATTGGAGAGGATTAAGAATTTTGATGAATTCCATGTTCCGATGCCGGAAAAAGACCGAAAGCGCCAGGCGGCGAGATGTATGGACTGCGGCGTGCCATTTTGCCAGTCCGGTATGATGATCGGGGGTATGGCGTCCGGGTGTCCGTTAAATAATATGTGCCCCGAGTGGAACGATCTCATTTACCTTGACAATTATGCGGAGGCGCTTGGGCGGCTTCTCAAAACGAATAATTTCCCGGAGTTTACGTCAAGAGTATGTCCGGCGCCGTGCGAGGCGGCATGTACGTGCGGACTTAATGATGAAGCGGTGACGATTAAGGAAAATGAAAATGCGATTATTGAATTTGGTTATGAAAACGGACTTATGGAGGCGAGACCGCCGAAAGTGCGCACCGGCAAAAAGGTGGCGGTCGTGGGTTCCGGCCCATCCGGGCTGGCGGCGGCAGACCAGTTAAACAAGCGCGGCCACAGCGTTACGGTTTTTGAGCGTTCGGATCGTGCGGGCGGGCTTTTGATGTACGGCATTCCGAATATGAAACTGGAAAAATCCGTGGTTGAGAGAAAGATAAAAATACTTACCGAAGAGGGGATCGTATTTAAGACGGGCGTGAATGTCGGCGCTGACATAAAAGCAGGGGAGCTTTTGCAGCAGTTTGACCGGATTGTTCTCACCTGCGGCTCCTCCAATCCGCGTGATATCAAGGCGCCGGGCAGGGATGCGGACGGGATATATTTCGCCGTGGATTATCTGACGCGCGTGACAAAACACGTGATGGATCCGGACTATAAAGATTATATTGACGCAAAGGGCAAAAACGTTCTCGTGATCGGGGGCGGCGATACCGGAAACGACTGCGTTGGTTCTTCGATCCGGCAGGGGGCGAAAAGCGTCGTACAGCTCGAGATGATGCCGAAACCGCCCGAAGAACGGGCAGACAACAATCCGTGGCCAGAGTGGCCCAAGGTGTTAAAGACCGATTATGGCCAGCAGGAGGCGATCGCGGTATTTGGCAGCGATCCGCGCATTTATGAGACGACAGTGAAGGAATTTATTAAGGACGAAAAGGGAAAGCTTACGAAAGTAAAAGCGGTGAAGCTGGCATGGGAGAAGGATGAGGAGACCGGACGAATGGCGATGAGCGAAGCGCCGGGAAGCGAGTACCTGATCGATGCGGATCTCGTATTTATTGCAGCGGGATTTCTCGGAACGCAGGAGTATGTCGCAAAAGATTTTGAACTGGAGCTTGACAACCGGACAAATGTGCTTACAAAGCCGGGCGGGTACAAAACAAGCGTCGACCGCGTATTTACTGCGGGCGATATGCACCGCGGACAGTCGCTTGTCGTCTGGGCGATCCGCGAGGGCAGGGAGGCGGCGAAAGAAGTGGACAGGGATCTGATGGGATATTCAAATCTGAATTAGCAAATGAAAGATGAAAGGAAGGAGACATGAGGATGGCGAAGTACACGAGAGAGGATATTGTCCGTTTAGTAAAAGAGGAAGACGTCGGCTTTATCCGTCTTCAGTTTGCTGACAGTTTTGGCGCATTGAAAAATGTGGCGATGACGAGCGATCATCTTGACAGGATTTTAAACAATGAGTGCGTGTTTGACGGCGCTGCGATTCAGGGATATGCAACAAATGATTTATCCGAATTTATTCTGGCGCCGGATCTCGATACGTTTACTATTTTCCCGTGGCGTCCGCAGCGGGGAAAGGTGGCGCGTTTTATATGCGATGTGTGGAATCCGGATGGAACGCCGTATGAGGCGGATTCGCGGTATATTTTGAAGAAGGTTCTCGCCGAGGCCGAGCAGCAGGGCTATACATTTCATGTGGGACCGGAGAACCAGTTTTTCCTTTTTGATACGGACGAAGACGGGCAGCCGACGACAGAGACGGGCGAGAAGGGCGGTTTTTTTGATATCGGCCCGCTTGATTCCGGCGAAAATGCGAGACGCGATATGGTACTGTCGTTGGAAGAGATGGGATTTGTCATGGAAAGCTCCTATCATTCTAAGGAGGTAGCGCAGCACTGCATTAACTTCATGTATGACGAGGCGCTCAGTACGGCGGATAATATTATGACATTTAAGCTGACGGTCCGGACGGTGGCGAGGCGCCACGGACTTCACGCTACCTTCATGCCGAAACCGAAATACGGGATCAAGGGTTCCGGCATGATTTTAAATATGTTTTTGTGTCGGAACGGCAAAAATATTTTCAGTGATGAGCAGGCAACGCACGGCATGAGCCGGGAGGCGTATCATTTCATGGGCGGCATTATGAAGCATATCAAAGGACTTACGCTCATCAACAATCCGATTGTAAATTCATATAAACGACTGGTGCCGGGCTACAATGCGCCGGTGGATATCACATGGTCTCGGACGAGCCGCGCGCCCCTCATACGCATCACGGACGTTGGCGCGACCGGTTCCCGCATCGTTTTGCGCAGTCCGGACGGAGCGAGCAATCCGTATCTTGTACTTGCCGGGTGTCTGGCGGCGGGACTGGAAGGGCTGAAAAAAGAAATCGAGCTGCCGGTGAGCATGGAGGCGGCGGCGGGGGATCCGGACGTCAAATTCGATATACTTCCCCGCAACCTGCATGAGGCAGTCCGCGCGTTTGAACAGGACGCGTTTTTAAAAGAGGTATTCGGCGAAACGCTTTCGCATATTATCATCAACGAAAAAGAAGAAGAATGGGAGGAGTTTTCTCGCCAGGTCACGGCATGGGAGGTCGAAAAGTATCTGGATCGCGTTTGATATTTACCCGTGAACGGAGAGAGCATGCTATACAAAGGAGGTGAATATCCAAAATGCGTATCATTGTTGCATTTCTGAAACTGGAGGATGCAAAGAATTTAAAAATTGTTTTGAACCGTAATGGTTTTGATGATATACTAACATGTAATAGCGCATATCAGGTGATCCGGGGGGCGAACGAGTCTGACGGAGGAATCGTCGTGTGCGGCTACCGGCTGACGGATATGCACTACAGTGAGCTTTTTGGATATCTGCCCAGAGAATTTTCTATGCTTTTGGTGGCGAGCCCGCCGAAGCTCGCGGACTGCTGCAGTCATGAGATCGTCTGCCTTGCGATGCCGTTTCGCACGCAGGAATTTATCAGTACCGTTTTCATGATGACGATGGATATTCAGAAGGAGCTTAAACGAAGGAAAAAGAGTCTGCCGAAAAAACGGACGGAAGAAGAACGGCAGATTATCAATTCGGCAAAGGCGCTTCTGATCGAACGAAATTCGATGACGGAAGAAGAAGCGCACAAATATATACAGAAGCTCAGTATGGACAGCGGGAATAATCTGGTGGAAACGGCGGAAATGATTTTGGCATTTGAATGAAACGTAGAGAAAGGAGCAGCCATGAAAGCCTATTTAATTCTGGAGGACGGAACGGTGTTTACCGGGACGGGTATCGGAAGCGAAAGAGAGGTCATAAGCGAGATTGTATTTAATACTTCTATGACGGGGTATCCGGAGGTGCTGACTGATCCGAGTTATGCGGGACAGGCAGTGGCGATGACATATCCCCTGATCGGCAATTACGGTATCTGTACAAAGGATTTGGAATCAAAAAAAGCGAGCGTGGACGGTTTTATCGTCCGCGAATTATCCCGTTTGGGGAGCAATTTCCGGAAGGAACAGAGTATTCAGGAGTTTCTCGCCGAACAGGATATTCCGGGCATTGCGGGCATCGATACCCGGGCCCTTACGAAGCGGCTGCGGGAAAAAGGAACGATGAACGGCATGATTACGAGGGACGGGGCTTTTGATTTAGATTCCGTGATGGAGAAATTAAAAAAATATAGGGTTTCCGGCGTTGTCGATAAAGTGACGGCAAAACAGGCGGTTTCATTCCGGCCGGGAGATTTTGATACGGATAGCAGCATTCCGGTGACGGAAAGGGTTGCTATTCTTGACGTTGGAACAAAATATAATATTGTGCGATGCCTGCTAAACAGGGGGTGCGAGGTCACGGTTTATCCGGCGCGCACGAAAGCGGAGGAGATTCTTTCTGCCGATCCGGACGGCATCATGATCACAAACGGACCAGGAGACCCGAAAGACTGCGGGGAAACGATAGGCAATATAAAGAGGCTGTATGCCTCCGGCGTGCCGATCTTTGCGATCTGCCTCGGACACCAGCTGATGGCGCTGGCAAATGGGGCGGACACGGAAAAGATGAAGTACGGACACCGCGGCGCGAACCATCCGGTAAAGGATGTGAAAACAGGAAAGGTTTATATTTCGTCGCAAAACCACGGGTACGTTGTCAGAGCGGATTCGATTCCGGAAGGCGTGGCGGAAATCGCATTTATTAACGTGAACGATGGGACGGTCGAGGGGCTGCGGTATAAGGATAAGCCTGTCTTTACAGTGCAGTTTCATCCGGAAGCATGCGCCGGGCCGAGAGATTCCGAAATTTTGTTTGACCGGTTTATGAAAATGATGGAGAGATAACGGAGGAAACGATATGCCAAAAATAAAAGAAATAAAGAAGGTATTGGTCATTGGTTCAGGACCGATCGTGATCGGACAGGCGGCGGAATTTGATTATGCGGGAACACAGGCATGCCGTTCGCTGAAAGAAGAGGGAATTGAGGTCGTTCTCATCAACTCCAACCCGGCCACGATCATGACAGATAAAGATATTGCGGACAAAGTATACATAGAGCCTCTCACTGTCGACGTCGTGAAGCATCTGCTGAAAAAGGAGAGGCCGGACAGTATTCTTCCGACGCTCGGCGGACAGGCGGCGTTAAATATCGCAATGGAATTGGAGGAGTGCGGATTTTTGAGGGAGCAGGGAGTGCGTCTGATCGGCACGACTTCTATGACGATTAAGAAAGCGGAGGACCGGTTGGAATTTAAAACCACGATGGAGAAGATCGGGGAGCCGATCGCCGCCAGCGAAGTCGTGGATACCGTGGAAGGAGCGGTGGATTTTGCGAATACGATCGGCTATCCGGTCGTGATCCGTCCCGCCTATACGCTGGGAGGAAGCGGCGGCGGTATCGCCGGCAGTGAAGAGGAGCTGCGGGAGATCTGCGCAAACGGGCTCCGCCTCTCGCGCGTCGGGCAGTGCCTGATCGAGCGGTGTATCGCCGGATGGAAGGAAATCGAGTACGAGGTCATGCGCGATGCGGGCGGCAACTGCATCACGGTCTGCAATATGGAAAATCTGGATCCGGTCGGCGTGCACACCGGCGACAGCATCGTCGTCGCCCCGTCTCAGACGCTCTCGGACAAGGAGTACCAGATGCTTCGCTCCTCTGCGCTTAATATTATTACTGAATTGGGCATTACGGGCGGATGCAACGTACAGTTTGCCCTTCATCCGGAGTCTTTTGAATACTGTGTAATCGAGGTCAATCCGAGGGTGAGCCGTTCATCGGCGCTGGCGTCAAAGGCGACGGGATATCCGATCGCGAAGGTTGCGGCGAAGATTGCTCTCGGCTACATGCTGGATGAGATACCGAATGCGGTCACCGGAAAGACGTACGCCAGCTTTGAACCGGCGCTTGATTACTGCGTTGTAAAAATACCGAGGCTTCCGTTTGATAAATTTATCAAGGCAAAGAGAACACTGACGACGCAGATGAAAGCGACCGGAGAGGTTATGAGCATTTGCACGAATTTTGAAGGCGCGCTCATGAAAGCGCTCCGCTCGCTGGAGCAGCACATAGACAGTCTGGATATTGGCCGATACGCGGACCGCTCGAAAGAGCAGCTTTTGGAACGCGTCCGGATCGTAGATGACCGGCGCATTTTCATCATTGCCGAGCTTTTGAGGAAGGGAGCGTCGTATGAAGAGATTCATGAAATAACGCAGATCGACTACTGGTTTATTGATAAAATCTCCATTCTCGTAGAGATGGAGCAGCGCCTGAAATCCGAACCGCTCACGCCGGAACTTCTCGCCGAGGCAAAACGCATCGAGTTTCCGGATCGGGTAATCGCCGGATATGCCGGAATCACAGAGGGCGAGGTTCGCGAAATGCGTCTTGCAAACGGCGTCACGGCGGCATTCAAGATGGTGGATACATGCGCGGCGGAGTTTGAGGCGGCGACGCCGTATTATTACAGCTGTTTTGGCAGCGAATGTGAAGTGAGGGAAGCGTTAGAGGCAAAAGGGAATGATTGCGGGGCGGGTGCGAAGAAAAAGGTGCTCGTGCTGGGTTCCGGCCCGATCCGGATCGGACAAGGGATCGAGTTTGATTTCTGTTCGGTGCACAGTGCATGGTCGTTAGAGAAAAGCGGGTTTGAGACCATTATCATAAATAATAATCCGGAAACGGTGAGTACGGATTTTGATGTGGCAAATAAGCTGTATTTTGAGCCGCTCACGCCGGAAGACGTAGCAAATATCGTGGATTTGGAAAAACCGGACGGTGCAGTCGTGCAGTTTGGCGGACAGACGGCGATCAAGCTGACGGAAGCGCTCCGTAACATGGATGTGCCGATTTTCGGTACAAGCGCAGAGAATGTAGACGCTGCGGAGGACAGGGAGAAATTTGATGAAATTCTGGAAGAGTGCGGGATTCCCAGACCGAAGGGAACGACAGTCTTCACAACCGAGGAAGCGCTGGAGGCCGCCAATGAACTGGGGTATCCGGTACTTGTGCGTCCGTCCTACGTACTTGGCGGGCAGGGGATGCAGATCGCCATACACGATGAGGATATCATAGAATTTATGTCTATCATCAACAGGCATGTGCAGGAGCATCCAATACTGGTAGACAAATATCTGATGGGAAAAGAGGTTGAAGTGGACGCCGTATGCGACGGCGAACAGATACTCATACCCGGTATTATGGAGCATATTGAACGCGCCGGCATTCATTCCGGCGACAGCATTTCGGTCTATCCGGCGCAGAGCATTTTGCCGGAAACGCAGGAGACAATTGTAGAATACACAAAAAGGCTGGCGAGGTCGCTGCATGTGATCGGACTCATTAATATCCAGTTTATCGTATATGAGAACGAGGTATATGTCATTGAGGTAAATCCGCGTTCATCGCGCACGGTGCCGTATATAAGCAAGGTTACGGGAATTCCGATTGTGAAGCTGGCGTCGCGGGTGATCTTAGGCGAAAAGCTGAAAGACCTTGGCTATGGAACGGGGCTGGCGCGAGAGGCGGACTATATCACGATTAAGATGCCGGTATTTTCTTTTGAGAAGCTGCGGGGGGCGGAGATCAGTTTAGGGCCGGAGATGAAGTCGACGGGCGAGTGTCTGGGCGTTGCCCCCACATTTAACGAGGCGCTGTCTAAGGCGTTTCTCGGTGCGGGCATTGATCTTCCGAAACACAGGAAGATGATACTCACGGTCAGGCGGGAGGAACACCCGGCGGCTGTTTCGGTGGCAAAGCGGTTTTTGGCGCTCGGCTATGAGATTTACGCCACATGCGGAACACAGAGGGCGCTTGCGAGAGAAGGCGTGGAAGTAAACCGGATCAATAAGATTGAGAATGAGGCGCCGACGCTTATGGATCTTCTTCTGGGGCACGAAATTGATCTCGTGATCGATATTCCCAGACAGGGCGAGAACTCGCACGACGGTTTTTTGATCCGGCGCGTGTCGATTGAGACCGGCGTAACCTGCCTGACTTCGTTAGACACGGCAAATGCGCTCCTGACGAGTCTGGAAAATGTAGAAAAAGAGGAGATGTCGCTCATCAATATAGCGGAAGTGGAATACAATCCCGTATCCGATCGGTAAGTAATTTTTTGTCTTGCAAAAAATTGGATAAATGAGTATAATGGGCATAGGATTTTTACTCGACTTTGGATAGGAGAACGGATATGGAACAATTATATGCAGAGACATGCGTAAAACAGAAAACTACATTGAAGGCGGCGGCTCTGAAAGCGCTTCTCATAATCGGTATTGTTTTATTATTCGGCGCCGGATTTTTTTTGCAAAGCAGGATGGTTAGCCTGCTCGGCGTGGCGGCGATTATTTTACTGGTCTGGTACTGGCCGCGGTTTAAAGTGGAATGGGAGTATGTATTTTGCGACGGACAGCTTGATTTTGACCGAATCCAGGGCGGTCAGAGCCGGAAGACGATGCTGCGCGTGGATCTGCAAAATGCGGACGCCATCGCTCCGATGGATTCGCATAAGCTGGATGGATACCGGCATTTGCCGGTGAGAAATTTTTCTTCCTTGAATGCTGACGCAAAAGCGTACGGTATTGCGATCCGCGAAGAGGGCAGGGAGGAAAAGTCTGTTCTTGTATTTGAACCATCCCCCAAAATGCTCAATATGATTCATTCAAAATATCCGGATAAAACGGAGATCGGGGCGTGAAAGGAAGGCGGAAGGGAATAGCGGCGGTTGTTTCCAAATTTTAAGAGCCGTGTCATTCTTTTGCCTTGATTTTACGATATAACGATAAAAGAAAAAAAGAAAAGGTGAGGGCTTTGCATATGAAAAGAACATTGGCGGCAGCCGGAGCTCTGCTTGCATGCGCAGCAGTTTGCGGCATGGCCGGAAATTCACAGGATTCTCAGGCGGCAGGCAAATTTACGATTTCAAAATCGACGCAGCCGTGCGACAGTAAGTATCGCAAGCTGCCGGCATACAATAGCAAGACGAGAAATTATTATACGATTAAATCGTATCTTGAACGTCTGGAGAGTCAGGGGGGAGGTACTCTTGTTCTCAAAAAAGGCACATACAAGGTGTGTTCTACCCTTGTAGTACCTTCAAATGTGACCATTCAGTTAAAAAGCGGTGCAAAAATTAAGAAGACATATGAAACGGGAAGCTCGTCCCTGAAACCGTCGAAGACGCTCTTTCAGCTGAGCGGCAAGAAGGCGAAGCAGTATAAGGGGACGAAAAAGGTTACGTTTAAAGGCGCGAAGAACGCAACGATTGACCTCGGCAAGGTAAAGGGCGCCGTCGGAATCGATTTGGGGCACAATTATTACATTACGGTTTCCAAGTTGGATTTTAAAGGGAAAAAGGGCGGTACTTATATCAATATTTCGGGAAGCAAACGGGTCAAGGTGGAAAACTGCAATTTCAAAAACGGCTCGGAAAGCTCGGGCGACAGTTATAAGGCGGCGATCACGCTCAATTCAGCGGCGTCTCTCCCGTGCCAGAACGTCCGGATCACATCCAATAAATTTACGAAGCTGGAAAAT
Organism: uncultured Lachnospiraceae bacterium; assembly: GCA_947591245.1. Lineage (GTDB taxonomy): Bacteria > Bacillota > Clostridia > Lachnospirales > Lachnospiraceae > Eubacterium_F. The sequence continues at coordinate 71,471 of CANQCY010000003.1, read as the reverse complement.
GGAATTGCTACGACGAAATGCAAAAAAGAAGCGTATTCGACAAAGGTATCGATCAAGAAGAACACCTTTACCAATATGGGCGAGGCGGCGGTGAAGGGAAAAATGTGGGACAGTCCCGCGATCGTATCCAATACCGTGAAGTGCACGAAGTCTGCGGCTTCCACGTCCTCTGCCGTAAAATTGTACAGTGTTAAGGAGCCGAACGTATCGAAGAACAAGATCAGCAACTGCGGCTATGCGATTAATATTGCCCGCGTTTCCGGCGTCAATAATTCGATATCGTCCGCAAGCACGCAGGATATGAAGACAAATACGGTCAGCAGCCTGAGGCATTATTATGTGCCGTGTAAGAATGACTCTACGGTCCGTCTGTTTTATTTTCAGACAAAAGCCGACAGGACGTTTACGATTACGCCGGATTCAGAGCCATACCGGGAGCATTACAATGATCTGGCGGATTATACGGCAAACAGTTCCCAGGCGAAGGCATATTTTGTGTTCCGTTCGTATATGGAACAGCTTGAATATGCGGGCGGCGGTACGATCACAGTGGCGCCTGGAACATATAAGCTGAGCCATGCAGTATGCATTCCGTCCAACGTAACCGTGAATTTTCAGAGCGGCGTCAAGATTCAGAAGGTGAAAGCGGCGAATACTTCGCTTGCCATCAATAAAACGATGTTTGAGATCGTTCCTCCGTCTAAAGAGGGGGTAAAAAATTCTGTCAGCGGCTACAACGGTTCCCAGAACGTTACGCTGCAGGGGGATGCAAATGTGACGATTGACTGCGATAACGTTTTGAACTCCATGGCAATTATTATGGGACATGCCCAGAATGTAACGATACGGAATATTGCATTTACAAATGAATACGGCTCCCATTTTATAGAATTGAATTCTTCTAAAAATGTAACCGTTGAGAACTGCTCGTTTACGGATTTTCGCATTTACAACAATAAGAGCCACAAAGAAGCGATCAATATCGATACGACGGACTCAAACAACAACGGTTTCAATTATGACTGGTCTGCGCACGACCGGACGGCATGCGATACGGTAAATATCCAAAGCTGTACATTTAATAATATGGGGGCGGCGGTAGGCAGCCATACGTATTCGGTCAGCACATCAAATCAGCAGATTTACCATGAAAATGTGACGATTCAGAATTGCAAGGTGAATCAGACATATAATGCTGCCGTCAGGATGATGAACTGGCGCAACGCCGTAATTAAGGACAATGTTTTTGACGGAATCCAGGCCTTGCAGGATAACAAAGGATACAAATATGTATGCATACTGGCAAAGGGCGTCGTCAACCCAACGATCAAGGGCAATACGTTCAGCAAAGGCGGAACAAAGAGAAACTGCGCTGTCCGCATCGACATGAAATCGTCTACAGAGATTCAGGCGGCGATAAACGCGGGGTATGCGGATTCATATAGCCAGATCACGGAACAAAATATTATTGATTTAAGGGATAATACGGTAGGCGAGGGGTGCTACAAATATTTCCGGATTGTGAATGAGGACGGAAGCGACCGCGACCATAAAGAATGCATGTTCAACAATGCGGCAGATGCAAGCGACGGCGAGGACAACAGTACGGACGAACCGGTGGAGGAATCTCCGAATACGGAAACAGCAGCGGTGGATAATAAAGGCTGATAACAGGTAAGCTGTAAATGCCAGGTTAGATATAGCAAAGTGGGGTTGCCGATTGACAATCCCACTTTACTACGTTATAATGGTGCAGATAGCACATAGTTCAGAATGGAGGAAAAAACATATGGCTGAAATGAAGAAAAACATTTTGACGGAAGAGGGCTTGAAGGCATTAGAGGATGAACTGCAGGATTTGAAAGTATACCGCCGAAAGGAAGTTGCGCAAAAAATTAAAGAGGCCAGAGAACAGGGGGACTTGTCCGAAAATGCAGAGTATGACGCTGCGAAAGAGGAACAGAGGGACATTGAACTTAGGATTGAGGAAATTGATAAAATACTCAAAAACGCAGAGCTTGTTACAGATGACGACGTGGACGCCAGCGTGATCAATATCGGCTGTACCGTGCGGATTAAAGATCTGGAGTTTGATGAGGAAATGGAATATAAAATAGTGGGATCGACGGAGGCGAACAGCTTGAAAGGAAAAATTTCCAACGAGTCACCGGTAGGGAAGGCGCTGATCGGCGCAAAGGCAGGACAGAAAGTCGAAGTGGAGACGCCGTCCGGTGTGGTTAATTATCAGATTTTGGAAATTACGAAAAATTAACTTAGTGCAGAAGGAGAGAGCAACGTGGCAGAAGATATTAATCAGTTAATGAAGGTCAGAAGAGAAAAACTGGAAGTTTTGCAGGAAGAGGGAAAGAATCCGTTTGAGATTACGAAGTGCGAGGTTTCGCATCATTCGCAGGAAATAAAGGATCATTATGACGAATTGGAAGGAAGCAGCGTTTCGGTCGCCGGACGGCTTATGTCGAAACGTGTGATGGGAAAAGCTTCTTTTTGCAATGTTTTGGACCGCGACGGTTCGATTCAGGGATATGTGGCGAGAGATGAAGTCGGCGAAGACGCGTACAAGGATTTCAAGAAATTTGATATCGGGGACATCGTTTTGCTGGAGGGCGAGGTATTTACGACGAAGATGGGAGAGATATCAATTCACGCAAAAGGCATCCGCCTTCTGAGCAAGAGCCTTCAGATCCTCCCGGAAAAATTTCACGGGCTTAAGGATACGGACATCCGTTACCGCCAGCGGTATGTGGATTTGATCGTCAATCCGGAAGTGCGGGATACGTTTATGAAGCGTACGAAAATTATTAGCGAAATAAGAAGATTTTTGGACGACCGGGGCTTTTTGGAAGTGGAGACGCCCGTGCTTGTGCCGATGGCGGGCGGGGCGGCGGCGCGTCCGTTCATTACGCACCACAATACGCTGGATGAAGACTTAAACCTCCGTATTTCGTTGGAGCTGTACTTAAAGCGCCTGATCGTCGGCGGTCTGGAGAGAGTATATGAAATCGGCAGGGTATTTAGAAATGAAGGGCTGTCGGTACGCCACAATCCGGAATTTACGCTCTTGGAGTGCTATCAGGCATTCACGGATTATTATGGCATGATGGATCTGGCGGAAAATATGTATCGCCAAGTGTGTCAGAACGTGCTTGGCACAACGAAGATTTCTTACGAGGGAGTTGAGATCGACTTCGCAAAACCATTTGAGCGCCTGACGATGGTAGAGGCAGTGAAAAAATATGCCGGCGTGGATTTTGATGCGATATCCGGCGTGGAAGAAGCGCGTGCCGCCGCAAAAGAGCGCCATATCGAATACGAGGAACGGCACGCCAAAGGCGACATCCTCAATCTTTTCTTTGAAGAATTTGTGGAGGAGAAGCTTGACCAGCCCACGTTTATCATGGATCATCCGGTGGAGATTTCCCCACTCGCCAAGAAGAAGCCGGACAACCCGGATTACACGGAGCGCTTCGAGCTTTTTATCACGAAGCGCGAGATGTGCAATGCATTTTCAGAATTAAATGACCCGATCGACCAGAAGGAGCGTTTCATGAAGCAGGAAGAAATGTTTGCTGCGGGGGACGAAGAGGCGCATCATCTGGACGAAGACTTTATCTGTGCGCTGGAATACGGCATGCCCCCGACGGGCGGAATCGGTTTCGGAATTGACCGTATGGTGATGCTTTTGACGGATTCAGCAGCGATCAGGGATGTGCTATTGTTCCCGACGCTGAAGAGCTTGGATAAGTAGAATGGCGTAAAATAGGGGATTGCGGGCTGTAAAGACAATAGAATCAAACCCAACTTAAACCCAATTTTCGAGAAATGACGGAAAGTTGACTGTAAAACCGGTAGGAATTGAGATTCTTACCGGTTTTTGTAATCTTTATTATCTGTTTCTTTTATCCATTTTCTTAATACAAGGTTGATATATTGACTAAATGACCTGTCATCTTTTTCTGCAAGGTATTTGCACTTTTCTATAATATCTTCATCAAGAGAAACGCTGACTTTTACTTTGTACGGTTTGTTGTTCATATCTTTAACCATTCCTTTCGCTCCGCTCAAGGCACAAACAAGGCATGAAAATCTTGTTGTGTCTCTCCTCTACTTTGTTTATAATAGCCTTAGGAATAGCAATACACTACAGAACACGGGAGAAGAGGTGGCGAAGTTTTTCGACCCCGCATAGAAAGGATTCCAAATGGATTGCCAGTGTCCTGTCAGATCCGGATCAGGCTAAAAAATATGAGCTTGCACACGATCATCTCGAATATCTTGAGGAGATGATCACGCAGACTGAGGTGGAATTGTACGTCCGCATCAAGCCTTACTTTGAGTTCGTCGAATTTGTAAGCGCCATGCCGGGCATGACTGAACTCAGTTCCACGATCGTACTGGCCGAAACCGGTGTCGATATGTCTGCCTTCGACGATTCGGCTCATTTATGTTCCTGGTGTGGTCTTGTTCCAGCTAACAACGAATCTGCTGGGAAAAAGAAGTCCACGCGTATTGCAAAAGCCGGCGAATATCTAAAACCTATGATGGTTCAGTGTGCGCTTGCTGCAATCAAGTGCAAATCCTATGAGCCGCATAAAGCAGCCTACAAGGAGAGCCAGTCGCTAAAAGGGCTTGCCAAGCTGAAATATGATAAGGAGCATAAGCAGCAACAGGCATGACAATACTGGTGATCCGTATTGTGTCCTGCACGGTCTGCGGGATTGTCGCGGGCATCGTGGTACATATTTTCTACAAGGACAAGCCGTTTTTTAATTTTGAAGGCTTCGAACCGAGAGCGAGCCACGACACCCACCCGAACCTGTTCCTGAGGTTTCTCTTTAATCTCGGCAGGAGCATCAAAGCGACGGGGCTGTACTTCCTGCTGGGCGTACTGCTTTCCGCTCTGTTCCAGCGGTATGTCCCTGCGGACAAATTCGCCGCCCTGTTCGGGAAGGCAAACGAGGGGAAAGTTTTTGTATGCTTGGTTTTTCCCCTGCGCTGTCCGGATAAAATATATCGTCGGCAGACAGGTTCAGGTATTTGACAAGGGAGCAGAGATTGTCAAATTTCGGGTTTCCACGCCCCGCCTAAATGTTGAGGATCGTTCGGGAATCGAAACCCAAGATTTCAGCCAGCTTTTCCTGGGACAGTCCAAGCCCCATGCGGGCTTCCCGTACAAGATGGGCAAGATTTTCTTTCATATACTGCATTGCAATTCACCTCCATAATAGTCTGCATTACACATTAACAGGAGTGAATTACATTGAAATACACAATGAGATTAAGACAAAAAATACCAGAGAGTAGAGAATATGGGACATATACGCTGACGGAATACCACGCAGAGCAAGGTGTACCGCATGGAAGTATAAAACTTCTGTGCGGTACACCCTTTTTGATGCGCCGGATCATAGGGAAGTGGGGCGGGTATTAGGCTGTTTGTCGATTTCCTGCTGCGGTGGGGAAGTGCGACCGAGGTATTGGTTTAGATTGAAACTCAAAAGAAGCTCTTTCAATTACAGCAAAAAGAAAAAGAAGAATAAAAAAATTAATTATTATTTATTAATGTAACGAATTGTGGTAATATTACAGTAAAACAAGATGGACTGTGGCGGACGAGGATAGATTTGGACAACATCTACAATGCTAATTAGCTGTTCGGGATAATTTTTGGACAGGAAGGATGATTTCATGATTATTAAAGACAATCGCTTCCCACAAATCCTTTTGCTTGGCAATGGTATAGTGAGAGGGGAAAAAGGAAAAAGCTGGTGTAATCTACTTGATTCTTTTGCAGTAAGGCCAGGTGAGAATGCGGATGATTTACTGCTGCCAATGCCGTTGCGAGCGGTATATCTCACAAATGACAGCATCAACGTGAAACTTCGTGAGAATAAAGAAGATTTTTTTGGAGAACTTAATGACCCTGAGATCCGCAGCCGATTAAAGGAACTGCTCAGTCTTGGCTTTGACGATATCCTGACGACAAATTATAGCTACGAACTGGAAATGGCAGTCAAGGATAAGGAAAAATTGTCGGATAATATCATTAAAAGCTTCAGCAAAAATATTATCCCGGGTAAGAGGGCTGAGGCAAAATATTTGCTCAGCACTTGCAACATTGTACCAAACGCTGATGCGCTATATCGCATATGGCATATCCATGGAGAGGCGAGAAAACCAGATAGCATGATTCTTGGACATTATTATTATGCATTTCTCCTAAAAAGAATTATGGAATACTTGGATTTGCGTGCGGATGATTATCGTGCCTTAAATAAGGGCGAAGTATTCAAAGTAAAGAGTTGGGTGGATGACTTTATACTGGGAGATGTTTATATACTCGGTTTTGGAATGGATTTTTCTGAGTTCGATCTTTGGTGGCTTCTGAACAGGAAAAAGCGCGAAAAGGCTGATCATGGAAATGTATGGTTCTATACGCCAATCTCAAGTGAAGAAGACGAAAGGAAGAGAGAGCGGGAACGTAATGAATTACTAAAAATTTTAGATGTGAATGTTGTGGAAGTTATGAAGATCACTGAAAGCAAAATGTGGAATACTTATTATAGTGAGGCTATTTCCCATATTAGAGAGATGATGCAGCATAATAAAACCCTACGTACATAATCGTATTTCCGATCTCCCTGGCGCTTCTTAAGGCGCTCGATCTGTCGGCATTTGAGGTAACGAAAAAGCGGACTGCGCCAATCTATAAATGATCATAGAAGATCTGAATGGATGCAATTTGAATAACGACCACAAAGAGATTTAATTTTGGAGGCTGCACTGCGATGGATGGAATAATATATTTTGATCCTACAAGCAAGACAGGGCCGGACGGATATATCAATTATAAAATGTCCGGTGGAGATAAGTTGGGTTCAGGTGGCGGACCGGGATGTGGAGGATTTGGTTGGTTCTTCATTATTTTGTTTGTGCTATTGCTCCTGGGAATACTAGGCGGCAGCTGACTGGTCGAGATAGAAGCAGTTTTAGTTGTGATAAGTTGTGATGGAGAACTATTTCATTGCGGGCAAGTTACAATATATAGCGAGAATAGTTTTCCATCGCGAATTGTTCAGTCATGTTATGAAACATTATTGAAAGAGAACTTTAGAATATACGAAAGCAGGATTTCCTACAACATTTGTTTAAAGTAGAAAACTGCCAACTGGGTTCGATCCCTCAGATCGAGCTTTTCAAGGATCTGGCTCAGGTAGTTTCTCACGGTTCCTTCGCTTAAATACAACTGGTCTGCGATTTCACGGTTGTTGTATCCATCCGCTACCTTGCGAATGATCTGCAGTTCTTTCTCTGTGATGCGGTAACGGGAGAGATCTGCAGACGGAGGCGTTTTCATCAGTTCCGGCAGACGGGACGTGATTTCGTTTCCAAAGACGGTCTGTCCGTTCTGTACGGCGATGAGGGCGGGCAGGATGCTCTCAAAATCCTGTTTCAGGATATATCCCTTAACTCCGATATGTAATGCTTTTACAATGTATTCGTCATCTGAAAATGTTGTGAGAAGAAGGATCTTTGCCTGTGGATGCCGGTTTAAGATATCCATGGCTGCCTCCAGGCCAGTCATGTTTTTCATGCGGATATCCATCAAAAGGACGTCCGGGCTCTGTTCATCGTAAAGGCGAATCGCCTCTTCACCGCTGTTTCCTATTCCTGCAATTTCCACCTGACCGCTTGCTTCTAAAATTGTTTTTAGCGAGAGGGCAACGAGCTGGTCGTCATCTACAATACATATTTTCATCGGTTAAATTACCTCCCTATCATTTCATAATGGAAATAAAGATCCGGAAGCCATGTTCCCATGAGAACCGGATATTTCCGTTTAATGCGCAGATCCGTTCCTCCATATTTGCAAGACCGATACCGCACGATGCGTCCGGCGCCGGCTGCCTCCCTGTTTCATCGGGACAGGTTCCGTTGTCCTCGATTGAAAGCTGATACAGTGCGGGATGTTCTTTGACAATGATCCTGATCCGGTCGGCGTCGCTGTGTTTCTGCGTATTATTGACCGCTTCCCTGACGATGGCGATAAAAGCGTATTTCATCTCTTTCGGCATATCCGTTTCCACGTCGTAATCCAGATGGACGTTGATGGAAGCCGTTTTTGCGATATGGGAGAGCGCAAATTGTAAATTTACGGCTTCGTCGTGGAGATCGTGGACGCTGTTCCGGATGCTTGTCATGGCGGAATCCAGAGTTGCGTGTAAGTCCTTGAGCGGACCGGAGAGGGCCTTGTCTTTGTTGATGACCTCAAGCACTCCGGTTTGAAGAATCGACCGGGTTAGCATATGTCCGACATTGTCATGGATTTCCCTCGCAATACGGTTCCGCTCGGACAGGGTTGCCAGATTGATTTCATAATCCTGTTTCGCAATGAGCGCCTGGTTTTTCTGCCGGAGAGAAAGAAATGATTCGGAGCTGTCGTCCTGGTAGCGGTGAAACTGTTTTGTCAGTTCGTCTAACTTGGAGCAGTTATATTGCAATACATAAGAGATGGCAGAGAAGATCAAAAGGCTTATGGCGGTGGAAAGAGGCTGGGCGTGGAGCGAAAGAAGCATTGCGGCCAGTATGCAGGCGACAGAAGCTTTGGAGCCCATCGCGCGGCCGGCGGCGTCATAGAAAAAAACGGGCAGGAAGATAGAGAAAACGGGAAAGAACGGCGCTGCGGCACAATATGCGAGGCAAAGGCAGAAAAATGGTTTCGGGGCATGAAAGAAAGTGCCGAGACAGGCAGCGGCGACCGCAGACATGCAGGCAACGGCGGCAATCGTGTAATCGGAAAGCCCGTTCAGCAATGTGGCGCATAAAAGATAAACCAGCGCTTTGTTTCCCAGATGTTTCATCTGCCGTCCTCCTTTTCCAAAAGAATTTTTCCGTGCAATCCTTTAGACAAGTATATCCCATTCTGGCTTAAATGACAAGAATGACAAATGTCATGAAAATCCGTGAGTATTTTCACTGTTCAATCCGACGGGGATTTGATATCATGAATACGAATTCAAAGTGGAGCGGATGCTCCGGAACGGAGGAAATTATGGGAGCGGTGATAGAAGTAAAAAATCTTGTGAAGCGGTACAAAGAGCTTGTCGCCCTCGACCACTTCAATCTGGAGATTGAGGAAGGGGAGATATTCGGGCTTCTTGGGCCGAATGGCTCTGGAAAAACGACGACGATCAACTGCATCCTGTCGCTGTTAAAATATGACAAAGGAAGCATATGCGTGTTCGGAAAGGAAATGAAACCGGATTCGTATGATATTAAAAAGGATATCGGCGTGGTTCTGCAGAACGTCGCCGTTTTCGACGAACTTACCGTATATGAAAATATTGATTATTTCTGCGGACTCTATATCAGGGATAAAGAACTCCGGAAAAAATATGTAGAAGAAGCGATTGCATTCGTAAGGCTGGAGGAATTCCGCAAATTTTATCCGAAAAAACTGTCCGGCGGTCTGCTTCGGCGGCTCAATATCGCTTGCGGTATTGCCCATAAGCCCAAATTGATTTTTTTTGACGAGCCGACTGTGGCAGTCGACCCTCAGAGCAGAAACCGGATTCTGGAGGGCATTGTCGAGCTTAGAGGCCAGGGGGCGACAATTATTTATACCTCGCATTACATGGAAGAGGTAGAGCAGATCTGTACCCGAATCGCGATTATGGACAAGGGAAAAATTATTGCGGTCGGAACAAAAGAAGAGCTGAAGAGGATGATTAAAAATACGGAAACGGTCACGCTTGAAGTGTTGGATTGCCCGGAGGAACAGATCGAAAGGTTGCGTGAAATCCCGCATGTCTATAAGGCGGCATACGAAGACGGGCAGCTGAAAATATACTTCAGCGGGGGAACGCAGAATCTCATCAGCGTACTCCATTTTATGAACGAAAATAACATCGCATACGGCGCCGTCTATACGGAAATGCCAACGCTCAACGACGTGTTTCTGGAAATTACCGGAAAAGGGCTGCGGGATTAGAAGGGGGATTTGTATGTTCGGGCATTTGTTTAGGTATGGGGTAAAGTCTGTCGTCAGGACGAAAGAAATTATATTTTGGAGCTTTATTTTTCCATTTGCCCTGTCTACATTTATGTACCTTGCCTTTGGCGATATTTTTGAGGCCACGGAAAAGTTTCATGCCATTCCGACAGCGATTGTGTCAGAGAGCTCTGTAATGAAACAGGTATTTTCGGCATTGTCGGAAGAGGGTGGGGAACAGGTCATTCAGGCGTACTGGGTAGAAGAGGATGAGGCTGAACGCCTTCTGGCGGACGGGACGGTGAAAGGGATTGTTTATGGCGCAGACATGCATTTGAAAGTAAAGGAGAACGGCATGGATGAGACCATTTTGAAGATGATATTACAGCAGGTTCAGCAAAACGGGATAGCGGTCAGCGATGTTGCGGCCGAGCATCCGGAACATATGCGGCAGGCGGCGGACAGCTTGAACGATGAGGTTCAGTGTTGCATACGGAAATCATGCGGTTCCGGCAATCAGGACAACGTAGTCAGTTATTTTTACGCAATATTTGCCATGACCTGCCTGTTCGGGTCGTTCGCCAGCTGTGACCGTGTCTGCAAGGTGCAAGCTGACGTATGCGCCCTTGGACAGAGAAGGGGAGTTACGCCGACGCGGAAGATGGCCATTATTATAACTGAATTTCTTGTCAGTGAATGCCTGCAGTTTATCATTGTCAGCCTGCTGCTTGCGTACATGAAATTTGTTCTTAAAATCAACGTGGGAGATAAATATGCCGCTATGCTTCTGCTTTTACTGCTTGGAAGCAGTCTGGGGACGATCATCGGCGTGCTGGCCGGTTCGCTGCCAAGGGTCAGTCAGGGCGTAAAGATCAGTATGCTGGTCGGCGTAAGCCTGTTTTTCAGCGCATGCAGCGATCTGATGGTTTCGGGCATCCGGAACTGGATTGAACGGCATATTCCGATCGCCAACGACGTCAATCCGGCGGCGCTGATCTGTGATTCTTTTTATGCGCTGAATGTGTACGGCACATATGACCGTTTTATGGAAAATATGACGATACTGGCGGCGATGACGCTTGTTCTGGCAGTTGTGAGCTTTCTGATGGTAAGGAGGAGCAAGTATGCAAGTTTATAAAAGCTTTTTTCGGATATTAAACAAACGGAAGGGTACGGTAATCATGTATCTTGCCATTTTTATGACCATTTCCACGCTTATTTCATCACAGGGCAAGGATCCCGACGAAGCTATGTTTGAAGCTTCATCGTGCAGTTTCGCTGTATTTGATGAAGATAATTCCGTGGTGAGCGGGAGCATAATCGAATATCTGTCAAAGGGCAACGAAAAAAAAGAGATGGAGGATGACCCGGAGCTGATACAGGATGAAATTTATGAACGAAACCTCACTTGCGCCATCCGCATTAAAAAGGGATTCGGCGAGGCGGTTCGGGATGGAAGGGACGTGCGGCTGCTGGAAATCACAGCCGTGCCGGGAACGGTATACGGCGAGCTGTTTGAAAATCAGGCGAACGGTTATGTGAGGATTTTTCGCAGTTATACCGCTGGCGGATTTTCCGAGACTGAGGCGGTGGAGAAAACGGAGAGCGCTCTGGAAAAAGAAGTTGATGTTACGCTGGCTGACAGCCGGAGCGGCGGCGCGCATTCAAAAGAGTATTACTATTACCAGCTGCTGCCGTACATTTATCTTGCCATCTGCATTGGAGCAATCGGGCCGATTCTTATCGTGTTTCGCCAAAAAGACGTCAGGGACAGGATTCAGAGCTCGCCATATCCGATGGGGAAAATGAACCTCGAATTGTATGGCGGCATGGTTACGGCGGGTCTCGGGCTCGTCGTACTGCACAGCCTGCTTTTGACGGCATTGCGTCTGGACGTTTTTTCGATGCGGGGACTGTTATTTGCCGCCAATGAAATCTGTTTTCTTGTGACTGCGCTCGGAATTACATTTTTGATCGGGCAACTGGCGGCGAACCAGAATATTATTTCCATGACCGCAAACGTCGTCGGTCTGGGATTCAGCTTCCTTGGCGGCGTGTTTGTCCCGCTGCGGCTGATGGGGGACGGGATCGTTTGTGCCGCGCACTTTATCCCATCCTATTGGTATGTCAGGGCATGCGAGTGGATCGACGGGTACGCCTCCGGCGACTCCGTGGCGCCGGTTATGGGATTTATGGGAATCGATCTATTGTTCGGAATTGCCGTCATCTGTGCCGGACTGGCATGCCTGAGAATGAAAAGAAGCGCGTGAGAAAGCGAAATCCCCCGAAAGCTCTATGATTTCGGGGGATTTAAAGCGCCGCGGGCGCCTTTTTACCTTATGGTCTTAGCAGATAATTCGAAAACGTCTTTTGACTTCCCGATCACTACGATATGGTCGTCATTTTGAAAGCGGTAATCGCCTCCGGGCAAGGGATCTATGCTTTGTCCGCTTTTTATGGCGATAATATTGACATTATATTTCTGACGGACATTAATTTCTATAATGGATTTGCCTACCCACTCCGGAATAATCGGTATTTCAAAAATAGAACAGTCTGAGGTCAGCTCGATATAGTCAAAAATATTGGTGGCATTATAACGGATTGCCAGTTTTTCAGCGATTTCCCGTTCTGGGAAAAAGACTTCATCCGCTCCGATCTTTTTCAGAAAATCCGCCTGCCTCGCCTGTTTTGCTTTGGATACGACGTAAGCGGCCCCTAATTCCTTTAAAAGGGAAGTGATTTCCAGTGACGAGTAGAAATTTTCCCCGATTGCGACAAAACAAATATCAAAATTGTTTACGCCGATGCTCTTTAAGACGTCCGGATTGGTGCAGTCTCCGGCAACCGCATCGTCAAAAACCGACGACAGTTCCTGAATGAGATCTTCGTCTTTGTCAATAATCATTACATCGTTACCTAATTCCTGCATTTTCTGGGCAAGGCATCTCCCGAGAGTACCCATGCCGACGACTAAAATAGATTTCATATTTACCTCCACAATATCAGCCGATTAATATTTTTTCCTTTGGTCTTTTTAACGGCGTTTTTTTATCTAATTCACCAAATACAAGCATTAGCGAAAATCCGCCGATGCGCCCGCTGTACATCAGTACGATAAGTAAAATGCGGGATACCGTGCCGAGGGCGGGGGTGATGCCCATTGTCACGCCGACAGTGCAGACGGCGGAAGTTACTTCAAATACTACAGTGGACAGATCGATGCCCTCAAGATGGCAGATGAGCATCGTACCCAGCATAATGTAAGTCAGATATACGACAAGGATGACTGCTGCCTGTTTGACAAGGTCTTTTCCCAGGCGTTTTCTGAAAATGGTGATGTCGGAATTGCCGTGGGCCATGGACGCCATGGCAATGAATATGACCGTGATCGTCGTTGTCTTAATCCCGCCTGCCGTAGACCCCGGGCTGCCGCCGATCAGCATAAGGACGTCGGACAGGAGAATGGAAGAGGGGGACATTCGGCTGTAATCAATCGTATTGAACCCTGCCGTCCGCATCGTAGCGGATGCGAAAAATGATTTCAAAAGCCGTTCTGCGATGCCATCGCCTTTCATCGTGTAACTGGATTCAAAGATAAAGTACCCGGCAGCGCCCGCTATCAGAAGAATGCCTGCTGCGATTAGTATGAGTTTGGAATGCAGGGTATAACGAGAGAATTTGAATTTGTTTTTTAAAATATCTTCCCATACGAGGAAACCGATCCCTCCAATGATAATAAGCGACGCCAGAGTGAGGTTGACGAGCCAGTCGTCCTGCCAGTCCGTAAATGAGGAAAAGGCATGAAACTGTCCCATCAGGTCAAAACCGGCATTGCAAAAAGCGGAGATGGAGTGGAAAATAGCATAATAGATCCCTTCCGCCCACCCGAGTTTCGGAATGAATCGGATGGAGAGCAGAGCTGCCCCCATGCCTTCAATGATAGCCGTTCCCGCGAAAATCCGTTGGATCAGCCTCACCATGCCGCCCACCTGAATATTTCCCGCTGCCTGCATCAGGACTTTTCGTTCCTGCATATTGAGTTTTCTTTTCAGAAGGATAAATACCATGGAGATGACAGTCATCAGCCCGATTCCGCCGATCTGTATCATGGTAAGAATGACAAGCTGTCCGAAAAGAGACCACTTTGTAAACGTATCGGCAACAATTAATCCGGTCACGCATGTGGCGCTCGTCGAAGTAAACAGCGCGTCAAGCGGACTTGTCCATTGTCCTGTCCGGGACGCTGCCGGAAGAGAGAGCAGGATGGTTCCGGTCAGTATAACTGCGATAAAGCTGAGCGCGATGATTCTGGTGGGGCTGATTTTATATAGCCATTTGTATAGCATATCCGATGTGCGACCTCCTGCTTTTTTCTATTATGATACATGAAACGTTGTTCAAAATCAATCCTTTTTTCGGGCGGCCGATTGAATTTGATGCAATCCGAAGCGATAAAAATAAATTCTTTACATTACAGGCTTTTTATGATAATATAGTTATGAAAAACGAACCAGCGCTCAGAACCAGGATCACTCCGGCCGGTTCTTAGTGATTGGCGTTTATAATATTTTTATGGAGGTACGTCAAAGATGATTGCGACGGAAAGGAAAGCAGAGATTATCAAGGAATACGGCAGGACGCCGAATGACACGGGATCACCGGAAGTGCAGGTTGCCCTTTTGACAGAGAGGATCAACGTACTTACGGAGCATTTGAAGGAGAATAAGAAAGACCACCACTCACGCCGCGGGCTTTTGAAAATGGTCGGTAAAAGACGCGGACTTCTTGATTATCTCAAGAGAACGGATCTTGAAGGTTACCGCGCTTTGATTGCGAAACTTGGATTGAGAAAGTAAGGCTGTGTTGGCAACGGCAAAACAGTGAAAAAATGATAGTGAACCGGATGTCTGTTGGTGAATGTACGGTTGCACTATCATTTTGTCTATATGGCGTCCTTGTAGTAAACATTGATTTTCGAGCGGGAGAGGAAGCGAATGAAGAACATTATATTAGTTGTGGATGATGACAAAACGAATCTGACACTGGCGCAGAAAATTCTTTTGCCGGATTACCGTATCGCTGCTACTAATTCCGGCATGGCTGCTCTTAAATATCTGGAAAATAATCATCCGGATTTGATTTTGCTGGATATTAACATGCCCGAAATGGATGGTTTTGAGGTGATGGAGCATATTTTGCAAAACACGGACACTGCGTCGATACCCGTTATTTTTTTGACTGCGGACAATCAGGCGGAGACAGAGATACGGTGCTTTCAGATGGGGGCGGTGGATTTTGTCGCAAAGCCGTTTATACCGGATGTGCTTTTGAGCCGCGTGAGCAAGACGATTGAGCTGCAGCGCTATCAGAGAAATTTGGAGAAAATGGTTCAGGAACAGACGGAAATGCTGATGGAGGATGCCAGAAGGATCAGCGGTATTCAGGACTCCGTCATTATCGGTATGGCGAATCTGATCGAGAGCCGTGACGGAAGTACGGGAAAGCATGTCAAAAATACCCAGATTTATGTGAAAATGATCGCGGAAGAACTGTATAAGCGCCATCTTTTTCCGGATGAGCTGACAGCGGACTTTATCGAAGATCTAAGAAAGGCGGCGCCGCTTCATGACGTTGGAAAGATTAAGGTTCCGGACGCCGTTCTTATGAAACCGGGAAAGCTGACGGACGAAGAATTTGAAACGATGAAGACGCATACCACGCAAAGCCGGAAGATTATCAAAATGATTCTGGGCGACGTCGAAGATGACGATTATGTAAAAATCGTTCAGGATATCGCCATGTATCACCATGAGCGCTGGGATGGGAGCGGTTACCCGACCGGACTGGAAGGCGAAAACATCCCGCTGGCAGCGAGGATTATGTCCGTGGCCGACGTATTTGACGCCCTGTATGAAGAGCGTGTTTATAAACCGCCGATCCGCCCGCTTGAACGGATTTGGCAGATTATGATGGAGGGCAGGGGAACGCAGTTTGATCCGACTATTATCGATGTGTTTATGGAAATGATTCCGCAAATGAAAGAGAAATTAAATCTGGAATAGATGCTGCGCCGGATGCTTATTTTTAAGGAAGGGACGGTAATTCACATTGGAAGACAAATATTATAACGATGAAAAAACGCAAAAAAAACTGGAAATCACTGTGATGATCGTATTTACCTGTTATGCTGTCGCCCTGCTTATTACAGCGCAGCTGTCGGGGTGGAGCGTTTATGTAAAAGAGCTGATTTTCATGTCCATAGCGGCCAGCTGGATAATGTGCGTCAAGCGGTTTCGCAGTTATGATGACCGTTCTGTTTTTATTTCTGTCATGTCGTGGATGAATTTCGTCATTTTTGCCCTTCACACGAACAATTTTATCTCGATCATTCCCGTTATGGCTGGTCTGATCATTCTTCTGAGCATATTCAGCAGTACCCGCATCGTCGACCTCGGGATGGTTGTCTCCAATTTCTTATTTATATACCACGGATTTATTGTAAAAACGATTCCTCTTGCCAATTCGGATGATGTGATGGCGCTTGTGCTGCACGTGCTATCTGTGTATACGGCGTCTTTTACGGCATGGATTACGATTCGCCTGAGAATGGAGATGAGCGCAAAGCTGTATGAAAATATACATAGCCTGCAAAGCGCGGAGCAGAGCAAGGACGATTTCATGGTCAATATTTCTCACGAAATCCGTACGCCGATCAATGCCGTATGCGGTATGAGTGAAGCTATTTTGCAAGAGGATATTCCCATCGGGGTGAGGAAGGACGTCATCGATATTCAGACGGCGGGACGGAATCTGCTCTCTACGGTAAGCAATATCCTTGATTATTCGGAACTGGAGAGCGGGGAACTGGAACTGGCAGAGGAGAGCTACAATATTACGTCTACCATTACGGATATTATTAATATGGCGCTGACGCTGGAAAACGGCAAGAAGCTGGAATTCATCGTGGACTGCGACGCCAATCTTCCAAGCAATCTTGTGGGCGATGAGCAGAAGATCCGCCGTATCGTCATGAATTTACTTGACAACGCTATTAAATTTACAAAAGAGGGAGGCGTTGTTTTACGCATCAGAAGCAGAAAAGAGGAGTACGGCATTAACCTTATCGTGAGCGTGAAGGATTCCGGTATCGGAATCGAACCCGGCGATATGGAAAAAATATTTACAAGGTTCAGCCAGGTCGACTCTAAGAGAAACCGGGAAGAAGGCGGTGCGGGGATCGGTCTTGCCATTACGAAAGCGCTTGTCTGCAAGATGGGCGGATTTATCACGGTCGAGAGCCAGCCCGGCATCGGAAGCGAATTTCAGTTTACGATACCGCAAAAAGTCCTGGATGAGAGCCCGATCGTTTCCATCAAAAACAAACAGAATCTGTTTGCAGCATGCTATCTTAATATGGATAAATATAATTTCTCAGCGGTCCGCAATGGGTATGAAGGCTGCATTCTGCATATATCGGAACAGTTTGGGATTCCGTTCCGGGTCTGCAAGAAGCTGCCTGAATTGAAACGGCGCATGGAACGCGAAAATTATACCCATATTTTTATCGGATGGGATGAGTATTGTGAAGACAGGAACTTTTTTGAAGGGCTGGCAAAGGAACGGGATATCGTTCTCATTCTTGATTATGGCCAGGAAGTGCGTTCGGGGAGCAAAATGCTCCGTATTTACAAGCCGTTTACCGTGCTGTCGATTGCGGCGGTATTTAACGGAAGAAAAGTAGTGCAGCGGGACGAGCAGCATATAGATACCCACCGCCGCTTTATCGCGCCGACAGCAAATGTTCTCGTTGTCGACGACAACGCCATGAATCTGAAAGTTATGGCGAGGCTTCTTCTGCCTTATCAGATCAAGGTGACGATGGCTGGCAGCGGCCAGGAAGCGCTGGATAAATTGAGCAAGATGGAATTTGACTGCGTATTTCTGGATCACATGATGCCCGAGATGGATGGCGTCGAGACGCTGCATAAAATCCGTCAGAAACCGGGCGCTTATTTTCAGTCGCTCATTGTCATCGCTTTTACGGCAAATGCAATCGGCGGTGCGCGGGAGATGTTTTTGTCAGAGGGATTCAATGATTTTATCGCAAAACCGATCGAAATGAGCGTTCTGGAACGTATGCTGAGGCGCTATATTCCGGTGCATAAGCAAATCGCGGTAGACGAGGAAGAATCCCAGGGAAGCGGAACATCCGCGCCGGCGCCGGCGGCTGCCGCAGAAAAGGCCGCACCCGTCTCGGAAAAGGGCGCGGAGGGGGATGCGGATGAAAACGCATTGGAAGCATTGCGGCAGTCCGGTATCGATACATCACTCGGTATTGCCTACTGCGGCGACCGGGAAGGATTTAGGGATATTATCAGAATGTACTGCAACGAAGGGCCAAAACGCAGAAAAAATCTGGAGCGGCTGTATAAAGATCAGGACTGGGAGAATTATGTTGTTGCGGTGCATGCATTAAAGAGCAACTCCAAGGGAGTCGGAGCGCACGAACTCAGCGAACTTGCGCTCGCATTGGAAATGGCCGGAAAAGGAGGGCATTTCGATTATATTTTGGATCACCATGACGAGATGATGGAGCGGCACGACGCCCTGATGGAAATGCTTTCACAAAATTCCTTTGTCTGTTCCGGCGGAGATGAACAAGAAGGCGATAACGCCGGTGAGGCAGATGCAAATAAGGCAGGCGCGGGACAGGCTGAAATGGAAGAGAGTGCGGCCTCCATGGAAGATCTGATTATTTCCCTGAAGGAAAAGCTGGACGGATTTGAGAGCGAGGGCGTTGAAGATGTCCTGCATGCCTTGGAACAATGCAATCTGCCGGATGGGACGGAGTCTCTTTCCGGGCTGGCGGAACAGATACGGGAAAAAGTAAGCGACTTTGATTTCCTCAGCGCATCAGAAGCGTTAAGCGCATGGGAAGAGGAGCGGAAAGGAGAGGTGCATTAAGATGAGGGAAAGATTTCGCGCGTTCATACAGCCAATGTTTGGGTCAGAAATTGATATATGGGAAAGAACGGCTCGGCTCGTACTGGCGCTGGCATGCGCAGTTCCCGTGTTTGGCATACTGCGTACTCCATTCAGCGGAGATACCCGCTTATTGATCGTTTTACTTCCGTTTTTGATCGTATCGCTCATTGCGCTCCGGCTTTCGTTCAAAAGCGGAAAAACCGGGCGGGCGGTTTGGCTTATGATTATTTCGTCAAATCTCATCTTCCTTCCGCTTCTCGTTGTGCTGAGCGGCGGCGTGGGAAGCAGCGCAACCATCTGTTTTGTGCTTGGAATCTCATATCCCCTGCTGCTTCTGAGCGGACGGGAGATGTTTATCGGTATGGGGCTTTCTCTGGCGGGCCTGTGCGCCGCAATGTTTATATCCCGCTATTTGGCAGGCGCGTCCGCGTCACAGGCGCCCATATTTCAATATATTGACTATGCTCTTTCAATCTTTATAATAAGCGTTGTGCTCGGCATCATCTGTAAAGTACAGACGAGGACGTATGAGCGCGAAAAACAGTCTTCCGATGAACAGCGTGAGGAACTGGAGCGGCTTGCCCGTTCCAAAGATACGTTTTTCGCCAACATGAGCCATGAGATCCGCACGCCGATCAATACGATTATCGGTTTAAATGAAATGACGCTGCGGGAAGATATTTCGGAAGAAATTGCCGAGAATGCGATTAATATTCAGAATGCCAGCAAAATGCTTCTCACCACGATCAATGATATTCTGGATCTGTCGAAGCTGGAGTCCGGCAAGATGGAAATTGTGCGGACGCAGTATGAGGTCAGCACGATGTTCAGCGATCTGGTCAATCTGATCTGGGTTCGGGCGCACCAAAAAGAGCTCGAATTTAAGGTTAATATCGATCCGAATATCCCGTCTATGCTGTACGGGGATGAAGTGAGGATGAAGCAGGTTGTGACCAATATGCTTACGAATGCCGTTAAGTATACGGATACGGGGTCTGTGACATTGTCTGCGCAGGCGGAGCGGCTCTCGCCGGCGACAATTCTCCTCCGTATCTCCGTGGCGGATACCGGCAAGGGAATCAAAAAAGAAAACCTTGACGACCTGTTCCGTTCCTTTAAGCGCGTAGACGAGACCGTGAATCGGAATATTGAGGGAACCGGACTCGGACTCAGCATATCCAAGCAGCTTTTGGATATGATGGGAGGGAAAATATATGTGGACAGCGTATACCACAAGGGTTCGGTCTTTACAATGGAGCTGGAGCAGGATATTGTAAACTCGCGTCCAATCGGTATTATTGATTTTGCAGCGCAGAAGAAACTGAGCAACCGCACGAAATACAGACAGGCGTTTGTGGCGCCGGATGCCAGAATACTGGTCGTCGATGACAATGATATGAACCGTATGGTTGCCAAGAAACTGCTGCGCGGAACGAAAGTCAAGGTGGAGACGGCCGCAAGCGGACGGGAATGCCTCAGTAAGACGGCGTCGGAAGCGTACCATGTCATTCTTATGGATCATATGATGCCGGAAATGGATGGGGAAGAGACGCTTCATGCGATCCGCAACCAGACGAAAGGCTTCTGCCAGAAAGCGCCGGTTATCGCCCTGACTGCCAACGTCATGTCAAATGCAGACCGGATTTACCGCGAAATGGGATTCGACGGCTATCTTGCCAAACCGATCAACGCCTCGCTTTTGGAGGCGGCCCTGCTCAATTACCTGCCGTCGGACCTTGTTGAATATTTGTCGGATGATTATCAGGAAAATGAGATGGGCATAGGCGAGGTGCGGCAGGTGACGGGCGAGAGAAAGCGGAAAATCGCCATCACGGCGGACTGTATCTGCGATCTGCCCAAAGAATTGCTGGAAAAATATCAGATCGAGCTTATGTACTGCTATGTTCACACAAACGGAGGGCGTTTCTGCGATATATCCGAAATATCTTCCGACAGCCTGTTAGAGTATTTAAAAACAGAAGGAAATTATGCGCACTCGTCAACGGCGCCTCCTTCAGAATACGAATATTTCTTCGCCGACATGCTGGGGAAGGCGGAACAGATCATACATATTACTGCAACGTCGGACTTAAGCGGCGCTTACCCATATGCGCTGCAGGCAAGCAAAAGTTTCGATAATGTCACTGTAGTCGATTCAGGACAAATCAGCAGCGGACACGGCCTCATGGTTTTATTTGCAGCAAAAATGGCAGAAGAGGGGAAAAGCGTGGACGACATACTGAAAGCGATGAAAAAATTCGGAAATCGCATATGCTCTAATTTCCTTGTGCCGACTACAGATGCGTTGCACCGCAACGGAAAGGTAAGCGGATTGGTACATAAGGCATGCCGTCTTTTGAAACTGCACCCGGTGCTTTATATGTCAAAAAACCGGCTGAAAGTGTGGCATATTGAAATAGGAAAGATGCGGAAGGTGAATCGGAAATATGTGAAAAAGCTTTTGCGCCATGGCGACCATATTGATTCCAACATTCTGTTTCTCACCTATGCGGGATGCAGTATCGATCAGTTGAATACTTTACTTGAGGAAGTAAAACAATATATTGAGTTTAAGAATATTTATATTCAGAAAGCATCGGCGACAGTATCCAGTAACTGCGGCGTGGGAACCTTCGGCCTTATGTTTATAAGAAAGGAATAAAGAAAAGGGGTATTTGTGGAATGGAACAAGGTATGAAACGGGATAGGAGCCAGTCTATGGTTATTCGCGGCGACAGCATTCTGCTTGTCGAGCACGAGCTGTTCGGGAGGGATTTTTATACCCTGCCCGGCGGCGGCGTTGAAGAGGGGGAGACTCCGGAACAGGCGGCGGTCCGCGAGCTGGCGGAAGAGTGCAATGTGACGGGAACCATTATCCGTCCGCTGACAATTGAATACAAACCGAACAATGAAAGCCGTGTTTATACGTTTCTCGTGGAGATTCCCGAGGAGATGGAGCCGACTAAGGGAATCGATCCGGAGATGCCGCCTGACAAACAGTCGATCGTCGGCGTGGGATGGCGCCGTCTGGACGAAATCCCAGAGCGGGACCGCGCTTATCTGTTTGGCGCGGGGCTGATGAGGATTCCGTTTTTCCATGATGAGGTGCTGAAATGGGACGGACAGGATATTAGTTATCCGGGAATTATGCCAAACTAAAAAAAATGCTTCCATTATTTGAATAATGTGATATAATGAATGTGTATGCGTAGAAGAATTTTAAAGGAGAAGAGAATATGTATAAGACATTTTCAATGGAGCTTGCCGGACGTACCCTTTCTGTAGACATCGGACGGGTAGCGGCGCAGGCGAATGGCGCAGCATTTATGCATTATGGAGATACGGTTGTTTTGTCTACGGCAACTGCATCTGAGAAACCAAGGGCGGGGATTGATTTTTTCCCACTCAGTGTAGAATATAATGAGAAAATGTATGCAGTAGGAAAAATTCCCGGTGGTTTTACAAGGAGAGAGGGAAAACCTTCAGACAACGCAATTCTGACGTGCCGCGTGATCGACCGTCCGATGCGTCCGCTGTTTCCCAAAGACTATCGGAATGACGTGACGCTTGAAAACCTCGTTATGTGCGTAGACCAGGACTGCAGCCCGGAGCTGACGGCGATGCTCGGTTCGGCGCTTGCCACATGTATTTCAGATATTCCGTTTGACGGGCCGACGGCGGCAACGCAGATCGGACTTGTAGACGGCGAGCTGGTTGTGAATCCTACTTCTGAGCAAAGGCTTGTTTCCGACCTTGCGCTCACGGTCGCTTCGACAAGGGACAAGGTTATCATGATCGAGGCGGGAGCAAATGAGGTTGCTGAGGATACGATGATCGAAGCTATTTACAAAGCGCATGAGGTAAACGGGCAGATTATTGAGTTCTTTGACAAAATTATTGCGGAGTGCGGCAAAGAAAAGCATGCTTACGAACATTTTGATACGCCGGAAGATTTGTATGACGACATGGTTTCCTTTATTACGCCGGAAGCGATGGAAGAGGCAGTATTTACAGACGTAAAACAGGTTCGCGAAGAGAACATACGGCAGATCAAAGACCGCCTGGAAGAGCGTTATGCGGAAGACCATCCGGATTGGCTGGAATTCATTGATGAAGCAGTATATAAATTCCAGAAAAAGACGGTCAGAAAGATGATACTGAAAGACCACAAGCGTCCGGACGGTCGCGAAATGACGCAGATCCGCCCATTGTCAGCAGAGATCGACGTGCTTCCGACCGTACATGGCTCCGGATTGTTCCAGAGAGGGCAGACGCAGGTACTTAATGTAACAACGCTGGCTCCGCTTGTTGAGAGGCAGAAATTAGATGGTCTGGATGAGAATAGTACGTCAAAGAGATATATTCACCATTACAATTTCCCGTCGTATTCAGTTGGCGAGACAAGACCGAGCCGAGGGCCGGGTCGGCGCGAAATCGGACACGGGGCTCTTGCAGAGAGGGCGCTCATTCCTGTGCTTCCCTCGGAAGAGGAATTCCCATATACGATACGTACGGTATCCGAAATCATGGAGTCAAACGGTTCTACTTCACAGGGAAGCATATGTGCATCCACGCTTTCCCTGATGGCGGCAGGCGTACCGATCAAGGCGGCTGTAGCGGGTATTTCCGTGGGGCTTGTAACGGGAGATACGGATGACGATTACCTGATTCTCACCGATATTCAGGGGCTGGAAGACTTCTTTGGCGATATGGACTTTAAGGTTGCCGGAACACACAAAGGGATCACGGCGATCCAGATGGATATTAAGATTCATGGCCTCACGCGCGAAATTGTAGAGGGTGCGATCCGCAGAACCAAAGAAGCGAGAACATATATACTCGATGAAGTTATGGCGAAAGCAATATCGGAACCGCGTAAAGAGGTGAACCAATATGCGCCGAAGATCAAGCAGATAATGATCGATCCGTCGAAGATCGGCGATGTAGTCGGACAGCGCGGAAAAACGATTAATACCTTGATCGAGCGCACCGGCGTCAAAATTGATATAACGGATGACGGCGCCGTCTCCGTCTGCGGTACGGACAAAGCAATGATGGATGAGGCGATTCGCCTGATTCAGATTATTGTAACCGACTTTGAAAAGGGACAGGTTCTTGAGGGAACGGTTGTCAGCATCAAGGAATTCGGCGCATTTATCGAATTTGCCCCCGGCAAAGAAGGCATGGTTCATATTTCAAACATATGCAAGCGAAGGATAAACCATGTGGAGGACGAGCTTACCCTTGGCGACAAGGTAAAGGTAGTATGCCTTGGCAAAGACAAGATGGGAAGAATCTCGTTCAGCATGAAAGATGTGAAAGAAAACGCCTGAACATTTGCGAACAGGCGATAACGATAGTGCGAGCCATATTTTTGGCTCGCCTTATCCTTTTTAAATGATGTATATTTCTTTTCAAAAATGTCACACTAAAACCATGGTGCATGATACGAAAAGTATTTTTGACCGGTTTTCAAGAAAGGTGAGTGCGACATGGGAACAGAAAATATTAAAGAGTACGGCAGATGCAAACTGGGGAACATTCAGCTGTTATCGATCATCGGAGAGATTGAAGGGCATGAGTGCGTGTCGGAAAATACAAAATCGACGAAATACGAACATCTGCTTCCGCTTCTTGCTTCGGTGGAAGAGGACGATGATACAAAGGGCATTTTATTCCTTGTGAATACGGTGGGCGGCGACGTATCCTGCGGACTTGCGCTGGCGGAGATGATTGCGGGAATCGATAAGCCGACAGTGTCTTTAATTATCGGCGACAGCCATTCGATTGGAGTGCCCCTGGCGGTAGCGACCGATTATTCTTTTATCGTGCCGAGTGCGACAATGATTATCCATCCGGTGCGCATGAGCGGAATGGTGATCGGCGCTCCGCAGACATACGGGCAGTTTCAGCAGATACAGGATCGGATCATAGATTTTATCGTCCGTAACAGCGAGGCGGAAAAGGCACGGATCGAGGAAATGATGCTGAATCCCAATATGCTTTCAAAGGATTTGGGAACAGTGCTGGTGGGAAAAGAAGCGGTGGATGAAAAATTGGCCAATGAAGTGGGAAGTATTTCCACGGCGTTGAATTATTTGAAAAAAATAATAGAGTAAAGGTGGTTAATGTGGCAAAGAAAAAGAGAAAGACGGTGAAGAAAGGGAAGGAATCCTCCCCGTTAAAAAAGGAGATCCTGTTACTGGCGATCATCATTTTTTCCATCTTGTCATGCTTAAGTCTGTTTGATTTATGCGGTGCGGGAGGAAAGCTGCTTGCCAGCCTGCTTTTTGGGCTTTTCGGGGCAGTTTCCTACCTGTTTCCGATTTATATTGTTATTGCCAGCGGATTGTTTTTATCCAATCCCGACAATTCGCAATTGAAGAAAAAAATTGTTTACAGCGGCGGTTTGTACATATGTTTGTGCGGAATATTCGGGTGGATCGTGAACAGTAAGGCGGATGGTCTGATTGAAATTTTTAAGGCGTGCAGCAGCGAGCGTATAGGCGGCGGTTTTTTTGGCGGACTGCTGTCATATTTACTGACGCTTGCGCTTGGGAGGGCGGGTTCTTTTATCGTAATATTGGGATTGGCTGTGCTGTTTATTATGTTGATTACAAGAAAACAGCTTTTTGCGGCGCTCCGGCGTTTGTACGAGGAGCCGTCTTCGGGACGGGAATATTATGAAGAGGAAGAGGAGCGAATGAAACCGCCTTCAGTGCGGGCGCAAAGACAGAATACCGCACAGCGGGAAATGAAATATCACACGTTTGAGAAGAAAAAGGGAAAGAAAACGAAAAAAGAGGATGCGGCTGATGCGGATGTACTACCGGATGAACACAAGCGGGATGAGAAGGAAATAAAACAGAATATATCCATTATCCGGAACGACAGCCGGCAGGCGCCCGCCGCGCCCCCCCCGGTATATAAAGAGGAACTGGAAATGAAATTCGGTTCGGAGGCGGCGTCTTCCGATGCGGCGGCGTTTCAGGCCCCGGATGCGGCAGCGGCGGAGGCGGAACAGCCGGACAACGCACAGAAACCGGAAGGAAAAACCGCGAGAAGGAAAAAGAAATCAGAGCCTGAACAGATCGTGCGGGAGATGAAGCAGATCGAGGATGAGATAAAGGATGAAATCAAAAAACCGGATGACAATGCAACCGAATACATATTTCCATCTCTTGACCTGCTGTCAAAACCGAGGGGCGGCACAAATATCAGCGATGACGAATTGATCGACACGGCGGCGAAGCTTCAGCAGACTCTTGAGAGCTTTGGCGTAAAGGTGAGGATGGGCGACGTCAGCTGCGGCCCCAGTGTAACACGGTATGAGCTGGCGCCGGAGCAGGGCGTGAAGGTCAGCAGTATTACAAGGCTTACGGACGATATCAAACTCAGCCTCGCCGCCTCCGATATCCGGATCGAGGCTCCGATACCGGGAAAAGCCGCTGTCGGGATCGAAGTGCCGAATGCCAAACGCAATATGGTTACGCTCCGGGAGCTGTTGGAGAGCAAGGAATTCCAGAGCGCCAAGTCAAAAGTCTCCTTTGCCGTCGGAAAGGATATCAGCGGCAAGACGATTGTCACGGATATAGCAAAAATGCCGCATTTATTGGTGGCAGGCGCGACGGGATCCGGTAAATCCGTTTGTATTAATACCCTCATCATGAGCATTATTTACAAGGCGTCTCCTAACGACGTCAAATTTATCATGGTAGATCCCAAGATGGTGGAACTGACAGCGTATGCGGATATTCCGCATCTGATGATACCGGTCGTGACAGATCCGAAAAAAGCGTCTGCCGCGCTGAATTGGGCGGTTCAGGAAATGACGGTCCGCTATAACAAATTTGCCGAGCTCGGTGTTCGGGATATGGCGAGCTATAACCGAAAGATAGCGGGATTGAAACACAATGACGGGGAAGCGTACGAGAGGATGTGCCAGATCGTCATTATTGTGGATGAGTTTGCCGACCTGATGATGGTTGCTCCGGGCGAAGTGGAGGATGCGGTATGCCGTCTTGCCCAGCTGGCGAGAGCGGCGGGAATCCATCTCGTACTTGCAACGCAGCGTCCGTCTGTAAATGTAATAACGGGACTGATCAAGGCAAATATTCCGTCCAGAATTGCCCTCTCTGTTTCGTCTGCGATTGATTCCAGAACGATTATTGACAGCGCGGGGGCGGAAAAGCTTCTGGGAAACGGCGATATGTTATTTGCCCCGCAGGATTATCCGAAACCGGTGCGGATTCAGGGCGCTTTTGTTTCGGATGAAGAGCGGGACGGCGTCGTTGCCTTTTTGAAGAAGAATCAGGAAGCGCCGAGCTATAATGAAGAAATTACAAAACATATTGAAGAAAATCCCGTTGGAACGAAAGCGGATGCAGCCGGGGGATCGTCGGGGAATCCGGAACAGGATGATCTGTTCGCTGAGACGGCGCGGTTTATTATCAATAAAGATAAGGCGTCGATCGGCATGCTGCAGCGGGCGTTCCGAATCGGATTCAACCGGGCGGCCCGTATTATGGACCAGCTGTGCGACGCCGGCGTCGTAGGACCAGAGGAGGGTACGAAGCCAAGGACGATTTTGATGACGATGGAACAATTTGAAAATTATATGGAGGAGGGACATACAGAATGAACGGATGGATTATAGTAAATGGATTTTTATATACAGACAAGTTTTCCGAGATCACTGAGATGTTTACCGATGCGGCGTCCAAGCTGCGGATAGAGCTCAGCGTAAAATCCAATACGGAGATTTACACAGGCATTTTTGAAATGGATTCGCGGGTTAAAAAACCGGATTTTGTTTTGTTCTGGGACAAGGATATCATTCTTGCAAGATACCTTGAAATTTCGGGCATTCCGGTATTTAACAGCAGCAGCGCCATCGAAATCTGTGATGATAAAAGAAAGCTTTACACCGCTTTTTTGAAAGCGGGGCTGCCGATTCCTCCTACAGTATCTGCACCGATGACGTTTGAGAATATCGGATTCTCCTCATTTAAATTTGTAAAGCCGATTATGGACAGGCTGGGGTACCCTGTCATTCTTAAAGAAGCGTTCGGTTCGTTTGGTGATCAGGTATATAAGGTTGATGATCCGAAAACGCTGAAACGAATGCTTCAGGAATTGCAGAAGACGCCGTTTTTATTCCAAAAATATATCAGCACGAGCCATGGGCAGGACGTCCGCGTTCAGGTTGTCGGCGGCAAGGTGGTTGCCAGTATGAGGCGTTTTTCAGATAAGGATTTTCGCGCCAATATTACATACGGCGGGAACAAGGAAGCGTATAAACCGGATGAAAAGGCTTGCGCGCTGGCGATCGCCGCATGTAAGGCAGTTGGCTGTGATTTCGGCGGCGTGGATCTTTTATTTGGAAAAGATGGTTTTTTGGTATGCGAGGTTAATTCAAACGCGCATTTTAAAAACCTGTATGACTGTACGAGAGTCAACACGGCGGATTACATCATGGAATACATAGTAAAAAAGCTGGGGCGGTAAAACATAATGGATATATGGATGGTTTATGACAGGGAAGGCAGAAAGCGAAATGAAAAGTATGTATCCCTGTATCGGGAGCGCTGTCGGAAATACCATCTGAACGTCAGGGTGGTAATGGATACAGAGGCCATGCAGCAGCTGCAGGCGGCCGAACGCCCGCTCTGCGTTTTTGTGCGAACAATACAGCCGCAGATCAACCGGTTTTTTGAGGACAACGGGATTCCGGTATTTAATTCCTATGAAGTCAGCCGCATATGCAACCACAAGGGAAGGACGTTGGAATACCTCAAGGAGGATGTGCTGTGCGTTCCGAGCATTACACTCGGACAGCAGTCGCTGCCGCGTATGGTTTCACTGGATTTGGAGAAAATACGGCATTTTTTTGCCCATAGGTTCTCCTATTCCTCGTTTGGAGAACAAGAACGCGCCATCATAGAGCGGGCGGATGATTTTGTGTTAAAGACAGCGGACGGACATGGGGGGAGGGAAGTGTACTCCTTTTGTCAGGAAAAGCGCTGCATACAGGACAGCTTTATCGAATCGCCAAAGTCCGGCGTGCGCAGTCCGGAATATGTCCTGCAGCCGATGGTCCGCTCCGGCGGGCCATCGTACCGGGATATGAGGGTATATGTGGTCGGAACGCGTATCGCGGCCGCTGTGATGCGAAGCTCGACAGACGATTTCAGGGCAAATTTTTCCCGTGGAGGCGACGTGGAGCTCGCTGTGCTTACGCCGTCCCAAAAAAGAACTGTCCGCCGCGTGATCGAACGGTTTGAATTTGGGATGGCAGGCATCGATTTCCTTTTCACGGACGACGGGCAGATGGCGCTGAATGAAATAGAGGATGTGGCGGGAGCGCGCATGTTGTATAAGTGCGCGCCGGAAACAGACATTGTCGGGGAATATTTGAAGTATGTGCTGGAAGAAAAATTATATTAT
Organism: uncultured Lachnospiraceae bacterium; assembly: GCA_947591245.1. GTDB lineage: Bacteria > Bacillota > Clostridia > Lachnospirales > Lachnospiraceae > Eubacterium_F. The sequence continues at coordinate 42,028 of CANQCY010000003.1, read as the reverse complement.
AAACAGGAGGACGTGCAATGAAAACAGATATTGAGATTGCGCTTGAGGCGGAGCTTGAGCCGATTCAGGAGGTGGCAAAAACGCTTGATCTTTCCGGAGACGACTTGGATTTATACGGAAAGTATAAGGCAAAACTCACAGATGAGCTGTGGGAGAAAATCAAGGACAGGGAAGATGGCAAACTCATTCTTGTGACGGCGATTAATCCGACGCCGGCTGGTGAGGGGAAAACGACGACGACGGTCGGGCTCGGACAGGCGATGCACAAGCTCGGCAAACGATCCGTGATCGCTCTTCGCGAACCGTCACTCGGCCCATGCTTTGGAATCAAAGGAGGGGCTGCCGGAGGCGGGTATGCCCAGGTAGTTCCGATGGATGAACTGAATCTGCATTTTACCGGAGATTTTCACGCAATCACATCGGCGAACAATCTTCTTGCAGCGATGCTGGATAACCATATTCAGCAGGGAAACGTACTTCGCATCGATCCCAAACAGATCGTCTGGAAACGCTGCATGGATATGAATGACAGGGTTCTTCGGAATATAACGGTCGGTCTTGGCAGAAAAGCGGACGGCGTGACAAGGGAGGACCATTTTATCATTACGGTTGCCTCAGAGATCATGGCAATTCTCTGCCTGGCGGAAAACATCAGCGATTTGAAAGAGAGGCTGGGAAGAATCATCGTGGCTTACGATTATGACGGAGAACCGGTGACGGCAAAACAGCTCAATGCGGTAGGAGCAATGGCGGCGCTTTTGAAAGAAGCACTGAAGCCGAACCTCATTCAGACTCTGGAGCATACGCCGGCGATCGTGCATGGAGGCCCGTTCGCCAATATTGCTCACGGCTGCAATAGCATGCGCGCGACGAAAACAGCGCTTAAGCTGGCAGATTATACGATTACGGAGGCAGGATTCGGGGCAGATCTCGGCGCAGAGAAATTTTTTGATATTAAATGCCGCATGGGCGGTTTTAAACCGGACGCTGTCGTTCTTGTGGCGACAGTGCGCGCGTTGAAATACAACGGCGGCGTGGCAAAGGCGGATCTGGGGAAAGAGAATCTGGAGGCGTTGAAAAGGGGAATCGTAAATTTGGAAAAGCATATAGAAAATGTAGCTAAATATGGCGTGCCGTGCGTCGTGACGCTCAATCAGTTTATGACGGATACGGATGCCGAGCTCGACTATGTCAAACAATTTTGTGAAGAAAAAGGCTGCTCGTTTGCGCTTTCACAGGTGTGGGAAAAAGGCGGAGAGGGCGGTATCGAATTGGCGCAAAAGGTAGTTCAGACGATAGAGGAAAAAGAGAGCAGGTTCCAATGCCTGTACGAGGATTTCCTGTCCCTGAAACAAAAAATAGAAACTGTGGCAAAGGAGATTTACGGGGCGGGAAACGTTGTTTATGAAAAAGCGGCGGAGGATGCGCTGATGCGCCTGGAAAAGCTCGGATTTGGAAACATGCCCGTGTGCATGGCGAAGAACCAGTATTCGCTTTCCGATGATCCGGCGCTTTTGGGCAGGCCGGAAGACTTTACAATTCATATCCGTGAGGCATATGTATCTGCGGGAGCCGGATTTGTCGTGGCGATTACGGGTTCGATCATGACGATGCCCGGACTGCCGAAAATACCGGCTGCAGAAAAAATTGACCTTGATCAGGACGGAAATATAACAGGTCTGTTTTAAGGCGGGCAACGCAGTTTTGTCAACTAAATAAAAAAATAGGTTGACAATCAAGGGCAGGTGGTTTATTATAATGTTAACTAATAAAAGAAAGAGGGTTGACATTATGAATATTTCACCAAAGACATTGGCAATCGCAAAGGTAACGCTTATGACTGCATTTTTGGCGGTTGCCTCTTATATTGTAATCCCGCTTCCGTTTGCGGTGACGGCAATCAGCGTACAGACTCTCGTTGTAAATCTGATCGCCCTTTTGCTTTCGCCTGTCGAGGCTGGCGTGACAATTCTCGTTTATATCCTGCTCGGTGCAGTAGGACTGCCGGTATTTAATGCCGGAAACGGCGGCCTCAATTATCTTCTCGGACCGACAGGCGGATTTTTTATTGGGTTTTTGGTGGAAGTTATATTGATCTCCCTGCTGAAGGGAAAGAAGTATAGCTTATCAAGATATGTTATTGTAACGGTATTTGTGGGGATGCCGATTTTGTATGCATTTGCCGTCGGCTGGATGGCCGCGGTGGCCGGAATGACTCTGAAGACGGCATTTTTCACCGGATGCGCGCCATTTCTTCCGATGGACGCCGTAAAATGCGTGGCGGCAAGCCTGATCGCAAAACCTCTCATAAACGTGATGAACCAATATGAAAAAGAGCCGTGAAAATCCGGCGGCTGGCGAAAGCGTAAATTTATTTACTGCAGGAAAATGACAGGCGGGGCTGCGCCGGAGGCGTGCGGCAGTTTCACTTAAACTGCCCTTTAAATTTCTGCTCGCAGTACACGCACCGATATATTCTGTTGTCCTTATCAGTGAGCTTGAACCGATGAGGCAGCTCCTGCTCCGTCGATGTGATACAGCGCGGATTTTTGCACTTGATAATATTTGTGACTATATCCGGCAGCTGAAGCGTCCGTTTTTCTACTATTTTATCATTTTTTATAATATTGATCGTGATGTTTTCGTCGAGTACGCCCAATATGTCTAAATCGACCCGAAGCGGCCCCTCAATCTTGATAATGTCTTTTTTTCCCATTTTGTTGCTGCGCGCGTTTTTGATAATGGCGACGCTGCAGTCCAGTTTCTCCAAATTCAGGTAATAATAGATCTCCATCGCATGACCGGCTTTGATATGGTCAATAACAACACCCTGGTTGAGTCCTCCGATACTTAACATTCGATTCCTCCGTTTCTGCGCTGATAACGCAATGATTGCCAATTATTTTTTCTGTACTGCGTCCTGTTTTTATAAAGGTATTTCAAGCAGCGTGAGTATTAATGCCATTCGTATGTAGATGCCGTACTGCGCCTGCTTAAAATAGACGGCGCGGGGATCGCTGTCTACTTCTGTAGAAATCTCATTCAGCCTTGGGAGCGGGTGGAGCACAAGCATGTCCTCTTTGGCGAGCTTCATTTTTTGCGCATCCAGAATGAAGCTGTCCTTTAAGCGGATGTAATCCTCCTCGTTGAAGAAACGTTCCCTCTGCACGCGCGTCATATAAAGAATATCCAGATCGCCGATTACAGCATCCAAGTCGCTTACCTCCCGATAGGGTATCTTATTGCCATCCAGCGTCTCTTTTCTCAAATAGTCGGGAACCTTCAACTCCGAAGGCGAGATCAGTACAAACTCTACGCCGGCATAACGCACCATTGCGTCAATGAGCGAATGTACGGTCCTGCCGAATTTCAAGTCCCCGCAGAAACCGATTTTTAAATGGTCAAACCGTCCCTTTAGATTTTTAATGGTGAGAAGATCCGTAAGAGTCTGTGTCGGATGGTTGTGGCCGCCGTCGCCGGCGTTGATAACCGGAATGGAAGAGTACATGGATGCCACGAGGGGAGCGCCTTCTTTCGGATGCCGCATAGCGCAGATATCGGCATAAGATGAGATGATGCGAATTGTATCGGCGACGCTTTCGCCCTTTGCCGCAGAGCTCGAATCCGCAGAAGAAAAACCAAGAACACTTCCGCCGAGATTGATCATAGCGGCTTCAAAACTAAGTCTTGTCCGTGTGCTTGGTTCATAAAAACAGGTCGCCAATTTTTTGCCCTTGCAGCATTCGGAATAATGATCCGGATGTTCCATGATCTTTTCCGATAGGGCGATCAAATCATCAAGTTCGTCTACAGACAAATCAAGTGCATTCATAATATGTCGCATAAGAATCCTCGTTTCTGCGCCTGTCTGCGCTTTTCTAATTATTTTACAACAATTCAGGTGAAAATACAACAATGTTTTGAAATCTGTCAGGGCAATCGTCTAAAATCTATTTGCAAATTCAGCAGTTTAGTGTATAATTTACAAGGTAAGGAACCGCGGCGGTTCCTAAGATACATGCGAAAGGAGAAAAACAAATGGTAACATTATATAAAGGCGGCGCGTGGCTTGTCAACGGAACCGAGCTGATTCCGGACGATGGCAACGCAGCGTCGGCGGTGGAGGCAAAAACAGGCAGGAAGGCAGACAAAGCCGAGGCGGTAAAAGGAACGATGGCGTATCGGATTCTGGAGGCCCACAATACATCGGGAAATATGGAACAGCTGAAGATCCGGTTTGATAAACTGACTTCTCATGATATTACGTTTGTCGGTATTCTGCAGACGGCAAGGGCGTCGGGACTTGAGAAATTCCCGGTTCCGTATGTGCTGACAAACTGTCATAACAGCTTGTGTGCGGTCGGCGGAACGATCAATGAGGATGACCATGTGTTTGGGCTTTCCTGCGCAAAAAAATATGGCGGAGTCTATGTTCCGCCTCATCAGGCAGTGATTCACCAGTTTGCCAGAGAGATGCTTGCCGGCGGCGGGGAAATGATCCTCGGGTCAGACAGTCATACGAGATATGGCGCGCTCGGTACGATGGCAATGGGAGAGGGCGGCCCGGAGATCGTGAAGCAGCTTCTGGAACAGACGTATGACATACCGATGCCCGGCGTAGTGGCGGTTCACCTGACCGGAAAACCGAAAAAGGGCGTAGGACCGCAGGATATTGCATTAGCGATTATCGGAGCGGTATTTGAGAACGGATATGTAAATAATAAGGTGATGGAATTTATCGGCGACGGTATCGGCAATTTAAGCGTGGATTACCGTATCGGCGTGGATGTAATGACAACGGAGACAACCTGTCTTTCCTCGATTTGGAAAACAGACAGCCAGGTGAAGGAATTTTATGAGATTCATGGCAGGAGCGAGGATTTTGCAGAGATCAGTCCGGCGGACACCGCATATTATGACGGCGTGGTAGAAGTGGATTTATCTGCCGTGAAACCGATGATCGCCATGCCGTTCCACCCGAGCAATGTATATTCTATTGAAGAATTAAATGAAAATCTGGAAGATATTCTCCGGGATGTGGAGAAAAAGGCGCTTGTGAGCCTTGACAACAACAAAGATATCCAGTTTACGCTGACTGACAAGATCCGCGATGGCAGACTTTATGTGGAGCAGGGCGTGATCGCCGGATGTGCGGGCGGCGGATTTGAAAACATATGCGACGCGGCGGATATACTCCGCGGAAAATACATCGGAGCAGATGAATTTTCGCTCAGCGTTTACCCGGCAAGCCAGCCGGTGTTTATGGAACTGGTGAAAAACGGTGCGATTGCGGATCTGATGGCGACGGGAGCAACTGTCCGTACGGCGTTTTGCGGACCGTGCTTCGGAGCGGGAGACGTACCGTCCAACCGCGGACTGAGTATCCGCCATTCTACGAGAAACTTTCCGAACCGTGAGGGTTCCAAGGTTACGAGCGGGCAGATCGCATCGGTTGCCCTCATGGACGCCCGTTCGATCGCAGCGACGGCGGCAAATCAGGGTTACCTGACAGCAGCGACGGATGTGGATGTGGATTTCAGAAAGCCGAAATATTTCTTTGATAAAAGCATTTATGACAATCGCGTATACAACGGCGTAGGAAAAGCGGATCCGTCGGTTGAAGTTAAGTTCGGCCCGAATATCGTGGACTGGCCGGAGATGTTCCCGCTTACGGATCACATTCTCTTAAAGGCGGTTTCAATGATCCACGATCCGGTGACGACGACGGACGAGCTCATTCCGTCGGGAGAGACGTCATCATATCGCTCCAACCCTCTTGGCCTGGCAGAATTTACATTATCAAGAAAGGATCCGGCATATGTAGGAAAGGCAAAAGAGGTGCAGAAAGCGGAAAAGGCGCGTCTTGCCGGCGAAGATATTTTTGCTGCCGAACCGGAGCTGAAACCAGTGTATGACGCTATCAGGGACAAATTTGACGTCGTTCCGGAAGAGACGGAGATCGGAAGCGTAATCTTTGCTGTAAAACCGGGCGACGGCTCTGCCAGAGAGCAGGCGGCAAGCTGCCAGAGAGTGCTCGGCGGCATGGCGAATATCGCGAGGGAATATGCAACAAAACGATATCGTTCAAACCTGATCAACTGGGGCATGCTTCCGTTTATTTTAGAGGGGGATCTGCCGTTTGACAAAGATGATTACATTTTTGTTAAAGATATCAAACAGGCGATTATGGATAAGAAAGATATTGTAAAAGCGTATGTCGCAAACCGCGGCATGAAGGAAATGGATCTTCGGCTCGGCGCGCTGACGGACGACGAGAGGGATATTATCCTCAAAGGATGCCTGATCAATTATAATAAAAAATAAAGCGAGGGGAAGCGTGCGAGAAAGGAGGCAGGCGTTATGTTAGGCCAGATCGATGTAAACAAGACAATGCAAAAGAAAACGTATGACAAAAAGATGGAACAGCTGGAAATTCGTTTTGGCGAGCTGCAGCGGGCATGTAAGGAACACAATATACCGATTGCAGTAGTGTTTGAAGGGCTTGATGCATCCGGCAAGGGAACGATGATTAACCGCATGATTCAGTCTCTCGACCCTCGAGGGTTTAAAGTGTTCACGCTGGGCAGGGAGAAAGAGGATGAGGTTATGCGTCCGTATTTCTGGCGTTTTTTCACAAAAATTCCGGAACAGGGTCGAATGCATATTTTTGACCAGAGCTGGTACAAGGGCGTGTACGAAAAAGATATTTCGGAAAAAGAGGTACTAGATTTTGAGCAGATGCTGACAGAGGACGGAATGATGATTGTCAAGTTTTTTCTCATGATTTCCAAGGAAGAGCAGAAGAAGAGGCTGGAAAGACTTGAGAAAAACAGCGAGACTAGCTGGAGGGTAACCGGACAGGATAAAGAAAATAACCGCAATTATGAAAAATGCCTTCGCAAATATGATAAGCTGTTGGTCCACACGGATACAGCAAATGCCCCGTGGACGGTTGTGGAGGCAACCGATAAGCTATATGCTGCATGCAAAATAATTTCTACGATGGTAGAACGGATGGAACGCGCCGTGAAGGAGGCGGAAAAACGGCAAAAAGAAAAAAATGTTAAGCGGGAAGATCCTGTGGAAAATCCGGAGTCCGAAGAGAAGGGTACGGAATCCGGATCGGCAGATTCGTTTCGAAACGGCGTATTGCAGGGCATTGATTTAAGCAAAACGATTTCAAGGGACGAGTACAAAAAGCGAAAAAAAGAACTTCAAAAGAGGCTTTCGGTACTTCACAATAAAATGTATCTCAAACGCGTCCCTGTGATCCTCGCATTTGAAGGCTGGGATGCCGGCGGAAAAGGAGGCGCCATTAAACGATTGACGCAGGCGATGGATCCGAGGGGATACGAAGTGGTTCCCGTGGCGGCGCCCAACGATATTGAAAAGGCGCACCATTATTTGTGGCGTTTCTGGGAAAAGATCCCGAAGGCGGGGCATATGGCGATTTTTGACCGCACATGGTACGGACGCGTTCTTGTCGAACGAATTGAGGGATTTGCGAAAGAGGATGAGTGGAGCCGCGCTTACAGTGAGATTAATAATATGGAAGAGCAGTTCGTAAACGCCGGATATATTGTGTTGAAATTCTGGCTTCACATCGATAAGGACGAACAAAAGCGACGGTTTGAAGAGCGCGAAAAAACGCCCGAAAAACAGTGGAAAATCACAGAAGAGGATTGGCGCAACCGTGCAAAATGGGACGAGTATGAAAAAGCTGTGGACGAAATGATCGTGCGCACATCTACAGCAGACGCTCCATGGATTGTGGTAGAAGGAAATTCAAAATACCACGCCAGAATCAAAGTGCTGGAGACGGTAGTAAATGCGCTGGAAAAACGGCTCTCTACGGTATAGCAAATAAGGCGCCCGCAGGGCGGTTCTTCAGGTGGGATTCGCAACGCGAATCCCATTTATTTCCACTTGGTCGCTGCACTCAATCACGATACAGGGGACTCCGTCGATCACTTTCGTTTCAACAAGGTCAGTGCGATTTGGATTCACCTGTATCGTAACGTCAGGGGTTTTCAATTCAAATTTTCGCGTATTGGCAATGTTATTTGCGACAAGGGTCTGTGTTTCCCCGATATTTTCCGCAAATTTTTTTTCAAATACCTCTACCTTTTCTCCGGGGACGCCGCTGGAGGAAAGCAGTTTTTTTACATCTTCCCTGTTCAGTTCAAGCGGTTCCGGATTGTCTTTATTTTCCGTGATCATTTCGTTTAAGTTATCGTGAATATTTTTGACCACCTCGTAATCACAGGTATTTCCCAGTGATTCTTCCACAATGGCATGAAACGCCTCTTTCTGTTCCTTTGCCGGAAGCGGAAGGGTGCAGCCGAGAAGGCTGAAAGAAAAATTAATATCCGCTTCATCCGCATTTTTTGCGAAATAGAGCAGGCTGTGGATATCCGTATTCCGGTCGTTGAAAGCCGGAAACAAAAATCCGTTTTCAGGCGGTTGGACGAGCCATGCGCGCAAATAGTCCTCGATATTATTCTTCTCCGGATTATAACAGAGTCCCGCTTTGGAAAGCTTGACCGGGCATATGCTGCACTGGACGAAGTCGTAAACATAATCCGATGCGTCAAAATTTTCCATGCCGTCCGCCGTAACAGACGGTATATCATAAGCGCCGTGAATGAAAATAATCAAATAATTTCCGGCGTATTCATAGGCGTCGATTATCATGTCATAAAAGCGGCCTAAAAGATCCGCGTCCTGAAGCCCGCTCTTTACAAGCTGGTAAAGCAGCTTCTGTTTGCCGTCTTCCCTGGTTTCTTCATCGAGCGGAAATTCCATGTTGATCAGGTTCTTTCCGAGAGTGCCGGATAGGGTTTTGCGGAAAATTTCCACATATTTAAACATTTCTTCATCGGGCAGCGAGTAGAATGCCTCTTTCAATTCAAGGCGCTTGTTTTTTTCAGCGTCCACATAACAACCGCAGATGCGCGTGATGCCATTGTCGTCCTTTTTAAATATTTTCTTTATTTCTGCAATTTCCGTTTTATTCATAGGAGCCTCCCCTGGTTACATTCATTTCAAACTATTTTCGTATAATGCCCGCTTTGGCGGAAAGACGGGCGCTGTGCTCATTATAGCATATGGAATATAGGGATTCAATAAAAAACAGGGCGGTGGCTAAAAAAAGCGCTTGACATATTATTAAAATGATATTATCATTAGAGCAACAGAACATATTATTAAAATGATAATATCACAGAAATGGGGGAAACTATGAAAACATTAATTGTAGTAGATATGCAGAATGATTTTATCGACGGCCCGCTTGGAACAAAAGAGGCGCGGAAGATCGTTCCGAATGTGAAGGCAAAGATCGAAGAGTATTCAAACCGCGGTGATGAGATTATTTTCACAAGAGACACGCATCATGAAAATTATCTGGATACGCCGGAGGGCAAAAAACTGCCGGTCGAACACTGTATTCTGGGCACGCGCGGATGTCAGATCGCCGATGGCCTGGAGACGGATGATATGATTTGTATTGACAAAAGCACATTTGGATGGATAAACTGGGATGTGACAAAAGAAACCTATGGATTAGAAATGAGCGAAATCGAAATCATAGGACTTTGCACCGACATCTGCGTCGTATCAAACGCCCTGATCTTGAAAGCTTCATTTCCGGATGCGGAGATCACGGTAGACGCGGGGTGCTGTGCCGGAGTGACGCCCGAAACCCACAGGGCGGCGTTGGAGACGATGAAGATGTGTCAAATCGACATTACAGGATTGGAGGAAGCATGAAATTAAATTCGATTATTACAAGCCTGCTGGAAAATGATATGTACAAATTCAGTATGGGGCAGGCGATTTATCATCAATTCTCAGATTATAAAACAACATGGACCTTTAAATGCAGAAACCGGGATGTGAAATTTACGCCGGATATGGTCGATGAAATCAAATCGCAGATTAAAATGTACTGCGAACTGCGCTTTACGGAAGAGGAGCTTGACTATTTGAGCAACGTTAAATGGATCAAAGGGAGCTACGTCGATTTTCTCCGGTTATGGCAGCCGCGGTATGAAGATTTTGAGATACTCTGTACGGATGAAGCCGATTGCGGGATGACGATAGAGACCAGAGGCACATGGCTTAACACTTCCATGTATGAAATACCTGTGCTGGCAATCGTAAACGAAGTATATTTCCGCATGGCGTACGATTATGATCATTTAATCGCCAGCTTTAAAGAGCGGTTAGAAGAAAAAATAAATTGGCTGGCAGATGGCAGGTACTGCCTGTCAAATTTCAGCGAATTCGGCCTGCGGAGAAGATTATCCGCTGAGGCGCAGGAAATGGCAGTGAATGCATTGGATGAAATGCAGAAGGGGGGACGTAATATCGGCGGAACTTTTGTTGGCACCTCCAATGTGTTCCTCGCAAAAAAATATAACATTACCCCGATCGGAACGATGGCGCATGAGTGGATTATGTGTACGGGCCAGGGAAACCATAAGCACAATCCGGCGTATTCTAACTGGTATGCGCTGGACGCATGGGTTAAGGAATACGGCGTATTAAACGGAACGGCATTGACGGACGCCATTACGACCGACTGTTTTCTGAAAGATTTTCAGCTTACTTATGCCACGCTTTTCAGCGGCGTGCGGCATGACAGCGGCGATCCGTATGAATGGGGGGATAAAATAATCCGCCACTATGAAAAACTGGGCATAGATTCAAAGAAAAAAACGCTGCTATTCAGTGACGGCCTGAATTTTGAAAAGGCAGATCAATTATTCCGCTATTTTAACGACAGGGCAAAGGTTGCCTTCGGAATCGGCACATATATCTCAAACGATACAGATGTCGAGCCGCTGAATATCGTTATGAAAACAACGATATGCAATGGGCAGGACGTGGCGAAGATATCCGATACTCCGGGAAAGAGCGTATGCAAGAGCCAGGAATATATCGATTATTTGCAGCGGTGTATTGATTGGAGAATGGAGCATGACAGTAACTGCGGAAAGGGGAAATGAAATGTATCAGTACAAATTCACACGGGAGGATATGGAGTATTTGGAAAACTACCATATCGAAAAATATGAGCGTCCCGCGATCGCTGCTGATATCGCAATTTTTTCGGTTCACGGGCGGAAAGAGGAAATGAATTCAATGCGGGATTCGGGAAATTTCCGAAAAATGCCGAAAAAAGAATTTAAAATCCTGCTGATCCGGAGAGCGTATTCACCGTTTCGGAATGCATGGGCGCTGCCGGGCGGGTTCTGCAAAAAGGGCGAGGATGTGTATGAAACGGCGCAGAGAGAGCTGGCGGAGGAGACATCGATTCATCACGCTTATCTGTTCCTGTCGGACATTTTCGGCGACGCCGGAAGAGACCCGAGGGGGTGGATTATTTCCAATACGTTTTATTCCCTGATCAATGGGGAGGCATGCCGGCTGCGCGCCGGTTCGGATGCATGGGAGGCAAAATGGTTTTCAATCAGCCTGTCGGAGCAATGCATTTCCGAAAAAGATTTATCGGCGCAGAGAACGGGGGAAACAGAATACCGCCTTTTGCTTGAAAACACAGATGGCGAAGAGGCGATACGGCTCACGGCAGCCGTTCGGGAAAGAAGAGGAAGCAGCTATGCGCATGGCGGGAAAGATTATGTTATCATGGAAAACAGCGGACTTGCTTTTGATCATGGGAAAATTATTGTGAATACGATTTTACAACTGAGAAAAAATGTGGAGATGGACGGGCGGATCCTGTTCGAACTCATGCCGGAAAAGTTTACGCTGACCGAACTGCAGAAAGCGTTTGAGGCTGTTTTGGGACGGACGCTCCTAGCGGCGAACTTCCGCCGGAAAATAGCCGGGTGGATTGCGGAGACAGGAGAGATGGCGGAGGGAGCGGGACACCGTCCGGCTAAGTTGTTTAAAAGAGGAGATGACTAGGATATGGGGTTGAATGATACGCCGGCAGCAAACAGGCTGCACATTGCATTTTTCGGATGCCGCAATGCAGGAAAATCCAGCGTGGTTAATGCGGTCACCGGACAGGAACTGGCGGTTGTTTCTGATATGCCCGGAACAACGACCGATCCGGTCATGAAAACGATGGAACTGCTGCCGTTAGGACCGGTGATGATCATTGATACGCCGGGATTTGACGATGTGGGGGAAATCGGCCGCCTCCGCATGAAAAAAACAAAGCAGATCCTGAACCGGACGGACGTCGCGCTTCTTGTCGTGGACGCCGTAACCGGGCAAACTGATACGGACCGGAAGCTGATCTCCATCTTTGAAGAGAAAGAAATTCCATTTCTCATTTTGAAGAATAAGATGGATCTTTTACCGGAAATACCGGAAACAGGAGAAAAAGAGATCTATGTGAGCGCTCTTACGGGAGAAGGAATCGAAAACTGCAAGGAGCGGATCGGAAAGCTGGCGTCCGTAGAGGATATGAAAGCTAAAATTGTAGGAGACCTGATCGATCCATTGGATTTTGTCGTTCTTGTCGTTCCGATTGATTCAGCAGCTCCGAAGAACCGTCTGATACTCCCGCAGCAGCAGACGATACGGGATGTGCTTGAGACAGCGTCGGCCGCTGTCGTTGTGCGGGAGACAGAACTGAAAGAGACGCTTCCGCTGCTTGGCAAAAAACCGTCCCTTGTCGTTACAGACAGTCAGGCGTTTGAAAAAGTGTCGGAAGAAGTCCCGGAAGACATACCGCTCACGTCCTTTTCCATCTTGATGGCGAGGGCGAAAGGGTATCTGGAAACAGCGGTAAAAGGCGTAGCGGCTGTGGAACGGTTAAAGGATGGCGACCTCGTTTTGATCGCCGAGGGATGTACGCACCATAGGCAGTGCGATGATATCGGAAGCGTGAAAATTCCCCGCTGGTTACGCGCCTATACGGGAAAAAATATAGAGATCAGGCTTGTTTCCGGCAGAGAATTTCCGGAAGATCTGTCGCCGTACGCGCTTGTGATTCACTGTGGCGGATGCATGCTTAACGAAAGGGAAGTAAAATCCAGGATGAAACGCGCAGAAGATCAGGGCGTGCCGTTTACAAATTATGGTATCGCCATTGCCTATATGAAGGGGATTTTGAAACGGAGCATAAAAATATTTTCGATGCAGGAGTAAAAAAATAGGCCGGCGGTTCAGATCAAAAGCTGCGCCGCCGGTTCGTTTTTTTCATTAACTATCAATGGAAATCGCATCTACGGGACAGCCGTCTCTGGCCGTCTGGGCGTCTGTTTCGCATTCCGGCGGAATGGTATCTACCTGTGCGAACGCCTTTCCGTTATCGTTAAATGCAAATACGGTTTCACATGTACCTACGCATAATCCACATGCGATGCAGGTATCTTCATCAACTGCTGCTTTCATTTTAACCTCCATTTCTGCGCGCGTATTCGCGTACCGGGCAGTCCCTTGGGCGCATTTGAACGCACACATACATCATTTATGAAAAAGTATATCCGCAAATAAGGAAAAATATGCACAAAAAAAGGATAAAGAAATCACAGCCGTCCAATATGCGCAAAATGTAAAGAATCATTTGACTTTAACGCGGTTTTCTTATAGAATAAAGGAGACGGCGTCAGGGTCAAAATACGCTTGCTCCCTGACTGACGTCTATGATATACGACAGGGACCGGATACCCTGCCGGCGTAAAAGGAGATAATGCACCATGTTAGAGCAGGAGCTTGACACAGTACTATTAGATCAGATCAACCTTCCGGCAGACGAACTTCATGTGTTTCAAAATCAGGAAGACGAACTCATAAAAATGATGATGATTTATAATTGCGCTATAAGGAGAGTTAAGACAAAATTTCAAGTATTAAACGACGAGCTGTCGATTACGAGGCAGCGAAATCCGATTGAATTCATTAAATCAAGGATAAAACAGCCAAAGAGCATCTCATCTAAATTGCGGAGAAAGGGATATCCGATCACGGTGGAATCCGCTATGGGGCATTTGTCGGATGTTGCCGGAATCCGGGTGATCTGCGCCTTTATTGACGATATTTATAAAGTGGCGGATATGTTTACGGCACAGGATGATATCGAGCTGATCAAACGAAAAGATTACATAAAAAATCCAAAAATGAACGGATACCGCAGCCTGCATCTGATCGTGGAGGTGCCGGTGTTCTTTTCCGACCACAAGGAACAGGTCAGGGTAGAAGTGCAGATCCGCACGATTGCGATGGATTTCTGGGCAAGCCTGGAGCATCAGTTAAAATATAAAAAAGATGTTGAAGACGCAGAGAATATTATATATGAACTGCGTGCGTGCGCGGACGTCATAAACCGCACGGACTATCATATGCAGTCGCTGCGCGACCGTATTGTGGAAAGTACATAAGAGTGAAAACGGAAAGGCATGGTGATTTATATGGGTAAAATAATTGATGGCAAAGCCATATCGCAAAAGGTAAAAGATGAATTAAAGGATCGCGTGAAAAATGAAAACATAGATGCGGCGCTGGCAGTGATTCAGGTCGGAAACGATCCTGCGTCCACCGTGTATGTCGGAAATAAGAAAAAGGCATGTGAATATATCGGCATCCGATCCCTTTCATTCGAACTGCCGGAGGAAACGCCGGAGGAAGAACTGCTTGATCTCGTGCGCGATCTGAACAAGCGGGAGGATGTAGACGGCATACTTGTGCAGCTTCCGCTGCCGCCGCATATGGATGAGGACAAGGTGATCCGCACAATCTCTCCTAAAAAGGACGTGGACGGTTTTCACCCGCAGAGCGTGGGGGCGCTCAGCATTGGCCAGCCCGGTTTTGCCTCATGCACGCCGGCGGGGATCATCCAGCTTTTGAAACGTTCCGGGGTAGAGATAGAGGGAAAGGAATGCGTGATCATCGGGCGGAGCAATATCGTAGGGAAGCCGATGGCGCTCTTGATGCTTCGTGAAAATGCGACCGTGACGGTGTGCCATTCCCGTACAAAAAATTTAAGAGAGATTGCGAAACGCGCCGATATATTGATTGTAGCGATCGGAAAACCCCGGTTTATCACGAAAGATTATGTAAAAGAGGGCGCGGTTGTGATCGACGTCGGCATCCACCGGGATGAAAACGGAAAACTATGCGGCGATGTGGACTTTGCCGATGTGGAGCCGCTCGCATCAAAGATTACTCCGGTTCCGGGCGGCGTGGGCCCGATGACGATCGCCATGCTGATGAACAACTGTATAGAGGCGAAAGGATTACAGTAACCATGCAGATATACTTTGTTTCCCTCGGATGTGACAAAAATCTGGTAGACAGCGAAAAAATGCTTGCTCTCCTGAACAGGGCGGGATATGGACTGACAGGCCAACCCGAACAGGCGGATATCATAATCGTTAATACGTGCGCTTTCATCCGCGACGCCAAAGAAGAAAGTATAGAGACGCTGCTGGAGCTTGCCGGGTACAAAAAAAACGGCCGCTGTCGGGCGCTTATTGCTGCCGGATGCCTGGCCGAGCGCTATCAAAAAGAAATCCGGACAGAGATACCGGAAATCGACGGAATAATCGGAACTACGGCATATGACAGCGTGGTGGAGGCGCTGGAAGAGGCGCTTGCAGGAAAACGCCCCGATTGCATAAAAGAGAAGGATTATCTGCCGGGCGGCCTGACAGACCGGATTGCATCTGGCATGAGCCACGTCGGATATTTAAAAATCAGCGAGGGCTGCAATAAAAACTGCTCTTACTGTGCGATACCGTCTATGCGCGGAACGTATCGGAGCGTACCGCTTGGCGAACTGGTCGAAGAAGCAGTGAAACTCACGGCACGCGGCGCAAAAGAGCTCATACTGGTTGCGCAGGAGACGACATTGTACGGAGTAGACCTGTACGGAGAGAAAAAACTGCCTGAGCTGTTAAACCGCCTGTCTGAGATAGAGGCTGTTGAATGGATACGCCTTCTCTACTGTTATCCGGAAGAGATCACAGAAGAAATCGCCGACGCAATCCGCGATAATAAAAAGGTATGCCATTATATCGATTTGCCGATTCAGCACTGCAATGATGATATTTTGAAAAAAATGGGAAGACTTACAAATAAAAAAGAACTCAGGGAAAAGATCCGCATGCTCAGGGAAAAGATTCCGGATATTGCTCTCCGCACTACATTAATCAGCGGTTTTCCCGGCGAGACCAAACAGCAGCATGAGGAATGCATTGAGTTTGTGAAAGAAATGAAATTTGACCGCCTCGGCGTATTTCCGTATTCGCCGGAAGAGGGGACGAGGGCGGCGGATTTTGAAAATCAGCTGGAAGACGATATCAAAATCGGCTGGGCGGAGGAAATAATGGAAGCCGAACAGCAGGTGATATTCGATAAAAACGAAACCATGGCGGGAAGCCGTCTGTCAGCAATCGTTGACGGCTATATTCCGGAAGAAGGCGCGTATGTCGCAAGAACGTACCGGGACGCTCCGGACATTGACGGATGTGTTTTTTTTCATGCCGAATACGAAATTATGTCGGGGACAATCGTATCCCTCATCGTAACGGATGCAAAAGGATATGATTTAGCGGCAGAACTATGCAAGGAGGAAATTCCTCTCCTCGCTCCGGGGAGCTCGGATTTTGCTTCGCAAAACAAGGAGGAAATTCCTCTCCTCGCTCCGGGGAGCTCGGATTTTGCTTCGCAAAACAAGGAGGAAATTCCTCTCCTCGCTCCGGGGAGCTCGGATTTTGCTTCGCAAAACAAGGAGGAATAGAAGATGAATGTGCCAAATCGACTTACCATTCTTCGGGTAGCCATGATTCCGGCATTTATTCTGTTTATGCTCTGGAATTCTCCTTATTCCGACTATCTGGCGGCAGCAGTATTCATTGCCGCCTGCGTGACGGATTTCTTTGACGGCTATCTGGCAAGAAAATATAACCAGATTACAACATTCGGAAAGTTTATGGACCCGCTTGCGGATAAGCTCCTTGTCTGCTCGGCAATGATCTGTTTCGTGGCGGATGAAAACTGTCCGATGCCGGTATGGGTCGTCGTTGTGATTATAGCAAGGGAATTTATTATAAGCGGATTCCGGCTTGTAGCGGCAGAAAAAGGCGTTGTCATTGCGGCGAGTTACTGGGCAAAAGTAAAAACGGCAATACAAATGATCATGTCGATTGTGCTTATTTTCAATTTTCAGCATCCGCTCTTTTTCTTTGTCGACCGCATACTCATATATTCGGCGCTTGTTTTAACGGTCGTGTCGCTGATCGATTATATTTATAAAAACCGCGACGTCATGTCGGACGCCGCGGGGAAAGAAGCGGTGCGGGCGGAAAACGGCGGAAGGAATGAAAGCCCGGAGCAATGGATTGTCAAAGAATTGACAAAAAGAAATGCTACGATTGCAACTGCAGAGTCTTGTACAGGCGGTCTTTTATCCGGGAGCATCGTGAATGTAAGCGGAGCTTCAAGGGTGCTGAACCAGAGTTTTGTCACCTATTCCAATGATGCGAAACGCCGTATCCTGGGCGTGCGAAAGGAAACGCTTGAGACGCAGGGCGCCGTAAGCGCGGAAACGGCTTCGCAGATGGCGGCAGGGGCGGCGAAAGCGGCCGATGCCGATGTGGCGCTCAGCGTTACTGGCATCGCGGGACCAGATGGCGGTACGGCGGAAAAACCCGTAGGGCTTGTTTATATCGGATGCTATTGCTTCGGCGAGACGGTTGTGGAAAAACATATTTTTAAAGGAGGCCGGGCGGCGGTACGAAATGCATCTGTGGAATGCGCCCTGCTTCTTGCCAGGAAATGCCTGAAAAAAATAAGCCTGCAAATCTCTGCGAAAAAAGCCTGAAAGGGTGATTTTTGTGAAAAAAATTATATATTTTCTGTGTTTTGCCATATTGGTTTTCGGTCTTTCAGGATGCAGCTTTTTTCAGGGGAAAGACGATACGGAGCTGACACAGGACGAGATTGAATCGGCAGCAAACCATAAGGTGTTTCAAAGCGCATCGGGTTCCGGCGTTTCTTCCATCGATACGATGCTGATCTATACGATCGATGATATCGAGGGGCAGCTTGTGCCGCTGAAAGTTCCGATTGCTTCCGAACGCGTGACGCCGGAATTGATTGTGAACGAGGTTCTTGACAATATAGACGAAAAAGTAGTCGTCACCGAGATAGAAACCGTCAAAAAGCGCATTTATGTAAGTTTTAGCGAAGAGTATGTACCGATAAAAAAGTGTTCAAAGAAATTTGAAACGCTTATTCTTGACTGTATATCAAATAGCTTGCTGGATAATATCTCATATGTAAATAAAGTGGTGTTTCGTTCTGAGAAGGGCGCTTACCATTCGTCCAACTTTACTTTTGAAATGGATGAGGTATACAGTTCAAGATAACATATAATGGATCATGGATAACAGGATGTATGATATAATTATTATAGGAGCCGGCGCAGCGGGGCTGATGGCGGCCGCCGCGGCGGGCAGGCTCGGCGCCAGCGTATGTGTGGCAGAGAAAAATGAAAAACCTGGGAAAAAGCTTTATATCACGGGAAAAGGGCGCTGTAACCTGACAAATGCCTGCGATACGGAAGAACTTTTCAATCATTTCGTGGCAAACAAAAAATTTTTATACAGCAGTTTTTATGCCATGACGAATTTTGACTGTATCAGCTTCTTTGAGGAACTGGGCATGAAAACAAAAATCGAGCGCGGCGGACGAGTGTTTCCGGCGTCGGACAAATCATCCGACGTCATACGGGCCCTCTGGCGGGAATGCCTTGCAAACCATGTGGAGTTCCGGTTTTGTGAAAACGTGGCGGGAATTATACAAAATGGCAATTCGGCGGGCGGCGTCGTACTCGAAAAAGGCGAGAAACTCAAGGCGGAATGCGTCATTGTGGCGACAGGCGGACTTTCTTATGCAAGTACCGGTTCAGACGGAGCCGGATACGCCATGGCAAGAAGGACCGGACACAGGATAACGCCGTGTCTGCCGGGACTTGTACCGATGAATATTCAGGGAAATATACCGAAACGGATGCAGGGGCTTTCGATGAAAAATATCGAGATGCATTTTTATACGCCGCAAAATGGAAAAAAGAAAGAATTGTACCGGGAATTTGGAGAGATGATGTTTACCCATTTCGGCATTACGGGTCCGGTCGTACTGTCAGCATCCAGTTTTATCGGAGAGGCGCTTGAAAAAAAACAGGAAGTATACGCCGTATTGGATTGCAAGCCGGCGCTTTCGGCGGAAAAGCTCGACAGGCGAATCGTGCGGGATTTTGACGGAAATCCGAATAGCAGTCTTAAAAATTGTCTCGGCGGACTTCTTCCGAAAAGCATGATTCCGGTCGTGCTTGACCTCGCGGAGCTGGACGGCGGCAAACCGGCAAACAGGGTGACAAGAAAAGAGCGCGGCGGTCTTGTGCATATCCTGAAGGAAATGACCTTTCCCGTGCGTTCCCTGCGGGGCTGGAACGAGGCGATCATTACGAGAGGCGGCGTCAGCGTGCGTGACATAAATCCATCTACAATGGAGAGCCGTCTTGTGAAGAACCTGTATTTTGCCGGAGAAGTAATTGATATTGACGCGCTTACCGGCGGTTTTAATCTTCAGGCAGCTTGGTCTACAGGATATCTGGCGGGGATCAGCGCCTGCGAAAACAAAAAATCTCATTAAATGGGCATGGCGAAAAAAAAGCATGCGCGTATGGAGGAAGAATATGAACATTGCAATTGACGGGCCGGCAGGGGCCGGAAAGAGCTCAATCGCCAAATTGGCGGCAAAAAGGCTTTCATTTATTTATATTGACACCGGAGCGATGTACCGGACAATGGCTCTGTATTTTATAAAACAGGGCATTGACGCAAATGACAGGGCTCTCGTTGAAAGCCGCTGCGATAACATAGACATCCGCATCACATATGAAGACGGCGAACAGCAGATCTTCTTAAACGGGGATAATGTT
Source organism: uncultured Lachnospiraceae bacterium (assembly GCA_947591245.1). Classification (GTDB taxonomy): domain Bacteria; phylum Bacillota; class Clostridia; order Lachnospirales; family Lachnospiraceae; genus Eubacterium_F. The sequence goes on along the minus strand of CANQCY010000003.1, from coordinate 22,101 downwards.
TCTGGGGAAATCCGCAATGAAGAGGTTGGGAACCATGCTTCAAAGATAGCCGCATACCGGAAAGTCAGGGAAAAACTTGTTGCGCTGCAGCGGCAGATGGCGGCTGGCTCCGATGTTATTATGGACGGCAGGGACATCGGAACGGTAGTGCTGCCTCAAGCGGATGTAAAGATATACCTTACAGCAAGTGCGGCGGTGCGCGCTGCCAGACGTTATAAGGAGCTTCAGGAAAAAGGCGTTTCCTGCGATTTGCAGAAAATTGAGGAGGATATTATCAAGCGGGATGAGCAGGATATGAACCGGGAAAATTCCCCCTTGCGCCAGGCAGAAGACGCCATTTTGGTTGATTCGTCCGATATGACGATCGACGAGGTGGTGGAACGCATTATTTCCCTCTGTGAGGAAAATTTCCGCCGCAGAGAAAATAACGCATAAGAAAGAAAAAGGGAAAAGGGTATTCGGAATGGGGAAAGTGACACTGGCAAAAACGGCGGGCTTTTGTTTTGGCGTCAGCAGAGCCGTAGAGATGGTATACAAAGAAATTGAAAAGGGAAAAAAGGTCGTTACGCTCGGACCGATTATACATAACGAGGAAGTGGTGGCTGATCTGGAAAAAAAAGGGGTTTCCGTCATAACCGAGGATGATCTGCGCGGCGAATCGTGCGACCTGCGGGGAACAACCGTCGTGATCCGTTCTCACGGCATACCGGCGGATGCGTATGAACTGCTTCAAAATAAAAATTGCCATATTGTGGATTCTACCTGCCCGTTTGTAAAGAAAATACATGATACGGTACAAAAATATGCCGCGAAAGGGTACGATATAATCATTGTCGGGAGCAGGGAGCATCCGGAAGTGCAGGGCATCGTCAGCCGATGCATGTCCCGGGGGACAGTGGCGGAGAATGAGGAGGAAATACGGCTCTTTAAGCCTGCAAATTTGGAAAAAAAGGTATGCGTTGTGGCACAGACGACATTTAATTACAAAAAATTTAAAGAACTAGTTGAAATTCTTTCTAAAAAAGGTTATGATATAATTGCTGAGAATACTATATGCAATGCCACAGCGGAAAGACAGCTGGAGGCTGGCAGGCTGGCTGCGGATTCCGACGCCATGATTGTAATCGGCGGAAAAAACAGTTCAAATTCCAGAAAGTTATACGAGATAAGTAAAAATCAGTGTGAAAACACTTATTTTATACAAACACTGGCGGATTTGGATATGGAGTGTATCCGGTCATCTACAAGCCTAGGTATTACTGCAGGGGCGTCTACCCCAAAAAACATTATTCAGGAGGTTCTAACGGCATGTCAGAAGAAAGAAGTTTTGGAGAATTATTAGAGGAATCATTAGTAACAATCTATAGTAATCAGGTTGTAGAAGGGACAGTTATCGGCGTTAAGGATAGTGAAATTATCTTAAATATTGGATATAAAGCAGATGGTATTTTAACGAAAGATGAATATAGCAGCAATCCGGATATCGATTTAACAAAAGTCGTTAAAGTCGACGATAAGCTCACTGTCAAGGTGCTGAAAGTAAACGACGGCGAGGGGCAGGTGCTTCTGACCTACAAGAGGCTGCAGCAGGATAAGATGAACAAAATTTTTGAAGAAGCGCTTGAAAATCATGAAGTGCTTACCGGCACTGTTTCCGCGGCATTGAAAGGCGGACTGAGCGTGGACTACGGCGAAGGAAAAGTATTTATCCCGGCGAGCCTTGTTTCTGATGTATATGAAAAAGACTTGTCCAAGTACACGGGCCAGGAGATCGAATTTGTGCTTTCGGAAGTGAATCCGCGCAAGAGAAGGATCATCGGCGACCGCAAGCAGCTTATTGTGGCTAAGAAAAAGGAACAGCAGGAAGCGTTGTTTGCCAGAATCGAGCCTGGCATGATGGTAGAAGGTACAGTGAAAAATCTCACGGATTTCGGTGCATTTATTGATCTTGGCGGAGCTGACGGGCTTTTACATATCTCTGAGATGAGCTGGGGACGTGTGGATGATCCGAAGAAGCTGTTTAAGGTTGGCGATCATGTATCCGCTATGATCAAAGACATTTCCGGTTCGAGGATTGCCCTTACGATGAAATTGGAATCCAATAATCCATGGAAAAATGCTGCTGAGAAGTATCAGAAAGATACCGTTGTCACGGGAAAAGTGGCGCGCATGACAGATTTCGGCGCATTTGTAGAGCTTGAAGAGGGAATTGACGCCCTGCTTCACGTTTCCCAGATCGCGATCGAGCATGTAGAAAAACCATCGGACGTATTTACGGTTGGACAGGAAATCACGGCGAAGATCGTTGATTTTAATGAAGAGGCAAAAAAAATAAGCCTGAGCATCAAAGCGCTTGAGCTTGAAAACAAGAAAAGAGAGGCGGCCGACGCGGAGGCAGAAGCAAAAGCCGACAGTGAGGAGACAGCTTCCGATGATGCGGCGGATGCGGTTGCCGAAGCAGAGGATGCGACAGGCGATCTGGAGTAAAATATGGGACATAATTTATGATGCAGAATAATTATGAAGATTTTAAAAAAGAATTTCACAGCCTTTCCGGAATTGATCTGAATTCTTACAAAGAGGCGCAGATGAAGCGGCGAATCAATAATTTTATTTCAAGATGCAACTGCAAGGGGTATGTCGATTTCTTTGACAAAATCCGAAAGGAGCAGGATGTATTAAAAACATTTATTACATACCTGACGATTAACGTATCCGAATTTTACCGGAATCCGATGCAGTGGCAGACGTTGGAAAAAGATGTGATTCCGCAGCTGATCGATCATTTCGGAAAGCGCTTGCGTATATGGAGCGCGGCTTGTTCTACAGGGGACGAACCATACACGCTTGCGATGGTGTTCAGCGACTTTGTCCCTCTCGGACAGATTGAGATTATCGCCACCGATCTGGACAAAGAAGTTCTTGCAAAGGCAAAAAACGGACTTTACAGCGAAAAGAGCCTGAAAGGGCTTCCCGCAAAATACCGTGAAAAATTTTTTGCAAAACAGGACGACGGCACCTACCGCGTGTCAGATTCTCTGCGATGCTGTATTTCGTTTAAAGAGCAGAATCTGTTAAAAGACGCTTATCCGAGGGAGCTGAATTTGATTGTGTGCAGAAACGTCTGCATTTATTTTACCGAACAGGCAAAAGATGGGATATATGCTCGTTTTTCAGATTCGTTAAAGAAGAACGGAATTTTATTTGTAGGCAGCACAGAACAGATTATAAATCCCGAGCAGTATGGGTTTGAGTCTATAAAATCATTTTTTTATAAAAAGCTTTAAACGAAAGCCACTCGATCCGGGTGGCTTTCAACGAGATGTGGAAAGGAAGAATATCATGTTGGAAAAAGTTGTAGTTGCTCTGGATGCGATGGGCGGCGATCATGCTCCCGCTGAGATTGTGAAGGGAGCGGTACAGGCGGTGGAGTCAACCGATGAAATCAATGTGATTTTAGTCGGAAAGGAAGAACAGCTGAAGGAAGAATTGTATTCCAAATGCCGATATGGCGGCGACGCCATCAAAATCGAGAATGCCTCGGAAATCATCGAAATGGGTGATGTTCCGACATCAGCCGTCAAAAGCAAAAAGGATTCCTCCCTTGTCGTGGCAATGAAATTGGTACGCGATGGAAGAGCGGATGCGGTCGTATCTGCGGGGAATACCGGCGCCGTTCTTGTCGGAGGGCAGCTTGTAGTCGGCCGCCTAAAGGGCATTAAGCGTCCGCCGCTCGCTCCGTTTGTTCCTACGACGGAAGGTTTTTCCCTTTTGCTTGACTGTGGCGCCAACGTGGACGCAAAGCCGGAACATCTCGTCCAGTTTGCCCAGATGGGGTCCATTTATTATGAAAATGTGATGGGAAAGAAGAACCCGACGGTTGGCATTCTCAATATCGGAACGGAGGAAGAGAAGGGAAACCAGCTTGTCAAAGATACGAAACCGCTTTTGGAGAAATGCAAGACGATCCATTATATTGGAAGCATCGAAGCGAGGGATATCGTAAAAGGAAAAGCGGACATCATTGTGTGCGAGGCATTTGTCGGAAATGTCGTTCTCAAGTTTTTCGAGGGACTCGCGCTCACTCTGTTTGACAGCCTGAAACAGGGGCTGATGTCCAGTTTGAGGACAAAAATCGGAACGCTGCTTGTTAAGCCGGCTCTCAAGGGATTAAAACAACAGTTTGACACGAGCAGCCAGGGGGGCGCGCCGTTACTCGGATTAAAGGGGCTTGTCGTAAAGGCGCATGGCAATTCGACAGCAAATGAAATTGAAATCGCCCTAAAACAGTGTATTTCATTTAAAAACCAGAAAATCAATGAAAAAATAAAAGAGAGTATTTGTGACTGATATGAATGATATAGAGGAATTTCAGGAAAAAATCGGATATGTATTCCAAAAAAAGGAACTGATTAAATGCGCCCTGACGCATAGCTCATATGCCAATGAAAAACACTGGGCATATGACCGGAATAATGAGCGTCTGGAGTTTTTAGGCGACGCTGTTCTGGAACTGGTAAGCAGCGATTTTATTTTCCGTGAGTACCGGAAAGACACAGAGGGAGCGATGACGAAGCTCCGCGCCAGCCTGGTCTGCGAACAAAGCCTTGCACAGGTGGCAAGGCAACTGGAATTGGGGGAGTACATCAGCCTTGGCAAGGGAGAGCGGTCTACCGGCGGAAACGACAGAGACTCCATTTTGTCTGACGCGCTCGAGGCAGTGATCGGGGCGCTCTACCTGGATGGCGGCTTGGCGTGTGCGGAAACGTTTATCCGGCGTTTTGTCCTTGCGGACATCGAAGAAAAACAACTGTTTTACGACAGCAAAACGGTGCTGCAGGAAATCATACAGGGCCAGGGAGTAAATACGCTGTCATACGAGCTTATTTCCGAAAGCGGACCGGATCATGCCAAAACATTTGTCGTTTCCTGCAATCTGGACAAAAAAACGCTTGGCATCGGCGAGGGAAAGTCAAAAAAAGCCGCTGAACAAAAAGCTGCCTATGAAGCAATTTTAAAACTCAGAAAGTGATTGGTGTTTAGGAATGTATCTGAAAAGTATAGAAGTACATGGTTTCAAATCATTTGCAAATAAGCTGGTATTTGAATTTCATAACGGTATTACCGGAATTGTCGGGCCAAATGGCAGCGGAAAAAGCAATGTCGCGGATGCCGTGCGGTGGGTGCTCGGAGAACAGAGCGCGAAACAGCTGCGGGGAACCAATATGCAGGACGTCATATTTGCAGGAACGGAACTCAGAAAACCTCAGAGCTATGCCTACGTGGCCCTGACGATCACGAACGAAGACCATACCTTGAATGTGCCGTATGAAGAAGTACAGGTGGCGAGGAGGGTTTACCGTTCCGGAGAAAGTGAATATTTGTTAAACGGAGCATCCTGCCGCCTGAAAGACGTTCAGGAATTATTTTTTGATACGGGTATCGGAAAAGAAGGCTATTCGATCATCGGGCAGGGGCAGATTGATAAAATCCTGAGCGGCAAGCCGGAGGAGCGGCGCGAGCTTTTTGATGAGGCGGCCGGAATCGTTAAATTCAAAAAAAGAAAGGCAACGGCAGAAAAAAATCTGGATGCGGAGAGACAGAATCTGCTGCGGGTCAGCGATATACTTACAGAGCTTGAAAAACAGGTTGGACCGCTGGAGGCACAGGCGGAAAAGGCGCGCGAATACTTGCGGCTAAAGGAAAACTTAAAAAAATATGAAATCAGCCTGTTCATTCAGGATTATGACAGTTTTAACGACGAACTGGAAGAAGCGGTTAAAACGATAGAGGATACGGAAAAAGAACTGGAAGAGGAAAAAAATAGGCAGGAGAGCACAAAAGCGGAATTTGAAAATGTCGAAAAACAAATTCACTCCTTTGACGAGCTTTTGGATCTGAAGAAGGCCGCCTGCAATGAAGGCCGCCTGACCTGTACGAAAATCGAGGGGGAAATCCGGGTTGCTAAGGAAAAGATTTCCTCTATTTCAGATGGAAAAGAATTTTATTCTGAGAGAATGGCAAGCATACAGTCTGACATGGACAAGGCGGAGCATGAAAAGAACGGCTATGAAGAAAGCCTGAATCGGATTGTTGAGAGCCTTGCCTCCAGACAGCGGGAAGAAAACGAGCTTCAGGAGGCCGCCGCCCGGCTCTCTAACGATATCTCATCCATGAATAGCGAGATTTCCGGACATAATGATACGATTGTTTCCACAGCGGACAGGAGCAATGAAATCACCCTTGAAAAACAGAAAACGGAGTCCATGCTGGAGCAAAATTCACTGATGCGGGCAGAGCTCAACCGTCAAATACTGGCAAATAAAAGCCAGGTGTCAACGGCTGTAGAATCCATGAAGCGCGAGGAGGATTCCTTAAACCAGATCAGGAAAACCATTGATGAGGAACAGGAAAAGAAAGAGAAGTTTTTGCGCAAGGCGCAGGAATGCCGCGCCCAGATCGAACAGCTTCGGGAAAATCTTCAGGAACAGCAGAAAAATTACCATATGAACAACTCGCGGCTCACTACCCTGAAAAACATCACTGAGCGCTATGACGGATATGGGCAGAGCATCCGCCGGGTAATGGAACAGAAAGCAAAGAAACCGGGAATCATCGGCGTAGTAGCGGATATCGTTACGGTTGATAAAAAATACGAAACGGCGGTTGAGACCGCGCTCGGCGGCAATATACAGAATATTGTCACGGAAGATGAAAATACGGCAAAAGAGATGATTGCGTTTTTAAAGAAAAATCGGTACGGGCGCGCTACGTTCCTGCCGCTGACGACTGTAAACGCCAAACCGGGACAAGTCCGCGAAGAGGTACTCCGCGAAAAAGGCGTGATCGGAAGCGTCGCTTCCCTCGTGAAAAACGAGAAACGATACGATGGTTTGATTGAATCCCTTTTAGGCCGGTTTGTACTTGTCGACCAGATCGACCACGCCATCGCGCTCGGCAGAAAATACCATCACACGCTCCGGATTGTCACGCTTGAGGGAGAACTGCTCCGTCCCGGCGGATCAATGTCGGGCGGCGCTTATAAGAACAGCAATAATCTTCTGGGGCGCAGGCACGAGATGGAAAAACTGCAGGCTGAAATAGGAAAAATCAAAGATTCTATCCAAAAGCTGGAACAAAAAATAGAAAAACTCGGAAACGACGTTCAGGCGGCTCGGGAAAAAGCCGGAGAAAAAGACGCCATTCTGCGCGATCTGGAGCTCAGGGAAAATACGGCAAACGTCAAGTACGAACAGGCAATTTCCATAAAAGAACAGACAGAGGCTGAATTTAATTCGATTATACAGAGCGGACGAGAGCTGGAAGAACAGAAAAGCGCGCTGGAGGATACGCTGGTACGCATCCGCGGAGAACTGGATGCAAATCAGCAGGAAAATGAGTCGGCAAAGAACAGGATGGAACAGGTGTCTGATCAGATCGAGAAAGCAACCAATGAACTGACCGCTTGCCAGGAACGCCTGAACGAGCTGAAAATGGCGATTTCGACCGACGCCCAGCAGAAGGACTTTATTGAGGGCAATCTGGCGAAAGCGGAAGAACTTCTGGCAGAGCGGAAGAAAGAATATGAGGCGTTGTTTGAGGAACAAAATAATTCCGACGTTCAGGCAGAACAGATGAAGCAGTCGATCCGAAAATACGAACAGGAGATCGCCGCATGCAAGGAAGAGATTTCGACATTGGAGCAAGAGATTGTTGAGTCAGAGAAAAAGAAAGAAGAACTGATGGCGTCGCAAAAGGATTTCTTTGACCGGCGCAATGCATTGATGGAACGTATTGGAATACTGGATAAAGAGTGTTTCCGCCTGGCTTCGCGCCGGGACAAGCTCAAAGAACAGCTGGAGAGCCGGGTCAATTATATGTGGTCCGAATATGAGATTACATACCACAATGCAAAAGCCTCCGCCGATGAGCAAACGATCTCATATACGAGGATTAAAAGCCTTGTATCGGAGACAAAAGACAGCATACGCGCACTGGGAGACGTCAACGTCAATGCGATCGAGGATTATAAAAATGTGCGCGAACGGTATGATCTTTTGAAAACCCAGCACGACGATCTGATCCAATCAGAAGAGGCGTTAAAGAACATTATTGCTGAACTCGACGAGGAAATGAGAAAGCAGTTTACAGAAAAATTTGCAGATATCAAATCCCAATTTGATAAAGTGTTCCGCGAATTATTCGGCGGCGGAAAGGGGACGCTCGAGCTTGTCGAAGATGACGACGTCCTCACTGCCGGCATACGGATTATTGCGCAGCCGCCCGGAAAGAAACTGCAGAATATGATGCAGCTGTCCGGCGGGGAAAAGGCGCTGACGGCGATCGCGCTCCTGTTTGCGATACAGAACCTGAAACCGTCGCCGTTCTGCCTGCTGGATGAGATTGAGGCGGCGCTGGACGATTCCAATGTCAAACGGTATGCAAAATATCTGCATAAGCTCACGAAAAACACGCAGTTTATCGTCATTACGCACAGACAGGGCACGATGTCAGCGGCAGACGCCCTGTACGGAATCACAATGCAGGAAAAAGGAGTTTCTACGTTTGTATCGGTGAAATTGATCGAGGAGCAGTTAAAAAATGACGAGCGGGCAAAGAGCTCCTGAATCGAAATTAAAATGATATAATCGCGCATATGCATGAGGCGCCGCCGCCTCAGACAGCGCTTCGAAACGGAGGGTATCATGAGTGAAAAAAAAGGTTTTTTCAGCAGGCTGAAAGATGGCCTGAGCAAGACGAGAAACAGTTTCTCATCCGGAATCAATTCAATTTTTTCAGGCTTTTCCGAAATTGATGATGAATTTTATGAGGATCTGGAAGAACAGCTTGTTATGGCAGATATCGGCGTGGATACGTCCATGCGGATTATCGAAAATCTGGCACACCAGGTAAAAGAGGACAAAATCAAAGAAGCGGCTGCATGCCGCACCATTTTGATGGATACGATTAAGGAACAGATGAAGGTACAGGAAGATGCCTATGACTTTGAAAATAAGAAATCGGTCATTTTGTTTATCGGCGTCAACGGCGTCGGAAAGACGACAAGCGTAGGAAAATTGGCGGGACAGTTAAAAAACAACGGAAAAAAAGTTCTTCTCGCTGCAGCCGATACGTTTCGCGCCGGGGCGATCGACCAGTTGAAGGAGTGGTCCGTGCGCGCCGGAGTGGATATTATCGCGGGACAGGAGGGCGCCGACCCGGCAGCAATTGTTTATGATGCGGTTGCAGCGGCGAAAGCGAGAAATACGGATGTTCTTTTGTGCGATACGGCGGGCCGGCTGCACAATAAGAAAAATCTCATGAATGAACTCCATAAAATTTATCGCATTATTGAAAACGAATACGGAGACGCCCATCTGGAGACGTTTATCGTCGTGGACGGCACAACCGGGCAGAATGCGCTGGTACAGGCGAAACAATTCAGCGAAGTCGCAGATATCACGGGTATTATTTTGACAAAGCTGGACGGCACGGCGAAGGGCGGCATCGCGATTGCGATTCAGTCGGAGCTTGAGATTCCGGTAAAATACATCGGCATCGGGGAGAAAATTGATGATTTACAGAAATTTGACGCCGACAATTTCGTAAATGCATTATTTGACGTGTGAAGAAAATACGCATATATAACATCAAGGAACAAAGAAAGGCAGATGACAGAACTATGATGACTTTAGATCAATTTGAAGAGGCAAGCGAACGGGTTAAGGAGGTTATTCTTCCCACGAATCTTATCTACAGTGAGTATTACAGCGCGCAGACCGGGGCAAAGGTGTACCTGAAGCCGGAAAACATGCAGTATACCGGCGCTTACAAGGTACGCGGCGCCTATTATAAGATCAGTACTCTTTCAGAGGATCAGAGGGCAAAGGGACTGATTACGGCTTCCGCCGGAAATCATGCGCAGGGAGTGGCGTATGCGGCAAAGCTGTTTCATGTCAAGGCGGTTATCGTTATGCCGACGACCACTCCCCTGATCAAAGTGAACCGGACAAAAAACTACGGGGCAGAGGTGATCCTCCACGGAGATGTGTATGACGACGCCTGCAATTATGCGCTTGAACTTGCCGAAGAAAAGGGATATACGTTTGTCCACCCGTTTGACGATGAAGTAGTGGCGACCGGTCAGGGTTCGATCGCGATGGAAATATTTAAGGAGCTTCCGACCGTGGATATTATCCTTGTACCGATCGGCGGCGGGGGGCTTGCCTGCGGCGTATCGACGCTGGCAAAACTTTTAAATCCGAATATCAAGGTGATCGGCGTGGAACCGGCGGGGGCAAACTGCATGCAGCAATCGCTGAAACAGGGAAAAGTCATTTCGCTGCCATCGGTCAATACGATTGCAGACGGTACTGCCGTCAAGATGCCGGGATCTAAGATTTTCCCCTATATTCAGAAAAATATAGATGACATTATAACGGTGGATGACCACGAACTGATCGTCAATTTCCTTGACATGATGGAAAATCACAAGATGGTGGTGGAAAATTCAGGGCTTCTGACCGTATCGGCATTAAAACAAATGGATATTCAGGGCAAAAAGGTCGTGGCGATCTTAAGCGGCGGCAATATGGATGTGATCACGATCTCATCCGTTGTCCAGCACGGGCTCATTCAGCGCGGAAGGGTATTTACCATCGCCGTGGAGATGCCGGACCGTCCGGGCGAGCTCCTGCATGTGGCAGAGATACTGGCGAAGGCGCAGGGCAATGTCATCCGCCTTGAGCACAATCAGTTTATCAGCATTAACCGCAACGCGGCAGTAGAACTGACGATCACGATGGAAGCGTTCGGGCATGATCACAAAAAACAGATTATCCAGGCGCTGTGGGACGCCGGATATGAACCGAAAATGCAGCAGCCAACAGCTATTTATTATTAATCGACGGAAGGATTTTGAGATTCATGGATTATGAAGAAAATTTGTTATTTACGCCGGAGGGCGTGAGAGATATATATGGCGTTGAATGTGAGAAGAGAAGAAAAGTGGAAGAGGATATTCACAGGATTATGAAATTGTACGGATTTCAGTATATTCAGACGCCGACTTTTGAATTTTTCGATATCTTCAAAAGGGAACGCGGCACGGTGGCGTCGAAGGAAATGTTTAAATTTTTTGACCAGTACAACAATACGCTTGTGCTGCGTCCGGATATTACGCCTTCGATCGCGAGATGCGTGGCAAAATATTATGCAAGGGAGGATATGCCGATCCGGCTGTCTTACTCCGGAAGCACGTTTATCCACCGCCGCGGATATCAGGGAAAGCTTTCGGAAATTTTTCAAATCGGCGCGGAGCTGATGAATGATTCCAGCTCGGATGCCGACGCGGAAATGATCGCCCTTACTATAGAATGTCTTGCCAAATCCGGACTCAGAGAGTTTAAAATAGACGTTGGCCACGCCGCATTTATCCGCGGCGTCCTGGAAGAGACCGGATTTTCAAAAGAGGAAATGGAACAGTATAAAACGTATCTTGCCAATAAAAATATATTCGGCGTAGAACAGATGATGGAATCCAAATCGATATCCGACGAACGGAAAGAGCTTTTAATCCGTCTCCCGGATCTGTTTGGCGGAAAGGACACGCTCGCCTTTGCCAGAGAGCATGTATCTCATCCGCTGGCGCTGGAAGCGCTCGACCGTCTGGAAAAGGTATATGAAATACTTGCCATTTACGGGCTGGAGGAAAACGTAACGTTTGATTTAAGCATGTTAAGCCATTATGAATATTATACCGGAATCATTTTCAAGGCGTACACGTATGGAACCGGGGAAGCGATTGCCACCGGAGGGCGGTATGACAAACTGATCGAACAATTCGGCAAAAAAGCGCCGGCAGTCGGGCTCGCCATCGTTCTCGACCAGCTTATGAATGCGCTCGAGAGCCAAAAGGCGGACATTTCGCTTGAAAAAGACGGCGTTCTTATTTTATATCGCTCGGCAGACCGCAAAACGGCGGTTCACACCGGAAACCGTTACCGGGACGAGGGGCGGCAGGCGCTGCTCATGAGAAAAGATTCCGCAAAAGAAATGGAAGATTACCTGGCATATGCAGCAGAACGCGGGTATTCTGACGTAATATATGTGGAAAATGGCCAGATCAACATTTTATAATGGGAGGAAGATATGAAATATATAACAATTGCCCTTGCAAAGGGAAGGCTTGCCAAACAAACGCTTTCCCTTTTGGAGCAGAGCGGGATCACATGTGAGGAAATGAAGGACAAAGACACGAGAAAGCTCATATTTGCCAATGAAGACCTGCGTCTTAAATTTTTTCTTTCAAAGACGTCCGATGTTCCTACATATGTTGAATACGGCGCTGCCGATATCGGCGTCGTGGGAAGCGATACGATTTTGGAAGAAAGGCGGAGGCTGTTGGAGGTTCTTGATCTCGGACTTGGCAAATGCCGGATGTGCGTGGCGGGGCCGGCTTCGGCAAGAGAGCTTTTGAAAAACAATGAAATCATTCGCGTGGCGTCAAAATATCCGAAAATAGCAAAAGATTATTTTTATAATAAAAAACATCAAACAGTGGAAATAGTTAAATTAAACGGCTCCGTAGAACTGGCGCCAATCGTCGGACTGTCGGAAGTGATCGTGGATATCGTAGAAACCGGTTCGACGCTTAAGGAAAACGGGCTGGAGGTTTTGGAGGAAATCTGCCCGCTCTCAGCGCGCGTCGTAGTAAACGAGGCAAGCATGAAGCTGCAAAGGGAACGGATCACGCAGATTATCCGCGATTTGAAAAATGCCGTATGCGATAGGTAAAAAATGGAGGTGAAACGGATGAAACGGTTACAATTGAATCAGTCGTCCATTGAAAATATTTTAAGCAATCTTCTGAAACGGAGTCCCAACCAGTACGGCTCTTATCAGAAGACCGTAGAACATATATTGGATGAGGTGAGGGAAAAAGGGGACGAAGCGCTTTTTGCGTTCACAAAACAATTCGACAAAGCGGATATATCGAGCGCAAACATACGCGTGACAGACGAAGAGATTAAGGAAGCGTATGAGTCTGTAGATGGCGCTCTTATTGAAGTAATGAAAAAGTCTCTGGCAAATATCCGGGAATTTCATGAAAAACAGCTGCGGAACAGCTGGATTGAAACGAGGGAAAACGGCGTTATTTTAGGGCAGCGGATCACGCCGCTTGAGAGTGTCGGCGTCTACGTCCCGGGCGGAAAGGCCGCCTATCCGTCGAGCGTTCTCATGAATATCATCCCGGCAAAGACAGCCGGTGTTGAACGGATTGTGATGGCAACGCCGCCGGATAAGGACGGGAAAGTTACTCCGGCGACGCTTGTAGCCGCCAACCTCGCCGGCGCGACGGAAATATATAAGGCAGGCGGCGCGCAGGCGATCGGAGCGCTTGCATTCGGCACGGAATCAATAAAAAAAGTGGCGAAGATCTGCGGACCCGGCAATATATTTGTAGCGCTGGCGAAAAAAAGCGTGTACGGGTATGTGAGTATCGATTCGATCGCCGGGCCGAGCGAGATACTCGTACTTGCAGACGAGAGCGCAAACCCGCGCTACGTGGCGGCAGACCTTCTCTCGCAGGCAGAACATGACGAGCTGGCTTCTGCTATTCTGGTGACGACGAGTGACGAACTCGCAGAAAAAGCAATGCGGGAAATCGATGGCTTTTTACAGACATTAAGCAGGGCGGACATTATACGAAAATCACTGGACAATTACGGATATATTCTGGTGGCGGATTCCATGGATGATGCGATCCGGGTGACGAACGAAATCGCATCCGAACATCTTGAAATATTGACCAAAAATCCGTTTGATACGATGACGCGCATCAAAAATGCGGGAGCGATTTTCCTCGGGGAGTATAGCAGCGAACCGCTTGGCGACTATATGGCGGGACCGAACCATGTCCTCCCTACAAATGGCACCGCTAAATTTTTCTCGCCGCTAAATGTGGATGATTTCATCAAAAAATCAAGCCTTATTTCTTATTCGAGGGAGGCGCTGGAAGAAATTCATGAGGATATCATCCGGTTTGCCGAGGCAGAACAGCTGACTGCGCATGCGAATTCGGTGGCAGTGAGATTTCCTAAATAGGGTGCATAGACGAATCCAAATGACGCTGGGGGGAATGACAATGAAAGCAAACTACCATACGCATACGGAACGCTGCAGACATGCCTTAGGGTCGGATCGGGAATATGTGGAGGCCGCCATTCAGGCGGGACTGAATGTTCTCGGATTTGCCGATCACTGCCCGTGGGTTTTTCCCTCGGATTTTCGCTCCGGCATGCGCATGTCTCCCGCAGAGGTTGACGGGTATTTTTCTTCCCTGGAGGGACTTCGGGACGAATACGCAAAAGACATTCAGATTTATATCGGTTTTGAGGCAGAATACCTCCCTTCCCTTATTCCGGGACAGGAGAAGCTGTTAGAAGGGTATCCCCTTGATTATATGATCCTCGGGCAGCATTTTCTGGGGCCGGTCGGGGAACAGATTTATATGGGCGCTCCGTTTAAAAAAGAAAGTTGGCTGCAGCGCTATACAGAGCTTGTGATGGAGGGGATTTCTACCGGAAAATATCTGTATCTGGCGCATCCGGATCTGCCGTATTTTTGTGGGAAAGATTCCGCTTATCGAAAATACATGCTCCCGATGTGCCGGTTTTTAAAGGAGAAAAACATACCGCTTGAAATCAATGTCCTCGGTCTGGCAACGGGACGAAATTATCCGTCGTCCCGCTTTCTGGAGCTCGCGTCGGAGGCGGGAAATTCAGCGGTACTCGGCATCGACGCGCACATGCCGGAGGAGCTTCTTAATACGGCTTCAGTCCGGGAGGCGGAATCATTATGCGGCAAATACGGGCTCGAACTGATCGAACAATTGCCTTTGCCGAAAGAAAAATCTTGACGAATTTAATTTTTTATGCTATATTTTTACTGTTGTGAAAAAATAGATGGTCCTCTGGTGCAGCAGTACGCATTATGAACGGCCGATAGCGCAGTTCAGTTAAGGAAAAAAAGACGGCGTACTGCAGAAAACATGTATTAAGAACATCAAAAAATGTAGGAGGAACAACACGATGAACGAAATTATACGAAAAATTGAAGCAGAACAGATGAAATCCGAAATTCCGGAATTCCATGTGGGCGACACCGTAAGGGTATCCGCTAAGGTTATTGAGGGAAGCCGTGAGAGAACGCAGGTTTTTGAAGGGGTTGTACTAAAACGCCAGGGCGGAAGCAGCCGCGAAACGTTCACTGTCCGCAAAAACTCAAACGGAATCGGAGTAGAAAAGACCTGGCCGCTGCACTCGCCGATCGTCGAGAAGATCGAGGTCACAAGACGCGGCAAGGTACGGCGCGCGAAACTCAATTACCTGCGTGACCGCGTAGGTAAGGCAGCTAAGGTAAAAGAGCTGGTTCGTTAATTTTGAAAACGATTGATATAGTGTATGTTATAGCTGGCGCCGTAGCATACACTATGTTTCTATTATAACATAAATCAAGTTCCATATATGCGCAAAAGCAAACGTGAATATTGTTCAGCGCGCGAACGGAGAAAAATATGAATTTGAATTTTGAAGAAGAGATACGTAAAAATAAGAGGCGGAAATTGGCAAAAGAAGCCATCCTATGGATTCTGGAAATCATTGCCGTTATCAGTCTTGCTTATTTGCTGGTACATTTCTGCCTTAGAAGGACGAGCGCCATCGGATCTGTCATGGAACCGACTCTTTATAACGGACAGGAAGTGTTTATTAATACAAAGGCCTACCTGTTTTTTGCCGTGGACAGGGAAGACGTTATCGCATGTTATGATAAAAAAGAAGAAAGCGCCGATGATGACGAATCTCTTATTATTTTCCGCCGTGTAATCGGGCTTCCGGGAGAAAAGGTTCAAATTGCGGACGGAAAAATTTTGATTAACGGAAAAGAATTGAAAGAATCCTATGAATATAATCCGATGGCGACAGCCGGCATCGCCGAACAGGAAATCACGCTGGGAGAGGATGAATACTTTGTGCTGTGCGACTCCCGTTATGATTCGGACGACAGCCGGAACGCCTCTTTCGGCAACGTAAAGAAGGATCAGATTATCGGCAAGGCGGCTTTTAAACTGAAACCGTTTTCCGCCGTTTCAGGACCGAATAAAAAAGAGGAACCGACCGCAGCTTCTGCGGCTTAAGCATTAACATTTCAGCAGAGGAACAAGAAAAAGGAGGTGGCGGTGATGCAACTTCAATGGTATCCGGGACATATGACAAAGGCAAAACGCGCCATGCAGGAAGATATCAAGCTGATTGACGTTGTCATTGAACTTGTGGACGCCCGTATCCCATTCAGCAGCAAAAACCCTGATATTGACAGCCTGGCTTCCGGAAAATCAAGAATATTGGTATTAAATAAAGCGGATATGGCAGAGCAGGCGGCGACGAAACAATGGGAAAAATATTATGAAGCTAAGGGGTATTTTGCAGTCGCAGTCAACGCTACAAAAAGGAATGAATTAAAGGCCATACACCCGCTTATTCAGAAAGCATGCAAAGAAAAAATCGAACGCGACCGCAAAAGGGGCATATTAAACCGTCCGGTGCGGGCAATGATCGCAGGCATTCCCAATGTAGGAAAATCTACATTTATTAATAGTTTTGCCGGAAAATCGTGCGCAAAAACAGGAAACAAACCGGGAGTGACGAAAGGAAAACAATGGATCCGCCTTAATAAACAGGTGGAACTGCTGGATACGCCCGGCATTTTGTGGCCTAAATTTGAAGATCCCGCCGTCGGACTCCGTCTGGCCTTCATCGGTTCTATCAAAGACGAGCTTTTGAACCGGACTGAAGTCGCAATGGAACTGATTGGCTTTATCCGGAAATCCTATCCCGGCAAAATAGAGCAGTTATATCATGTGGGCGAGACGGGAAAGCCGGAAGAAATACTTGAAAGAATCGGGATGGTGCGTAAATGCCTGGCAAAAGGCGAGACAGTGGATTTTGAAAGAACGTCGGCGCTTATTTTAGATGATTTCAGACACACGCGCTTAGGGACGCTTTCCCTTGAATTTCCGGCAGCCGTATAATTTACCGAAATGGAGAAGATGCATGTCGCAATTGATTGATGAACAAATAGAGGAGAATGTGCGGTTCTGTGAGGAACTGTTAAAGAGAAATCCGGGATTTGTACCGGTGGAGGAAGAATGGGGCGAGGACGAATACGAATCGCCGATTCAAGACAGCGGCGCCGCTGAACCGGTAGTTGTCATTCCGGCAGCATCCGGCATGGATCTGTTAAGGGAAGAGCCGGAACCACCCGAACATAGAAGCATTTTGAAGACAGCAGCAAGCTTTTTGATCTGTACGGCAATCGCCTTTCTGCTTGGCGTTCTGATCACAAAATTTGTAGCGAACCATACGATGGTAGACGGTTCGTCCATGGAGCCGGCTCTGCAGGACGGAGATAATCTTATCGTTGAGAAAATCAGTTATCTGGCAGGAGAACCGGACCGTTTTGATATCATTGTATTTCAACAGAATGAGAATACCTGTTATATCAAACGGATTGTCGGCCTCCCCGGAGAACGCATCCAAATTCAAAACGGAAAGACCTATGTAAACGGCAAGCCGATTTATGACGCCTTTGGCGACGGAGACATGGACGACGGGGGCATTGCGTCAAAGGAAATCACCCTCGGGCGGGACGAGTATTTTGTTCTGGGTGACAACCGGGATGGGAGCGAAGACAGCAGAAGCGAAAAGGTAGGGCCTGTAAAAGCCGAACAGATTGAAGGCAGAGCATGGTTCCGCATAACGCCCCTGCAGCATTTCGGCGTTTTAAAATAGACATTATAATGTGAAAGAAGTGGGAAATAAAATGGAAATTGAAAAAAAATTTCTCGTAAGCAGACTGCCGGAAGAACTTGATTCTTATGAAAGTTCGCGGATAGAACAGGGATATTTGTGCACCGCTCCCGTTATACGCATACGGAGAATGGATGAAGACTATATTTTGACATATA
This sequence comes from uncultured Lachnospiraceae bacterium, assembly GCA_947591245.1. Taxonomy (GTDB): domain Bacteria; phylum Bacillota; class Clostridia; order Lachnospirales; family Lachnospiraceae; genus Eubacterium_F. Next base: position 4,073 of record CANQCY010000003.1, on the reverse strand, counting down.
AATCAAAAACGGAATCACAGCATAAGGATCCGGTCTGCGTCAACTGCGAAAAAGAATTTCCGCTGACCCGCGACGCATATGAGCATTTGAAAAAAAAGATTGACGGATGCATGATTGAGAAAACGAGATACCGAATCGGCTATCAGTCCCATATTATTGAATTGGATTTGTTTCACGGCGTTTATGAGGGGATGGTTCTTGCCGAAGTTGAATTTCCGTCGGAGGCTGAAGCCGAAAAATTCACCCCGCCCGACTGGTTCGGGGACAACGTGAGCGGCGACCGCCATTACGCAAACGCATATCTTGCATGTAAAAAAAGACAATAATGCGAAAAAATTCTTGTACACGGAAAAAAATTGGTATATAATTATTTTTGTTATAGAAATTAGAACAGATAAGGAGGTATGACACATGTCATATGTAGACGAAGTATTGGCGCAGCTGGTTGAGAAAAATCCGGCAGAGCCAGAATTTCATCAGGCAGCGAAGGAAGTGCTGGAGTCACTTCGTCCTGTTGTTGAGAAGAATGAAGAGAAATTCCGCAAGGATGCATTGCTTGAACGACTGACGAATCCGGAGCGGCAGATTAAATTCCGTGTTCCGTGGGTAGACGACAAGGGCAATGTACAGGTAAATACCGGTTTCCGCGTTCAGTTTAACAGTGCGATCGGACCTTATAAGGGAGGATTGCGTTTCCATCCGTCTGTAAATCTGGGAATTATTAAATTTCTCGGTTTTGAACAGATTTTCAAAAACTCTCTGACTGGTCTGCCAATCGGCGGCGGCAAGGGCGGATCTGATTTTGATCCCAAAGGCAAATCAGATCGCGAAGTAATGGCGTTCTGCCAGAGCTTTATGACTGAGCTGCAAAGGCACATTGGCGCAGATACAGACGTACCGGCAGGCGATATCGGTGTCGGCGGCAGAGAAATCGGATATATGTATGGACAGTATAAGAGAATCCGTAACTGTTATGAGGGCGTTCTGACAGGAAAGGGCCTTACATTCGGCGGCTCTCTTGCAAGAACGGAAGCGACAGGATACGGTCTTTTGTATTATACGGAAGAAATGCTTAAATGCAATGGCATTGATATCTCCGGAAAAACGGCAGTTATCAGCGGATCCGGAAATGTTGCCATTTATGCGGCAGAAAAAGCGCAGCAGCTGGGAGCGAAGGTTGTTACCGTATCTGATTCTACCGGCTGGGTATATGATCCGGAAGGTATCGATGTGGCGCTTCTGAAAGAAGTCAAGGAAGTACATCGCGCAAGACTGACCGAGTATGCAGAAAAACGTCCTTCCGCAGAGTATCACGAAGGCAAGGGCGTGTGGACGGTAAAAGCAGACATAGCGCTTCCGTGCGCGACACAAAACGAGCTGCTTATAGACGACGCCAAAGCGCTTGTGGCAAACGGCGTGATTGCAGTAGCAGAAGGCGCTAATATGCCGACTTCCATTGAAGCGACAGAGTACCTGCTGCAGAACGGCGTGCTGTTCGCTCCGGGAAAAGCTTCCAATGCAGGCGGCGTGGCTACGTCCGCTCTTGAGATGTCGCAGAACAGCGAGCGCCTCAGCTGGACATTCGAGGAAGTTGACAGCAAACTGAAAGGTATTATGGTCAACATCTTCCATGCGTGTGACGAAGCATCCAAAAAATACGGATTTGAGAAAAATTATGTCGTTGGTGCGAATATCGCCGGCTTCGAAAAAGTTGCAGAGGCGATGACGGCACAGGGAATTGTATAAATTCATCTGGCAAATGACGGAATTAAAGTGTAAAACGGACACTCCCGCGATCTGTGCGGGAGTGTTTTTTGCGCGGTATCGTTCGTTTGGCGAAATGTCCCAAATGCGATCGAAAACGCCGGAATATGATCGTTGTATTTTAACCGGCAATCTGTTAAAATACACATATGGGAAATTCTTCAATTCACGAATGTTTGCCGGATTGCGGAAACTGCGGATCCGCAACATATCATTCACATTATTCTGAACAATCTTATCTCATTTTTTCCAAAAAGAGTTAGGTGCGCAAAGGACATAAGATAGGGTGAAGAATCTCAAAAAAAAATGAAAGGAGGATTCAATGGAGTTACAACAATTTGCAGAGATTGTGTGTGCGGGAATACAGGAAAAGATGGGAGAGAATTATGATATATCCGTCGTCACAAATCTTAAAATCAATGCGGCGGAACAGATCGGAATTTTGTTTCTGAAAAAAAACGAATCTGTTTCTCCCACTATTTACATTAATCACCTGATGGATGATTACTTGAACAAGAAAAAAAGTATGGAAAAAATTGTGCGGGAGGTGATCGATCGGTATGAACAAAGCCTGTTGGCAGTTGATGATTTGCGCGAAATGGACGTGAATTTTGAGGCGTGCCAGAACCGGATTATTTACCGGCTGATATCCAGATCAAAAAACCGGCGCCTTCTGGAACAGATCCCTTACATACCGTTTCTTGACATGGCGGTTACCTTTCATGTTGTTGTCGGGATAACGGATCAGTGCGTGAAAACATTTAAGATCGACAGAAACCTTCAGGAAGGATGGGGCATTTCCGTAGAGAAGCTGCTTAAATTGGCAAAACAAAACACCGAACGGCTGCTTCCTCTTGAAATTATGGATATGAATAGCATCATCAAAAAACATATGAAGCCGGATGTGAAATACGCCTCATACGAGCCGGGAAAGTCAAACATGATTGTCATTACGAACGCCTTTGGCGTCTACGGCGCGGCAGTTGTGTTGTACGAGGATATGATACAAAGCATTGCGGATGAGCTGCAATGCGACCTGTACGTCATTCCAAGCAGTGTGCACGAAAGTGTGACCCGTTAGCCGCCCAAATAAACAAAGCGTCTGAGCCGTACCGGTACAATTCCGGAAATTACGGCTACAACTTATTTTCCGAGAGTTGGAATGAAGGAATCCTCCCTGAAACGACTCCTTTAATACTCCGAATAGCGTTCTGCAGATGCACGAAAGCAGAGGGTTATAAGCTCGGTGAAGTCGGCTGAGAGCCATCCTGTACGAAATAACGGGAAATGCGAACCAGAGGTGGTCGAGTGGTGATAGGCCGGAAGTCTATAAATTGCCTATGGTGAGAATGCTGAATACGATAACGTCAGCTGACGAACTTTTGAATGAAAGAGTCTAAAGCACACATATGCAGAAATGCATAACAATTCATATATCCCGTGCGCATCCGCCAACTGCGCGCGAGAATAAGAGGCAGGTGTGGATGAGTAAAAAATTTCGTTATGAAAGTCCAGTACATGAATATGGCCGTTTAAAAGGGCGGACCTGCAGGCTCAAAGAAAGCACCTAAGGGTATATGTACAGATAGGAAAATAGGAACGGGGAAAGCCGGCAACGCGGAGGAAGTGCATTTCCAATGATGCGGTTTATGGCAACATAATTCGTGCCGGGGAGAGCAGGGGCAATATACCTGGGAAACCATGATAATAAGTGGCGGAGGGACAGCCCCAAGTCAGTTCATGCGGTAATTGAACTGATGGAGCGCCGTATGAGGCGAAAGTCTCACGTACGGTGCGGAGCGGGGGAAAAGGCGGAAAGAAATCATGCCTTACCTATCGCTATTGATCGTTATTCCGGCGGAGGACAGAGAACTTTATCCCATGCTTACGGAACTTGTAAAGGATATCAACCAACGATTCGTAGATCCGAATGAAATACTTTCTGACAGGGTATATGTGTATTTAAAGGACGATAAAAAGTTTGTATGATTCCCGTCAGAAAACGCAGGAAAAGAGGGCGGACAGATGTCTGATCTGTCTGCCCTCTTTTCATAAGCGCCGCCTTGGCTTCACATCAAAGCACGAAAAAAATGCACCTGGAGGGATTCGAACCCCCGACCAACGGCTTCGGAAGCCGCTACTCTATCCACTGAGCCACAGATGCATCATATTTATTATATACAACGTTTCCGAAAAAGTAAAGGATTTTTTTATTTATAAATACAAATATACAAATGATGTTGGGGTCAAAAGCCCCACTATAGTACCTTGAAAAGTTCATGTATTTTGTAGTAAATACAAGACTAAAT
>CANQCY010000002.1 GCA_947591245.1 uncultured Lachnospiraceae bacterium | reverse complement strand
CCGCGGCGCGGGCGCGTTCGTCTGCGGCGAGGGAAGCGCCCTCACAACGTCGATCGAGGGAAACCGAGGCATGCCGCGCGTAAAACCGCCGCGTACGGTGGAACACGGATTGTTTGACAAACCGACCGTGCTTAATAATGTCGAGACCTTCTGTAATGTGCCTCCGATCATTATGAACGGCGCAGAGTGGTACAAGGGCTTTGGCCCGGCCAACAACCACGGAACGAAAGCGTTTGCGCTGACCGGAAATGTCAATAATACCGGTTTGATTGAGGTGCCGATGGGAACGACGCTCCGCAAAGTTATTTTTGATATCGGAGGCGGCGTCAAGGGCGGCGAGTTCAAGGCGGTTCAGATCGGAGGACCGTCCGGCGGATGCCTTTGCATGAACGCCACGGAGGATCATCTCGACATGAAACTGGATTTTGATTCCCTCAAAAAGGTGGGGGCGATGATCGGATCAGGCGGACTCGTGGTTATGAACGATAAGAGCTGTATGGTAGAAGTGGCGAGATTTTTTATGAATTTTACACAGAACGAATCCTGCGGAAAGTGCGTGCCGTGCCGTGAAGGTACAAAACGCATGCTTGAAATTCTGACTGACATTACGGAGGGGAGGGGAACTCTGGATCATATCGATCTTTTGGAGAGGCTGTCCGATACAGTATCCGCAACGGCGCTGTGCGGCTTGGGCAAAACGGCCGCTTCTCCGGTGGTCAGCACGCTCAAATATTTCCGTGATGAATATATTGCCCACGTCGTGGACAAGAAGTGTCCTTCAGGGCAGTGCAAGGCTCTTATGACGCTGCGGATAGATCCGGAGCTGTGCCGCGGATGTACAAAGTGCGCGCGTATGTGTCCGGTCGGCGCAATATCAGGCAATGTAAAAGAGGCTCACGTGATCGATACGGCGAAATGCATCAAATGCGGCGCCTGCAAAGACGGATGCAGCTTTGGTGCAGTAAAGGAAGCGTAAGATTGGAGGAAAGAAATGTCTAAAAAATATATGATTATAGATGGAATCCGTACTGAATTTACGGATGAACAAAATATTCTGCAGGTCATTCGGAAAGCCGGGATCCATGTGCCTACTTTTTGCTATTATACGGATATGTCCATATATGGCGCTTGCCGCATGTGCGTAGTAGAGGATGAGAGAGGGAGCATCATCGCATCCTGTTCCACGCCGCCCCGTGATAAAATGGTGATCCATACAAATACGTCCAAGCTTCACCAGCATCGGAAGATGATTCTGGAACTTTTGCTGGCGTCCCATTGCCGGGATTGTACAGTTTGCGAGAAAAACGGAAACTGCCGCCTGCAGATGCTTGCAGCGAGATTCCGCCTTACGGACGTGAGGTTTCCGAATACGCATCCGGAGAGGACGATCGACGACTCATCCCTCTCGATCGTGAGGGATCCGAGCAAATGCATTCTCTGCGGCGACTGCGTGAGGATGTGCAATGAGGTGCAGCATGTCGGTGCGATTGATTTTGCCAACCGTGGCGCCGATATGGTTGTCACGCCGGCCTTTGGGAAGAAAATAGCGGAAACGGACTGCGTGAACTGCGGACAGTGTGCGGCGGTATGCCCGACGGCGGCGATTACAATTAAAAACGATCTGAGGGAGGTCTGGCAGGCGCTGTATGCGCCGAATAAGCGCGTTGTGGCGCAGATCGCTCCGGCAGTGCGCGTGGCAATCGGTGAAGAATTCGGACTTTCGCCGGGGAAAAATTCAGTTGGGAAAATTTTCACTGCCCTGCGCATGCTTGGTTTTGATACGGTGTTTGACACCAGCTTTGGCGCAGACCTGACAGTTGTGGAGGAAGCGACGGAACTGATGTACAAGCTGGAGAAGGGAGACAAAAAGTATCCGCTCGGCAATTCCATGCCGCTTTTTACCTCTTGTTGTCCGGCATGGGTGCGCTTTGTCGAGACAAAGCATCCGGATATCCTTCCGTATGTATCGACCTGCAAATCGCCGATGGAGATGTTTGGCGCCGTGCTCAAGGAGCATTATAAGCCGGCGGACGAGCAGAGCGGCATGGAGACGATATCCGTAGCCGTAATGCCATGCGTGGCGAAAAAATATGAGGCGGCGAGAGAAGAGTTTATGCGGAATGGCGTTCCGGACGTGGATTATGTGATTACGACGAAGGAACTCATTTTGATGATCAAGGAACTCGGTATTCAGTTTAATGAGATTGAGCCGAGTGCGCCCGATATGCCGTTTTCGATCAGTTCAGGCGCCGGCGTCATTTTCGGCGTGACCGGCGGCGTCATGGAGGCGGCGCTTCGCCATGTGGCGGAAAAGAATAATGAGGCGCTTCGCGAGATCGAGTATTCCGGAATACGGGGCCTTGAGGGTACGAAGGTGGCAGAGCTTGAGATGGCGGGAAAGAAACTGCGCGTCGGTATCGTCAACGGTCTTGGTAATGCGGAAAAACTCATCGAAAAACTTCAGCGCGGAGAAGAAAAGCTGGATTTTGTCGAGGTTATGGCATGTCCGTACGGATGTATCGGAGGCGCCGGCCAGCCGTTTGGTTATCTGCATGTCAAGGAAGATCGTGCCGCCGGTATGTATAAGGCAGATAAATCTGCGATTATTAAACGTTCTGAAGAAAATCCTACTCTTATGAATATGTACGAAAACGGTATGCTTAAGGAGCGGGCCCACGAGTTGCTGCATGTGCATTATGGACAAGAGTAAACAGTTTGTGTTATAATGATATTTAGATCGCAGGCATAGATTAAGTTTTATAACAAACTTGTGTGAAGATGGGGCAGCTATTTGACGCTGCCGCAGATGGAATGGAGGGCAAAATGATGAAGAAACAATGTAAATTTCTGCTCAGCTTTGTATTGGCGCTGTCAATGGCGCTGTCATGCACCGGTGGCGTACAGGCAGCGAAGAAACCGAAGCTGAGCGCGAGGAAAGTGACTGTCAGGGTTGGAAAAACTAAGACGGTAAAGGTGAAAAACGCCGCAAAAAAAGTGAAGTGGTCCATTCAGTCAGGCAAAAAAAACGTGACGCTTAAAAACGTGAAAAAAGCGAGCGCGGGCATTAAGGGAAAGAAAGCGGGGAAAGCAAAAATCCAGGCGGCAGTCAGTGGCAAAAAGCTGGTATGCACTGTGACTGTGACCGGCAAAAAGAAAGATCAGACCGGAAACGAACAGCCGACGGCAGCGCCATCGATCAATACGGAGGCGCCGGCAGGCACGGCAGCTCCGGCCGCCGTTCCATCCGCTTCGCCGGACCAGCAGCCGGCAGGCACGCCGGATCAGCAGCCGACGGTTTCGCCGGATGAGCAGCCGACGGCAGCGCCGGAGGAAACTGAGACGACAGCTCCGACTCAGACGCCGGAACCGCTTGAACCGGGAGAGTTCCGCTATGACGGGCTTGATATGGAATGGATCGAAAACAATATTGATCCGGATAAGCCGGTAGTGGCAATGAGCTTTGACGATGGTCCGGGAGGATATGGAGGTTTCGTCGATTATGGAATGCAGATTCAGGAGGCGTTAAAGGAAGCGGGAGCCCATGCTACGTTTTTCTATATCGGAGCACATATTGCGAATAGCAGCGAACAGCGGGCGGAAGTAGAGTCTGCGGTTGAAAACGGGTTCGAGATCGCGAACCACTCCTATGACTCAAGCGGGCTGAACGAAGCGGATGCGGATACGATCAGGAAAAAGATTGACGATACGAATGAACTTCTGAGCGATATCTCCGGTTATTCCGAATTTTTATTCCGCGCGCCGAACGTAGCGTACAGCCAGACCATGTCTGAGGTGATCGATATGCCGTTTATCGACGTGTCCTGCTGGAGTAATGACTACCAGGAGACTGTTGATAAGGACGCTATCGTGGCAAATGTCAAGAAAGCAAAGGACGGCGATATTATCAATATGCACTCTGTTCATGAGAAAACGGCGCAGGCAGTACCGGAAATCCTTGCATATTTTAAGGAAGAAGGGATACAGGTGGTATCGGTATCCGAATTGTTTGCGATTAAAGGCGTGAAGATTATGAAGGATAAGGTCTACAATAGTCCGACCCAATCAAGGGACAAATAGAATTGCAGCAGAAGCGTAATGTTATCCCCCAAGGCAGATAGGGCAAAAAGGTAAAAATCTGCTTTGGGGGTATTTTTTATGGAAATATTACTTGACCTGTCGTAGTAGTTGTGCTATAGTTTTACTATGACAGACGTACTACTATAGACGTAGTATGATTGACATAGTAAAAGGAAGGAGGGGGGGCAGCCGTGCAGATGCGAATGCCTGAGGATGATGATAAGCAGTGACGTGATTCGAGGATATAATGATACGATTATCTTGTCTCTATTGAAAAAAGAGCCGTCGTATGGTTATAAGATTTCGAAAGAGATAAGGCAGATCACGGAAGAGAAATATATTATTAAGGAGACCACGCTGTATTCGGCTTTTACGCGGATGGAAAAAAACGGGTATATCAAAGCCTTTTCCGGAAATGAAACAAACGGAAAGAGACGGACATATTACCGAATCACAGATGAAGGAGCAAAATACTATGAGGAAAAATGCAGGGAATGGGCAGTGACAAAAGATGTAATTGATAGATTTGTAATATGACGATTGGAGGATGCGGGTATATTATGGAGGCAATCAGGGAATATCTCAACAATTTATTTATGAATTTGCCGGAGACGCCGGAGGCGCTTTGCGCCAAAGCGGAGCTGATGGAAATGATGGAGGATAAATATGAAGAGCTGATCAAAGAAGGCAAGAGTGAGGCGGAAGCGATCGGCATCGTTATTTCAGAGTTTGGAAATCTGGAAGAGTTATCCGGCGAGCTTGGAATCGGAGATTACATGAAAAAGGAGAAGGAAAACGGAGGAGAAAAGCCGGAGCAGGGAAGGAAGAGGGTCGCGGGCGCAGAAAAGGCGCGGGCAGCGTACTGCTGGGGCTTTGATGAAGCGAGGGACTATATTTCTTATGCGTGGAAACATGCGGCGTTTATTGCTGTCGCTATATTTCTTTGCATCTGTTCGCCGTTTATTGACTGCGTGATGGAAGGGTGCGGGGAGGCGGGGTATTTGCCTCCCGTTATTGCAGAGGCAATAGGGACGGGCGCATTGTTTCTTTTTGTCGCAGCGGCTGTGGGGCTGTTTTGTGCGGCGTCTGCAATGAAAAAAGGGTATGGGAAGCTTTCGCATTTTTGCGTGATTTTGGATGAAAAGGCAGGGCGGTATGTCGAACAGAAACAGCAGAAGGATGTACAGAAAAGGCTTGCTATGCGTATTATCGGAATTTCTTTCTGCATCCTGTCAGTAGTTCCGTCCAGTATGAATTTTTTTAAAAATCCGCTTCTCAGCGAGATTTTGGATTCAAGCCTGCTGTTTATCGTCGGAGTCGGGGTTTTGCTGATTGTGCTGTCTGCCAGTGTCGGAAATCGTTATGAGGAACTGAAGAAGGCGGCGGACAATGCAGGAAATAAGGAGGGAACAGCGTTTCAGGGAGATGCATGGAAACCGGTTCCCCAAAAGAAGATGCCGAAAACAGTCCGTATAATGTTGATTTTGGCTGCCGCTTTGGTTGTCGGGGGAAATGTGGCGGCGGGTATTTTATTTATGAGATCAGATGATTTATCACAGGAAAATGATGTGCGGGAATATGCATTTGATTCGATCCGGGAGCTCGTTATGAATGTGGACTGCATGGATTTGAAAGTAGAAACGCGCGATTTACAGGATGATAATGGGCTTGTGAGGGTGGAATACAGGGGGAGCGGGAGCAATCGGCCTAAAGCGAAAGCGTCAGGAGAGAGGCTTGAAATACAGGCGGACGGGAGATGGCGGTGGCTTTCCTTCAACTTTTTCCGCCGGAAATCGGAGGCTATGACCGTTTATATACCCAAGCAGGCGGCCGGAAGAGAGTACGATATGAAAATTGATACGGACGCCGGCAATATCACATGTAGCGGCGTATCCCCAAAAAAATTGACTGTTGATCTGGACGCCGGCAATATTTTAATGGAAAACTGTCGGATGAATCAGGCTTCCGTTGAGGTGGACGCCGGCAATATGGAGGTGCGGGACAGCGATATTACCGTGCTGAAAGGGGATGTGGATGCCGGGAGCTTTAAATGCTGTCCGCCGGGTCCGATTGAGCAATACGATATGAAGCTGGATGTGAACATGGGAGAGATTGAGGTAAATAATGAGACGAAGGGCACAAGCTACAAGCAGTCCGCAAGCGCGGGATCGGTGCGGAAAATCGAGGCGGAGGTAGATCTGGGAAATATAGAAATTGAAGCTGTAGAATAGAACCGCTTATGTACGGGAACGGAGGCTTTTTGGGGCGCGCCGCCTGCGGTCGCAGCGATCTGTATGATTGTAAGCGGGCAGGGGGGATGCCGAATATTCATGGACATAAAAAATACCCTGATTGCTAATGCAAATCGGGGTATTTCACAAGGCGACAACCAGATTTGAACTGGTGATCAGGGTGTTGCAGACCCATGCCTTACCACTTGGCTATGTCGCCGCTAATACATAATATACCATATAAGCTATATTTATGCAAGTCTTTTCTGAATCTCTATTGCCTTCCCCTGCAGAGCAGGTTCAATGACTCCTACGGGAATCGAACCCGTGTTACCGCCGTGAAAGGGCGATGTCTTAACCGCTTGACCAAGGAGCCAACGCCTTTGCTAGCGCAAGCATCATATTCTGGCCATCGCCAATGCTTTTGCTCACGCAATTTCAACAGTTAGTATGTTACCATACTTTTCTTGTTTTGGCAAGTTATTTTTTATTTTTTTGGGCAGTCTCTGAATCATTCATTGTCCACTGCAGTTTCAGGTCATAAAAATAATTTCCCGCAGAAATCCGGTACTCGGGATGAATGCTCCTGGTCCAGCCGGTGTCGCCGCCCAAGCCCGCATGCTTTCCATCCACAATCAGGCTGACTCCTTTGCTTTCTCCCAATTCGTCCTCATAATCTGCATGCAAATATTGTTCCAATGTCCAGGGGAGTGCGGAGAAATGGAATAACCCGCTTCCCGTGATCCGCATGCCCGTTCCCTCCGCATCTTTGATTTCCAGCCACCTCACGTCTTCTTTGCCCCCGCATTCGCACGGCCTTACATAAGGAACGTGCTGATTTTGCACGGTATCTGCATAAACTCCGACAAAGGCGCAGCTCTTTCTGTCGGCATAGTTTTCCTGCGGCCCGCGGCCATACCAGCTTAGCCTTTCATAAGATTTCGGCAATTCAAAGCTCTGCCCGATTCTTCCCAGCGTGTCCGTCATAACGCTGTTTGCGACCCGGGTAATCATCCGAATGCCTTTCGCGCTTATCTGATATTGCCTGTCCAATTTGAGCTTTCCGTTACAGAATGAAAGCTCTTCTTCCAAAAACACGGCATTTCCGGTACTCTGCCAGCGGATTTTTTTCCGGACGGGCTCCAGGCGATCCAGAGACTCGCGTTTCCAATCCAAAAAATAGCTGTTGCTGATATCCGACGTACTTTCATCGATGCCTGTCGGCGCCCTCATAAAGCGGTTTTTCACATTGGAAAAGATTTCCTTTTCTCCGATGCGGCACAACGACAGCCCGGCCTCCTGTTTGTTATAATCAATCTGCAGGCTGTCTCCTGTGATATGAATAAACGCCTCGTCTTCAGAAACATGAAGCGGCCGGTCAGACCATAGATCGGCATCCTCACAGTATACTTGCGAACCCTCCGCCGCCAACTGGATTTTATATATCAAATGGTCGGCTTTTGCAAAAAAGCAGTCTTCTTTCAATCTTGCATATAAATTCCAGAAAGATTCGCCCCGTACCAGTGCGGGATCATAAGGCAGCGCAATTGGGGCAGACTCTCCCGGCGGTACGCTTATGCCGTCTAAAACGCCTTTCTGCACGCATTCGCCATTGTTTAATAATTCCCAGCTAAACTCCAAGTCAGACAGATCCGAATCAAAGTACTCATTATGCAGATAGTATGTTCCGGACATGCCATGCCAGCTGCTGTACTTCAAATAAATCGGAGCCTGGCATATTTTGATTTCCTCTGCCGCCGGTTTCGGGCTCAAGTCCGCAAATAGAATGCCATTGAGACACATATCAGGAACCGGATCTGCGACGTCCTCCCCAAAAGCGCCGGCGTAGCGGAAGCGGAGCTCTCCGTCGCCGCTTTCCTGTGCGATTGCTTTATCAATATAATCCCATATAAATCCGCCCTGAAAACGCGGGTATTTGCGAATTAACTCCCAAAATTCAGCGAAATTCCCATTGCTGTTGCTTTTGGCATAAGCGTATTCGCACATAATAAACGGCCGTTCATCTCCGTTTGCCATACATTCTTCCACCCATTCCATGTTTGGATACATGGGCGCGATGATATCGCTGGTGCCAATGAGAGAACCGCACGATTCGTATTGTACCGGACGGTTGTCATAAAATTTCAGCCAGCCATACATAGCTGCGTGGTTGGCGCCGGCGCCAGACTCGTTTCCAAGGCTCCAAATAATCACGCACGGATGATTTTTATCCCGCAGGCACATACGGACGCCGCGCTGCATATAGGCGTCTGTCCATGCCGGATGGTCGCTTAGGCCTCCGCCATAGCCATGGGTCTCAATATTCGCCTCGTCTACCACATAGAGGCCGAATTCATCGCATAAGTCATAAAAGCGGGAGTTTTTCGGATAGTGGCAGGTGCGAACCGCATTGAAATTCAATTCTTTCAACTTCAGAAGCTGATTCGCCAATTCTTTTTCGGTCACGCTGCGGCCCGTATAAGCGCTATGTTCATGTAAGTTCGCGCCACGCACGATGAGGCGGCGGCGGTTCAGCTGCAGCACTCCCTGATCGATGCGTACTTCTCGAAATCCGATGCGGCTGCTCTCGACATCCGCCGTATTGCCTTGTCCGTCCAACAGCTCCACTACGAAAGTATAAAGGTACGGCCTTTCGCAATCCCAGAGTTCGGGAGATGGTACCGGAATCGTCTCTTCCGCCACATATTGCGCATGCAGATAATCACAGTATTCAGAGAAGGTTTTTGTCTGAAAGGCCGTCGCCTGTTCTCCGGCTGCATTAAAAAGAGTAATCCTGGCAGAACAGGTTCCATACAAAGCCACGCCTTCCTCAGGCCATATGCGCACGTGCAGCTTCGCATCCTTCAGGGTTTCCCCAAACAGCGTCTGCACCTGATAATCTGCGATATGTAATGGGTTTTTGCTATACAGATCCACATCCCGATATATGCCATGTAAATGCCAGTAATCCTGATCTTCCAAGTAACTCTGGGGACTGTATTTAAAAACTTGTACAGCCAGAAGGTTTTCGCCCTGTTTTACGAAATCCGTGATATCAAATTCGGCGTCCAGCTTACTGTCTTCGGAATATCCGACTTCTTTTCCATTGACGCAAAGAAGAAAAGCCGTTTCCACGCCGCCGAAATTCAGGTATATTTTTCTGCCATCCCAGATGTCCGGAACTTGAAACTTGCGATAATAACAGACCGTCAAGTTGTCTTTGGGAACGCGAGGGGCGTTTAACTCGTAGCGGTTCGGCGTCAACTCTACTTCAAAACTTCTGTCAGAACCGTCCCGGTTAAATGGATAAAGAGTATTCGTATAAACCGGTTTGTCAACGCCATGCATCTCCTGGCAAGATGGAATTGCCATTTCCGCCATTTTCTCTAAACGTCCGCCCGGACAGCTCCAGTCCCCGGCAACTTCTTCAGGGGATGCGTAAACGGCGTATTTCCAGCTTCCGTTTAGATTCATATAATATTTTGATTTCCCTTTTTCATGCGATTTCGCCTGTTCCATATTTTCGTAGGCGCCAAACGGGGCGTGCATTCTTGTTCTGTTTTCAGAACTGATAATTTCTTTCCTGGATAAATGGTCGATATTCATGTGATGCTCCTTTCGATGGCAGTTTCTTTCCGTTCCCGAAAATATTGATATTATTATACAATATTTTATTGCCATATTACAATGCATATTTTGATAAAATACATTATAAATGAAACGGACGATAACGGCTTCCGGAAGCCATCGGTCGGATTTTACTATAGGTTTTTAAATTTATTTGTTGTATTATATCGGATTGTGTGATAGAATTCATTTTTAGATTAATAGGATATTCCGTTAAAATAGAAGAGAAGCCCAATGGGAGGAAACAGGCATATGAAAATCGTGTTTATGGAAGCAGACAATCTCGGCAAAGACGTGGATTTATCCGCGTTCAACAGTCTGGGAGAGGTCGTCGTTTACGGGAAATCCGAGCCGTCAGAAAATGCGGCGCGGATCAGGGACGCCGACATTGTCATTGCAAATAAGATCTTACTGAATGAAGAACTGCTCAAAACGGCGGAAAATGTTAAGCTGATCTGCCTGACAGCCACGGGGACTAATGTCGTGGATTTTCCTTATGTGAACGGACGGGGGATCACGGTGGCGAATGTGAAAGGGTATTCGACGATGTCGGTTGCGCAGCATACGTTCGCTTTATTGTTTTATGTGTATGAAAAGATGGCATATTACGATTCGTTTGTCAAACGGGGGGATTTTGCCCGGAGCGATATGTTTTGCCATTTCGATAAGACGTTCCATGAACTGGCGGGGAAGATTTGGGGAATCGTCGGACTGGGTGAGATCGGACGCAGGGTCGCGCAGATTGCGACGGCGTTCGGATGCCAGGTGGCGTATTATTCGACGTCTGGCAAGAATCGCAATTTGTCCTATGCGCGCCTGGATTTTGACACGCTTTTGAGAACATCCAATATTATTTCAATCCATGCGCCGTTAAATGCAGCGACGGAAAAATTGTTTGATGCCGACGCCTTTGACCGAATGAAAAAAGAGGCGGTGCTCCTGAATTTGGGACGGGGGCCGATCGTGGATCAGGCGGCGCTGGCAGATGCGCTTGAGAGCGGAAAGATCGCAGGCGCGGGGATTGATGTTTTGGAAAAAGAGCCGCCGGAACCGGATGATCCGCTCCTTCGCATCCAGGACAGCACGAAGCTGGTTATAACGCCGCACATGGCTTGGGCGACGTGCGAGGCGAGAAGGCGCTGTGCCGATGAAGTGTATGAGAATATTGTGAGCTGGATGAAAGGAAAAGAGAGGAATGTCGTTACCGAATGAATTCCTTATTCATATTATGCGATTGACCGATCGGGTCGGGAGTTTCTTTAAATTTCCCCGGTGAAATCCCATACTGTTTCTTAAACAATCTGCAGAAATAAGCGACGTCCGAATAACTGTATCGGCAGACGATGTCTGTCAGGCTGCATCCGGCAGCCAAATCGTTTTTGGCCGCTTCAAGGCGGTGCGCCTGTATGTAGGAGTTGACCGTGCCTCCTGTATAAAGCTTGAAAAGGCGCATAAGGTATTCCTTGGAAATTCCTACCTCATCGGCGATATCCTGAACCGGAATTTTATGGCTGAGGTTTTGATGGATATATTCAAGGGCGGACTTTATGTATCCCGTCTGGGGCGTCGGCTCCGTTTCATTTTCAATGAGGGAATATCCATTATCCGTGAGATGAAACAACAGTTCAAAAAGCTTGCTCATGATAAACAGCTTGTTGGCGTCCGATATGGGAGCGGGGATCTGTATGATATCTTCAAGAATCTGTCGGTATGATGCGTCATCAGAATCTAATTTTTCGGGAAAACGGAAGCTTTTGTTTTTATTATTTAATATATTTCGGGTGCAGAAAAGCTCCGGATGCACGACAATATGGTACGACCACCCCGCGTTTATGTGATAGGTGCTGTGAAGCTGCCGTGAGTTCACAAAGAGTATATCATCTTCGTGAAAGTTTATTTTCTTTCCGTCAAGCATCAGTACCCCATCCGTTTTGGGAAACATGATCTCAACTTCTTCGTGCCAGTGAAGCGGCACGTTGGGACCCGGGACTGCGTACAGGGTATATGTATAGAACATAAAACCGCTCGTCAGACGGCCGTTTTCCTCCCGGTATTTCGCATAATCTTTCACTGTATCGTTCCCTTCCTGTAAATAGTAAGCTGCTATATCATTATTATACCGTATCTTATCAATATATTGCAATGCTTATCTTGATAATATGTATTATAATGGCATTAGAATATATTGAGAAATAAGGAGGTATTCAAATGTTGCGAAAGGCGATCGGCATCACTCTTGCAGCCGCCATGGTCTGCATTACGGCGTCTGGCCAGGCTTCTGATGCGAATGCGGCTAAGAAAGCCAAGATCAGGACGAAGAAGATATCGATTCAGGTTGGCGAAAAGAAGGCAATTAAAATAGCCAACAAAGCAAAAAAAGCGAAGTATAAGTTTACAACCTCTAAGAAAGCAGTTGCGGCGGTGACTGCTAAGGGCGTTGTAAAGGGCAAAAAGAAAGGTACTGCCAAAATCACCGTCAAAGAGACATTAAAAAAGAAAACCAGAAAGCTCGGCAGCGTATCCGTTAAGGTTTCCTCGAAAAAAACGGCGCCACAGCCGGCTCCGGCAGATCAGCAGCCCGTGCAGACAGCTATGCAGCCTGTGCCAACGGCTCCGGCAGCCGTACAGACAGAGCAGCCGGCTCCGACGCCCGAGCCAACCGGAATCAATCTGGTAAAAGGGTGGGCGCCATTTAACAACAGTACGCTGCCTGACCTTACCTCCATAAAGGATGCAAGCGTGGATGATACGGCTAAATTCACACATCAGGAATGGATGGGGGTAGATTATACGGATACGCATGGAAATGAAGTCAGCGCTCCTGAGGTTTATGGCATCAACGTAAAGGATGCGTCGGGAACCTCTACTTCATATGTATCTTATGATTCTGTAGCGTCTGCAATTACCGGCGCCAGAGATTATAAGAAGGATGCGTCCAAGTATGTGCAGTTTCTTACAGGTACAGACAGTTCCGTAACAGACTGGTCGCTCGTCGTAGTCGATAATCAGGAAGAGGCGCTGGGATCGGACTACGAAGGATTTTACAACCCGGGTTATGAGCAGAAGGGCGATTGGTTAAACGGCCTTACGCTGCCTGCGAGCTGGACGCATTACGGCTTTGACTTTCCCATTTATACGAATGTGGATATGCCATGGCAGTCAGAAAAAGTACAGTCGCCCGAATGTGCGGTCAATTATAATCCTGTAGGCATGTACAGGAAGAACTTCAAGGTCAACCAGGGACTTGCAGATTCCAAAGGAAGGATTAACATAAGCTTCCAGGGCGTCGAATCCTGCTATTATGTTTATGTAAACGGACAGGAAGTCGGTTACAGCGAGGATTCATACAGCCCGCACAGCTTTGACATTACGGATTATTTATATAAAAATAGCGACGGAAGCATTGATACCGGCGCAGATAACCTTCTTGCAGTAGAAGTTCATAAGTTCTGCGACGGAACGTGGATGGAGGATCAGGACTTCTTATATGACGGCGGTATTTTCAGAGACGTATATCTGTATGCAACGCCTCTGATTCACCTTGAAGATTATTTTGTCAATGTCGATTTGGATGACGCCTATGAAAATGCGACTCTTATTCTCAAAGATATAACGGTTTCTAACTACAGCACATCGGATATACCTGATGGGCAGTATGCGATCGACGTGGCGCTTTATCATGAAGACGGCGTTCCTTTCATGAATGGCTGGAGCATCGATGTTCCTTCGCTTGCGGCGGGTTCTGACGGAAAGGCTTCCGTGACAGAGGCGCCCGAATCGGATTATCCGGTTTTAGAGCCGGAGCTCTGGTCATGCGAGGATCCGAATCTTTATGTAATGGTTCTCTCGTTATACGACAAAAAAACGGGCTCGCTGATTGAATCCGTGTCTCAGAACCTCGGATTCCGGGAACTCGAATTTA
Source organism: uncultured Lachnospiraceae bacterium (assembly GCA_947591245.1). GTDB lineage: Bacteria > Bacillota > Clostridia > Lachnospirales > Lachnospiraceae > Eubacterium_F. Next base: position 179,567 of record CANQCY010000002.1, on the reverse strand, counting down.
CGTCAACGGAGGTAGATGAAAACGGTAAACGCGCGACGGATGTCAATGCTTATGAGCAGATGACAATGAATGGACAGCCATTCTACCTCAAAGGAACGAACCGTCATGATACGGATCCGTTATATGGCAAATATTGCCCTCATGAAGCGCAGTTCGAGGATGTCAAGCTTATGAAGCAGCATAATATCAATTCGATCCGTACTTCGCATTACAGTGACGACGAATATTTGTATTACCTTTGTGAAAAATATGGCTTATATATGATGGCGGAAACGAATGTTGAGTGCCATGCGCTTCAGAATTCCGATGAAAGCCTTAAGACTCCGTTTAAAAAACTTGTCATGGATAGGACCGTTACGGCATTTGAGAGGCTCAAGAACAGAACGGCTATTATCATGTGGTCAACAGGGAATGAGAGCTATTATAACGATAATAGGGATTATTGTGACAGGATGTTCTATGATCTTATCTGGTATTTTAAGGATCATGACCAGACAAGACCCGTACATTCCGAAAGCTCAGGTTCACAGAATGGCGTTGATGTAGACAGTGAAATGTACCCATGGGATCCGATCGGTTATGTTTCTAAGGGAAATGTTACGATGCCGTATCTGATGTGCGAGTATCACCTTGCAGTGGGTAATGCCGCGGGAAGCGTTAAGGAATACTGGGATTCGATCCGAAACGCCAAAAACCATAATATGCTCGGCGGATTTCTCTGGGTTTGGGCGGATCAGGCAAGATTCCGTTCATTGGATGATATCCTTCCGAATAAGCTTGTGACAGGCAGCAAATATGATTATTACTCGCAGGATTATGCCCATGAGAACCTTTATAAAGACGAAAATAATGGCAAGTTTTTCACCTACGGCGGTGACAACGGAGACATTACGACCGAGACTACCTTCTGCGTATCCGGTTTTGTATCTCCGGACAGGGATGTTCAGCCTGAGCTGAAAGAGGTGAAATACCAATATCAGAATTTCTGGTTTGATAAAACAACAGAGGATGATATTGCTGACGAATGGGTGCGGGTATATAATGAATCAAGCTTTGACGACCTGAATAAGTTTGATGTTGCGTATGAAGTATACGAAGACGGCACGCTCTTAGGCTCGGGAAGGGTTGAAGGCGTCGATGTCGGACCGAGAGAAGAGGGAGAATTATCGGTTCCGTACAGGCAGTTCATGCCTTCCGAGCTGAAAAAAGGAAGCCAGTATTATTTAAATATTTCAGTCAACGCAAAGGAAGATATCTATGCCGACGTTGATGGGAAGAAAGAGGTGCTTATTCCGAAAGGATATGCGATGTCCTACGAGCAGTTTGAAATCCCGGAAACGGCTTCCAAGGTAACGAGAACGATTGCAACGAACGCAGTTCATGTGAATGAGGCGGGCGACTGTTACGAGGTAAGCGGCGATTTGTTCAGCTTCAAGATTATGAAGGATACAGGTGCGATCGCAGAATATGTCTATAAAGATGAGCTTGTCCTTGAAAAAGGCCCGACGCCGAACTTCTGGAGAGCTCCTCTTGAAAACGACCGAAGCTATGACAGTTCATGGCAGAGTGTCGGAGAAAGCGTCCGCGTTGATGCGATCGACGCGTCAGTAAACGACAAGAACCAGAATGTATTTGAGGTTTCGCTGTCATTTGACAGGAAGAAGAATGCATATGTGAAAATGAAATATACAATTGACGGCAGCGGAGCGGTGAATGTCGATGTATCCTACGATCTTGCGAATGCTTCTGTCAATAATACGAGGATGCTCAGAGTTGGAAATAATTTTGTGCTTCCGGCGGGATTCGAGAATATAAACTGGTTCGGCAGAGGCGAATATGAAACGATGAGCGACAGGCGCTCAAGCGCTAAGTTCGGTGCATTTGAATCAACGGTTGATAAAATGTTCTATCCGTATCTTTACCCGCAGGATACGGGTAATGTAACGGGCGTAAAATGGTTTACTGTGACAGATCCTTCAAAGAAAGCAGCTATCGCGGTTGCAAGCGAGGGTGAATTTGAAGCATCAGCGCTTCATTTTACGGCTGATGAGCTGACGAAGGCAAAACATCCGTATGATCTTGAAAGACATGATGAAACATATCTTTCAATCAGCAGTATTTCATCGGGAGCGGGCAATGGGTGCTTTAGGCCTGATACGCTTGAAGCGTACAGAATATATTCAGACAAAACTGATTTTGACTATTCCTTTACCCTTGTTCCTTATACGGTGACGAATGCGGGGGAGGATATGACGGGATACGTATCAGAGGTTACAAGACAGTACCGGGCGGAAGCAGACGGCTTTGATTTTGCAGAGGCGGCAGACCAGTAACCGGATAGCGCCGATTCTCGCGCATCTGCGCTTTACGCCTCCTCTTTCTCCTGCCTTGTGACAAGAAGCAGCATAAGAATCAGGAGGCCCGTAATAAGGATAACCGTTTTATACTTGTTAAAATAGAGGAAAAAGGCGTCGCGGAACTGGTAGAAATAGTACCCGAGAGCGAGCAGTACCGTGTTCCACGCCGCGATGCCGATAGCAGAAAAAAAGGCGTAGCTTGGGTAGCTCTGTCCGCAGGCGCCGGCCACGAACGCGATATAGGTGCGGCAGATAGGGATTACCCTTCCGAGGCAGACGGCAATGTTGCCGTGATTGCCAAAGGTTCGGTAGGAAGAGAGAATCGGTTTTTTGGAGGAAGGGAAGCGGCTCATTATTTTTTCCATCAGCGGCGGCCCGCCATAGCGTCCGATAGCATATGTCAGGCTGGTTCCCGCAAGACCGGCGAGGCTGCCGTATAGGACTAAAAGCGGGAAAGGAATACCGATCCCGGCTCCGACCGCGCCGGCGAATGGAAGGACAAGTTCGCTTGAAATAGGAAAACAGGCGTATTCAAGGGCAATGAGAACAATGATGGCGGGTGCGCCATAGGATTGAATCCAAAGTAATATTTGATCCATAATACCTCCGCATGTAATGACATCTGTTCATATATATATGGAAACAAAAGTGTAAAAATACCTTTACGAAGTGAAATTAACTTGTTATAATGGACGTTAAGATGTTTTGAAAAGGAGGAAAATCTATGAGATCGGCATATAATCCGAAAGAGATCGAGAAAAAATGGCAAAAAATATGGGAGGAAGAGAAGGCGTTTGCGGCAACGGATGATTTTTCGCTGCCGAAATATTATGCGCTGGTTGAGTTTCCGTACCCGTCGGGACAGGGGCTTCATGTAGGGCATCCGCGTCCGTATACGGCGCTGGATATTGTGGCAAGAAAGAAGAGGATGCAGGGATATAACGTGCTGTACCCTATGGGCTGGGATGCTTTCGGCCTTCCAACTGAAAATTATGCAATTCAAAATAAAATACACCCAAAAGAGGTGACGAACAATAATGTAGCAAAATTCAAAAAGCAGCTGCAGGCGCTCGGATATTCGTTTGACTGGGACAGGGAGATCAATACGACCGATCCCAATTATTATAAATGGACGCAGTGGATTTTTCTAAAATTGTTTAAAGCCGGGCTTGCTTATAAGTCTGAGATGCCGATTAACTGGTGTACATCCTGCAAATGCGGTTTGGCAAATGAGGAGGTTGTCAATGGCGTGTGCGAGCGCTGCGGCAGCGAGGTTGTGAGAAAGGTGAAGAGCCAGTGGATGCTCAAGATTACGAAATATGCGGACCGTCTGATTGATGATCTGGACGGCGTAGATTATATTGAGCGGGTCAAAGTGTCGCAGAAAAACTGGATCGGCAGGTCGGACGGCGCAGAGGTGGATTTTAAGCTCAAGGACAAAGAGGAGGTTCTCCGGATTTATACGACGCGTCCGGACACATTATTTGGCGTCACCTATATGGTTGTATCTCCGGAGCATCCATATTTGGAGCGTTATAAAGACGAAATCGGAAATTGGGACGAAATCGTGGCTTATCGCGAAGCGGCGGCGAGGAAATCAGACTTTGAGAGAACGGAGCTGGCGAAAGACAAGACCGGCGTTGAGATTGACGGACTTACTGCGGTAAATCCGGTAAACGGTGAGGAAATTCCCATCTGGGTATCCGATTACGTGCTTATGAGCTATGGAACCGGCGCGATTATGGCAGTACCGGCTCACGATGAGCGCGACTGGGAGTTCGCAAAGAAATTTAATATACCGATTGTGGAAGTAATCGCGGGCGGCGATGTAGAAAAAGAGGCGTTTACGGACGTGGCTGTGGGAACGCTGGTGAATTCCGGTTTCCTTACCGGCAAATCAGTGAAAGACGCAAAGAAGGCGATTATTGAGTGGCTGGAAAAAGAAGGAGCCGGCATGCCGAAGAGGAATTTTAAACTGCGCGACTGGGTATTTTCCAGACAGCGTTACTGGGGCGAACCGATTCCGGTGGTCAAATGCGAAAAATGCGGCTATGTCCCGGTTCCGGAAGAAGAGCTTCCGCTTGAGCTTCCGGAGGTGGACAATTATATGCCCACGGATAACGGCGAGTCTCCGATTGCCAATATCCGTTCATGGGTGGAAACCACGTGTCCGTGCTGCGGTGGAAAAGCAGAGAGGGAGACGGATACGATGCCGCAATGGGCCGGATCCTCGTGGTATTTTCTGCGTTATATTGATCCCAAAAACGAAAAAGCGCTTGCCGGAAAAGAAGCAATGGAGTATTGGCTGCCGGTAGACTGGTATAACGGGGGTATGGAGCATACGACGCTGCACCTTTTGTATTCGCGCTTCTGGCACAAATTTCTCTATGATCAGGGAGTCGTACCGACCAAAGAACCTTATCAGAAGAGGACGTCTCACGGCATGATTCTCGGGGAAAACGGCGAGAAAATGAGCAAATCGCGCGGCAATGTGGTGAATCCGGATGATATTGTAAATGCATATGGCGCAGATACGCTTCGTACGTATGAGATGTTTATCGGCGCATTCGATGCGGCGGCGGCATGGTCGGAAGACGGAGTGAAGGGATGCCGGCGTTTCCTCGAGAGAGTGTGGAAGCTTCAGGATATGGTGACGGAGGATAGCGGTTATTCCAGCGCGCTGGAGACAAAAATTCACCAGACGATTAAAAAGGTGGACAATGATTATGAATCTCTCAAGTATAATACGGCGATTGCGGCAATGATGGCGCTCATTAATGAGTTTTATAAGGCGGAAAAGCTTACGAGAGATGATTTCAGGACTCTTTTGCTGATTTTGAACCCCGTCGCTCCGCATATTACCGAAGAGCTCTGGGAGATCATGGGATATGAGAAGCGCATTTTTGAAAATCAGTGGCCGCAGTATGATGAAGCGAAGACGGTAGAACAAGTACAGAAGATTGCCGTACAGGTCAATGGAAAAGTCCGCGCCGTTGTAGAGCTTGCCGTTGACGCGGATAAAGATTCCGCGCTTGCTGTGGGAAAAGAGGCGGTTGCCGGGAAAATAGCGGGGAAAGAGATTGTAAAAGAAATCTATGTTCCGGGCAGAATTATCAATATCGTGGTGAAAATGTGAGAGGCGGAAAAATTTCCAAGCCGCAAAAGGCGCCGGCTGGGAAATCCTACGGTTTCGCCTTAGGAGAATCCGCCCTGCGGATTCTCCGCCATGATTCATGAATTGTTTGCGAAGCGATCGCAAATTAAATTTTCTATTAGGCTCTCAAGTCAAAATTGTAGCGTTTCAGGTTTCCCACCGGGGCGGACGAATCCTGTTCTATAAAATCATGCACAATGTCAACATCTTTTTCTTTATTGGTAAATTCAGATGAGAAGCTATAGCCCTGCTCGTTGATTCTATCTTTTAATAAGTCTGTATTTTTTTCCAGCAGTTTTCTTGCAGAATCCTTTTCCACAAAGAATTTAGCTGAGATGTTCGTGCGGTCTTTCGTGATGTGGATATCCATGGCGCCAAGGTGGTCCATTTCCAGGTGAAGAAGCGCTTTCAGGCTGTCCTTGGATTTTTTCAGAGCGTCCTTCCTTGTCATGACATACAGATCCCCATGGGCGTTTTGTTCGGACAATTTAATCGGCAGCTGCATATAAGCGAACTGTTCTCCGAGTAATTTCATAAATTCCATATTTTGCTGCATGTCGGCCGTCATATTGATAATGCTCTCGCCCGGAGCCCTCGTGGCAAACATGCGGCTTAAATTTGTAAGATCCGCCAGCTGCTCCTGAATTTTCCCATACAGCCGTTCCATGCTGCTTCCCTCTTTTAGTCCTTCGGGTGAGATCGTCCATCCGGATAGAAACTGTCCTTTTATGATGGTGTTAAGCGTTTTGGATGTCAGCAGCGCATGAAGTTCCTTGTCCGGCAGCGAGGGAAGAATGTCCCTGATGCTGGTGAGCAGTTCTCTGGCAGTCAGCGTGCCGTCTTCCAGGGATAGCTGCAGTTTTGGATTGTCCGTATATCTGCTGAGAAGGTCAGCCAGCTGCAGACGTTCCTGAGCCGGCACAATATGCCCGGTTTGTTCCGGAATGAACACGGGTTTTTCGCTGGGAGCCGTTTTTCCCGAAGTTGTCCGGTCCGCTATGTTTGTAAACAGATGCCGTATGCGGGAAAAAGGGGACGTATTTGCATCCGTTGTTTTACCGGCGCCTGTAAAAGAGCCGGCAGCTTCTCCGTCATGCGGGATTCCGTTTTCGCCGGCTTCGCGCAGGGCGTCCGGGTTACCGTCAGGCGGCGCTGTGCCGGGGGCGCCGTTAGCGTCCCGGGGTGCGGAAGCGTTGGCGGCGTCAGCCGGATTTGCGCCATTTGTCTGGGATGTATCCGAAGAATTAGCGGCGTTTAACGGATCGGCGGGATTCCCCTGGCCGGCTGCATCTGTCGGGGATGCGTCGGCGGCGCCCGGCTGTCCGGACTCCGGGTAAGGCGGGACAGGGGTTTCTGGCCCATTTGCGGCTTCCGGCTGCGATGGGTTTGGCCGTCCGAATGCCTCCGCCAGCTTTGCAAGATCCGAAGCCGTATTTTCCGGATTGTTTTGCGCATTTTCTATGGCAAGGTTGAATTCCTCCAGAGAGGGCGGTGAATTTAGGGAAATGTTCAAAATCTCTTTTGCCGCGTAACGGGCGATCGCCGGATTTTCATCTGCCAGATCCGAGAGAAGTTCATTTACGGAGTCAGTCAGGGCGTTCATTCGGTACAGCAGTTGGTGGGACTGGTTTCGATAGCTGTCAAACTGGGCTACGGTTGCGGGATCCATCGGTATGCCGAGACGTTTCATAGAGATCACGGTGTTTACGTCAGCCGACGGGTATTTTGCGCATAGCTGAAGAGAGTTCATAATGTTATCCCTGCTTATCGATTGCTGGTTCTCAAGCAGGCTTCGTACGATTTCGAGGTTTCGGGGGCTTTTCGGAAGCCCGGCTTCCTCGAGTGCCTGTTCAATCGTATCTTCCATGCCGAGCAGATAGGCGTGTGATATGGATTTCATATAAATCGTGCCGTTTTCCATGCTCATAATCTGAAAAGCGGCTTTTTGTCCGATCGAGTACTGTGAAGCTTCCGGGAGTTTGCCGGAAAAGGAGGAGCCGTCATCCATGGAAATGGTAATCACATTGCCGTGAATGTCGCTTACTACGCCTTTCAGGGTCTCTCCTTCCCGAATCGTGATTGTGCCGCCGCTTGTGCGGTAAGACCGCTTTGCGGCAGTTGTGTTCAGATTGCCGGAGCGGTTTTGGTTATTTTGTACGCCGTTGCTTGTAATTGCCATATCAGTTGACCTCTTTTCATGATTCCGCGCCTTGTTTTTATATGACCCGCTGCCAGCGGCGGGGAATTTGGCTTTGCAGTCGGATCCTTTTGATTCCATCATTATAACATTTATATCGAAAATTTATCTTCTTTTTTTAGAGCGGATGCGCGAAAAACAGCATTCTTTCCGAATTTTTTCGGACGCCGCCCGCCGTTTCCTCCATTTTCCCGCCGCAGGCGGTAAACCCGCTTTCCAGCCCCTTATGCTGTTATTGTAACATGGGAACAAATGTTTGTAAAGAAAGACTTGCATAAAAATGCTTGAAATGATAAAATAAGGCAGACAATCTTAAATGAACATAGAAGAATGGAGGATCAGAACAATGTATAGAATAAATGACAATTACTTGAAATTGCCGGGAAGTTATCTTTTTTCTACAATCGGGAAAAAGGTGAATGCTTTTATTGAGGCGAATCCGGATAAGAAGGTGATCCGGCTTGGCATCGGGGACGTTACCCTGCCGTTGGCGCCGGCTATTATCACGGCGCTTCACAAGGCGGTGGATGAAATGGCGGATGCGGCGACGTTTAAGGGCTATGCGCCGGATCTCGGCTATGAATTTTTGAGGAGCGCTATTGTGAAAAATGATTATGCGGCGCGAGGCGTAGATCTTGCGATTGACGAGGTGTTTATCAGCGACGGGGCGAAAAGCGATTCGGGAAATATTGGCGATATTTTTGCAAAAAATAACCGTATCGCCGTGTCTGACCCGGTTTATCCGGTATATGTTGACACAAACGCCATGGCGGGACGGACGGGAGAGTATCAGAAGGAGAAAGAGCGCTGGTCTGATGTCATTTACATGCCCTGTACGGAGGAAAATGAATTTGCGCCTCAGATTCCGTCGGAAACGCCGGATATGATTTACCTCTGCTGCCCGAATAATCCGACCGGTACGGCGATGAAAAAAGAGCAGCTTCAGGCGTGGGTCGATTTTGCGTTGGAAAAAGGAGCAGTGATCATATATGACGCGGCATATGAAGCATATATTTCAGAGGAGGATGTGCCGCACACGATTTATGAATGTGACGGCGCGAAAAAATGTGCGATTGAGATGAGGAGTTTTTCTAAAAATGCCGGATTTACAGGAACAAGGCTGGGATTTACAGTGATACCGAAAGAGCTGAAATGCGAGGGCGTTTCGTTAAACAGCCTTTGGGCGAGACGCCACGGTACAAAATTCAACGGCGCCCCGTATATTATTCAGAGGGCGGGAGAAGCTGTATATAGTGAAGAGGGCAAAAAGCAGACGAAGGAGCAGATCGCTTATTATATGAATAATGCGAAGCTGATCCGCGAGGGGCTTGCCAGTGCGGGATACACGGTGTTCGGCGGCGTGAATGCGCCATATATCTGGCTTAAGACGCCGGACGGCATGACTTCATGGGATTTCTTCGACTATCTTTTGGAAAATCTGAATATAGTAGGTACGCCCGGAAGCGGTTTTGGCCCGAGCGGAGAGGGATATTTCCGCCTTACGGCGTTCGGTTCCCTCGAAAATACAAAAGAGGCGATGGAACGCCTGAAAAAATAGCCTTTTATTAGAAGAAACATTCTGTTAAAAGGCGGCTCAAGGGTTATGTTAAGGAGGTTTATGCCATATGAACATGAAATGGTTAAAAAGGATGACAGCCGCAATCACTGCCATAGCGTTTGTATTGTGTCCGGTTCCTCCGGCGAAAGCGGATTCGGTAGAAATGAAACCGTATCTCTCGCTGGGTGCAGATCTTACGGAAGCGCAGAAAAAGACGGTTCTCTCGCTTTTGGATGTACAGGAAAACGAACTTTCCGATTATGAAGTGATTCAGATTACGAATGCGGATGAACACGAATATCTGGACGAGTATCTTTCTGCATCGGTCATCGGCACGAAGGCCCTCTCTTCCGTGCGTGTTGAGAAGGTGGGTGAAAAGAGCGGGATTCAGGTGGTGACAAAAAACATCACATACTGTACGAGCGGCATGTATACAAATGCGCTTACAACGGCAGGCGTCAGCGACGCCGAGGTTGTTGTGGCGGGACCGTTTGAAATATCAGGTACGGCTGCGCTGGTCGGTGCAATGAAGGCGTATGAGACAATGACGGGAGAAAAGGTCAGCGCTGAAAATGCCGACGCCGCGACAAATGAGCTGGTTGTTACGGGCGAGATCGCTTCCGAAATCGGCAGTGAAAAGGCGGAACAGTTAATGGCTTTTGTCAAACAGCAGGTGGCAGAGGGCGATTTTGATTCCGCGGAGCAGATTCAGGGCGTGATCGAAGATGCGGCGAAGAAGCTTGATGTGACGCTGACGCCGGAGCAGGAGAAAGCGCTTGTGGGCGTTTTTGACAAAATAAACGGGCTGGATTTGGATGTGGATAAACTCAAGCAGCAGGCAGAGGAAGTCTATGGAAAACTCACGGAACTCGGGCTGGATGTGGAAAAAGCAAGCGGCATTCTTGAAACGATCGTGCAGTTTTTCAAAAATCTTGCAGAAAAGATAGCATCGTTTTTTGAAAGCCTCTTTTAACTGGCTGTAAAACCAATAAGCGGAATATTTACAAATATTTCGGATAGGGTTATAATAATATATGGCTGCGGCGCGTTTGGCATGGACGGGCGGCAATATAAAACATAAGGAGCAGAAATCAGGAGGCGAGAGCGTGATTACGGATCATGAATTTAACTGTATCGTCTTATATGTAAAAAATAATTTTGGAATTGATTTGTCTCAGAAACGTACCTTGATTACAGGAAGGCTTGAGAATTATTTACTGCGAAACGGTTATGAAAGTTACGATCAATATATGGCGAAAGTGGAACAGAACCCGTTGGGAGAGGAAGCGACGAACCTGGTCAACGTACTGACGACGAACCATACATATTTTATGCGGGAGAGCGTTCATTTTGACTTTATGAAGCGGGAGATACTGCCTGTATTGAAGAAAAAAGAGGCGGCGAAAAAAGATTTGAGGATTTGGTCTGCGGCGTCTTCAACGGGAGAGGAGCCGTATACAATTGCGATGATTCTTATGGATTTCTTCGGGGTTGAGCATCCGGCATGGGATACAAAAGTGCTTGCAACGGACATATCTACCAGGGTTTTGGCGCATGCATCAAGGGGAGTCTATTTGAAAGAGCAGATCGATCCGCTGCCGGACAAATGGAAACAGAGATATTTTAATAGGATCAGCGAAGAGGAGTATGCGGCGAAAGACGTGTTGAAAAGGGAACTGATCTTCAGGCCGTTTAATCTGATGAACCCGCTTCCGTTCCGCAGGCGATTTCACATCATTTTTGTACGCAACGTCATGATATATTTTGAAGATGACACAAAGTATCAGCTGCTTGACCGGATGTATGAGTTTATGGAGCCGGGAGGGTATCTGTTTATCGGAACAACAGAGAGTCTGGATAAAAAAAGAACGAGATTCCAGTATGTAGAACCGTCGATTTATAGAAAACCCGAATGATACGGCGGAAAAAATAACATGCTGAATACCCTGGCAGGAATGCGCCGGGTATCGGAAATTGAAACGATTTGATAGAATGGAGACCGGATATGAGAAGGATAAAAGTGCTTGTTGTAGATGATTCCCTTCTGTTTCGCAATATGCTGGTACAGAGTCTGGAATCAGACCCCAATATTGAAGTGGTGGCACAGGCGGAAAATCCGTATGAAGCAAGAGACGCCATTATAAAATACAAACCGGATGTTATGACTCTGGACGTGGAGATGCCGCGGATGAGCGGGATTGAATTTCTGAAAAAGCTGATGCCGCAGCATCCGCTTCCGGTCGTGATGATCAGCTCCTTAAACCAGAAGGTGTTTGACGCGATGGAAGCGGGAGCCGTTGATTTTGTGAATAAACCGGCAAATTTAAACCGTGAACAGCTTGGCAATTTTTTGAGGCAGGAGCTTGTCACAAAGGTTAAGATTGCTTCTACGGCCAAAGTCGGCGGCCATAAGAGGGTGATGCCGAACCCGGTTGGCAGAACGATAGGAGCGACGGGAAACGGACGCATTATAGCGATTGGCGCATCGACGGGCGGAACGGAAGCGATCTATGAAATAGTGAAGTGCTTCCGCAGAGATATACCGGGAGTGGTAATTGTTCAGCATATGCCGTCCGGATTTACAAAAATGTATGCGGATCGTTTGAATAACCAGTGCGAGGTTGAGGTAAAAGAAGCGAAGACCGGGGATCGGGTTTTGCCGGGCCGCGTGTTGATCGCACCGGGCGATTCGCAGATGAAACTGGTGAAAGTAGGGAGCGGTTATCAGGTGGAGTGCCGCGGTACGGAGAAAGTAAGCGGACATTGTCCGTCTGTAGACGTGCTGTTCCGTTCTGTCGCAAAGACAGTGGGAAACAAGGCAATAGGCGTTATCCTGACAGGGATGGGCGGCGACGGCGCGCAAGGCCTTTTGGAGATGCGTCAGGCAGGAGCATTGACGATCGGACAGAATGAAGCCAGCTGCGTTGTTTACGGCATGCCGAAAGTGGCGTATGATTTGGGCGCAGTGCAGAGCCAGCACGATTTGTCGGCAATTGCGGGAAAGATATACAGCCTGTTAAGCAAATAGATCAGAGAAAGGAGTATGTCAGAATGAAGATATTATTGGCAGAGGATGATTTTACCACTCGGAAATTTATGGACAAATATCTGTCACAGTATGGGGAATGCGATGTAACGGTAGATGGCGAAGAAGCGGTGGACGCGTTTATGATGGCGTTAGAAGATGGAGAGCCATACGATCTGGCCTGTCTTGATGTAATGATGCCGGTTTTGGATGGATACCAGGTATTAAAGGCCATCCGGGACATTGAAGCGCAGAGGGGCGTGCCGAAAAGCGAGTGCGTAAAGGTCATCATGACGACGGCGCTGAATGAAGAGCGTAATGTTAAGATGGCGTTTGAACTTGGCTGCGAAGCGTATTCTGGAAAACCCATTGATGTGGAAAAGTTTGACAAGGTATTAAATAAGCTGGGATTGATATAAGAGGTATAAGAAGTTTCAATCCATAGGAATGGAGGAAATATGGCAGAGGAATTTAACACAGATGGAATGCTTGACGTGTTTTTGTATGAGAGCGGCCACTTGCTTGAAAATTTGGAGAGCATCATATTGGAAAAACAGAATGCGGACTGCTTCGACGATGCCGATATTAATGAAATCTTCCGAATCATGCATACCATAAAAGGCTCGTCTGGGATCATGATGTTTGATAATATCACAAAGGTCACCCATAAGCTGGAGGATGTATTTTATTATTTGCGGGAATCCCATCCGGAAAATGTGCCTCACATGGAACTTGTGGAAAAGGTGTTTTCGGTATCGGATTTCGTTGTGGGCGAACTGGATAAGATCAAGGACGGCGGTACGCCGGACACGGATGAGAGCAGCCTTCTGGAGGAACTGGACGGCTTTTTGAGCCATATAAAAGGCGAAATCAAAGAGCAGGGGATCCGGCTTCCGCGGGAGAATAAGAGTGAGGAGCCGAAACAGTTCTATATTACGCCGGTTGCCAGCGAGGACAGCCATTTTTACAGAATTGTCATTCATTATCGAAATGATACGATGATGAGCAATCTCCGGGCTTATTCTGCAACGTATGCGTTGAAAGAGGTTGCGGAGGAACTTCTGTACGCGCCGGAGGATATTATATCCAATGAAGACAGTGCGGACGTGATACTGGCAGAGGGATTTTACATGCTGCTGCAGACGAAATGCAGTAAAGATGAAATTTTACCTTTGGTCGACAGCTCGGAGGCGGAAAAGATCGACTTTGATGAAATATCGGCAGAAGACTTCGGGAGAGGCGTGTCGGCGCTTTCAGCGGGCGGAAGCATTATCATTGAGCCGAAGAAAGAAGAGAAGCCGGCGCCGAAAAAGACAAATAACCAGCCGGTAGTGCCGGGCGACTATGTCGTCAAGACAAAAGAGACGGGAAAAGGAAAGACGCTGGCGAAAAACCAGCCGAAGAAACAGAGCATCGTCAGCGTAAACGTTGAAAAAATGGATATTTTGATGGATTTGATCGGTGAGATCGTCATTGCGGAAGCCGCTGTCCTGCAAAATCCGGATCTCAAAGTACCCGGATTGGAGCTGGACAATTTTCAGAAAGCGGCTGCTCAGCTCGCCAAGATCACGACGGACCTGCAAGAGGCGATCATGTCCATGCGTATGATGCCCCTGACCAATGTATTCCAGAAGATGCGACGTATCGTATTTGACGTATCGAGAAAGCTCGGCAAGGACATTGACCTGGAAGTAATCGGAGAAAATACAGAGGTAGATAAAAATATTATCGAACATATTTCCGACCCGCTTATGCATCTTGTGAGAAATTCGGTGGATCACGGTATCGAGGCGGATCCTGGCATGCGTACGGAGCTTGGCAAGCCGGAGCGGGGGAAAATTACGCTGGAAGCGAAGAATGAAGGCGGAAAAGTTTACATCAGCGTAAGGGATGACGGTAAAGGCCTGAATAAGGAGAAGCTTTATGAGAAGGCCAAACAGCAAGGACTGATCGGAGATAAGCAGATTACTGATTTTTCAGATTCGGAAATTTATCGCTTTATCACATTGCCGGGTTTTTCGACCAAAGAGGTTGTTACCGAATATTCCGGACGCGGCGTAGGTATGGACGTAGTTGTCAAGGATATTCAGTCCGTTGGCGGAAGGCTGGAAATTGACAGTGAAGAAGGCTTTGGTTCTGAAATGACTCTCGTGATACCGCTGACGTTGGCCATTATAAGCGGCATCGTTGTCGAGGTTGGGAAATTTTCCTTTGTACTTGAGACAACCTCTGTAAAAGAGTTTGTCAAGGTCGGGGAAGATGCTGTCGTAAAGGAGCCGAGCGGAGAGGAATATATCGTCCTGAGAGGCGAGTGCTATCCGTTTATGCGGCTGAGCGACAGATATAATTTGTCTGAGGTGAACGACAAGGTGGATGACGGAATCGTCGTTGTGCTGGAGCACGAAGGCAGGGAAGCCTGCATCCTGATCGACAGGCTTCTGCAGGAGCAGGAGATCGTAGTGAAGCCGATACCTTCTTACATAAAGAAAGTACAGGGCTTGTCGGGATGTACGCAGCTGGGAGACGGAAGCATCGCGCTGATTTTGGATGTCGCCGGATTAGTACAGAATGAGGAAAGGAGTTAGTAGATGGCGGAAGAAATCAAAGAAGAATTAGAAGAAGATTTCCAAAAAGGAAAGTTTATGACATTCCGGACGGGAAGAGAGTATTTTGGCATCAACATCAGTTTTGTCAATGAGATCATCATGATGCAGCCGATTACGGCAATACCCGAAGCTGAGGATTATATCAAGGGACTGATTAATCTTCGCGGAAAGATTATTCCTGTGATCGACGTCCGTACGAGATTTAAGATGGAGCCGCAGGAGTATACGGATCGAACGTGCATCATCGTCATCAATGTAAAGTCTACGGTCATTGGTTTGATTGTGGAAAAGATCGCAGAGATGGATACGATTTCAGATGATGATATTGTGCCGCCGCCCAGTCTCGGACATAGGGAAGAGCATAATAAATATGTCTATGGGCTGGCAAGGACAGGGGATACGGTGAAATTGCTGCTTGATCCTGAGAAACTGATTAAAGACGAAGATTTAGAAGCGCTTGAAGAAATTCAAGAGGAAGAAGAATAAAACGGAGGATTGGGAAATGAGAAAAGGAAATTCCGGCCGCGGCATGACGGTCAAAAATAAATTATTAATTTTCAGCAGCGGTATGCTGGCGCTTATCGTGATTATCGCAATTGCCGGTATCGTGGTAGGGGCGCTTGTAAGCACGGCCCATTCAAAACGCTATAATGTTTATGGGAACAGAAAGCAGCAGATGACGGATGCGTTCAGGAACTTTAACCGCGCAAGGGTTGACATCCGGGATGCGGTTTATGTGAATGCAAAGGATAAGTCAAAGCAGCAGACAAACATTTCAGATTTGCAGGAGGCGTTTGCGGCGATTGAGGAAGATTTTGCTTCTATCGAAGAAGTGTTGGACAGTCTCAGTCAGACGTTCCAGGAGCAGTATAATACAATGTATCGCAATATGGAAGAGTATGAAAAACTGGCGTATGGAATTATTGATTACGTTAACGCCAATAACATGGCGTCGGCCGAGGCGGAGCTGACTGTCAATGGAGAAGCAACGGCAAAGGCGGCGCAGGAGGCCTTTAACATAGCGCTTGATACGCTCAATAAAGATTCAGAGAAGCAGTCTGTCGCAATCATGACGCAGGTAAAGGGATTGATTATCATATTAATTGCGATTGCAGCAGTAAGCGTTATTTTCTGCTTATTCTTCTGCTTCAAGTTAATCCGCCAGATCACTATTCCGATTGCAAAGCTGTCTGAGGCATCCTCAAAGATAGCGATCGGTGATGTGGAAGTGGATTGTGAGAAGCTTTACAATGATGACCTTGGCGATTTGATGGATAAGTATAAGGAAATGGTGGATTCGATTAAAGAACAGGTTGTTATTGCTGAGACGATTTCAAAAGGCGACTTGACGATCAGCGTAAATCAGAGAAGCGATAAGGATGTACTGGGTAAGGCGTTTAAGAGGCTTCTTTCTGAGAATAATCATAACCTTAATGCTATCAGAGAATCTACGATGCAGCTGACGGTCGGGGCGGAGCATGTGGCAAACGCAAGCCAGTCGCTGGCGCAGGGTTCGACAGAGCAGGCGAGCGCGCTTCAGCAGGTTACGGCTTCTATGGCCGAGATTGCGGAGCATACAAAGAGCAATGCGTCTGAGGCATCTGAGGCGGATTCTCTTGTACAAAGCGTAAGAAAAATCGCAGAAGAAGGAAATGAGCAGATGAAGTCCATGGTTGCGGCAATGAATGACATTAATGACTCCTCCGAGACGATTTCTAAAATTATTAAGACAATCGACGACATTTCATTCCAGACCAATATCCTTGCTCTGAATGCTGCTGTTGAGGCGGCAAGAGCCGGAGTACACGGCAAAGGTTTTGCCGTTGTTGCAGAGGAGGTCAGAAGCCTGGCGGCAAAATCTGCGTCTGCGGCCAGTGAGACGGCGGAGATGATTGAAGATTCCATCCGCAAAGTAAGTTATGGTTCTAAGATTGCAGATGAGACGGCGAAATCACTCGGCCAGATTATCGGATCTATTGAGAAGATTGTAGAATTGATTGGCCATATCGCCGTGGCGTCGAATGATCAGGCGACGGCGGTTTCGCAGATCGATCAGGCGATCGGCCAGGTATCTACTGTTGTACAGACGAACTCTGCTACGAGCGAACAGTGTGCGGCGGCGGCAGAAGAGCTGTCCAATCAGGCTGCAAACCTGAGGGAGTGCGTTGCGAGGTACAAACTGTTAGGCTCAGCGCACAGCGGCTTTTCTTCCTCTTCGGGACATTCCGGGGATTACCGCAGCAACGAGCAGATTATTTCTCTCGACGGCGATTTTGGCAAATACTGATTCTGGCGTCGTTATATATTGAATATATGAAAAACGGATAGGAGTGCAGTATGATCGATATGCTATGCGGATTTTTACGGCAGAAAGGAAAGGCATATGGCGAGGAAAAAAGGCAGGTTAAAAGAACTGAAAGGAAGAATGCAGAGTAGTCTGAGCGGTTTTTTTCGGGCGTGTATTGTAGGAGGGCTTGTACTATTTCAGTTTGCAATTATTGTGCTTACCCCTTTACTATTTCGCGAGAATGCAGTACCGTTTTATTTGATTATCGAAATCTCCGGAATTGTCGGTATTCTGGCGCTGACGAATGACAGTAGGAATTATTCCTATAAATTATCGTGGCTTTGCGTCATTTTGATCTTTCCGATATCAGGTTTGATTATGTTCAATTTGTGGGGCAAAATCGGGAAGAAAAACAGGCTGAATAAGGTGATTCAGGAACAGTTTAAATATATGGATAAGTGGCTTGTGCAGGAACCGGAAGTGGCGGAGGAATTTATAAAAAAACATCCGGTTTCCTCACGGATGTCAAAGTACATGACAGCGGAGGGTTCCCCGCTCTTTAAAAATAATTCTGCAAAATATTATGCATTTGGAGAAGATGTTTTTGAAGATATTTTTCTGGATTTGGAAAAAGCGCGGTCATTTATCCTGATGGAATTTTTCATTGTGGCGGAAGGAGCGCTGTGGGACCAGATTCATGAAATTCTTTTGCGAAAAGTAAAAGAGGGGGTCGAAGTTAAATTTTTGTATGATGATTTCGGAGCCATGTTCCGAACCGGCAAAAATTTTGCATCGGATTTGCGGGCGGAGGGAATTGAGGTTGAAGTTTTTAACCCGATTCATAAATATGTCAGCAAATTGTATATGAACTTCCGTGATCACCAAAAAATTATCATTATTGACGGGAATATCGGTTATACCGGCGGATTTAACATAGCGGATGAGTATGCGAATCTCATCGAGCGTTTTGGCGTATGGAAAGACGCCGGAGTCCGGATCCGGGGCGATGCTGTGTGGGGACTTACGGTTACCTTTATGGAGATGTGGTCGGTCAGCGCTTATCAGCAGGAGATAGATATGGAGAAGTATCGTCCGAGGGCGAAATTTCATGAATCGGATATGTACTGCCATGTACTCCGCGACGGACCCGCACTCGGCACGAAAAGTTTTTTGGAAAGCATCTATAAGCAGATGATAAACTATTCCGGGAAGCTGATGTATATTATGACGCCGTATCTGATTTTGGAGGATTCCCTCATACAAAGCATGATTGAAGCAAAAAAACGGGGCGTCGACGTGCGCATTATCACGCCGAATATTCCGGATAAAAAGCATGTGAAATGGCTTACAGAGTATAATTATGGGAATCTGCTCGCTTACGGAATCCGTATTTACGAGTATACGCCGGGGTTTATTCATTCCAAAGTAGTGATGTCGGAGCACTGCGCCGTCGTCGGAACGATCAATCTGGATTACCGAAGCTTTTATTTGCACTATGAAAATGGCGTATGGATATACGACAAGAAATTTTTGGAAGCGGTTCGCCGGGATTTTGCAAAAACTTTTGCGGAGAGCCGTGAAATCACATATGAGGAGTGGCTGAACCGCCCGTTTAGGCGCAAGGCGATACAGCATGTGCTGAAGGTATTTTCGACGCTTGTATAAAAGAGAGGTAACAGATGATATATTTTGTAAAAGGAGTTTTGGATGCGGTTGGCGAAAATCAGGTGGTGATCGAAAACCATGGGATCGGATACCGGATCATGGTGCCTTTATCCGTGATGTCCGCATTGCCTCAGACGGGCGGGGAGATCAAGCTTTACACATATATGAATGTGAGGGAGGACGCGATTCAGCTCTATGGATTTCTCGCAAAAGACGAGCTGCAGATGTTTAAGCTCCTTATCAATGTGAGCGGAATCGGTCCGAAGGGCGCGCTCGGCATTTTGTCTGTTATGGACGCGGACATGCTTCGGTTTGCAATCATGGCTGATGATGCGAAAAC
The DNA here is from genome assembly GCA_947591245.1 of uncultured Lachnospiraceae bacterium. Taxonomy (GTDB): domain Bacteria; phylum Bacillota; class Clostridia; order Lachnospirales; family Lachnospiraceae; genus Eubacterium_F. The sequence continues at coordinate 160,378 of CANQCY010000002.1, read as the reverse complement.
GATAGCGAAGGCGCCGGGAATCGGAGCGAAGACGGCGGGCAAAGTTATTTTGGAACTGAAGGACAGAATCGATTTTGACCCTGTGGCAGAGGATGAGCCGGATCAGGGCGTTGCGCCGGCTTCACCGAACACAGGCGTTGCGGCGAACGAGGCGGTACAGGCGCTTGCAGCGCTCGGCTATACGGGCGCAGAGGCGGCGAAGGCCGTGAAAAAAGTTTGCACGGAACCGGATATGACTGTGGAAGACATATTGAAAGCCAGTTTAAGAATATTATAGATAGGAGCGGCATGGAAAATCGAATCATTGCGACCGATATTATGGAGGAGGATTACAAGGTTGAAAATAGTCTTCGTCCCAAGCTTTTGTGCGATTATATCGGCCAGACGAAAGTGAAAGAAAACTTAAAGGTGTTTATAGAGGCGGCGAAAGCGAGGGGGGAGCCGCTTGACCACGTGCTTTTGTACGGACCGCCGGGACTCGGAAAAACGACGCTGGCAGGCATTATCGCAAATGAAATGGATGTGAACATTAAGATTACTTCCGGTCCGGCGATTGAGAAACCGGGAGAGATGGCGTCGATTCTCAATAATCTTCAGGACGGAGATTTGATTTTTGTCGATGAGATTCACCGTTTAAACCGTCAGGTAGAGGAAGTATTGTATCCGGCAATGGAAGATTATGTGATTGATATTATGATTGGAAAAGGAGCATCGGCGAGAAGCATTCGTCTGGATCTGCCGCGGTTTACGCTTGTGGGCGCTACGACGAGGGCAGGGCTTCTGACAGCGCCTCTGCGCGACCGGTTTGGCGTGGTGCACAGGCTGGAGTTTTATACCGTGGAAGAGCTTGTCACGATTGTTATGCGGTCTGCGTCGGTGTTTCAGGTTGAGATTGATGAAAAAGGCGCATTGGAGATTGCGAGGCGTTCAAGGGGAACGCCGAGACTGGCAAATCGCCTGCTCAAACGCGTGCGGGATTTCGCACAGGTAAAATACGATGGAATCATTACAAAAGAGATCGCCAGATCTGCTCTGGACTTGCTTGAGGTGGATAAACTGGGGCTGGATAATACGGATCGGTTGATTTTGAGGACGATGATGGAAAAATTTGCGGGAGGGCCGGTGGGACTGGATACTCTGGCGGCGAGCGTCGGGGAGGACAGCGGAACGATCGAGGACGTGTATGAACCGTATTTGATCAAGAACGGTTTTTTGGCTAGGACGCCCAGAGGGCGCGTCATAACCGATCTGGCGTACCGGCATTTCGGCCTTTCGGTGAATGGCGGAGAAGAAACGGATAAAGGTAAGGGGTGAAACTCAGATGGCAAATACAAATGCGGTAAAAGATCCGAAAAACGGAGTGGTATCGTGCTGGGTGTGCACGGGGATGATGATATTGATCGACGTACTCAGGCTTACGATGCTGCGCATGAATAATCGTGCTGCGGACTGGACATTTATCGCGCTGATCGTGATATGGGGCGTGATTTCGGTAACGGAAACGGTTAAATACCAAAAATATAAAAAAAAGGTCAGAGAAGGGAAGTAGGCGATGGCAGTTGTGCGAAAGCGTTCGTATACAAGCGAACAGTTAGCAGTCCGGGTTTCGAGAAACAGTATTATCGTAAACGTGCTTCTGTCGGCCGGTAAGTTCATCGCCGGACTGCTTGGAAATTCGGCGGCGATGTTGTCCGATGCCGTCCATTCGGCTTCGGATGTGATCAGCACGGTGATCGTCATAATCGGCGTAAAGATTTCGGCAAAGGAGTCCGACGCCAACCATCAATACGGACATGAACGAATGGAGTGCGTAGCGGCTATTCTGCTCGCGACCATTCTTGCGGGTACGGGGCTTGGGATCGGTTATAAAGGAATTGCCGTCATCGCATCCGGGGAGACGGGCAAAATCGGTATCCCCACATTGCTTCCCCTCGCTGCCGCCATATGTTCCGTCTGCGTAAAAGAGGGAATGTACTGGTATACGGTTGCCGTGGCGAAGAAGATAAAATCAGGCGCGCTGAAAGCGGATGCATGGCATCACAGATCCGACGCCCTGTCTTCAGTCGGAAGCTTTATCGGTATTTTGGGCGCCAGGCTGGGAGTGCGGGCGCTGGATCCGCTTGCGAGTATCGTGATCAGCCTGTTTATACTAAAAGCCGCCTATGATATATTTATGGATGCAGTGGGAAAGCTGACGGACGAGGCATGCGACGCAGGGATTGTGGAGCGGATGCGCGAGTGCATCTTGGAACGGGACGGCGTGTGCGCAGTTGATGATATAAAGACGAGAATGTTCGGAAATAAAATTTATATGGATATTGAGATTGAATGCGACGGAAATATGCCTCTGTTTTCCGCCCATGAGGTGGCGGAGGACGTCCATGACCATATCGAGAAAGAATTTCCGGATGTGAAGCATTGCATGGTGCATGTCAATCCGTATATTCCCAAATAGAACGGGAAATTGAGTAATTGAGTATTGCTCCGGGATGGGGAGCTGTGTGAAGGAGGTTGGGGTTATGAGATTGCGGGAACAGATTCGGCGGATGATGTACGGAAGATATGGCAATGACCAGCTTGGAATGTTTTGTTTTGTGTTGTATATAATAGTCTGGATCGTTTCGCTGGGATTTCGCAGAACGTGGTTCGGAAGGATATTGTCTGTGGCTGACTATATGTTCGTCATTATATACTTTGTCCGCTTCTTCTCGAGGAATGTTTACCAGAGGCAGAGGGAGAATCAGAAATTTCTGTCCGTCATGAATCGGGTGAAAAATTATTTTAAATTCGTGCGGCTGCGGTATCAGGAGAGAAGCGGAACAAAGAAATTGTACCGCTGCCCCAAATGCCGTCAGATGATACGGGTGCCGCGGGGACGCGGAAAGATTGAAATCACCTGCCCGAAATGCCATTTTGCATTTATCAAAAAAACGTAAGGCGGAATTAAAATACAATGTTTGGATATGTAATGGCAAATAAGCCCGAATTAAAGGTGAGGGAATTTGAACGCTATAAAGGGTTTTACTGCGGCCTCTGCCGCCGGCTTAAAAAAGATTACGGAAGGCTTGGGCAGATTACCCTTACTTATGACATGACGTTTCTTATTTTGCTTTTATCTTCTCTTTACGAACCGCGGGAGATAGAAGAGAGGCGCCGATGCATCGTTCATCCGGCCAAAAGGCAAAGGATGATTTATAATAAAATAACAGAGTATGCCTCGGATATGAATATGCTTTTATCTTATTATCATTTTAAGGATGACTGGGAAGATGAGAAAAAGTTTTCCGCCCTGTGCGGTTCCAAATGTTTGGAGGGCGGGGTAAAACGGATTGCCCGAAAATATCCGAGGCAAGACCGGAGCGTGAAAGAACAGCTGGCGCGGCTGGCAGAACTGGAGCGGCGGGGAGTGACGGATCTGGATGAAATCAGCAGGCCGTTTGCGGAATTGATGTCTGAGCTTTTCGTATATGAAGAGGACGCGTTCAGGGATATTTTGCGGCGGTTCGGCTTTTTTCTGGGGAAATACATCTATTTACTGGATGCGTTTCTGGATTTGGAGGAAGACAAGAAAAAAGGCAATTTCAATCCGCTTGCGCAGATGTGTTCGGAGGAGTCGTTTAAAGAGCGAATGGCAGCCATACTGGAGGGTACGGTAAGGGAGGCTGCGGTTGAGTTTGAAAAACTTCCTCTTGAGCAGGATCTGCCGATTCTTCGCAACATACTATATGAGGGCGTAAAGGTGCGTTTGCTAAAATATTTGCAGGAGGACAAAAAGAGTGATGAATGATCCATACAGCGTGCTCGGCGTGAGCCGCAGCGCCAGTGACAGGGAAATAAAAAAAGCATACCGGAATCTGAGCCGGAAGTACCATCCCGATTCTGTCGCCAATTCCTCCCAATGGGAGGCGGATGCGGCAGAAGAGCGGTTTAAGCAGATTCAGGAGGCATATAATCAGATTGTAAACGAGCGTTCAGGAAAGGCGTCGGGAGGTTACGGCTACGGTTCATCCCGCAGCTACGGCGGCGGACAGTCCTATACGGAAGAGGATCAGCACCTTATGGCGGCGCTGAATTATATCCGGGCGAGGCGTTACAACGAGGCGGTTAATGTGCTGAACGGAATACAGAACCGAAGCGGCCGCTGGTATTATTTCAGTTCTGTGGCGAATATGGGACTCGGCAATAATGTTTTGGCTCAGGACTTCGCGAAAAAAGCGGTGGAGATGGAGCCGGATAATATAGAATTCAGACAGTACTATCAGCAGTTGATGAACGGAAGCGGTTACGGTTCGTTTGGAAGTCCGTTTGGGGGAGGATACGGCGGCCAGGGCAGTTATGGAGGATATGGCAGTTACGGCGGCGGATACGGCGGCAGCTACGATTCATGCGGTACGGGAAATGTGTGCTGCGACCTCTGGTGTCTGGATTCGATGTGTGAATGTATGGGAGGGGATTTGTGTTCATGCCTGTAAAGAAAACATTTGCTATAGCAGCGACAGCGGTGGTGTCGGCATTGAGCGTGATACTCTTGCTGGTCGGAACATTTATTGCGCCGAATACTCTGTTTTTTACTGCGTTCGCCGCTTATTTGACGGGGTATTCGATCAATAAGTACGGGTTAAAATACGGGTTTGCCCAGTTGGCAGTATGCGTGCCGCTGGACATTTTTTTGAATCCGGATAAATTAAACTGGCTTCTCTACCTGTGCATGGCTGGTTATATTTTTTTCAGCGAGCTCATTTTCCAAAAATGGAATCATGTGAAGGATGAAAAGAAGAAATACCGGGTGCAGCTCATCTGCAACTGCATTTTATTTAACATGATATACATACCGTTATTATTGTTGTTTAAGGATCAGTTTTTGTTCGGCGGGGGGATCAGCGCCAGTATCGCCGTGCTCTGGTTTGCCGGACAGGCGGGGTGGATCATTTTTGACAAAGCATACCGCGTATTTTTCCATACGCTGAAGGAACGCAGGCTATGGTAACCGCATTTGTTAAAATGGGGTGAAAAGCTTTCGCGGGAGCGGTTAATTTTTTCCCCAATCGTGCCGAAATAAATACAAGAAGTAATTCGTATGCAGTTTTTGTCTTGTTTTTTATCATTGAAAGGAGTCAGATTATGAATTTTAATGCATGGATGCCATTACAGGGAACGAAATCACAACAGGGCGTTGGAGGATATCAGTATTCTGCCGGAAAAAATAAAAATAAATCCAAAGGAGCGGGCAAGGCGGAAAACGATATGTGGAAACTGGCTGCAGAGAGCTACCAGCCGTCGGCGGCGGCGAAGAAATATAGCATAAACAAAGCTTCTTCAAAAGCGTCCGGCGCGGATCAGGACGTGAAACTGAGCGACAGTGCGAAAAAGCTCCTAAAGCAGCTTAAGGAAAAGTATTCAAACATGGATTTCTTCGTCGCATCTTATTCAAGCGACGAGGAGGCGCAAAGTTATTTGAGCCGCGGCACGAAAGAGTACAGCGTGCTTCTCGACCCGGAAACTCTGGAGGCTATGGCGAACGATGCAGACGTCAGAAAGCAGTATGAGGATGTTCTGGCGGGAGCGGGCGATCAGTTTTCACAGATGAAGGAACAGCTCGGCGAGGATGCCGACAAGGTAAAAAGCTTCGGCATTACGATCGGCCAGGATGGAAAGGTTTCTTATTTCGCGGAGCTGGATAAAATCAGCGAATCCAGAAAGCAGCAGGTAGAGGGCGCGAAAGAAAAGAGGGCGGAGGAGAAAGCCAAAGCTGCGAAAAAGGCAAAGAAGGAAGAGGCGAAAGAACGAGCCGAGGCATGGAAGAAAAGAGATCGTGAGTTTGTCAAGGCGGATTCGATCGAGCAGCTGATCAGCAAGATCAAGGAAGCTGCGGGGGCAGGGGAGAATGAATCGGAGGACGGCCGAATAGACGTTACGATGTAATGCGGCTGCCGCAAGAGGAAAAACGAAGCATGCACATGGAAATGTGATGCAATATATCAGGCTGAGTGTGCCATCGGGCTGAAAAAGACAGGACACCTTTATAAGATGTCCTATCTTTTTGACATTTACGGCATTATCTGATAGAATAGGGAAATAGTAGAAAGGAGAGAATGAGAAATGGGAATGACGATGACGCAGAAAATACTGGCTGCCCATGCCGGATTGGAGCAAGTGGAAGCGGGGCAGCTGATTGAGGCGGATTTAGATATGGTTCTCGCCAATGACATTACCGGACCGGTCGCGATACATGAAGTGGAGAAGCTGAATAAAAAGACAGTGTTTGATAAAGATAAGATTGCGCTCGTGCCGGATCATTTTACGCCGAATAAGGATATTAAATCGGCGGAGCATTGCAAGTGCGTGAGACAATATGCACAGGAACAGGGGATTGCCAATTACTTTGAAGTAGGAGAGATGGGGATTGAGCATGCTCTTCTTCCGGAAAAAGGTCTGATCGTGGCGGGAGAAACGTGCATCGGCGCGGACTCCCATACGTGTACGTACGGGGCGCTCGGCGCATTTTCAACAGGCGTGGGCAGCACGGATATGGGAGCCGGCATGATTACCGGAAAGGCATGGTTTAAAGTGCCGTCGGCGATCCGGGTTGTCTTGAAGGGAAGCCTTAGGAAATGGGTCAGCGGGAAAGATGTGATCCTTCATCTGATCGGAAAAATCGGCGTGGACGGCGCATTGTACCGCTCGCTTGAATTTACCGGAGAGGGAGTAAAGAGCCTTACGATGGACGATCGCTTCAGTATTGCCAATATGGCGATTGAGGCAGGGGCGAAAAACGGCATTTTCCCTGTAGATGAAAAGACGATCGAATATATGGAGGCGCATTCTGAAAAGCCGTACAAAATATATGAACCGGATGAGGACGCTCAGTATGATGAAGAAATCGTCATTGATTTGGACGAGCTGGAACCTACCGTGGCATTTCCGCATTTGCCGGAAAACACAAAAACAGTCAGGGAGTCGGGAGAGATCGAGATTGACCAGGTTGTGATCGGATCCTGTACGAACGGGCGCATCGGAGATCTTCGTGCGGCGGCGGCGGTGCTGGAAGGGAAAAAGGTGAAGAAAGGCATACGCTGCATTATCTTTCCGGCGACGCAGAGTATTTATCTGCAGGCGATCGAGGAGGGACTGATACAGACCTTTATCAAAGCGGGCGCGGCTGTCAGTACGCCGACATGCGGCCCATGTCTCGGAGGGCATATGGGTATTCTGGCGGCGGGCGAGCGCGCAGTATCGACGACGAACCGCAATTTCGTAGGGCGTATGGGACATGTGGATTCAGAGGTTTATCTGGCAAGTCCGGCAGTAGCGGCAGCAAGCGCCGTGACAGGTAAAATATCAGAACCGTCTGAACTTGGATTATAGATTGGAGGCAGACATGAAAGCATTAGGAAAAGTATTTAAGTATGGCGACAACGTAGACACAGACGTCATTATACCGGCGCGCTATCTCAATTCTTCGGATCCGGCAGAGCTTGCTACGCACTGTATGGAAGATATTGACAGTGATTTCGTAAAGAAAGTAAATAAGGGCGATATCATTGTGGCGGAGAAAAATTTCGGCTGCGGCTCATCAAGGGAGCATGCGCCGATTGCGATCAAAGCGGCAGGAGTCAGCTGCGTCATCGCTGAAACATTTGCCCGCATTTTTTATCGGAATGCTATCAATATCGGACTTCCGATTATCGAGTGCAAAGAGGCGGCTGCGAACATTGAAGCGGGGGATGAGGTCGAGATTGACTTTGATAGCGGGGTTATTGCGAATAAGACGAAAAATCAGTCCTATCAGGGGCGGGCGTTTCCTGAGTTTATGCAGAAAATCATCCGGGCAGAGGGCTTGATGAATTATATTAATGCAAAATAAAAATAAGAGGCTGTATAAATACAGTCAAGGAGGTATTCGGAATGAGCAAAAAGGTGTGGAAAAGAGCGGCGGCATGCATGGTCTCCCTTGCAGTATTCGGAACAGTGCTGACAGCGGGCTGGAAAATGCTGACACAGCGGGCAAAAGCATCCGAGCCTGACAGAACGGTCAGCTTGGGCTATTCCGCCTTGGAGTCTCCCGCCCAGCCCGAGGATGGAGCGGCGTGGTCAGGGGACTATGTGTATTACGGAAGCTATGACGGCAAGCCAATCCGCTGGCGGGTACTGGATATTTCGGGAGACGCCGGAAGCAGTTCGGCGGAGGGTGGAATTTTGCTCCAGTCTGACCAGATACTGACGGAGAGGTTGTTTGAAGATGGGGAAGACAGTTCGGGACAGCACAAGGGCGGTACGATAGAGGAAAATGCGTGGAGCGCCAGCGACGTGCGTGCGTGGCTGCAGTCAGAAGAAGGCTTCTTAAGCGATGAGAATTTTACAGATTCTGAAAGAAAAAGCATCATGAAAACGACAGCGGGCGCTTTCGGTTCCCCTGTTGATGTGCTTCAGAGCGTCGGACTGGATCGGGATACGATGTTCCTTTTAGATGCCGGCGACCTTGGAAATGACGAATACGGATATATATGCAGAGACGGCGTGTCCAATACCGGAATCAAAGGTTCGTGGTGGCTCAGAAGCGCGCATGCCAAATATGGCTCCAGTGTCGGATACGTGCTTCCGGGCGGTTATCTTTTTCACAATTATGTGTTTGAGGAGGACGGGGGCGTTGTTCCCGCATTCAATCTGAACCCGTCGAACATATTATTTATGACGCGGGCAAATCAGCCGGCGGGCGGAGGACTTGACGCCGTGGAGACGGCGGAGGTCAATGAGTGGAAACTCACGCTGTCAGAAGGGCAGACGATAAAGCCCGGTACGGCAACGCGCCATGAAGCTGAAATAACTGTGCCGTATGCGTATACGGGAACGGATGCGAACCAAATTTCCATTATGATTTTGGATGGCAGCTATGGCGGCAGCGGAACGAACGTGAAGTATTACGGAAAAGTTTCCACGGGAAATGTGGGAGAGGAAGGAACCGTAACGTTTAACCTGCCGGAGGGATTTGATGAGGAAAATGATCAGCTGTATATGCTGGCTGAGCAGGCGAATGAAGGAGAGCGGACGAATTATGCGAGTGAACCGGTTCGTTTTGAGATTCCTCCCCGTCATACGCATGAATGGGTCTGGCGGTGCGACGAGGAGTATCACTGGATGGAATGCGTGGCGCCGGGCTGCGATGGATCCACAATAGGTTATGAAGAGCACGATTTCGGTGATAATGAACCTGTTCTCATAAAGGAACCGACCATCGAGGAAGATGGAATCGAAGAGATTCTGTGTAATATATGCGGAAACAAAATACTGCAGGAAGTTCCGTACGAGGATCCGAACGAGGAAGACAATTCGGAGGAAGAAGATTCGGACGAAGAAGATTCGGACGAGGAGGAGCATGAATTTGCAGAAAAAATTGAGAAGGCGCCGACCTGTACAGAGACGGGACGTAAACTTGTTTACTGTACGGACGAGGATTGTGAAGAGAGCCATGTGGAAATTATCCCCGCGCTGAGTCCGACGCTGACCCATACATTTGGCGACTGGGTGCAGACGACTGCGCCGACAGTCCAAAAAGAGGGCGTGTCGGTGAGGACATGTACGGTCTGCGGGGCGCGTGAAACAAGGAGCATTCCCAAAACCGTTCCCGCGCATCAGCATAAATATGACAAGTATACTTTGATCGCTGATGAGAAAAACCACTGGAGCCAGTGCTCGTGCGGTCAGAAAAAAAATGTGGAGCCTCATGAGTGGGATAATGGGAAAGTGCTGAAAAAGCCGACGAAGAAAGCGGCGGGCGTGGTGGAGTACAGCTGTGAGGTCTGCGGCGTGAAAGAGAAACGGAATACGGAAAAAATCGGCGTTAAGTTTACTGCCGGAGCATTCCGGTATCAGGTGACCGCCTGCAGAACGAGCGGTCCCGTTGTGAAAATGCTCGGTTTCGCAGATGGAAAAACGGCGAAAAATGTTACCGTCTCCAGTAAAGTTGCGCGGAAAAAGGTAAAATATACTGTTACCGAGATCGGAAGAAAAGCCTTTGAAGGGGAACTGGGCATTGAGAAGGTAGTGATCGGGAACAGCGTGGAAAAGATCGGGGATCTGGCATTTTTTCTGGCGGATCATGTGAAAACGGTTACGATCGGAACCGGGTTAAAGGAGTTTGGCGAGCATACGTTTTGCTATACGTACCGTTTGAAAACTATTGTGATCAAGAGCAAAAAACTTTCTATGGCGCCAACCGGCCTGCTGCATGGCTGCTCGGAAGATGTTGAAGTCAAGGTACCGAAGAAAAAGCTGAAAGAGTACCAGGAAGAGGTATTTTATACCCATCCGGACAGAGTGGTCGCGAATAGCGGCAACTGAATGCGCTTCGCTTATTGCGCGCGCGTGAATAAAGATAAGGGATTCGTCCATACTAACCATAAATAAGTTGATTCACAATTTATGGAAGGGATGGACGAATTTTTATGTGGGGTATTCTAATCGGCATAATATCCGGTGCGCTGATGAGCATTCAGGGCGTGTTTAATTCTGAGGTAACGAAACAGAGCAGTATATGGCTGGCAGCCGCTTTTGTACAGATATCTGCCTTTGCCGTATGTGTTGCGGCATGGTTTGTGACCGGGAGGGAAGGCGCCGTTGCGGATCTGTGGCGCGTGCAGCCGAAATACATGCTTCTGGGCGGAATGCTGGGGGCGTTTATTACCTATACCGTAATCCAGGCAATGAATCAGTGCGGACCGGCGAGAGCGGTTGTATTTATCGTGACGGCGCAGCTGATCGTCGCATACGTGATTGAACTGATGGGGATATTCGGCGTGGAAAAGCAGCCGTTCGAGTGGCGGAAGATGATTGGCCTTGCTGTTATTGTTGCGGGTATTTTTACGTTCAAGTGGAAATGAAACTGGATGTTGTTAAATTTTTTTCAATTTCCTTGTTGTCAAATAGCAGTATCATTGTTACAATAATTATATGCACCTTAGTTATAATTCCTGAGTTTTGATTCAGGAGAGGAAAAATATGGAAAAACTAAATATGAAGTTTGTGCCTGTCGTTTTGATTATTGCCGTTCTGGCTGCCGTCTGGTATGCGGATCACGGCGATTCGGGGAGCCGGCAGGATAAGATGCCGGAGCTGTTTGAAAGCGCCCCCACGATTCAGCCGGAATCGGCGGCTGCAGATGGAAAGGTATATATACATATCGTGGGTGCGGTCAAAAAGCCGGGCGTATATGCGTTTGACAGTCCGCCAAGGCTGGTGGAAGTAGTAGAACAGGCGGGCGGCTTTACGAAAGATGCGGTCAAATCGGAAGTAAATCAGGCGCAGTTAGTGGAAGACGGAAGCCAGATCGTGATTGAATCCCGAGACGGCAAAAAGAAGCGGGAAGAAGACGCGCGGGAACGGACGGAGGCACAGCATTCTGCACAGGGGGAATCCGATCGCGTTAATATCAACAGGGCGACAAAAGAGGAGCTTATGACGCTGCCGGGCATAGGGGAATCCAAGGCGGTTTCGATTATTTCTTACCGGGACGCCAACGGGGCGTTTAAGAAAATCGAGGACATTATGAATATAACAGGGATAAAAACGGGCGTTTTCGATAAGATCAGAGATCGGATAGAAGTGTGAAAGGCGCAAAGATCCGGCAAGATATGAAAAAACATGTCTGAGAAAATCCAATATTGCGCCTGGAAAGAACGCAAAAGCGGCGTTCTTCACGGTTTGCTGGCATAAGAGATCAGATATTTTGAAGGAAAGGAAGTTTGGCTGGATGGCAAAAAGAGTATTAGTCGTAGATGACGAAAAGGTAATTGTAAAGGGAATCCGTTTTAGCCTGGAGCAGGACGGCATGGAGATAGATTGTGCGTATGATGGGGAAGAGGCGTGCCGGATGGCGGAAAAAAATCAATATGACGTGATCCTGTTGGATGTGATGCTTCCCAAATTGACAGGCTTTGAGGTGTGCCAGAAAATCAGGGAGTTTTCCGATGTGCCGGTCATTATGCTGACGGCAAAAGGAGACGATATGGATAAGATTCTCGGTCTGGAATATGGGGCTGACGACTATATAACAAAGCCATTTAACATACTGGAAGTGAAAGCGAGAATCAAGGCGATTATGCGCAGAAGCAAAAAGAAAGAAGCGGTTCAGGTTGAGGATCCATCCATCCGTACGATGGGAAGGATGAAAATCGATATGGAAGGACGCCGCGTTTATTTGGATGAAAAGGAGATCAACCTGACCATGAAGGAATTTGATCTGCTGGCGATTCTCATAGACAATCCGAATAAGGTGTACAGCCGCGAGAAACTTCTAAATGATGTGTGGGGATATGAATATCTTGGCGATGTGAGAACCGTAGACGTTCATGTGCGCCGTCTGCGCGAAAAAATCGAGGCAAATCCAAGCGATCCAAAGTATATACATACAAAATGGGGTGTTGGCTATTATTTCCAGGTTTAGAGAAAAATGCAAAGTATTTAAAAGTTTGCACGTCCAGAGTATGGGAGCGCTTATACTGATCGGAATAGCGCCGCTGCTGATAGGCACCGTTATTTTCATGAATATTTATCAGGCGCGGAGTATTTCGCAGCGGATTACGGAGATTCGGAGATGCGGCAACGTCATTGCAAACCAGATTGTCAGTTCGGGCTATTTTACAAGTGAAGACAAAAGCGAGGTTCATGAGGAGCTCGTCCGCGTGTCGGATATGTATAGCGGCAGAATACTGATCGTCGATTCAAAGCTGCGGGTTGTGGAGGATACGTATGGTTTGGAGGAGGGCGGGATCGTCGTGTTGTCGGACGTGGTCAGCTGTTTTCGCGGCGTGACGGCGAAGGTGGTCAGACAGCATTCAGACAGCGTGGAGATCTATATACCGATTATCAGCGCCGACGGAGAGTCGGTATACGGCGTGGTTGTGATGAATTTCTCCTTTAAGCAGATTTTTTCGTGGTTTGACAATATACAGGCAATTACATACTCCGTCATTTTTATGTTTTCTATTATCATTATCGTGCTGGCATGGACGCTATCGTGGCGGATTGTCCGCCCGCTGCACAGAATTGTTGATTCTATCCGTCATATCGGGGAGGGGGATTTCAGTGAAAAAATGGAGGTCACGGACAATCTTGAGGTTCAGAATATATCGGAAGCCGTGAATTCCATGCTGGAGGCGGTGCAAAATCTCGAAGATTCCAGACAGGAATTTGTGTCAAATGTGTCGCATGAATTAAAGACTCCGATCACCTCCATAAAAGTGCTGGCAGAGTCGCTGACCACACAGGAGGATGCGCCGGTAGAGCTCTATCGGGAGTTTATGGTGGATATTAACAGTGAGATTGACCGGATGAACAAAATCGTTAATGATCTCCTGTCTCTCGTGAAATTGGACAAATCAGCGGTGCAGATGGCGGTTGAAGAGGTCAATATCAATGAATTTATCGAGGGAATCCTGAAAGGAATCACGCCCATCGCTTTAAAAAGGAATATCGAGATCATTTTTGAAAGCGTCCGCGCAGTGTCTGCGCAGATTGATCCTGTTAAGCTTGGCATGGCGTTTACGAATATCATCGAAAACGCCGTGAAATATAATTTTGACAATGGCTGGGTAAAAGTATCGCTGAATGCCGACCATAAGTTCTTTTATTTTCGAGTGTCGGATTCCGGCATAGGAATCCCGGATGAGCTGCAAAACCGGATTTTTGAACGGTTTTACCGGGTGGACAAGGCACGGTCGAGAGAGACGGGCGGAAACGGCCTCGGACTGGCTATCACAAGGAATGCCGTTTTGTTGCACAGAGGTTCGATTAAAGTCCACAGCATAGAAAATGAGGGCACAACTTTTGCGGTACGCATTCCTTTAAATTATCAGGCGTAACTGCTAATCGATCGGCATAAAAAGCCGATAGGAAATCATGAGGGGCAAGGCATGAATATTATAAAACAAGGTGGGCTTTTTCTCATATTATTGTGTGTCGCAGGCGTTCTGAGCGGCTGTGAAGACAATGTCTACAATCAGCAGGCGGGTGCGTTTACCCTGTATCAGATGGCAGACGATGGAATGGGGCTTAAACAGTCCAAGTATAAGACTGTCGCCGACGGCGACGACACGGTGGAAGTAGTGACGGAGCTTCTGGATAATTATAAATTGGTAGACGTCAAGGAATTTGAGATTAAGGAAAAGCAGCTTTCGATCTTTTTTTCCTCTGCTTACTATAATCTGAATAGTATTGATGAAGTGCTTCTTCGCGCGGCGATCGTGAAGACGCTCTGTCAGGTGGACGGCGTGGAGTATATCGAATTTTTTGTGGACGATGCCTCGCTTGTAATCGACGGAACGCCGGTCGGAGTTATGAGTGAACTTTCGTTTTTGGATTCGGTCGGAGGGAACGGGTACACGAGGAGTAAGTATGCGACCTTGTTTTTTTCGGATCTTTCCGGCATGGGGATGAAGGAGGTGACGGTTCCCCTTACCTACGATATGACAGTGCCGTTTGCCAGACTTCTTGTGGAACAGCTTATTTCCGGACCGGAAGAAATCGAGGGCGTCAATACGTCGGATGTACGCCAGACGATACCGGAAGGGACAATCGTCAATTCACTGACTCTCCGGGACAATGTTTGTTATATAGATTTCAGCAAACAGTTTTTGGATATTCAGGCGGAGGTAAAGAGCGAGATCGTCATATACAGTATTGTAAATACGCTTTGCGAGCTGTCTGAGGTGAACAGGGTACAATTTACGGTCGATGGAGAGCAGCGCGAGAGGTATGGCGATCTGGAAGGGTTTGATGTTCCGTTTGAGAGAAATCTCGATCTTGTAAGCGGAGGCAGCAAGGGTTGAAAAAAAACGCTTTCAACCTGGCAAGTTTGCGCGCGCGTCCAAACTTGGCTGTAAATATGAGCAAAAAGCGCGCGGATGGAAATGGGGTGATGATAATGGGAAATTTGACAGGGCGGCCGCTGCTGCTGGCTTTTGCCGGCTTGATGGCGTTTGTCGCAATCTGGTATCGCATGATAGGAGGCGCGGGGCCTGCGGGCGGCTCGGGAGTTTCGCCGGCAGAAAACGTACCGGTAAAATGCGTGGGAACAGTTGATGAAATTCAGAATATAAAAAGCGGGAAAGCGCTCGTTTTATCGAATGTGCGCATGATGAATACGGATTCTGAAAAATCGATTTCTTGTGAAAAAATTCTTATCTATGACGGTTCTAAACAAAATCTGTTTGATAAATCCAGAAAAGGAAATGCAATTGAGTGTACGGGGTCATATTCTTCGTTTGAGAGAGCGGGAAATCCCGGGGAGTTTGATGAGTTTGCATACTATGGGAGCAGGAATATCGGGGGGAGGGTATTTGCGGATTCCTATGCCGTGCGGGACGATCGGTATGATTTTTTGCAGAATGTACTGGACGAATTTCGTCAGAAGATGGCGGAACGCCTGTTCGAGGTAATGGAAGAGGATGATGCGGGACTGATGTGCGCGATGCTTCTCGGAGAAAAGGCATATCTTCCGGATGAAGAAAAAGAGCTGTACCAAAGAATGGGGATCGGACATATGCTTGTCATATCGGGACTTCATATATCGTTGCTGGGGGCGGGGCTGTTTTTCTTTTTGAGAAGTTTTGTTATGCCGATGAAACAGGCAGTCATCCTCACTGTAGTTTTCCTTTTGGCTTATGGGAAATTTACCGGATTTGAACTGGCAGCGTCAAGGGCGGTACTGATGATGTGCTGCGCTCTTTTTGCAAGGTATGCCGGAAGATGTTACGATCCGCTGTCGGCATTGTCGCTCAGCGGGATTATCACGCTTATTCAGGAGCCCGAGCAGCTGTTTCAGTGCGGTTTTCTGCTGTCTTACACGGCAGTATCAGGAATCCTTTTGTTTGCTCCCGTGATGGAACGGGCGAAAATAAAAAATAAATTGGCGCAGGCATTTTTTTCCAGCGCCTCGGTATCTGCCGTGACGCTGCCGATCATGCTCTGGTTTTACAATGAGATATGTCCATATTCTATCTTTGTAAATATGATCGTGCTGCCTTTTCTGTCGTTATTAATCGGGGTGGGGGCGCTGGGCGGTATTTTTTCCCTTTTCTGTCCGGCGGGCGGAGCCCTTTTGCTTGAGACAGCGCATTGCATATTACGGTTTTATGAGATGGCATGCCGGATCGTTTCGCAGTTTCCGTACAGCAATGTAGTGACAGGGCGTCCTCCGTTCTGGTGCGTTGTTTTGTATTATATCATATTGATTTCAGCCGCTTGCTGTTATTTGAGATGGGAGGGCGGGAAGAGGCGATGGAGTCTCGCCATAGGAGCGGCGGCGCTATGCGTATGCCTGTTCTTCTTCCGGCCGAGCTTTGAATTTCTATACGCTCAGCTCGATGTGGGTCAGGGGGACTGTGCCTGCGTCTTTTATAAAGACAAAACGTATCTGATCGATGCGGGCAGTTCGTCAGAATCGGAGATCGGGAAATATACAGTGCGGAAATTTTTGAAATTTTATGGCAGGAGGCGGATTGACGCAGTATTTGTGAGCCACAGCGACGCCGACCATACGAATGGAATTGTGGAGATGGCGAAACATCAGAGGGATTGGGGGATACCGGTTGACAGGGCTATCCTGCCGGCTGTCGGAAAGCGGGATGAGAATTATGAAACGCTTGTCCGAACATTTGCCTGTTATGATGTGCCGGTATACTATATGAAAAAAGGAGACATTTTTCGCGAGGAGGAATTTGCGCTTTCATGCCTGCATCCTTATCCCGAGTACGGGTGGGAGAGCGAGAATGACTATTCGCTGACGCTCGACCTTTCCTATCGCGAACTGCGCATTCTCTGTACGGGCGATCTGGAAGAGAGCGGAGAAAAGGAAATCGTGGAAAGCGGCATGCTTTCAAAAAATGGATATGACGTGCTTAAGGTCGGACACCACGGCTCAAAAACCTCAAGCTCAGACGCATTTTTGCAAGCGGCGTCACCGGAATATGCTCTGATTTCAGCGGGAAAAAATAACCGGTACGGACATCCGGCAGAGGCGACGCTTGACCGGCTCGGTATGGCGGGGGCAAAGATATTTTCAACGATAGAACGGGGGGCGGTGATGATCGAGGAAGGAAACAGGGTGAGCTGCTGGCGTTAGGGAACTTTTCTCGTCAAATAAAAAGAACTCGGCACGGCGTTTGCGCCATGCCGAGTTCTTTAGCGGAGACGGTGGGATTCGAACCCACGTGCCCGTGAAGGCAAAACGATTTCGAGTCGTTCTCGTTATGACCGCTTCGATACGTCTCCGGATGAGCTTGAAAAAGCTACTTTATAGTTGTACCATTTTTTTCGCATTTTGTCAATGTTTTTATCAGGAAGATTTCTGCTACGAGGTTTTCGCTCAGCCTGCCCGTTTTAAAACGTTCTTCGTAATCTGCCCGTGTTTCCAGCAGCTCCAAAAGTTCATTTTTTGTGAAATGTTTTGCCTGATTTTTATATTTTCCGATCGTAAAGGATGGAATTCCTATTTTTTTAGCCGCTTCGTTTGCGGCGAGGCTGTTTCCGATTTCCTTGATCTGAAGCAGGATATTGATGTGCCGTCCGAGCAGATGAAGTATGCGCGGGGGCGGTTCCTTTAGCTCCAGCAGATCTCCGTACAGGAGGAATACTTTTTCAGTTTCTCCGGCAATGACGGCGTCAATCATGTCAAATAGTTTTGCGACGGTTTGTCCGGAGCATACGGCGTCCACATCCGCATTTGCGATCTCCTGCCGGTCTCCGGCATAGCCGATCAGCTTATCAAGTTCATTTGCGATCATGTCCATTTGAAAACCGGTTTTGGACAAGAGATATTCCAGCGTCTGCCTTGAACAGCTTTTTCCGTAACTGCGCATATACTTTGCCGCCCATGGAAGGAGATCCCTTTCCTGCCGGGTCTTGCACTCCGTGATGCAGCCGTTTTTCTGCACCCATTTATATAGGCGGTTTCGTTTATCGATCTGTTTTTCGATAAAAACGACATAAGTCGTTTCAGGAAATCCGGCCAGCATTTCCGGCGCTTCATTGGAAGATTTAAACAACTCTGTATTTTCCATGAGAATCAGCCGTTTTTCCGCAAAAAAAGGAAGCGTGCTGCCGAGTGACGACACTTCGGGCAGGGAAATCTGGCTGCCTTCAAAATAAGAGAAATTCATATCGTCGCCTTCATTGGAAAGCAGCGACTTGAGTTTGTTTTTATAATAACGGACCAAGTAAGGCTCTTCTCCGTAAATCAGATGAAAACGTGACAAATCGCCGGACTTTATCTGGGCAGCTATCGTCTGCAAAAAAATCAACCTCCCTGTCAAATGCTCTTCAAATCATTATATGACGTCTCCGTATTGATGTCAAATTGAAAAGTGACAAAATTCTAACAATATTCTGTATTAAACTTAGGGAAATTTTACGATTGAAATATTTGTTCGGCGGTGTTATACTTTCAGAGTAAGAGAGCGAAAGGCGGCAACGTTGTAATGTTGAAGAATAAGTTGATAGTGACGGCCGGGATCATTGCGGGGACAGCGCTTTTGGGATTAGCCGGCGGTTTTTTTTATAAAAGCAAGGAATATTTTACCGGCCAGTTTGGAAGAAATACTTTCATCAGCAATACAAATGTGAGTTCATTGACGGTGGACGAGGCGGTAGCCATCATGAATGAATCCAGGGATTTTACTATAGAGTGTACAAAAAACGGAACATCAATGCGGATCGATATTTCCCCGGCTGTCACGAGAGAGTTTTCTAAGGATGAGGTCGTACGGTGCATGGAAAATTTTACATTTTTAGAATATTTTCTCGGCCGCGAGAAAGATTTTCAGTTGAAGCCCGTTCGTTCGACTGTGGACGAAGGAGCGCTCAGGGATCTGTTGGAACAAACGCTGCCTGAAACGACAGCGAAGGCGGAGGACGCCTATATCAATGAGGATTTTCAGCTGGTGCCGGAGAAGATGGGCGATGAGATTGATTTGAACAGCCTTATCCGCGACATTAAGCGCGGAATCGATACCGGACTTGAGATGAGCTATGTCTTGGAAGCTTACTATATTCAGCCTGAGCTGACTAAAGATAATAAAAAATTGGAAAAGGCTGCAAAGCAGGCGGATGCGTATGCGAAAATGAAAATCGCCTATAAATTCGGAAAAGAGAAAGAGGTCATAGACTGGGATAAATTAAAAAAATATCTGAAGTATGATGAAGATAAAATCAAACTGGAATTAAAAACAAATTGGGTGGAAGGCTTCGTGAAAGGCCTTGCAAAAAAATATAATACGTATGGAAAAACGAGGGAATTTAAGTCTACAAAGGACGGCAGGATTAAGATTAAAGGGGGAATAATGGGATGGTGGATCGACGAGGCTAAAACGGTAGAGCAGCTGAAAAAACTGCTCGCGGAAAAGAAGGGGAAAACGCTGGAACCGGTATACCGCAACATTGCGGCGCAGCACGGTAAGGACGATATCGGAAATACGTACGTTGAAGTGAGCCTGAAACGCCAGCATCTCTGGTATTACAAAAACGGAAAGAAGAAGCTGGAGTCGGATGTCGTGACGGGAAAAGCGACGAAAGACCGGCAGACGACGGTTGGCGTCCATCGGATTTACGGAAAGCAGAGAGACCGTTATCTCGGGACGATTGCAGTGCAGGGATACCACACATTTGTAAATTACTGGATGCCGTTTAACTGGGACGGACAGGGCTTGCACGATGCTACATGGCGGAGTAAGTTTGGCGGCAATATTTATAAAACAAGCGGTTCTCATGGCTGCGTGAATCTTCCGTATGATTTTGCCGCAAAGCTTTATGAACAGATAGAGATTGGAACGCCGGTCGTGGTGTATTGAAATAACGATCAAAGCCAAATACCCGCGCGCAAGCCAAATGAACGCATGCGCACGCGAGAATAAAATAAGGCGCGAAGCCTGTTGGATCAACGATTGATTCAGACTTCGCGCCTTTTCGTTTAAGAGCAAAGAATAAACAAGCTGTTTATTCTACTGTCACCGATTTTGCCAAATTCCTGGGCTGATCTACGTTTAAGCCTTTTTCTACGGACACATAGTAGGCGATGTATTGGAGGACGACTGCCGATACAAAAGGAGTAAACAGCGGCGACGTCTCCGGAAGCACGATCTGGTGGTCGCACAGGCTTGCGTCTACAGAGGCGTCGGCGTCCGTGATCAGGATGACCTTTGCTCCGCGGGAGCGCACTTCCTGAACGTTGGAAATCATTTTTGCATATACGTCCGGCTGTGTGGCAAGCGCGATCACAGGCACATTATCCGTGATCAGGGAAATTGTGCCGTGTTTCAGTTCGCCGGCAGCATATGCCTCCGAGTGGATGTAGCTGATTTCCTTTAGTTTGAGCGAGCCCTCGCAGGAGAGCGCATGGTCGAGTCCGCGCCCGATGAAGAATATGCTGTTTGCTTTTGCAATCCGCTTTGCAATGTTTTCGGTCTGATTGTCGAAAGAAAGCGCTTCTTCCACCTGATTTGGTACGCTATTCAAATGCTCCATGTACATTTTTGCCTCTTCCTCGGAAATCTGTTTTGCAATATAGGCGAGACGGAAAGCAATCAGGTACATGATGGAAAGCTGCACGGTGTATGCCTTTGTGCTTGCCACGGAAATTTCAGGCCCCGCATGCGTATAGAGGACATAGTCGCTCTCTCTTGCGACGGATGAACCCTTTACATTTACGACGGACAGGGTTTTTGCCCCTTTGGATTTAGCGAGCTTCAGAGCGGCAAGCGTATCCGCCGTTTCGCCGGATTGTGAGATCGTGATCACAAGGGTATGTTTGTCAACAATCGGATTCTGGTAACGGAATTCAGAAGCGATCTCTACTGATACCGGAATGCGTGCAAGGCGCTCGATCATGTTTTTGCCGATCAGTCCCGCATGCATGGCAGTTCCGCAGGCGGTGATAACGATCTTGTCAATATTCTGAAAAATTTCATCGGATACCTGATCGGTGGAAAAATCAGGCATGCCGTTTAAGCATCTCGGCGTAATCGTATTTCTGAGCGCTTCCGGCTGTTCGTGTATTTCTTTCATCATGAAATGGTCGTAGCCGCCCTTTTTAGCCGCCCCGACGTCCCAGCTGATGTGGTGGATGGTCGGGCCGTATATATTTCCGTACTCATCTTTTACAATGATTTCATTGTCGGTAATTTTGGCAATATGATTCTCTTTTAATACAAAATAGTGGTTGGCGTGGCTGACCAGGGCGACCATATCGGAAGCGATGATCGAGCCGTTTTTAGTGTGCGCCGCCACCAAAGGACTGCCGCTCCGGATCGCGTAAATTGTTTCCGGAATATCCTCAAACATAATGCAGAAACCATAGGCGCCGACGAGCTTTGCCGCAGCGCGGCGGATCGCTTCTTCCGGGTTGCCGTCGTAGCAGTCGTCAATGACCATGGCGGCGATTTCCGTGTCGGTCTGTGAAACGGGCGTCTTGCCTTTCTCAGCCAGTTCTTTTTGGAGTTCCTGATAATTTTCTATAATTCCGTTGTGTATAAGCGTCACTTTCCCCGCCGTATGGGGATGGGAGTTTGTATCGGAAACGCCGCCGTGGGTTGCCCAGCGGGTATGCCCGATGCCGCAGGTGGAAATAACGCCGTCTGCCTGCGCCTCCACCAGTTCGCGCAAAACGGAAACTTTTCCTGTTGTTTTAATCGTCTCGATGCCGTTTTCGGTAAAAAAAGAAATACCGGCGCTGTCATAGCCGCGGTATTCTAACGTCTGCAAGCCGTCAACCAATGTTTTTTTCGCGTCAAGAAAACCTACGTAACCAATGATTCCGCACATAATAATCCTCCAGATTTTGTACTTTTATTTGTATTATATGATATGTAAATTAGAAAGTCAAGAAATGCGTCCCCGGCCAAAGAAAAGGATTGAAAAATATGTCTAAAAAGAGTATGATAGATGGCAGAGGCGCGCCGCTTGCGCAAAAGACCGGGGCGGCGGTTCCGGAAAGGAGAAGACGGTGAAAAGATTTAGAGTGGAATTAAAAAAAACAGTGGATGATTCATATGACGTACAGATCGGACGGAATCTGATTCCGGAACTGGCAAAGGATATGGAAAACGGATTGGTGGGGCGGTGTAAGAAATTTGCGATTATCACGGACAGCAATGTAAAGGATTTGTATGCGGTTCCGGTGTGCGGGGAATTGGAAAAGGCTGGATTTTCGGCGGAGCTTTTCGAATTTCCGGCGGGAGAAAAGAGCAAGAGCAGAAGGACGAAGGAAATAATAGAGGACGCTATGCTGGAAAAGGGATTCCGGCGGGACTGCTGCGTTGTGGCGGTGGGCGGCGGCGTTGTCACGGATCTGGCAGGTTTTGTGGCGGGCACGTTTGGAAGAGGAGTGCCGTTTGTGAATTATGCGACCACGCTTTTGGCAGCAGCGGACGCCTCGATCGGAGGAAAGACAGCGGTAGATACAGAACTTGCGACCAACCTCATTGGCTTGATTTATCAGCCGAGGAAAGTGTATGTGGATATAGGCGCCTGGAAAACATTGCCGCGGCAGCATCTGATCAACGGGCTTGCGGAGACGGTGAAGCACGCGTGTCTTGCCGACGCGGAATTTTTTGAATATATCGAAAACCATGTGGATGACGTATTGAATGTGGTGCCCGAGGTGTGCGAACACATATCCGAGAAAAATTGCAACGTAAAATATCAGGTCGTGATGAAGGATGAAAAGGAAAAAAGCCTGCGGGAGATACTCAATCTGGGACATACGGTCGGACGTGCGATCGAGACGGTCAGCGATTACCGCCTTCTTCATGGGGAAGCCCTTTCAATCGGCATGGCCGCTCAGGTGAAACTTGGCTGCAAGCTGCGCTTTTTGAGCGCAGAGCAGAGGGATCGGGTGATCGCTCTTTTGGAGCGGATAGGGCTTCCGGTCAGGATACCGGACTACATTGACCGGGATGAGCTGATAAAAAAATTATATACGGATAAAAAAGTAAGGGACGGGAAGCTTCGTTTTGTATTTCAAAAGGGAATCGGCGACGTCATCACGTTTGGCGATGATATTTATGCAAGACCGGTGGCGGAGGCGGAGATCCGCAGCATTTTAGAAGAAATGTGACATTTGGCGGGTATGCGTGAAGAACCGCCCGTACATGTTTTTCGGGGGGAGGAACAGTTTGAACGCGAGAGAAAAAGGAAGGGAAAAGGAGGAGCTTGCATGCAGGTATTTGGAGCAGAAGGGCTACCGGATACTGGCGACAAATTACCGCTGCCGGGAGGCAGAGATCGATATTGTTGCAATGGATGGGGGCGAGCTCGTATTTGTGGAAGTAAAATACCGGAAAAATACGGAGTTTGGCGGCGGCCTAAGCGCGGTTTCCCCCAAAAAAATCCGGAATATTTGTAAATGCGCCCGATATTACATATACAGAGAGAGAATCGATCCGGATACGCCGATCCGGTTTGATGTGATCGCAGTCGACGGGGATCGGATCACGCATTTGGATAACGCATTTGAGGCCGGGTGATGCAATATATTGGAAAAGAGAAGAAATAAGGTAGAAATTTTTTGATAAATGTGTTATTATAGTTTCGGCAGCGTTCGGTAAAAGCCTTCAGGGACTTGCCGCGGACGCAAAGTCCTGGGAGGAGGCAAGGCTTATTGCCGTACTCGTGCTAACGGCTGTTAACAGCTTAAGCGGCAAGACGGAACTTAAAACGATAAGCAGTATGTACGAAATTGGAGGACTGTATGGAAAAACATTCTTTACAGGAAATAAATGAGAACTACATTGATGTTTTGAAGGAAATCGGAAATGTCGGTGCGGGAAATGCTATGACGGCAATTGCGTCGATGCTGTCTATCAAGGTAAATATGCATGTTCCCCAAGTGCAATTGTTGGAGATTTCCAAACTTGGTGCGGTGATTTGTCCGGAAGAGGAGGTTGTAGTAGGCATCTTTCTGGAAATCGGATCGGATATCCAAGGGAGTATGATGTTCATGATGAGGATGGGTCCGGCGAAGTATCTCGTAAACCGCCTGATGGGGCGGGATCCGGATTATGCGGGCGATTTTACGGAGATGGATTTATCTGCTCTCAAGGAGATCGGAAATATTATCGCAGGTTCGTACCTGTCCGCATTGGCGACGATGACCAATCTGGTTATCACGCCGTCAATCCCCTATATTTCAATTGATATGGCGGCTTCGCTGCTGAGTGTGCCGGCAATTGAGTTTGGACAGTACGGAGACTACGTTTTATTGATTGAGACTGAATTTGGGAATCAGGTAGTGCTTGACGGCTATTTTATTCTGATGCCGGATCAGGAATCGTATGATAAGATATTAACAGCGCTGGGATTTAGCATGTGAGGGAAACAATGAGTCAGATTATAAAAGTTGGGATGGCAGATTTGAACATATGCAGAGCGCCGGATATAATCGCGACAGTGGGACTTGGCTCATGCGTCGGACTGACTTTATATGATCCGGTACTGCGCGTTGGCGGGCTGGTTCACTATATGCTGCCAGATAGTACATTAATCAGAAATAATTCAAATATAGCAAAATTTGGCGATACTGGAACCGAGGAGCTTTTGAAGCGGGTGTTGGCAATGGGAGCGGATAGAAGGCGCCTTGTTGCAAAAATAGCCGGCGGGGCAAAAATGTTTCAGGTCACGAAAGGATCGGGAATCGGAAACATCGGGGAAAGGAACGCCTTAGCGGCAAAAAAGGCATTGAATAAGCTGGGTATTCGACTGGTGGCGGAAGACACCGGAGAGAATTTCGGGAGGACGGTTGAGCTGCACTGCGACACGGGGGAGTTTTACATTAAAGCAGTAGGCAAAACTCTTAAAGTTATTTGATATATACGCCGCCAAAATGCTCAGCCGAAAGAAGCGAAATAAGTAAGAAAAACAGCGGTATCCGGTTCGGATACCGCTGAAAAATCTGGTTCGCCGCATGGCAAAGCATCTGCTGTATTCTGATATCAATATTTATGCAAAAATATGGAATGGAGAAAAGTTTTATGAGCAGACCGATTGTGGCAATTGTCGGAAGACCGAATGTAGGAAAATCAACGCTTTTCAATACTCTTGCCGGGGAGAGGATATCGATTGTGAAAGATTATCCGGGCGTGACAAGGGACCGCATTTATGCGGATATAACATGGCTGAATCACAGCATGTCCCTTATCGATACCGGAGGAATCGATATGGATGCAAAAGACGTTATGCTCTCCCATATGCGGGAGCAGGCAAATATAGCGATTGAGACGGCGGACGTCATTATGTTTATTACGGATGTGAGGCAGGGGCTTGTCGATGCGGATTTCAAGGTGGCGGATATGCTTCGCAAATCTGCCAAGCCGGTTGTTCTGGTTGTAAATAAAGTGGACAATTTTGAAAAATTTATGCCGGATGTATATGAATTTTATAATCTCGGAATCGGCGATCCGCATCCGGTATCGGCAACGTCAAAACTCGGAATCGGAGACATGCTGGATGCTGTTTTGGAGCACATTGCCCCCGAAAAATTTGAGGACGAAGAGGATGAGCGTCCTAAAATCGCCATAGTAGGAAAGCCCAATGCAGGAAAATCTTCCCTGATCAACAAGCTGGTCGGAGAAAACCGAGTGATCGTCTCCGATATCGCCGGTACGACGCGGGATGCGATCGATACGGAGATTGTCAGGGATGGAAAAGAATATGTTTTTATTGACACGGCTGGCATAAGAAGGAAGAATAAAATCAAAGAGGATTTAGAACGATATAGTATTATAAGAGCAGTGGCGGCAATTGAAAGATCAGACGTAGTTATTTTAATGATCGACGCAGTCGAGGGTGTGAGCGAACAGGATGCTAAAATTGCCGGGATCGCCCATGAACGCGGCAGGGGATTGATCGTGGCGGTCAATAAATGGGACGCCATAGAAAAAGATAACAATACGGTGAAAAAATATACGAGCCGGATTCGCGAAATCCTGTCTTTTGTACCCTATGCGGAAATCATGTTTATTTCCGCCCTTACGGGACAGCGGACGCACCGTCTGTTTGATCAGATCGAGACCGTTATTCAGTTTCACGCCATGCGGATACAGACCGGCGTGCTGAACGAGATCCTGATGGAGGCCGTTGCCATGCAGCAGCCGCCTTCGGATAAAGGAAAGAGGCTGAAGCTGTTTTATATGACCCAGGTCAGTACGAAACCGCCGACGTTTGTGCTTTTTGTAAATGACAAAGAGCTCATGCACTTTTCATATCAGCGTTATATTGAAAACCGCATCCGTGAGACGTTTGGTTTTATGGGAACGCCGATTCGCATTTTTATACGTGAACGAAAGGAGAAAGAGTAGTGATCATATATATCATGACCGGACTTGTGATTTTGATGATCGGGTATGTGTTTGGCTGTTTTTCGACGGGATATATCGTGGGAAAAATGAATGGGATGGATATCCGTTCAACCGGAAGCGGCAATATTGGAACGACGAATGCGCTCCGTTCCCTCGGAGCAAAGGCGGGGGCGCTTACATTTGTCGGGGATCTGATGAAAACATTTGTGCCGACGCTCGCCGTCAAATTTGGGTACTGTAATTATATGGGGTACGATGCGGATTTGACTTACCTGTTTACGCTGTGCGCCGGACTTGGCGTCGTTCTCGGACACAATTTTCCTGCCACGCTCCATTTTAAGGGCGGGAAAGGAATTGCGGTATCTGCGGCGGTGATCATTGTTTCTACGCTAGACGCGGTGTTTATCGGGATCGGGTTTGCAATTTTCATCACGGTCGTGGCGCTAACCCGTTACGTCTCTCTCGGATCGCTCATAGTGGTGTGGTACATTCCTATTTTTTCCGCAATACATTACAGGGAGAGCGGCTGTTTTCCGGCAATACTTATTATAAGCCTTCTGTTTACCGCCTTAGCTTACATAAAACACAGCGCAAATATCAAGCGGTTATTGAATGGAACCGAGAATAAATTAGGCGCAAAGAAAGGAGCCGCACAATGAAAAGAATCTGTTTTTTGGGAGCGGGAAGCTGGGGGATAGCGCTTGCTGTTTTATGTGAAGCAAATGGCCATAGGGTCACCGTCTGGTCAAAGACGAAAGAGAAAGTTGAAATGCTCCGGGAGAAAAGGGAGGATGCGAACCGTCTGCCGGGAATTAAGCTGCCGGAGTCGATCGTGATCGAGGATGATTTGGAAAAGGCGTGCAGCGAAAAGGACATTTTGGTATTTTCGGTAGCTTCTCCGTATATTCGCTCTACAGCGCGGCTCGTGAAACCGTTTATTCAGGAAGGACAGATTATTGTAAATGCGGCAAAGGGAATTGAAGATACTACCCTGATGACTCTGTGCCCAATCATCGAGCAGGAGCTTCCACAGGCGGATGTGGCAGTGCTGTCCGGGCCAAGCCACGCTGAAGAGGTTTCAAGGGGCGCGCCGACAACGGTTGTGGTTGGCGCAAAGTCGGAAAAGACGGCGGTCTTTATTCAGGATGTATTTATGGGAAAAAATTTTCGCGTGTATGTCAGCCCTGACATAATCGGAATTGAGCTAGGCGGGGCGTTGAAAAACGTGATCGCGTTGGCGGCGGGTATTCTGGATGGAATGGGGCTGGGGGATAATACGAAAGCGGCGCTGATGACGCGGGGGATTGCGGAGATCAGCCGGCTTGGGATGGAGATGGGAGGGAAAATGGAGTCCTTCTTCGGCTTGTCCGGCATCGGGGATCTGATCGTGACCTGCACGAGCAAACACAGCCGGAATCATAACTGCGGATACCTGTTAGGAAAGGGAAAGACGTTAGAAGAGGCAAAACGGGAGATCCGTCAGGTGATCGAAGGCGTCAACTGCGCGAGGGCGGCTATGGCGCTGGCGAACAGGCATCATGTCAATATGCCGATCGTGGAACAGATCAATGCCGTGCTATTTGACGGAAAATCAGTGGAGCAGGCGCTTTCGGATCTTATTTTGCGGGAACGCGTCATCGAGTACCAATCGCTCAGCTGGTAATTATTTTTTGCCGCTGCCTTATTTTTGTCTCATGGAATTGGTAGTATATGGCTTGCAGGGAACTGTTGCGAAATAAATTTATTTCGGCAAAGTCCCTAAGGGACAATCATTAAATTTAATGCGCAAAAAAGATGGGGCGAACAAAGTCCGTCATGCAGAAATGAGGAAAAGCTATGAATCAGAAACTTCAAAAGATAATCTTGTTTTCAGGTATGATTATTTTGGCGTCGGGCGTCTGGAGCGACGCCGCCAAATCGGCAAAGGCTGCGGAAAATCCGGCTTATACGCTGAAAAAAGGGAAGAAGGCTGCGATTAAAAATATTATTGCAAATAATCCGCTCACGAAGGCAGACAAGGGAAAATGTACCGGCCTGAAATGGAAGTCCAGCAGGAAAAAAGTCGTAAAAGTGATCGGAAATAAGAAAATAAAAGGACTTAAAAAGGGAAGCGCGTATATTCGCGGATACAATAAAAAGAAGAAAAAAGTGTTTACGATAAAGGTGACGGTCGGCCAAAAGGTGACGAAAATCAGCGTCCCATCCACCAGCCTTTCGCTTTTTGTGGGAGGGAAGG
Organism: uncultured Lachnospiraceae bacterium; assembly: GCA_947591245.1. Classification (GTDB taxonomy): domain Bacteria; phylum Bacillota; class Clostridia; order Lachnospirales; family Lachnospiraceae; genus Eubacterium_F. The sequence continues at coordinate 131,803 of CANQCY010000002.1, read as the reverse complement.
CGAAATTGTCGGCGGCGGTTTTCCCATCAAATGCATCGAATAAAAAGCTTTTTTATTCATCATCGAATCCCGCCGCGGTAACAGTGACGGCCAATGGAAGAATTTCGGCGGTGGCAAAAGGCAAATCCGTGATTACGATCACATCCAAGGATGGAAGCAAGGTAAAAAAGGTTAAGGCGTCGGTGCAGTCTGAGCTTGTCCGCACGACGTCCAAGGGCAGCGTGGCCGGAGTGGAAGAGGCGGATGCAAAGGCTCTTGTCTGGTATGGCATTCCGTATGGCGTTTCTACGGCGGGAAACAATCGCTGGAAAGCGCCGCAGCCGGTGGAGGCGTGGACCGGAACGCGGAGTGCTGTTACGCCGCGGGAAGGAGCGGCGCAGTACAGCGACGGCACGGGCTTTGCGGGGACGGAAGACTGCCTGTATGTAAATGTCTGCCGCCCGAATAACGGACAGACGAATCTGCCGGTCATGGTGTACCTGCACGGCGGCGGAAATGCGAGTGGGAATGCGAATGACAGTTTTTCCAATATGGTACCGGTATCCAACGCCATTGTGGTGACGGTGGAGTACCGCGTCGGCGCATTCGGTTTTTTGAGCCATAAGGCGCTCAGAAACGGAACCAGCGAGGAAAACAGTGGGAATTTTGCCCTGCTGGATATTAAGGCGGCGCTCACGTGGGTTCGCGATGAGATCGCAAATTTCGGCGGCAATCCGGCAAATGTTACGCTGTCCGGCTTTTCCGCCGGCGGGAGAAATGCGATGCTCTGCCTTCTTTCTCCGGGGTGCAGCGGCCTGTTCCATAAAGCCATTATTTTCAGCGGTGGTTTTACAACGTGCACGAATGAGCAGGGAGAGGAGTCGGCGAATGAGAAGCTGGCTAAGATTCTTGTAAATCGAGGCGTCTGCCAAAACCAGAAAAGCGGACTTGCTTATATTGAAAATGCGTCGGATTCTGAAGTGCGCGATCTGTTTTATTCGCTGACTACGGCGGAAGTCGCAAGCATGTATCGTTCGACGGCGTTGCGGCTCGATCGGTTTCCGCAGTGTTTTGCAGATGGCGTAGTCGTGCCGAAGGAAGGGACTGACGTGATTCAGAGCGGCAATTATAACCGGGTTCCGATGATTCTCGGCAGCGATGTCACTGAGTTTTCGAGCTATGCGTGGAACGGAAGCCTTACGTCAGAGCTGAACGATGTGGCAGAAATCACCTCATCCACCCAGATGGTAAATCTTCTGGCGAGCGGCGTCAAATACGGAAGCATGCTTCAGTCGCATTTTTACATTGAAAAACCGGCAAAGCTGTTTTATCAGGATCCGGCTCATTCGGACATATATGCATACCGTTTCAAATGGGGAACGAATGCCAGTGTGACGGACGGATTTTACAGCAATTTCGTAGGGGCGTTCCATGGATCGAGTAAAGAGTTTTTGAGCGGGATTTACAAAAATTCCCATAAAAATTATTCGCCCAACGCCATTTCCTCATCAAACAAGGCGGGCAGGCTTGACCTGACAGCTGTGATGCAGAAGTATTTCGGCAATTTTCTGGCAACGGGAAATCCGAACGGTACAGGCCTCGCGAATTGGGAGAAATGGAGTCCCCTTGCGGGAAGCCAGAATGTGATGAGCTTTGATGCAGACCAGAATAAGAGCATCGCGCAGATGACGGCTGAACTATACGACGAGACGGAGATATTTGCAAACATGAGGGCAAATCTTACGAAGGCGGAATATAATATACTTGTAAAGTCGCTTTTTGCCGACCGCTTTTTCATGCCGAAGGATGTTCCGCAGTATTAAATAGCAAAAAAAGAAGAAAATATAAAAAACCGGTTGACATTTTATAAAATAGTGATATACTGATAACGAATTGAAAAAATAAACCGATGATCAAGAGTAGTAGAAATGAAAGCCTGTTTTCAGAGAGCTGCAGGTTGGTGCGATACAGCAGCAGGGTCATTTTGAATGGACTTGAGAGGGCGGCTTGAAAGATGTATTTTCAGGAGGAAAGTACATGGAGTAGACGCTGACGGAGACCTGGACCGTTATGAACAGGAGTGCATGATAGTGCATGATGAGTGGGTCATGATATGATCAATTTGGGTGGCACCGCAGAAGTGATTTTAAGCTTTTGTCCCTTTTCTTTAGCAGGAGAGCGGACAGAAGCTTTTTTTGCGCGGAAGGCATAAGCCACAGCGCCTCCCGCGGATGCGGGAAACTTGCAAAGCGCGTTTCCCACCGCTGGCAATGCAGGAGCTTCCCATGTTCAGACGCATTATCAGACGCCCATTTTGAAAGGAGATGTGAAAGCATATGGAGAAAGAGATCAGGCAGATTGAAGAGTATGCCGGGGAGTGCGATATCGTACCGATAAAAAAAGAAATATTTGCAGACGTGGTCACGCCGATTTCGCTGCTGCGTAAAATTGCGGCGAAACACAAACGATTTTATTTGCTGGAAAGCGTGGAGGGCGGAGAAAAGTGGGGGCGCTATTCTTTCCTCGGATACAATCCCGTCATGCGGGTTTCCTGCATGGAAAAACAGGTCGCAGTTGAGCGTGAGGGCAGCCGGGAAACGTTTGAGACGGAAGATGCGCTTGATGTGGTGCGCGGCATCCTGAAAAAATACCGGTCGCCCAAGCTGCCGGATATGCCGCCGTTTACGGGCGGATTTGTGGGATATTTTTCCTATGCCATGATTGAGCATGCCGAGCCGGTGCTCCATATTAAGCGCGGCGCCTTTCCTGATTTCGACCTGATGCTTTTCGATAAGGTGATCGCGTACGACCAGTTAAAACAGAAAATGATCGTTGTCGCCAATGTAAGGACGGACGGGAATATAAAAGAAAATTATGAGAAGGCGAAGCGGGAAATCGAGGAGATTATCCGGCTTGCGCATGAAAACATGGAGCTGCCGGAGGAAGAGCCGTATGATAAAGTGGATTTTAAATGCAATGTGACAAAGGATGAGTATGAGCGGATTGTAGAGCGGACAAAAGAGTATATCAGGGACGGAGATATTTTTCAGGCGGTGATTTCCCGCCGGTTTGCGAGCAAATATGAGGGAAGCCTGATCAATCCGTACCGGGTGCTCAGAACGACAAATCCGTCGCCGTATATGGTTTATATGAACCTGGATGACGTAGAGATCATGAGCACGTCGCCGGAGACGCTTGTGCGGCTTCAGGACGGCAGGCTGACGACATTTCCGGTTGCGGGATCGAGGCCGAGGGGAAAAGATGAAAAGGAAGACCGGGCGCTCGTCGAAGATCTGCTTCAGGATGAGAAAGAATTGTCAGAACACAATATGCTTGTAGATTTGGGACGAAATGATCTGGGGCGCATCTCGCAGTTTGGTTCGGTGGAAGTTACGGAGTATATGATGATCCATAAGTATTCCAAGATTATGCACATCTGTTCTCAGGTAGAAGGCGATATCGGGGCGGACTATGACGCGCTTGATGCGGTGAAATCGGTTCTGCCGGCAGGAACGCTGTCCGGCGCGCCGAAAATAAGGGCGTGTGAAATCATTGATGAAATGGAGGGCGAGCCAAGAGGAATTTACGGCGGCGCGCTTGGGTATATTGATTTCAGCGGAAATCTGGATACGTGCATTGCGATCCGGATGGCAGTTAAAAAGGACGGCAAGGTTTACGTGCAAGCGGGAGGCGGTATTGTGGCGGACAGCCAGCCGGCTCTGGAATATGCGGAATCTGCCAATAAAGCGCGGGCGGTCATGGATGCGATTGAGAATGCCCGCATTGAATAGACGCATTGTTGCAAGGAAGGCGGGTGAAATAAATGATACTGTTGATTGATAATTATGATAGCTTTTCGTATAATCTGGTTCAGCTGGTGGGGGAGCAGAACCCGGATATAAGAGTGATCCGGAATGATGAGCTGACGGCGGGCGAGATCAGGGCGCTCGCGCCGTCCCATATCATATTGTCGCCGGGCCCGGGCTACCCGAAGAATGCCGGGGTGTGCGAAGAGGTTGTGAGTGAATTGAAGGGAGAAATCCCCATTTTGGGAGTTTGTCTCGGGCATCAGGGCATCTGCGAGGTATTTGGGGCGTCGATCCGTCATGCAAAACAGTTGATGCACGGCAAAAAGAGCAGTGTAAAAATCGATAATACGGATCCTATTTTTGAGGGGCTTCCCGAACGGATTGACGTGGCAAGATACCATTCCCTGATTGCGGATTATGATACGATGCCGGAGGAATTAAAAATATTGTCCGTGGACGACGATAATGAGGTGATGGCGGTGAGGCACCGCGATTATCCCATTTACGGGCTTCAGTTCCATCCGGAATCCATACTGACGCCGTCCGGAAGGGTAATAATCAGTCGCTTTTTGAACATGTAAACAGGGAATGGAGGAAAAGACATGATACTGGATGAGATCGCTGCAGCCGCACGCGAAAGAGTGTCAGCGTGCAAAAAGAAAATTTCCCCTGAGGAGATGAAAGAGAAAGCGTGCGGGATGGAGGCATCCGGGCGTTTTCCGTTCGAGGAAAGGCTTAGGAAGAAGGGCGTCAGCTTTATCTGCGAGATTAAGAAGGCGTCCCCTTCAAAGGGAGTGATTGCGGAGCAATTTCCGTATATAGATATTGCGCGGGAGTACGAGCGGGCGGGGGCGGACTGTATGTCTGTCCTGACGGAACCGAAGTATTTCATGGGAAGCGCGGACTATCTCCGTGAGATCCGAAAAGCCGTAAAGACGCCGCTTCTGAGGAAAGATTTTACTGTGGATGATTATATGATTTATGAGGCGAAGGCGATCGGGGCGGATGCGGTTCTTTTGATCTGCGCCCTTCTGGATGAGAAGACGCTCCGGGAATGGATCGGGCTTTGCCGCAGCATGGGCCTTACAGCTCTTGTCGAGGCGCATGACGAGGCGGAAATCGAAATGGCAGTACGCGCCGGCGCGCGGGTGATCGGCGTCAATAACCGCGATTTAAAAACATTTAAGGTGGATATCGGCAACTGCCTGCGCCTGCGCGAAAAAGTACCGGAAGATATTCTGTTTGTCGCGGAGAGCGGCATCCGCACGAGGGCGGATATCGAAGCGCTGGAGAAGGGAAACGTGGACGGAGTGCTGATCGGGGAAACTTTTATGAGAAGTCAGGATAAAAAGGCGATGCTGAAGGAACTCAAAGGAGAGCCTGCATGAGGCCGAAGGCGTGCGCCGGTCATGGGAGGGCCGAAATAGTATGAAAATCAAAATATGCGGAATTCGGCGTGAAGAAGACGTCATGTTTTTAAATGAGAACCTGCCGGACTTTGCCGGATTTATTTTTGCCGATACGAGAAGAAAGGTTACGAAGGAACAGGCGCTGGAGTTAAGGAAGCTGCTTGACCGCCGGATCAAGGCGTTCGGCGTGTTTGTCAATGCGCCCGCCGAGGAGGTATGCGCCTGCGTGCAGAATGGAAGCGTCGATGCAATCCAGCTTCACGGCGATGAGACGGAAGAATACATTCAGGAAATCCGCCGGCATGTTTCGGTACCGATTATTAAGGCGGCGAGGGTAAGGGAGGCGTCAGATATATTGGCGTCAGACCGCTTATCGTGCGATTACCTGCTGCTTGATACGTATTCCGCGGTTCAGTATGGCGGGACGGGACGGGCGTTTGCGTGGGATATCATACCTGATAAGCTCGCGCATCCGTATTTTCTTGCCGGGGGCTTATATGAGGGAAATATAAGGGAGGCAATGGAAAAATGCCCGCGCTGCTACGGGCTGGATGTGAGCGGCGGGGTGGAAACGGACGGGATAAAGGACCGGGAGAAAATAAATAAGATTATCAAAATTGTGAGAAGTGGAGGAAAATAAATTGAAAGAGAATCATAAAAACGGCAGATTTGGAATACACGGCGGGCAGTATATACCGGAAACGCTTATGAACGCTGTGATTGAGCTGGAAGAGATGTACCGGAAATACAAGGATGATCCGGCGTTCGTCAAGGAGTACAACGACCTGCTGGTGCAGTATGTGGGGCGTCCCTCGCTTTTATATTATGCAAAGAGGATGACGGAAGATCTGGGAGGAGCGAAAATCTATCTCAAGCGCGAGGACTTAAATCACACCGGGTCCCATAAATTAACGAATGCATTGGGACAGGCGCTTCTGGCAAAGAGGATGGGGAAGACTCGCCTGATCGCGGAGACCGGCGCAGGACAGCATGGCGTGGCGACAGCGACGGTAGCGGCGCTTCTCGGCATGGAGTGCGAGGTGTTTATGGGCAAAGAGGACACCGACAGGCAGGCGCTCAATGTTTTCCGCATGGAGCTTCTGGGGGCGAAAGTACATGCGGTCACGAGCGGAACCCAAACACTGAAAGACGCCGTAAATGAGACGCTTCGCGAGTGGACGAACCGTATCGAGGACACGCATTATGTGATCGGTTCGGTCATGGGACCGGCGCCGTTCCCGGAAATCGTCAGGGATTTTCAGAGCGTGATCGGAAAAGAGATCCGGCAGCAGATCATGGAAAAGGAAGGGAAACTGCCGGATGCAGTGATTGCCTGCGTCGGCGGCGGCAGCAATGCGATGGGGGCGTTTTACGACTTCATACCGGATGAGTCAGTCAGGCTGATTGGATGCGAGGCGGCGGGCCATGGCGTGGATACCGATAAAAATGCTGCGACGATCGCCAACGGGACGCTTGGCGTATTTCACGGAATGAAATCCTATTTCTGTCAGGATAAATACGGGCAGATCGCACCGGTGTATTCGATATCCGCCGGACTGGATTATCCGGGTATCGGACCGGAGCACGCCTACCTGCATGATACAGGGCGGGCGCAGTATGTACCGGTCACAGATGAGGAGGCGGTATCGGCGTTCGAGTATTTGTCGCGCATGGAGGGAATCATACCGGCGATCGAGAGCTCGCACGCGCTATCTTATGCCAGAAAACTGGCGCCGACAATGTCGAAGGATCAGATCATAGTAGTAAACGTCTCCGGAAGGGGAGATAAAGACGTGGCTGCAATTGCCAGATACAGGGGGGTCGAAATTTATGAATAAGATCATGGATGCATTTAAGGGCAAAAAAGCATTTATTCCGTTTGTTACGGCGGGAGATCCGGATTTGGAGACGACGGAAAAAATTATTTTTGCTATGCAGGAAAACGGGGCGGATCTGATCGAGATCGGGATTCCGTTTTCGGATCCGGTTGCGGAAGGAATTGTGATACAGCAGGCGGATGAGCGGGCGCTGGCGTCCGGAACGACGACGGATAAAATATTTGATATGCTGGAGAAAATAAAGGAAGACATACATGTACCGATGGTATTTATGACCTATGCGAATGTGATCTTTGTGTACGGTACGGATGCTTTTGCCAGACGAACAAAAGAAATCGGGCTGGCTGGCGTGATCGTGCCCGATGTGCCCTTTGAGGAAAAGGACGAGATGGACAGCGTATTCAGCAAGTACGGGCTCGACGTGATCTCTTTGATTGCGCCTACCTCAAAAAACAGGATTCAGGCGATCGCTGCCGAGGCAAAGGGATTTGTCTATTGCGTGTCGAGTCTGGGCGTGACGGGCGTCCGTACGACGATCAATAAAGGCGTGGCGGATATGATACGGGAGGTAAAAAAGGTAAAGGACATACCGTGCGCGATCGGATTCGGCATCTCTACGCCGGCACAGGCCAAGGAGATGTCGGCCATATCAGACGGCGTTATCGTCGGCAGCGCGATCGTTAAAATTGTCGCCGAGTATGGAAGAGAGTGCGCGGATAAAGTGGGGGAATATGTAAAGAGCATGAAACAGGCAATGGGATAACCATAGAAAAAATTGCTTTCTTTTTTAGCTGTAATGTGTTAAGATATTAGTTAGATCATTTGTTATACGGATCAGCTGTTTAGAGACGAAAAAATCAGTCTGCCCATTTGTCGGGCGATAGGAGGAAAAAGAAGTGAAGAAAAGAATAGCAGTTATTAGTACATGTTTGGCAGCGTCACTGCTTCTTACCGGTTGTTCATGGAGCGATGTTGCGGCGAAATTTACGGGGGCGGACACGCCGAATTCCCTGCCTCCTGCCCAGGAACAGGCAGTATCAGGCGGCGATTATGTTGCGGAGGAATGCGTGAAACTTGCCGAGTACAAAGGGATTGAGGTGGACTGCAAAGTGAGCGACGACGAGATCGAGAACATGATACAGTCGGATCTTGAGGACCATTCTACCATAAACCAGATAAAAGACAGGGCATGCAAGATGGGAGATGAGGTGAATATCGATTATTCCGGCAAGGTAGACAAAAAGAAGTTTGACGGCGGAACAGCGTCAGACCAGACGATCACCCTCGGCAATTCGGGGTATATTTCCGGCTTTGACGATGGGGTCGCGGGCATGAAACCCGGAGAGAAAAAGGATTTGAATCTGAAGTTTCCGGATGATTATCACGAAGAGAGCTTAAAGGGCAAGGATGTTGTATTTACCGTTACGCTGAATTATATTTCAGAGAAGGTCGTGCCGGAGCTTACGGATCAGTTTGTAACATCCAATACAGAGCAAAAGACGGTGGAAGAGTATCGTCAAAGTATCCGTCAGAAGCTGTTTGAGCAAAAAAAAGAGTCGGCGCCGGAAAAGGCGTATTCACAGGTAGAGGAAAAATCCGAGGTTATGAAGTATCCGGAATCCCTTGTTAAAGTATGCAAGGGGCAGATGGATTGTTATTACAGGAATGTTGTGGCTCCTCAGTATGGGGGATTCAGTTCGTTTTTACAGTACAACAACAATATGACAGAGGAGCAGTATCAGAAGACGCTGGATGAGATAGCCAAAAATTATGCAAAAACACGACTTTTGACAGAGGCGATCGACGCAAAGGAAGGCATCGCGGTGACAGACGAGGATATCAAAGGCGAGATTGATAAAACGGTTGCGCAGTTCGGAGAGGACGAGGCGGCTGTGCGAAAGGAGTTTGAAGAAATTTACGGCGAGGTCATGACGATAGAGGAGTATTACAAAGGTATGCTGACCGTGGACAAGGCGGTTGACTTTGTGGGTGAGAATGCCAAAATAGTTGAATGACCTGATAGCCGGAAAGAGCAGTCTGTAAACATCATAAATATACATGATATGTGTATATTGCGCTTTATTTTTAAGAAGGAGACAGTGTATGAGAAGAAAAAGCAGGGGATTATGTAGACGGATTTTAAGTATTTCTCTGGCGGCGGCGCTTGCAGCGACGAGCCTGCAGACCACAGTGAATCCGTCTGCGGTCAAAGAAGCGGAAGCAGCGGCGGTGGATGCGAACTATGACACCAAAGACATGCTTAATGAAACCTATGTAAAGGATACCCAGGTTCTGCGGTACTATAAGATACTGGCGAACGCCCAGAGGATGGGGAAGGTATCCGAGGTGTCAGGCAAGCCGGCGAAGGAGGTTGTCGACAGTTTTACGTCGTCCGACTATACGGGTGAGGTTGGAGTGGCACAGTTGATCGATTATGATGGAAAAATTAACTTTTCAGGCCTAAAGATCAGCAATGTCAGCGGTATTGGCTGGGCGAGGGCGGCGGAGGAAATCGATCTGTCCGGGGCGGAGTTTGCGGCTCCGCTGACAGAAGTACCGGCAAATGAGTTTGCCGCTTGTAAGAAGCTGGTGAAGATTATTCTGCCGGAGACAGTGACAAAGATCGGCAACAATGCGTTTGAGACCTGCCTTGCATTAAAGACGCTGGTGATCGGAGCCGGCGTGGAAAATGTCGTAGACCTGTCCAAGGTAAACGAGGTGGGAGCTTCGGCGTTCAGAGGCTGTTCTGCCGTGGAGGCAGTTGCTTTTTCAACGTATGAATCCCGTTCGGCGGAACTGAAAATCGGCGAGTATGCGTTCACATCGTGCGGTTCATTAAAGGAAATCGAAATTCCGATTAAGAAAGCAGAGAACATCGGCGCCAATGCGTTTGCGAGCTGTGCGAAGCTCGAGAGGGCCGGTTTGGAAAACGAGCTGACATATTTGAGCAATTCCCTTTTTGCCGGGGCGGGAACGGAAACGGAAGATGAAAAGGGAGTTACGATGTACATAATCGGGAAAGGGGCGGATGGCGAGAAGCGTCTGCCGGAGAACATCACTTATATCGGAAATTCCTGTTTTCATGGAGCGAGGCTGACCGGGCTGGATCTGACAAATTGTACAAAGCTTGCGACGATTAATGAGCGTGCATTTTCGAGCAGCCGTTGGTCTGGAACATTTGACAACTTAGAATCGGTTGTCCTGCCGGAGAGCTTAAAGAAGCTGGAGCCGTATGCGTTCGAGGCGAGCGGGGTTATAAACATACGGATTCCGGAAGCGTGTTCCGTGATCGGAGAGAGCGCATTTGCAAGAAGTGCGCTTGTGGCAATTTCCCTTCCGGCGTCATTGAAAAAAATAGAGAGGAATACGTTTGAGGAGTGCAAAGCCCTCACAGGCGAAAGAATCCGGATCGCAGACGGATCTGAGCTGGAAGAGATCGGGGAGGAAGCGTTTTATGGTTCGCAGAATCTGAATACGACGGCATTTTTGAGCCATTTGACAAAACTGACGGCGATCGGCGACAGAGCGTTCGCTTCATGCAGCCTGCTTGACAAAAATTTAAGCGGTAGCGAGCTAAAAGACGTGTACGGCGCTTCTTATGCCCTGTGCGGATTGCGCGAAATTATTCTTCCGGATTGCGTGCAAACGATCGGAAAAGAGGTTTTTGCGAATAACTTTGCACTGAGGACGGCAGACCTTGGAGCAGGGATTACGGTGATACCGGAGCGTGCGTTTTTCAATGACGCGGGTTCCAAAACAGCGTCTGTGCTCGAAAAGGTAGTGGTTTCTGCGGGACTGACTGATATCGGGAAAGAGGCGTTTGCGAACCAGTCAAGGCTGTATACGATTGGTTATAAGGATGGAAGCGAAACAAAGGCAGAAGAGGGCGTCGTTCAGTTTAAAGAAGGCCTTCTTACAATTGGGGAAAAAGCATTTTCCGGCTGCAGCATGCAAAGCGCCGGCTTCGCTGTGCAGGCAGCGCGCATATATGTGCCGAAAGGCAAGATCAGGGATTCCTATGCGGACGGAACAAGCAAGTTTCTTATTTACGACTATGAGAACGGGTCGCTGGATAAAAATTTCTGCCGCACATGCTATATCAATGAGGAAGATTTTATTACAAAGGAGGATTTGGAGGACGAGGGATTGTTTGCCGGAACTCTGACGGAAGAGGGAAAAGAAAAGTATGATGAGGTAAATATCATAGCAAAAGAGGTTCGGGTTACATGCGATTATGATACAGAGCCAAGGACAGATGTAAAACAGCTGGCATTGGAGGTATATGGCAAGTACGATACAGTCTCGAATGCCTATGCGGAAAGGTTCTATAGCAAAAACAAAGATAACTGCTGTCAGAAATGGTATATTGCAGATGAAAATAAGGATGCTGTAAAGAAAGACAGGGGTTCGGATGGCGAAACAGTATGGTGTAAGGTGTCCGGCAGCGCGGTGCCCAACGTGCAGGTGCAAGCATCAACGACTGTTTCAATGCCTAATTTCAGTTACGTATTCGGTATCAGAGATGTAAAACTGCCGGATTCCGTCATAGATGATAATCTTGGCGCCGGTGCGTTTGAGAATTGTATTAATTTGAACGAGGTTAAGCTTTCCGATAACCTGAAAGCAATCAAAGAGAATACGTTTTCCGGTTCCGGAGCCGATATTGTAAATCCATACAATAGGGATAAGAAAGCGAAATATTATGATTATGTCGGACTTCGTACGGTAGAGATTCCTGACGGCATACAGGAGATCGGCGCCAATGCGTTTAAGGGGTGTTACAATCTGACATTTCCGGTAAAGGCGGCAGGATCCTTCGGAACGAGCGTGGTAAGCATAGGAGACAGCGCATTTGCGGATTGTTATTCGCTTGATACGATTCGTTTCCCATCCAGCTTAGAGGCGATCGGAAAGGAAGCGTTTGCCAGATGTGCGGAACAAGAGCCGGATGCAAGAGAGGTTTCGGATCCGACAGAGGGCTCCAAATTAAAATACAGATATTATAGAAATTTAAAGAGTTATGGAACAAAGACTATAAAAAATGGTCTGAATGAAATTGAGTTTAGTGCGGCGACCAAACTGCAGACGGTAGGCGCCGGCGCGTTTAAGCAGACCAACGTAAAAGTAGTCAACCTTGCCAAGTCACCGCTTGTCCAGATTCCGGACAGCTTGTTTGAGCAGTGTACATGGCTCCAGGCGATTACGTTCCAGAACGATACGGAAAGTCTCGGCTCCAATGTGCTGAAAGATGCGATAAGCCTTGCATCCGTAACGCTTCCGGCAAGCGCGACGATGAAATCGAATACGATTTCCGGCGCATTCGGAAAAAATTACGGCGTCACCGGTGCGGATCCGGCAATTGTACTTGAATATAACAAGGATGAGAAGGTGATCATTCCGGTTGGTTCCAGTAAGAGGCTTCCGATCAATGTGTTTAATAAGGATAACGTTGCGGGCGATCCCGCGCCTGCGATCGAGGTTGATACGGGGGATCCGGACGAGCATAAAAGATACAAGAATATTATAGGCAAAGAAAATGCGTATAACGGCGTCTACGCAGAATTTGTCCTGTCGGACGAGAAGGATAAGAACGCGCCGTGTTCCTTTATCCTGTACGGTACGGACTATGCGCAGGATATGACGATACGGGTTGTTGCAAATACCTATTATCAAAATTGTACTTTTAATCACGGTATGATAAATAACTATACGGTTTCTTTTAAGGTCAGCGTTGAGCAGCAGCCGACGGAGAAGCTCGATTTGTCTGCGGAGGAGGATCAGTATGTCAAAAAAAATCCGGCGATGTATGTAGTGAAGGGAACGGATAAGACGTTATATGTACCGAACGGACAGGATCCCGCGACAAAGGGCGTTACGCTGAAGGCAAAGCTTGAGCCTGTTGAGACGACGGATGATGTGACGTGGACAACAAGCAATTCGGGGCTGCTTGAGATATCGGATATAGCGTACGAGAAGGGGAGCGGGGTAACGACCGCTGTCATTAAGACGAAAGAGATCGGGGATGTTGAGATTACGGTTCAGTCTGGGCAGAAGAAGGATACAATCCACGTATACAGCGTGATTCCGGTTGCAGGTTCGAACGGGCTTACCTGTTCTACGGGCGGAACGATTCTGAATCAGGATTTGAAGCCCAATTCAGAAAATGACCCGTATGGACTGGCAGTCGGGGATGCGGATCAGTTTTCAATTAAGCTGAATTATGGAAACACGGATTATACCGAAGAACAGATCGCAGCATATGGAGAGAAGATAGAATTTGTTTCTTCGGATCCGAGCGTGGTATCCGTCAATCCGGACGGTACCTTTAAGGCGCAGAAAGAGGGGACGGCGACCGTTACGGTGACGGCTCTCGGAAGCGGCACGAAGCTCCAATTTTTCTTTAGTGTTGACAATGAATTTAACTACGCACCGACGTCGGTTCAGGTAAACGGCGATGCAATTGTTACGGATGATAAAGGAAATCAGCAGGTTTCAGTAAACGTAGACGAAACGGTTTCTCTTTCGGCGAAAGTAGTTCCGGAACGGGCCTCCCAGGAAGTGACGTGGCAGGTGACAAACGGAAAGGACGTCGTTTCCGTAGATGATAAAGGCACAGTGACCGGGCTTAAGAGAGGAACAGGAAGGATCGTCGCTGTTTCCAAAGAAAAAGAAAGCGTAAAGTCAAAAGAAGTTACGGTTACGGTAAATTCGCCGGCAAAAGAATTGCATATCCTTTGCGGTGACGTGACCTTGGAGCAAGGTTCCAAAAAGACGATCAGCAAGGTGACGTCCATTACGAATAAGACCGGATATTATATATCGCCGGTAGATTCGACGGACGGGATTGAATGGACCAGCAGCGATCCGGCCGTGTTTACGGTACAATCAAATACACAGAGCGTGACGCTGACAGCTGTCGGCGTCGGAACCGCCATCCTCACAGGACGGACGTCGTCCGGGGTTACCGCTTCGATTACGGTTACGGTTCCGGTCAAGAAAATCAGTGTGACCGGTATTACGGTAGATAAGGAAATCACATTGAATGTGAAGAAGACGCATCAGCTGTCTCCGCAGATTGTTCCGGCAAATGCGAATGAGGCTGTGACATTTGCTTATACCTCATCGAATGCGAAGATCGCTACGGTGAGCGAGAGCGGGCTGATCACTGCTCTGGAACCGGGAACGGTGAGCATTTCCGTGAAGACAAATACAAATAAATCGGCGACCTGCCGCGTGACGGTCAATTCTCCGGCGACGAAATTGAAGGCGCTCATGAAGAACAAACCGTCGGCAAGTAAGATTTATATGGCGAAGGGACAGTCGGCGTCGCTTCGGGTAGATAAGACGCCGGCAAATTCCACGGATACGCTGCAATATAAATCAAGCAAGCCAAAGATCGCTACGGTGAATGCAAGCGGTTCAGTAACGGCGAAGAAAAAGGGAACAGCGAAGATCACGGTGACGGCGACGTCGAAGAAAAAAGCGACGATTACCATTATCGTGTCAAACAAACCGGTTAAAGGAAAGAAAGTTGTGGTGAAGGCGCCGAAGAAGATAAAGCGCGGGAAGAAAACGCAGCTGAAGGTTTCATTGAAACCGGCGAAGTCCACGGATACCCTGTCATTCGCATCCAGCAATGCGTCGATAGCGACGGTGGATGAGTGCGGATACGTTACGGGAGTGAAGAAGGGTACTGTGACAATTACCGTGACGGCATCTTCCGGCAAGAAAGCCAAAAAGAAAATCAAAATTAAATAACAGGTGATATTTCAAATCCCCCTTGCATATACTTTAACAGTTTAGCAAGGGGGATTTTTTATGGACAGCGGAAATAATGGATATAATATTTACAAAGATATAAACGAGAGAACCGGCGGTGAGATTTATTTGGGCGTTGTCGGACCCGTCAGGACGGGAAAGAGCACGTTTATCAAAAATTTTATGGAGATCATGATAATTCCGGAACTTTTGGATGAGAGCGAGAAACAGCGGACGATCGATGAACTGCCCCACTCCTCGGATGGGAAGACGATCATGACGATGGAACCAAAATTTATACCGAAGGATGGCGCATGGATTACGCTGTCCGGCGGTGAAAAAGGAAGAATAAGGCTGATCGACTGCGTCGGCTTTGTTGTAAAAGATGCGGTCGGTTATATGGAGGATGGCAGGGAACGGATGGTAAAAACGCCGTGGTCGCCTCAGGAGATTCCTTTTGCTAAAGCTGCTGAACTCGGAACGAGAAAAGTAATTGAGGAACATTCCAATATCGGCATTATTGTTACGACGGACGGAAGTTTTACCGAGCTGTCGAGAGAACAGTATCTCGAGGGAGAAGAGCGGACGGTTTCAGAATGTAAAAAAGCGGGCAAGCCGACGATTATTATACTGAACACGCTGGATCCGCAGAGCCAGCAGACGGCAGACATGGCGAAAGAGATGGAAGATAAATATGGAATGAGCGTGCTGCCGCTTAACTGTAAGGAGCTGAGAAAGGAGGATATATATAAAATTATGGAGACGATATTGTCCGATTTCCCGATTGAGAGAATCAATTTTTTCCTGCCCAAGTGGGTGGAATTTCTCGACAGGGATCACTGGCTGAAAAAAGATCTGCTTGAGCAGTGTCGGGAAATACTCGCTAACATGCGCGTGATGAGGGACGTCACAAAAGAAAATCTGAACCTGGAGGCGGATTACATTAAGGGCATCTACATTCAGGATAAACAGCTTGAAAATGGACAGGTAAATATATCGGTTGAATTTGAGGAACATTATTATTATGAAATACTCAGCGATATGATCGGAACGCCAATCACAGGGGAGTATGAATTGATCGCTACGCTGAAAGAGCTGGCGGGCAAGAGAGCGGAATTTGAGACGATCGGCACGGCGTGCGAACAGGTGAAAGGCAGGGGATACGGAATTGTCACGCCGACGATGGAGGAGATCGAGATTGCGGATCCGGAGCTGATTAAGCACGGAAATAAATACGGCGTGAAAATAAAGGCAGTATGCCCGTCCCTGCACCTTATTCAGGCAAATATAGAGACGGAAATCGCGCCGATCGTCGGAAGCGAGGAACAGGCGAAGGATTTGATTGAGTATATCGAGTCGAACAGCAAGGAGAACCCGGACGGTATATTTGACACGAATATATTCGGCAAGACGATACGGCAGCTTGTGGACGACGGGATTATGAACAAGGTGAACCGGCTGACGGAAGAGAGCCAGGTTAAACTTCAGGATACGATCCAGAAAGTCGTAAATGACTCGAATGGCGGACTTGTGTGCATTATTATTTAAAGAATAACAATGAATAATTGCCTTCCGGATTTTCAATACTAAAAGCAGCGGATTATATTAGCATATTGAAAAACCGGAGGGCAATTATGACTTTTGAAGAATTATATAAGCATGTGCTGCGTGGAAAACTAAAAGGAGAAAAGGAATTTGAGGGGATACCGAGGAAAAAACTGGACTGTTTGCTGCATCCGGAAAAATATCCGCTCGTCTGGAAAAATAACCCGTGCGACTGCAGCGACCCAAAGTGCGTGACGGCGTGTATGTTTCGGGCGCTGGAGGTTAAGGACGGCAAAGTGCGGCTGAATCCGGACAACTGTGTCGGATGCGCACAGTGTATTGAGGCGTGCGAGAGCAAGAATCTGACATTCAGCCGTGATGCGATCCGTGCGGTGGAGATACTGAAAGAATCGGACAAGCCGGTCTACGCTTTGATGGCGCCTGCCTATATCGGGCAGTTTGGAGCGGATGCGACGCCGGGCAGGATTCGCAGCGCTTTAAAAGGCATGGGATTTACAGGCATGATTGAGGTGGCGGCGTTTGCGGACATTCTCACTTTAAAAGAATCTCTGGAATTTACTTTCAGCATGAAGGAAGCGGATGGATTTCAGCTGACAAGCTGCTGCTGTCCGATATGGATTTCCATGATAAGGAAAGATTTTACAAAGATTGTCGGGCATTTGCCGGCGTCAGTTTCCCCGATGATTGCATGCGGCCGGATTGCGAAGGAGCTTCATGAGGGCTGCAAAACAATTTTTATCGGTCCGTGTCTTGCCAAAAAAGCCGAGATCAGGGAGCCGGACCTCGCGGGTGACATTGACTGCGTTCTCACCTTTGAAGAGATGCAGGACATTTTTGAAGCGCTTGACGTTGATTTTACGGCTATGGATGAGGATGTGAATGAGCATTCCGCAGCGGCAGGCAGGATGTATGCCAGAACCGGCGGGGTGAGCCGGGCGGTGAAGGAATGCGTCAACAGCATTTATCCGGAATTTTCATTGAATCCGGTCTGTGCGTGCGGTACGGCAAACTGCAAGAAGATGCTGGAGGAAATTCTGGAGGGGCATATTGACGGAAATTTCTTTGAGGGCATGGCATGCGACGGCGGCTGTGTTGGCGGCCCGAAACGCAATATTGACAGGGAGGCGGGGACGGAGCTTGTGGATCAGTACGCGGAAGGGGCGGCCTACCGTACGCCCAGTGAAAACCCGTATGTTCTGGATTTGATTCACCGCCTTGGATTCCGCACGATTGATGATTTTATAGAAAACAGCCATATACTTTCTCGGGAGCCGTTTAAAAATACTGCGGGATTGTCTTGAAAAATTAAGAGACCCCATTGACAAGAGCTGTCCATCTTGTTATAATCTTGTTAAAGATGTAACAAATTTGTAACAAGTTTAACTGGTCGAAGACGCATTTACGAATTGGAGAGGATATTATACAATGAAGATATTAAGTAGGAGATATGCAAAATTTGCAGCGATTGGCGTGCTGGCGGCGGGGCTTATTTCCGTCCCGGTCAGGACCGCTTTTTTGGCAGCGAAACAGCCTGTTGAGGGAGCGAATGCGGTAATGGAGGGGCGCAGCCAGACTGCTGTAAATGGCATCGTCCCGCAGCAGATCATCGAACAGGCGGCGTTGCAGAATGCGGCGGGGGATGCATCGGCGCCGGCGCCGGCGGCGGATGCCGCACAGCCAGAAGAAGAACATGTCAACCTCAATTTAAATTACAGCAGGCTCGGTATTGCAAGCAAGGTGGAAACATATTTGAATGTGAGGAAAAAGCCTTCGGAGGATTCAAAAATTGTCGGAAAGCTTACGAAAAATGCCGGATGCCATATTTATAAGATGAAAAACGGATGGGCAAAGATGGTATCAGGAAAGGTGACCGGCTGGGTTAAGGCTGAATATATTGTGACGGATCAAGAGGCGGAAGAGCTGGCGACTAAGGTTGGACGCGAGTGTGTGGAAATCACCACGGACTCTCTCCGCGTGAGGGCGCTGCCTACGGTCGATGCGCCGATTTACTCGATCGTGTCCGAGGAAGAGGAATTTGTCATCCGCAAAAAGAATGTTACGATGAATTTTGTAAATAAGCTGATTAAGAAACAGAAAATTTCCAAGAGGTTTATCCGGCGTGCGGGAGGAATGGAAGCGATTCAGGCGGATCTGGCAAACTGGATCTGTATTACTGTTGATAATGAATATGCTTTTGTGTCAAAGCAGTATGTGAAGGAACAGTATTCGTTAAAGAGGGCTGTCAAGGTGGGAACTCTTTCCGAAAAATCATCTGACGGCGCTTCCTCCAGCCAGGTATCGATTGCCGAATATGCGAAACAGTTCCTCGGAAACCGTTATGTATGGGGAGGGGCGAGCCTGACGGGCGGTACGGACTGTTCGGGATTTACGATGAGTTTATATGCAAAATACGGACATTATCTTCCCCACAATGCGGCAGCGCAGGCAGGCGTGACAAGATCGGTTTCTTCACCTCAGCCGGGCGACCTGTTCTTCTATAGCAACGGAAGCCGTATCAATCATGTGGCAATGTATATCGGAGGCGGAATGGTTATCCATGCGAGCAATCCGAGCGACGGCATCAAAATCTCAAATGCATACTACAGACATCCTGTGAAGATCGGACGTGTTATGAACTGACCGGGATGTACTGAATAATAATAAAAAAACTGTTCATACTATGGGTATAATCTTTTTGGAGGAATTTATATGAAAAAGACATACCTGTTTGTGAGCAGTTTTTTTGTACTCGGGACAATTATTACGCTCGTGTTTTTTTGGAGCTATCGAGTATATGAGCAGGACGCCCAGAAAACAGCGGCCGGGGAAAAAACGGAAACAGTCGATACGGTTCAGGAGATTCAGGTTAACTCATCCATGAAATATATCGTGGAAGTATATGACGGCATAACGGGCATCACGACGACGGAAGAAAATCCGGTGCCGGAAGAAATCGCCGGGCTGACGAGGAGCGGGCTGGAGTCTTATATTTCCGATTACAATACAATGGTGGAGGCAAATGGCGTGTCGGACGGACCGGACAGCAAAGAGCTGGTTTCCTTTTCGAAAGATCGGGTTGTCATACGCGAGGTGTATTCCGGCGCCGAGGCTGAAGAGGGTTTTTATTTGAAAATAGAAAACGGAGAGGTTGTTATTTTCCATAATGACCAGACGACGCCATACGAGTATACGGGTATTTTGGAAGACGCGATTCGGGCGGACGAGCGGGAAAAGCTGACGGCAGGGTATTTCGTCGCGGATGAGAAGGAACTGTATTCTATACTGGAGAATTTGTCAAGTTAAGAAACTGTTCCTAAATGGAAAAAGTTGTGTTATAATTGGAAAGGTAACGCAGAGAAAAAACGAAAGCAGATTGTTTGGACGAGGGGGCAGCTGGTGGAAGAATTTCATGATATTATTATTATCGGCGCGGGCGCGTCAGGGCTGATGTGCGGATATTTCCTCGGGAAAAGAGAGCTTGACGCCGTGATACTCGATAAAAACGATTCGGCGGGGAAAAAACTGAGGGCGACCGGAAACGGAAGATGTAATTTCACAAACCGGAACATGAGCGCGGAGTGTTATTACGGAAATTTGGATTTTGCCAGAAAGGTGCTGGATCAGGTCGATGACAGTAAAGTGATACAGATGTTTGAGGAAATAGGAATTTTACACAGAGAGCGCGACGGCTGCTGCTATCCGTACGGCGGGCAGGCGTCGGCAGTAGTGGAGCTTCTTGTTCAGGGATGTCTTGAGCAGGGAGTGGAATTTCGATTTGATACGAAAGTTACGCGCATTGTACATAAAGATTCAGGTTACAGGATTTACTGCGGGAACGGGTGCGAGTACGCGTGCCGCAAACTGGTGATGGCAACGGGCGGCAAGGCGTGCCGGAGTCTGGGCGGGGATGGGAGCGGATATAAGCTGTGCCGCAGCATGCATCACCGCATCACGGAATTGTATCCGGGTCTGACCGGGCTCAGGGCAGAGGGCAGGGAGTGGAAAATGCTGGCCGGCGTGAGGATGCAGGGCGAGGTTTCCCTGTTTTTGGACGGCTCGCTCATACGGAGAGAGAGCGGGGAAATACAGATTGTCAAGGATGGGATTTCCGGTATTCCCGTGTTTCAGTTGTGCCGTCTGGCAGCCGGGGGGTTGGCGTCGGGAAAAATCGTGACGGCGGCAATTGATTTTTTCCCATCGGCCAGCCGGGAGCAGTTGGAACTGTGGCTGGCCAGCCACGGGACAGAAAAGCTTGCGGGTATCGTGCACGCGAAATGGCAGAAGGCGCTGCGGGAGCGGGCGGGAACATCGATTCAGGAGACGGCGCGGCTGCTTAAGCGGTATGAGGTGAAAATAACGGATACATTCGGATGGGAGCGCGCACAGGTCACGGCGGGCGGCGTGGACGCCGGCGAGGTTTGCCCGGAGACGATGGAGTCAAAGAATCAGGAGGGATTGTATCTCATCGGTGAAATCCTTGATGTGGATGGAATGTGCGGCGGGTACAATTTACATTTTGCGTGGAGTACGGCTTATATATGCGCGCAGCAGATTTGAAAGGCGGAAAGAATTGTTTGCGCCGGACGGAGAGTCCGGCAAGACAGGAAGGATGAAAGCGGAATGCTTGAGTATCGTCAGTGTAAAATTGAATATGAGAGGGATATGGCAAAGGAGCGAGAGACTGCGCTTTTAAAAAAGAAAATTGCGCGCTGCATTCATGTGCCGGAGAGTCAGATTAAGCGCTTGGACATCGCGAGAAAGAGTTTGGATGCCAGAAAGAAGCCGCAGTTATTCTATACATATACGGTCGTTTTTGAGTGTGAGGATGAGGAAGGGATTTTCAGGAAAAACAGGAAAAATAATAATCTCGTGCGCCATGAACAGCAGCCGGATTTGTCAGCGCTGATCCGAAGCGCGCGTGAAAACGGACAGGGAAGCGCCGAAAGCGAACGCATCGTGATCGTCGGCTCGGGACCGGCGGGACTGCTGTGCGGATATTTTCTTGCCTTGTGCGGCAAAAAACCGTTGATTATCGAGCGGGGCGGCCCGATCGGGGAGCGGATTGGAAAAGTGTCGAAATTCTGGGAAGAGGGAACGCTCGACGCCGATACAAATGTCGCGTTCGGGGAAGGCGGAGCAGGCACCTTTTCGGATGGAAAGTTAAATACGGGCGTGAAAGATAAGACGGGCAAAAAGAAATTTATTTTGGAAACCTTTGCAAAGCACGGCGCACCGAAGGAAATTTGTTATGCCGCCAAACCGCATATCGGTACGGATCGGCTGCGAGACGTGATCCGGTCGATGAGGGAGGCGATTCTGGAATATGGCGGAAGCTACCTGTTTCATACATGCTTGACGGGATTTTTAACCGAACCGGTTGGCGGAAAGGGGCGGCGCTCGAACAGAGAACCGGAAGAACACGGGCAGCCGGGAAATCGCAGACGGCTGACCGGTATCCGCGTGAGGGATGAACAGGGAGAGGAACGCACGATTTTGTGCGATGCGTGCGTGCTGGCAGTTGGACACAGCGCGAGGGATACGTTTCAGATGATTCGCAACGCCGGAATTGCAATGGAGCAGAAAGCCTTTGCCATCGGCGTCAGGGTACAGCATCCGCAAAAAGCAATCAATGAGATGCAGTACGGCTTTGATGAGGAGGGGCTTCCGGCGGCGGATTATAAACTCGCGGGAAAGACGAGTGACGGCAGAGGGGTTTACAGCTTTTGCATGTGCCCGGGCGGTTATGTCGTGAATGCTTCAAGCGAAGAGGGAATGACGGCGGTCAATGGGATGAGCTGCCATTCCCGCAATTCCGAAAGTGCGAACAGCGCGGTGATCGTTACGGTAAATGAAGCGGATTTCGGAAGTGCGGACGCGCTCGCCGGCGTGGAGTTTCAGAGGGAGCTGGAGCGGCGGGCTTATGCCGCCGGGCAGGGGAAGATTCCGGTGCAGCGGTTTGAGGATTTTAAATCGGGTCATGTTTCCGGCAGCATTTCGGGGCAGTATCCGTGTACGAAGGGTGATTTTGTGGCGGCAGATGTGAAAAATTTATTGCCCCCGTTTGCGGCAGATGGTATTATAGAGGGGATGGAGCAGTTCGGTACGAAAATGAAGGGGTTTGACGACGGGGATGTGCTTGTCATGGGAACGGAGACGAGAACGTCGTCGCCGGTGAGAATCGTGAGAGATAAAGAGTTTGAATCCGTGAGCGTGAGCCGCCTGTATCCGTGCGGCGAGGGAGCCGGTTATGCCGGAGGGATTATGTCGGCGGCGATGGACGGATTGCGCGTGGCGGAACAAATCATAAGAAGAAAAGGAAATGGGGAAAAGGATGAGAAGCAATTTTAAAGATAAAAAACGTATTGTATTTAAAGTGGGCACGTCTACGATCACGCATGAAGAGACAGGCGGGCTCGATCTTGTTAAACTTGAAAAATTTGTGCGCACGCTGACGGATTTGCATAACCGGGGGAAGGACATCATTGTTGTTTCCTCCGGTGCAATCGGCGTGGGGCGTAAGTCGCTGGGACTGGGAAAAAAACCGGATACGATTTCACTGAAACAGGCATGCGCGGCGATCGGGCAGAGCCGCCTGATGACGGTGTACCAGAAACTGTTTTCGGAGTATAACCAATATACCGCGCAGATATTGATGACGAAATTTACGATCGTTGACGATACGAGCCGCCACAATGCGCGAAACACATTTGAAGAGCTTCTGAAGCTGGGGGCGATACCGATCGTCAATGAAAACGATACAGTGGCGACGGATGAGATTGATTTTGGCGATAACGATACGCTGTCGGCGATCGTGTCGGCAGTTGTAAAAGCGGACCTGCTTGTCCTGCTTAGCGATATTGACGGAATGTATACAAGCGATCCGAATAAGAATCCGGATGCCAAGTTTATTCCTTATGTGGAAAGTATCAGCGATGAGCTGGTGGAGATGGCGAAAGGGCCTTCCACATCGCTTGGAACAGGAGGAATGAGCGCGAAAATATTTGCGGCCGGCATTGCGAACGATGCCGGAACGGATATGGCGATTATAAACGGAGAAGATATGGAAAATATTACCCGGCTGTTTGAAGGGGAGGAAATCGGAACGGTATTTAAGGCGCATAAAACAAGGCATTTTCATTTGAAAGAATATCTGCAAAGCAGGAATCCGTGAATGGAGGAGAGGGTATGGACGAAAAAAAGATAGCGCGCATCAATGAACTGTATAAAAAGAAAAAAGAGGGTACAATCACCGAAGAAGAGTTGAAGGAGCAGGCTTCGCTGCGAATGGAATACGTCGCTTCTATCCGCAGAAATCTGCGCGCAACGCTGGAAAATGTTTCGATCTTAGAGGCAGATGGAACCGTTTCCCCGCTTAAAAAGAAAGGGAAGGCGTGATGGGAAGCGCAAATGGGTCCAAAAAGGATGAAGCGCGCCGCCGTGCGCTGGCGGTTCGGGACGCGCTGCCTCCGGAATATCGGAAGATGCATTCCGAAGCTATTATGGAAGACGTGCTGCAGTCCGGGCAGTATGAACGGGCGCGCATTATTTTGTCGTACTCTGCGTTTCGCTCCGAGGTGGACACGGACAGGCTCAACAGAGAGGCTTTGCTCCGGGGAAAAGAGCTGTATCTGCCCAGAACATACGCCGGCGAGAAACGGATGAGCTTTTATCCGGTCAGGGATTTGTCAAAACTGGAAAGCGGTTATCAGGGGATTTTGGAGCCGCGGGAGACGGCGTCCTTCGAGCGGCGGACGGAGGAAGACCGTTTTTTGGCAAAAGAAGAGGTTTTGATGGTTATGCCGGGGGTGGCGTTTGATGAACGGGGATTCCGCATGGGGTACGGCGGAGGGTATTATGACCGTTACCTGTTTCAGTACGGTGCGGGAATAACGAGTATGCTTGTGGCGTTTGAAGAGCAGAAAGTTTCCATCCTGCCGGCAGGCGAATTTGATGTGAAGCCGGATTTTATTTACAGCAGATGAGAAAAGTTACGTGTTTACTTTTTTCGGCAAAGATGGTACAATGATTTAGAATACGACAAAAGTAGACTTCAGTTTGGAGGTGCGCGATGATTTCAAATCAGATCTTGCAAAACACGCTGGATGGCATTAAGGGGATTACAAAAAACGACCTGTGCATTATGGATACGGAAGGAAATACCCTTGCTTTTACTTCCGATGATTTTTTTGCATTAGCAGAGGAGGGGCAGGAATTTGTCCGGTCGTCTGCGGACAGCCAGCTGTTGAACGGATGCCAGTATTTTAAAATATATGAAGAGGATTGTTTGGAATACGTCGTGGTTATACGGGGAGATTCAGAGGAAATCTATACGATTGGAAAGATCGTCGTTTTTCAAATCCAAAGTCTTCTTGTCGCATATAAGGAAAGGTATGATAAGGATAATTTCATAAAAAATCTTCTGCTTGACAATCTGCTCATGGTAGATATTTTTAACCGTGCGAAAAAATTGCATATCGAGATCAATACGAGGCGGGTAGTATATTTAATCGAGACGAACCGAGAGAAGGATACCGGCGCGCTGGATACCGTGTGCAGCATGTTTGCCACCCAGACGCAGGATTTTATTACAGCCGTAGATGAAAAAAATATTATTCTTGTAAAAGAGGTGGGCGCAAAAGAAACAGTTTCCGATTTGGAAAAGACGGCGAAGGTGATCGTCGACATGCTGAATACCGAGGCGATGTCGAAAGTCCATGTAGCGTTTGGCACGATTGTGAACGAGTTGAAAGAGGTGTCCCGGTCTTATAAGGAGGCGAAGATGGCGCTGGACGTCGGAAGGATTTTTTACAGTGACAAGCATGTAGTCGCATACAGCAATCTCGGAATCGGAAGGCTTATTTACCAGTTGCCGATGCCGCTTTGCAAGATGTTTATAAAAGAAATTTTTACGGATAAATCGCCCAATGAATTTGATGAGGAAACGCTTACAACCATTAATAAGTTTTTTGAAAACAGCCTGAATGTGTCGGAGACGTCGAGACAGCTCTATATTCACAGGAATACGCTTGTGTACAGGCTCGATAAGATACAGAAGAGCACCGGGCTTGATTTGAGGGTTTTTGACGACGCCATTACGTTTAAGATTGCACTTATGGTTGTAAAATATATGCAGTATCTTGAATCCATCGATTACTGATTGATCGTGGCGGGAGTGCAAAATAAATTTGTCCGCTAATGCGAATGGAGGGAACAATGACGGAGAAGAAGCAGTTACCAATTATTGCACTGGATGGCGTGAGCAAGCAGTACCAGACAGGGGTGGACGCTTTGAAAAACATCACGCTCCGCATACAAAAAGGCGAGTTTGTTTTTGTCGTGGGAAAAAGCGGTTCGGGAAAGTCGACATTTATTAAGCTTCTTTTGAAAGAACTTGATCCCACCTCGGGCAGGCTGTATATTGCCGGAAGGCTTGTAAACAAGCTGAAACGCAAACAAGTACCTCTTTACCGACGGAATATCGGGGTTGTATTTCAGGATTTCCGACTGCTCAACGACAGGACGGTTTTCGAGAATATCGCATTCGCCCAAAGGATTATAGGAAGGGGAAAGAGGGATATCATACGCAACGTGACGACAATGCTGACGATTGTCGGTCTTACGGATAAATCGGACGCCTATCCGGACGAACTGTCCGGAGGCGAGCAGCAGCGGGTGGCAATCGCCAGGGCGCTCGTCAACCAGCCCACGATTCTGCTGGCGGATGAGCCGACCGGAAATCTGGATCCGCAGAATGCATGGGATATTATGATGCTGCTTCAGGAAGTAAACAAGATGGGCACGACAGTTGTAGTGGTGACTCATAATAACGATATAGTAGACGTGATGCAGAAGCGGGTGGTTACCTTGGAAGATGGGCGGCTTATCCGGGATGAGAAAAAAGGTGGATATGAATATGAGAGGGATTAGCGTATTTCTTTACAGCGTTCGCCAGGGGTTAAAAAGCTTGAGAAAACACCGGCTGTTTACGCTGGCGTCGATCAGTACGATTTCAGCGTGCCTGTTTTTGTTTGGTTTATTTTATTTTGTAGTAAGCAATTTCCAGCATATGATAAAGGAAATGGAAACATCGGTCGGCGTGACGGTCTTTTTCGATGACGGAGCTTCGAAAGAACAGATTGAGGCGATCGGGGAGGCAATCATGTTCCGTCAGGAAGTAGACCATATTGAATATATTTCAGCAGAAGAGGCGTGGGATAAATTTACGAAGGAGAATTTCAGAGACAATCCGGAACTGATAGATAGTTTCGGAACGGATAATCCGCTCAAAGATTCTGCTTCTTATCAGGTTTTTTTGAAAAATATCTCGCAGCAGAATGAAGTGGTCGAGTATATACTCGACATTGATGGGGTCAGGCAGGTGAAACGCTCGGATGAGACGGCAAAAAATCTGGAAAATGCGAGCGCGCTCGTCAGCTATGTGTCAATCGCCGTCATCATGATTCTTCTGGCGGTTTCGATGTTTCTTATAAATTCCACCATTTCTACCGGAATCACTGTGAGAAGGGCAGAGATCGGGATTATGAGGCTGATGGGCGCTTCCGATTTCTTTATTCGGGCGCCGTTTATCGTGGAGGGCGTCGTGATCGGGATTGTCGGAGCCGCGATCCCGCTTGTGATACTTCTGTTCAGCTATAATTTTATTATTGAATATATAACAAGCAAATTTAATGTGATCTTAAAATGGCTCAGCTTTCTGGAGGCGGGACAGGTATTTCAGATTTTGATTCCGCTCTGTTTTCTGATCGGAATTGGGATCGGTTTTATTGGCAGTTTTGTGACGGTAAGGAGACATTTGGATATTTAGGGGGGTATTGCATGAAAAAGAAGCTGTTATCCGTATTTTTATTGAGCGCTGTGTTTGCGAGTTTCTGCCTGCCGGGACTGAGGGCGGTGGCGGAGACGGGCACGTCGGACCTGGACAGCAAAATACAGCAGGCGGAGGAAGCAAAAGAACAGGCAAAAAAGCGCGTAAAGGAATTGAAAGATGAGATCGCCGAGCTCGAAGGGAGCAAAGGGGATCTGCTTGAGTACGTAAAAAAAGTAGACAAAAAGATTGAAAAAGTAACAAAGACGCTTTCCGATTTGAAAAAACAGGTGAGTGCGGCGCGCAAGTCCTTAGGGACGCTGGAAGATGAGCTGGAAGAGGCTGAAAATCTTCAAAAAGAACAGTATGAAACGATGAAGAAGAGAATAAAATATATGTATGAAAATGGCAGCGGGGGGTATATGGATGTCCTTTTCAGTGCGGAGAGCCTGAGCGATTTCATGAACCGCTCGGAGTACATCGAGAAAATTTCCCAATATGATACGGGATTGTTTGAGCAGTATGAGAAGACGAAAGAAGAAGCGGAGGCGCGGCGCGCCAGGATGGAGGAAAAAATTGAGGAAATTGCTATTCTGCAGGAAGAAGCAGGGGCGGATAAAGATGCATTAAAGGAATTGAAGGAAAATAAGAAATCCGAAATGAGCAAACTGGACAGTGCGATATCGTTCCGGGACAGCAAGGTTCAGACCTTTAGCGAACAGGTTGCCAAACAGGAACAGGAGGTCGAGAACCTGCTGCTTGAAAAACAAAGGATGATCGAACAGCAGGAGGCGGCGCGTCAGGCAGCGGCGCAGAAAGCGGCCCAGGCTGGCTCCGCACAGGGGGATACGGCGCAGCCGGGCTCAGATGCGTATGCGGCTGACGGGCAGCTCAGATGGCCTCTTCAGGTGACAGGAAAGATTTCTTCGTATTTTGGAAACAGAACCAGTCCTACGAAGGGAGCCAGTACGTATCATCGGGGCATCGACATCGCCGTCCCGTCGGGTACGCCGATCGTAGCTTCAGCGGACGGAACGGTAGTGACGGCGACATACAGCGCGAGTGCGGGAAACTATATCATGATTTACCATGGAAACAGCCTGTACACGGTATACATGCATGCGTCCAGCCTGGCGGTCAGCGAACAGGCGGAGGTGAAGCAGGGCGACGTCATCGCCTATGTTGGTTCCAGCGGGGTTTCTACAGGGGCTCATCTGCATTTTGGCGTTTCTGTCAATGGAAATTATGTAGACCCCTTGAATTATGTGAGTCAATAAAGCGAAAATATTTTGTTTGGAAGTGATCTGGTGTCGAAGGAATGTAGAAAAGGCTTTGTTTTTGGAATTATATTTGGGGTTGCCTTTACGTCAGCCCTGATCGTTATCTGCAGATATTTTGGGATTCAGTTGTTTATCCGGGGCTCTGCAACACAGCAGATTTATGATAAATCGAAGGTGATCGAGAAATGCATTGAGGAGTATTATCAGGGGGAATATTCAGATGAAGAGCTGTCGGACGGCGCTGCCAAAGGAATGGTGGACGCGCTTGGCGACAGGTATTCGCAATATTTCACCGCGACGGAATATAAAGAGCTTATGAATGGAATCAACGGTTCTTATGTGGGCATCGGAGTGACTCTCATACAGACGGATGACAAAACCATCCAAGTTGAGGATATCATGGAGGGAGGACCGGCAGCGAAGGCGGGGATTCAAAAAAAGGATCGCATTCTCCGTATTGACGGGACAGACGTGGCGGCGTCCGCTCTTTCTGATGTGGTGGCGATGGTCAAAAAAGAGGCAAATGACGGTAAAACAATTGTGGTTACGGTCGAGCGCCAGACAGAGGACGGGGAGAAGAAGGAGCTGGATCTGAATGTGGTCTGCGGCAGGGTGGACGTTGTATCCGTCACCTCCAAAAAGTATGGAAATATAGGCTATATTAAGGTTTCCGAATTTGATAAGGAAACGGATGAGCAATTTGGCACAGTAATTGAAAATATGAAAAAGGATGAGGTAGACGGTTTGGTCATAGACGTCCGGGATAATGGCGGAGGATCGCTGGATACGGTTTTGGCGATGCTGGATGAAATGCTGCCGGAAGGGGAACTGATTACGGAAAAGAACAAAAAATATGGCGACGAGACGTTTCGATCCACAAATGAAAGGAGCTTTGACCGTCCGGTCGCGGTACTCATTAACGGAAACAGCGCCAGCGCCTCGGAGGTATTTGCCGGAACGATGCAGGCGAGGGGGGCGGCGAAATTAGTCGGAACCCAGAGCTTCGGAAAAGGCGTTGTGCAGACGGTGCTTTCGCTGGAAGATTACTGCGGAGGCGGCCTTAAACTTACAACGGCGGAATATTTCCTTCCGGGCGGCGTCAGCATACACAAAAAGGGGCTTACGCCGGATGTGGAAGTGGAGTATGAAGGCGGAGGGGGAGAGTATGATGAGAGTAAGGATAACCAGCTGCAGAGGGCGCTGGAGATCGCGGGCGGCAGATAGGGGCAACAGACGGCAATGATGGAGGGAATCAGCTGGAGGATTTGACATAGGATGAAAGACAGAATGATTTATAAAAGGGCGCTTAAGCTGGCGGTGCCCATGATGATCCAAAACGGCATAACCAATATGGTGACGCTGGTGGACAACGTGATGGTAGGAAGTCTCGGCACGGAGGCGATTACGGCGGTGTCGGTTGTAGGACAGCTGCTTTTTGTATTTAATCTCGCAGTATTTGGCGGCATATCCGGTCCGGGGATTTACGGGGCGCAATATTACGGCCAGAGGAATGTTGAGGGATTTAAAAATAGCGTCAGGATGAAAATATGGATATGTGCTGCGTGTATTCTGGCGGGTACGCTTATTTTCATCGGCGGGGGCGAATGGCTGATCGGGCTGTATCTGAAAGGAGAGAGCGAGGCGGTAGACGCCGCGCTGACGATGGGATATGCGAAGCAGTATATGAATGTCATGCTGTTTACGCTGCTCCCGTTCGGCATCACGCAGATTTACGCCAGCAGCCTCAGGGAGACGGGCGACAGTTTAAAGCCTATGGCGGCGGGGATTATTTCCGTGCTTGCGGATATAGTTCTAAATTATCTTTTGATTTACGGAAAATTCGGTTTTCCGGCGCTTGGCGTATGCGGAGCTGCGATTGCAACGGCGATTGCGCGAGCAGTGGAAATGCTGGCGGTAGTAATATGGGCGCATGCGAAGCGGAGCCGGCACGAGTTTTTGACGGGATTGTACCGGACTCTTCTTTTGCCCAGGGAATCTGCTGTCCGGATGCTGCGGAAGGGGCTTCCGATTTTTTTTAATGAATTTTTGTGGGCCGGCGGAATCGCAGCCCTTACACAGTGCTATTCCATAAGGGGGCTGGAGGTCGTGGCGGGCTTAAACATCTCCAATGCAATCTGCAACCTGCTGAACGTCGTATTTGTCTCACTTGGTTCAGCGGTCGGAATATTGAGCGGACAGACGCTCGGTGCGGGTGAATACGGAAAAGCAAAAAAGAATGCCTTTCAGCTCATGTGGTTTACCGGAGGAATCTGCGTCGTCCTCACTGTAATTCTTATTTTGTTGTCCGGCGTGTTTCCGCAGTTTTATGATACGACAGAGCAGGTCAGGGCTTATGGACAGCGGTTTATCGTCGTGACTGCGTTATTTTTTCCGATTCAGGGATTTTTGAATGCTCTGTATTTTACGCTGCGCTCGGGGGGAAAGACGCTGATTACCTTTTTGTTTGACAGCGTGTACTCGTGGGCGGCGACGCTTCCGCTTGCCATTTTTTTGTGTTATATGACGGAGCTGCCGATTCTAAGCATTTATGCGATCGTGCAGGCGGCAGATATTGTAAAAGTAATTGTGGGGTATGTGCTGATTCGAAAAGGAATCTGGATCAGCAGCATTGTTGAATAATTTAAGCAATTGTCCCGCCCTGCTAAAAGTTTTACTTGAAATATTTACTTGAATATAATAAAATAGGGAATAGCATGATTGTTTATATTAAAAAGTAGGAGGAACTGAACATGATTTCAGCAGGAGATTTTAAAAACGGACTGACGATCGAGATTGACGGAACAGTTTTTCAGATCATTGAATTTCAGCATGTAAAACCGGGGAAGGGAGCTGCCTTCGTCCGTACAAAGTTAAAGAATGTTGTAGACGGCGGGGTCGTAGAGAAGACGTTCCGTCCGACGGAGAAATATCCGCAGGCGCATATAGATAAGAAGGAAATGCAGTATTTGTATGCAGAGGGCGATATGTACAATTTCATGGATATGGAGACATATGATCAGATCGCATTGACGGAAGAAACCGTCGGAGACGCCATGAAATTTGTGAAAGAAAATGATATGGTGAAAATCGTATCCTATAAGGGAAATATTTTCTCGCTGGAACCGCCGATGTTCGCAGAACTGGAAGTGACGGAAACAGAGCCGGGCGTCAAGGGCGATACGGCGACAAATGTAACGAAACCGGCGATGGTAGAGACCGGAGCGCAGGTAAATGTTCCTATTTTCGTGAATCAGGGTGATGTAATTCAGATTGACACGCGTACGGGGGAATATTTAAAACGTATTTGACGACGCGGGTTTTTGCTGGTTTTAATGTAAGATAGCGGTTATTATTCGGTTGTGGTGATGAATGATGCACAATTGTCAAGAGGGTCTGAAAATGACTCTCTTGACTTTGGTTTGGGGGAGTTTTTTCGAAACCGTATGATGTAGTAATGAAAACCGAATTGCTTTTACAAAGAGCGTCAAAGGAATCTTTTGACTTGGACATATGGAGGCTAAAAATGGCAGTTAAAATCATTGGAACAGGAAGTTATGTGCCGGAAAATGTGGCGGATAACCAATTTTTATCGACGATAGTAGATACGGACGACGAGTGGATCAGCCAGCGTACCGGAATTAAGGAGAGGCATTTGTCCAGCGGCAGCAAAGAGGGCACTACGTTTATGGCGATTCAGGCGGCGCATGCGGCATTGGAGGACGCCGGAATCTCGGCAGAGGAGCTGGATTTGATCATTGTGGCGACAGCGTCCGCAGATACATATGTACCAAGTACGGCGTGTCAGGTTCAGGGGGAGATCGGCGCGATAAGAGCTACCTGCTTTGACCTGAATGCCGCCTGTTCGGGGTTTCTTTTTTCACTCAATACGGTAAATGCCTACCTTGAGACCGGCATGGCGAAAACAGCCCTTGTCATCGGGGCGGAAACGCTGTCCCGCGAAGTAGACTGGTCTGACAGAAGCACGTGCATCCTGTTTGGCGATGGCGCGGGAGCGGCTGTAGTGAAAAATGTCGAAGGGAAGGGAGGCATTGTTGCCAGCGTGTCAGGTTCCGATGGAACTCAGGGAGAC
Source organism: uncultured Lachnospiraceae bacterium (assembly GCA_947591245.1). Taxonomy (GTDB): domain Bacteria; phylum Bacillota; class Clostridia; order Lachnospirales; family Lachnospiraceae; genus Eubacterium_F. The sequence continues at coordinate 99,249 of CANQCY010000002.1, read as the reverse complement.
GTGCTTACGTGCAAGGGAAGGGGAATCCAGAACCCGTTTTACAAGAGCAAGAGGAAAAAGGATTATATTCAGATGAACGGGCAGTCGGTATTTCGTTTTGCTGTTACGACGGTTCCTAAATATATTAAGCAGGTTCTGAGGCGAACCGGAACGGAACCGGACGATGTGAAGTTTTATGTACTGCATCAGGCAAACCGAAGAATTCTGGAACTGATTGCCAAACGGCTGAAAGTGGATATGGATAAGATTCCGATGAACCTTGACCGCTACGGCAATACGTCGTCGGCCAGCATACCGATTCTTTTGGATGAACTGAACCGAAACGGATTGATCGAGGAAGGGGATAAGATCGTATTATCCGGCTTTGGCGGCGGACTGACATGGGGCGCGACGCTGATTGTCTGGTAAGGTACAGAATTGTTAGGGTGAACTTTATTAAAGTGAACCTGGTTAAGGCGGACAAAGTTAAGGCGGACAAAGTTAAGACGAACTCGGTTCGCCTTGCAGAACGGGGGCTTTCTTCTATGAAAAAGATTTTAATACAGGGGGCGATGCCAAGCGAGATCGGCTACTATTTGGAGCGGGATATCATGGCAGGCGCGTCCGCCGTTGAAAAAAACGGATGCCTATTTTATACGGCAAGGGATGGGGAGGCGGAGATTGTTATCGAACTGACGAAAATGGGAATGACGAATGCGGCGGCCGCCACGATGACGGCGATCTATGAATATCATCCGGATTTCATCATCAATCAGGGGACAGCGGGCGCTCACGTTCGCGGCCTAAAGAGGGGGGACATCGTGATCGGGAATAAGGCGGTCAATGTTCATTCCATCAAAATGGAGAAACGCGGATTTGGCGAAGGCATGTCGCCGCAGGACTGGTCCGGCATGCATACGGAATATATTGAGGCGGATCAGGAATTGGTGCGCATGTTTGAAAATGCACTCGGCGCCGGAACGCAGACGGGGAGGGCCGTCACCGGTACGCTTGGAAGCGGGGATCTGTTCAGCCGGGAGAAAGACCGGATCTTATGGATTCATGATAAATTCGGAAATCTCAGTGAAGACATGGAAAGCTTTGCCGTCTATTCCGTGTGCCGTTCATGCGGCGTGCCATGCGTGGCGCTCCGCATTATTTCAAATAATGAGCTTTTGGACGAGGATTATGATGAGGATACGGCTGTGGAACTGCAGCGGGTGATCTGGAACGCGCTTTGCAATGAAAAAGAAAAGGGGAAAAAAATATGCAGAAAATAGAACTTTCGCTGGAACATGAGGTTCCGTTTAATAATAATGTGGATTATTGCGTGGGGACGGGCAGGATGGGACTGGCGCTGCACAAGGAGTATTGGGAACAGCTTGCATTCGTGCAGAAAACGATCGGTTTTTCTTATATACGGGGACATGGGCTGTTTTGTGACGATATGGCGATTTATCACGAATATGAGGCGGAAGGCGGACAGAAGAAAAGAGAGTACAATTTCACATATTTGGATCGGGTTGTAGACGGCTATCTTGAGCTGAATATCCGTCCGTTTCTGGAACTTGGTTTTATGCCCGGAAAACTTGCGTCCGGTACGCAGACGCAATTTTATTGGAAGGGAAATGTGACGCCGCCCCAGGATTACAAAAAATGGTGCGAGCTTGTGCAGGAAACCATCCGGCATCTGATGCGCCGCTACGGTGAAGAAGAAGTGCTGACATGGCCGATTGAAGTGTGGAATGAGCCCAATCTGCCGGGGTTCTGGGAGAATGCCGACATGGAAGAGTATTTCAAACTGTATGAACTTACGGCGTATGCAATCAAGGAGGCGCATCCCGGCTTGCAGGTGGGCGGCCCGGCAATCTGCGGGGGCTGTGATGAAAAATGGATGAAAGGGTTTTTGACGCATTGTTCTGAAAAAGAGCTGCCCCTCGACTTTATTTCCAGACATCATTATACGACAGAGCTGCCGAAGCCTGCCGGCCATTATGGCTATGTGGAGCTGTATACGTCGGAATATGCGTTTAGTACGCTTAAGGATTGCCGCAAAATCATCGAATCCTATGATAAATATAAGGACCTGCCGTTTTATATCACTGAATTTAATTCGTCCTACATTCCGAATGCGCCGGTTCACGACACAAATGAGAATGCAGCGTATCTGGCTCGGATGCTTTCGGAAATCGGCGACTATTGTACCGGATATTCCTACTGGACATTTGGAGATGTGTTTGAAGAACAGGGGGTGCCGTTTACGCCATTCCATGGCGGGTTTGGCCTGGTGGCGAACGGGGGTATTCCGAAGCCGACGTTTTGGACTTTTTATTTCTATAAAAAATTGCAGGGAGCGTGCCTGTACCGCGACGGGCATATGGTGGTTGTCCGCAAAAAGGACGGAACCGTGTGCGGCGTCGCATGGAACTTGACGAGGGAGAGCGGCTGTGAGGAATGGGAGTGCCGGCTGCAGATTCCGGTCGACAAGGAGCAGTATTGCATTGTGACGAAAACGGTCGATGAGGCGGTCTGCAATCCGCTCAAGGCATGGCATGATCTTGGCGAGCCGGCGAATCCGGATCGCAGGCAGACGGAGCTGCTGCAGGAGGCGGCGAGGCCGCTTGTCCAGACCGAACGGCTTGCTGCGGCGTCCGGCCGCTTGGACGCCGGGCTTGTTGTGAAGAAAAACGGAGTGCTGTATTTTGAAATTCAGGAGGCGGGGATAGAAAGCGATCGGGGCTATGAATATGGAAGGATTTAGGAAGGGCGGAACAGATGCGGCTTTTCGTTTGCGCGAACGGAATAAGGCATAAATGCAAGCTTGCAAAAAAGCGGTCGGTGCGCGGGAAACCGCTTTTTCCGGCTTGACAAGAGGAGATAGATCTGCTATTATGACAATAGGTATACGGCAAATGAATCAGGGCTTGTACTGGTTTCGACAGGCCGGCTGAAGATGGAGAAGCTATCCGTGGGCTGCGGCCACGTTAAAACGCAGAAAAAAATAAACGCTGAAGACAATTTAGCATACGCAGCCTAATGGCTGCTGTCCGACTTAAGGCACCTACACTTTAAGGCCCGGGCATCAACGATGTAGGAAACGACGCATACTAAGCTTTGCGTATGCGGGCGTATTATGAAGCTACTAAAACCCGCAGGATGTTCATTTCCGTCGGGCGGAGGGAATGTCAAACAATGAACTATGATAGTAGAAGTACATGGGATTCCGGTTTGGACGTGGGTTCAACTCCCACCAGGTCCATTGTCAGAAAAAGAAAAGGCAAAATGTTTTTGTCTTTTCTTTTTTTTTTCACAAAGTTGTGATACAATCTCTATAGCAATAAAGTAAATTTTCAGGAGGGATTTGAGGCCATGGGCAGGGATAAAAACAATTATGGTAAAAAGAAAGCGTTTAAAAAGAACATTATCATTGCTGCAAGCATGCTTGCCGCCGGAATTTTGATCGGCGTTGGCGGAATGTGGCTGATTAAGGGCTTTGGAGATAAAAGCAGCGACCGGAACCAGACGGCTCCATCGGAAACGGAGGAACTGAAGGACGAACAGAAGGAAAAAGCGGATCAGCTTGCCGACGGCGAGGCGTTTGATTTTGAGGAGGCAGGCTTTATCAAGCTCGGAGAGTACAAGGGGCTGAAGGCCGACGTAGAGCCGGCGGAAGAAGATGTGTACGCCAGTATGGTTGAGGCGGCGAAAGAGGCAAAAATGAAGAAGGAGGGCGACGATACGGTTTTGGACGGCGATATCGTTGAAGTCGATTTTGTGGGCAAACTAGGCGGGGTGAAACTGGAAGAGGCGTCGGCTGAGGACGCGTATATCTGGATTGGCAAAGGCGAGTATATTGACGATTTTGAGCGGGGCATCATAGGCGTCAAAACAGGGGAAAAAAAGACGGTGGACTGCAAATTTCCATCAAGCTATGATGATGAACTTCTTGCCGGAAAAACGGTGCAGTTTACGATCAAGGTAAAGGGCAAATTCAGCGCGAGGGCGGCAGAAAAAATTTCGGAGGGAAAGTACAAAACGGTTCAGGAGTATTATGATTATGAAAAGGCGATGCAGGTTGAAGAAAACCGCCAGGACAAGGGGGAGCTGGTGTGGGATGAGGTGTGTGACAATGTAGAGGTAAATTCCTACCCGGAACAGATGCTGGAGCAGATAAAGGCAGAAATCGAGCAGGGGTATAAGGATCTTGCTGAACTGACCGGCGCATCGGTAGACGACGTGTTCGCGCAGTTTGGCATGGATGATGACGGTTTGGACGAGATGGCCAAAGATACGGCAAGAGATGTGATGATTGCGAAAACGATTGCGGCAAAAGAGGGCGTGACGATGGACGACGCTTACTATGATAATGCGCTCAGGGAAGCCTTGGGGTATGAGGAATCGGATGAACAGCCGGATACGCTTGAGGGACTGGAAGCAGATTATAAAGAAAGCACCGGAAGCCGTCCGAGAGACGATATGCTTGTTATGCGCGTAAAAGATTTCATCGGAGAAAACGCAACGGAGTAGCAGCTATTCACAGCCATTCGCAGCCATGCGACAAACAACAAACAAACAGGGAGGCGAGGACGGTGGCGGATCAATTCAGGATAGATCATTTCCAATTTAAAGACAGGGACGCATATGAGCGCGCGGTGAAGGAAAAGAAGATCGTTCAGGCAATGAGGGAAAAATTCCGGTTTTCTGACGTCGAGGTGGCAAAAAAGGTTTACGTTAAGGCGGTAGAAGAACAAGTTTTTTCTACTGTCGTAGGATATGAGTTTCTGCTTGAGTTGAGGAAAAGCATTTTATCATCAGGAAAGGCGCCGGAGAAGGAGATGCCGGCGATCCCGGTTCAAGGCGGCGGAGAGGAACGTACGGCGGCGTCCGCCCCTAATGCGGGAAATACCTCCGTACAACGCTATAAACGGCTTTATGAGGGACAGAAGATTTTGAATAAGCGGATGAAATTCGTCCTGTTTATTGCGATTCTGATCGTGGCGGCGTTTGTTGTGATTGATGTGAGCAGCGAATATACTGTGTTTACATATTTCACGGATTATAAGGCAAAAATGGAGGAAGAACTGATCGACAAATATGAGGGCTGGGAGAAAGAGCTGAAAGCAAGGGAAGACGCGTTAAATCAGGGTCAATAAGAAGAAACGGAAGGGGCGTTGGCATTGGAACAGAAAATACTTGTTGTGGATGATGAGCAGAGGATGCGCAAACTCGTGAGGGATTTCCTCGTGAGGGAGGATTTTAAGGTTCTGGAAGCGGCGGACGGAGAGAGCGCCGTAGATATTTTCCTGGACGAAAAAGATATTGATCTTATTATACTCGACGTCATGATGCCGAAGATGGACGGATGGCAGGTGTGCCGCGAGATCAGGCAGTATTCAAAGGTGCCGATTATCATGCTTACGGCGCGAGGGGCGGAAAATGACGAGCTCCGCGGATTTGAGCTCGGCGTGGACGAGTATATATCGAAACCGTTCAGCCCCAAAATTCTCGTGGCCCGCGTACAGGCGATACTTCGCCGCACGAACGCCTCTATGGAGGATGTGATTGAATATGGCGGGATTGTGCTGAACCGGTCGGCGCATGAGGTAATCATTGAAGGAAAAAGGGTGGATTTGAGTTTCAAGGAATTTGAACTTCTCGCGTATTTTATGGAAAACAAAGATATTGCGCTCTCCCGCGAACGCATATTGAACCACGTGTGGGATTATGATTATTTTGGCGACGCAAGAACGATTGACACCCACGTGAAAAAACTGCGGAGCAAGATGGGGGACACGTGCGGGAAATATATTAAGACGATATGGGGCATGGGTTACAAGTTTGAGATTTAGGAGTGGTTTGTATGAAACCGTCACTGCGCCGTAGGCTTGTATTTATTTCTGCCGGGATGATTATATTGAGCATTGTCATTTGCTGGATGATGAATTTGTTTTTGCTTCCCGGCTATTATGAAAATTCCAAAAAAAAGCAGCTGGACAGCGTTTATGTGAAGGCGGCGGAGCTGTTTGACGCCAATGACTGGGAGAGCATTACGATAGACGAGAAAAACAAGGTCTATGACCAGATTGATAAAATCAGCGCGAACTCCGGCGTCACCATGTATATTATGGAGGTTAAGGTCAACGTGGAGAGCGGGCTGGTCAGCAGCGTGGATTATTTGTATCCGGTCATCAGCGACAGAATGATGGAGAGAAATAAGGAGCAGTTTAGCAAATATGTGATGTTTAAGCAGCTGGGGGACGTCTTTGACGAAAATTACCAGTTGATCAAGGAGACGGAAAATTATGAACTTTACAAAGTGTATGATGATCGGATCGGCTCCAATTATATCGAACTGGTTGGCGGGCTGAACGGCTCGTATTGGATTTATGTGCGCTCGAATTATCAGAGCATTCGGGAAAGCGCAGCGATCTCCAATGAATTTCTTGCCTATGCCGGCATTATTGTGACGGTGCTGAGCGTATTGATTATGATTTTTGTGAGCAGCCGGTACACAAAGCCGATTCTCGCGCTGGCAAAGCTGGCGCAGAAAATGGAAGAGCTGAATTTTAATGTCAGGTATGAAGAAAAACGGTCGGATGAGATCGGCGTGCTCGGACACAGCATGAATTCGCTGTCAGATAAGCTTCAGGAGACGATTTCCGAATTGAAGACCGCCAACAATGAACTGCAGCTTGATCTGCAGCGGCGTTCCGAGCAGGAACAGATGAGGCAGGAATTTCTCGCCAATGTGTCCCATGAGCTGAAGACGCCGATTGCGCTTATTCAGGGGTATGCGGAGGGACTGCAGGAAAATGTGAACGACGATCCGGAAAGCCGCGATTTTTACTGCGAGGTCATTGTGGACGAAGCCGATAAAATGAATAAGATGGTGAAAAAACTGCTGAGTTTGAACCAGCTCGAATTTGGAAACGGACAGGTTCATCTGGAACATTTTGACGTCCGCGAGGTCGTGAAATCAGTGCTGGCGGCTTCGGACATCCTGTTTCGCCAGCAGGAAATCACGTTGTCGTTTGCCGAGACGGATCCGGTGTTTGTCTGGGCGGACGAATACATGACTGAGGAGGTGGTGATGAATTATGTCAGCAATGCGATTAACCATATCGGAGGAGAGCGGATCATCGAGGTCAAGATAACGAGCAGCGAAGGAAGGGCAAGGATCAGCGTGTTTAATACCGGAGAAAAAATTCCGGAAGGAGAAATCGATAAGATCTGGAATAAATTTTACAAAGTGGATAAGGCGAGAACGAGAGAATACGGCGGGAACGGAATCGGGCTGTCAATCGTGAAAGCGATTATGGAGGCGCACAATCAGCAGTTTGGCGTGAAAAATTACGATAATGGCGTTGAATTTTGGTTTGAATTAGATGAAAAGGCTGAAAATTGATTGAAGTTTCGTTTTAAGTGTGTTAGAATAGAAGCATATCAGCAAGTAAACGAAAGTTTGCAGGAGGAAAAAGATGTTTAAGAAAAAAGGAATTCTCTTACTTTGCCTCTGTGCCAGCATGTGTATGCTTGTCGGTTGCATGGGCGGGAAGTCCCTGACGGAGGAAGAGCAGGATATGATTGCCGAGTATTCGGCAGGCGTTCTTCTGCGCAATTACGATAAGTATAACCAGAGGCTTGTGAAGACGGAACCGATTGCGCCGGCAGTCACGGAGCAGCCGGAAACAGAGCCGCCGACGCCGACGCCAGATTCCGGCGCATCGCAGTCCGGAGCGGAAGCGCAAGAGCAAGAGCAGTTAAACGAAGTTTCACTGGATGATTTGTACCATGTTTCAGGCATGAAGGTCAGCTACGACTCATATGTTGCCTGCAACGAGTATCCCAAAGACGGCCCGATGCAGCTGACGGCAAAAAAAGGGCAGTTCCTTCTGGTCGCTCGGTTTGTTGTGAAAAATAAGTCGTCAAAGCCGTTGGCGGTGAATTTGATGAAACGTAATATTGACTATTCGCTCGATATGGACGGGAAGGTATATCAGCCGGTGATAGTCATGCAGGAAAACGGCGGCATGAACTATCTGAAAACAAATTTGAAGGCGGGCGCTTCGGAAAAGGCGATCCTCGTGTACGAAATACCGGATGAATCAAAAGATCCGGACTCTATGGTTCTTACTGTGAAGGATGGCGGAAACGCTTCTACAATTCGACTGAAATAATGTTATTATAAAGGAGGAGATTAATTTGTCACAAGCAGTGAAAGATACAGGGATTTTGCTGGAAAGCGGAACAAACGAGCTGGAGTTGCTGGAATTCGTTGTGGGGGATCAGTGTTATGGCATTAATGTGGCCAAGATCAGGGAGCTTTGTCCATTTCAGGCTCCGACGCCGATACCGAATGCGCATGAGTTTATCGAGGGGATATTCATGCCGAGGGATATGCTGATCACGGTGATAGATCTATGCAAAGCTCTGGGGATGCAGCGATCGGATAATGTAGATGGCGATATGTATATTATTACGAATTTCAACCGTCTGCACACAGCCTTTCATGTGCAGAAGGTGATTGGCATACATAGGGTTTCGTGGGAAGATATCGCGAAACCGGATTCTACGATCGGAGCCGCCGGAAAGGGAATTGCGACCGGTATAGCAAAGGTAGACGGAAGGATCATTATTGTTCTTGATTTTGAGAAAATCGTTTCGGAGATCAATCCGGAGACGGGGCTTAAACTCTCAGAGGTAGATGCGATGGGCGAGCGCGCCAGACATGATTGTCCGATTCTTCTTGCAGAGGATTCGCCGCTGCTTCTTGAGATGCTCAAAAAATGTTTGAACCGTGCCGGATATACGCATCTGATTCCGACGACGAACGGACAGGAAGCGTGGACGATGCTCAACCGCCTCATTGATGACGGCGGTGTGGTCGGACAGGATATCTCTTGCGTGATTACGGATATTGAGATGCCGCAGATGGACGGCCACCGTCTTACGAAACTGATTAAGTCGGATTCGAAATTTGAGGGACTTCCGGTTGTGATTTTTTCTTCTCTCGTAAACGATGAAATGAAGAGGAAGGGTGAAGCGCTGGGTGTAGATGCGCAGCTGTCAAAACCTGAAATCGGCAAGCTTGTAAGACAGCTTGATTTATTGCTGAATTAAAGGGTATTGCGGGATATAAAAAGTTGCGTTTATATTTTTGAACGCAACTTTTTTAAAGAGAGGAAGGAATGGAGGGAATGGCAGGTTATGGAAAAAGAGGGAGAGTCCTATTTGGACGAACTGTTAAATACGGTGGCGCCGGACTGGGAGGAGACGTCGCTGAGTCCGGAAGACTTATATGCGGACTTTGGCGAAGACGCAGAGGGAGAGATGTCGCTGGAAGAGGCGTTGGCGGTTTTGGATGATTTGCCGGATTCAGAGGACGAGTATTATGATGAATTAGATAGTGAGAACGAATTTGATGATTTAGAAGGAGTCATCGGCATGCTTGACCGGAAGGCGGAGGATGAAAGCGTTCCTGAGGAAGCGCCCGAGGACGCCGCGCCGTTTCAGGATATTGACGATTTGCCGGAAATACCGGTAATGAAGGAAACGCGGGCAGAAACTGAGCGGGAGGAACCGCAACCAGAGGAAATGCCGGCGGATGAGCCGGAGGAAGTGAAAACGGAGGAAGAGGAACCGGATATTCCGATCGGCTTTGAGGCAATACTGCCGGATGAGGAAGAACCGGAGCCTGAAGCACCGGCGGAAGACGCGAAGCCGGACAAAAAAGAAGAGGCTGCAAAAGGTTCTGTTGAGGTGGATGATATTTTTCAGGATGCGCTTTCGGCGGTTGGCTACAGCGGCAATGACGATGATGATTTTGCATACGATCCGATCGGTTTCATGGCGGGCGATGGGGAAGAGGAAGACGTTTCGATGATTCCTGCTACGGATCCGCTGACTGCTGAAAAAAAGAAAAACGTCAAGAAGGAAAAGAGCGGTCCGGGCTTTTTTGCCAGAATATTCGGAAATATTATAACCGATGCAACGGCGGAGGAAGAAGAAAAGGAACGGCGGGAAGAAGAAGAAGCGCTTGCCAAAAAGGCGAAAAAGAAGGAAGAAAAAAAGCAGCAGGCTGAGGCGTCCAAGGAAGAGAAGGCGCAGCTTGCCCAGGAAGAAAAAGAGAGAAAGAAACAGCTGAAGGCGGAACAGGCAGCCAAGAAGGAAGAGGAAAAAGCAGAGAAGAAGCGATTGAAGGAAGAGAGAAGGGCGGAAGAGGAAGCCCGCGAGGTTGTCGGAAAAATCAATCCGATCGGGGCGGCAATCGTAATCGTCTTTTTTGCCACGATCGCTGTTCTGACGATATTCGGATCGATGCTTCTGAGCCGGAATTCAAATATGAACAATGCGGAAAATCTGTTTGCCAGCGGAGATTATATGAAGGCATACGACGCGATCAACGCGGCAAATCTGGTTGATGAGGATGGCGTCCTGTATAAGAGAATCCGCTTGTGTTCTCAGGTGCAGAAGGAAGTAAATTCCTTTAAAAATTATACCGCGATGGATAAAAAGCTGGAGGCGCTTGATTCGCTTGTGAAAGGAATCCGCCATTATGACCTGAATTTGGCAGAGGCTGAGTCTCTCAATATAACAGGCCAGATGGAGAACTTGAAGTCACAGCTTGCGTCGGCTCTGAGTACGGATTTCGGAGTGAGCGAGGAAGAGGCCAGACGGCTGGCCGCAATTGAGGATCGGCAGGAATACGCAAAACAGCTGCAGGAGGTTCTCAACCGCAGCTGATACGGCACGCAATATACGTTATGCCAGAAAGGGAATATGCATGATAGCGATAGTAGACTATGACGCGGGAAATATTAAGAGTGTTGAAAAAGCATTAAAATTCCTTGGTGGGGAACCGGTGGTGACAAGAGAGACGGAAGTCCTGCTCCGGGCGGACAAAGTGATCGTTCCCGGAGTAGGCGCGTTTGGCGGCGCCATGGAAAAGCTTCATCAATACGGTCTGGTGGATGTACTGCATAAATTGGTTTCAGAAGAGACGCCGCTTCTTGGCATATGTCTGGGACTGCAGCTTTTTTTTGAGGACAGCGAGGAAACGGAAGGAGTTGGCGGGCTGTCGATTTTGCCGGGAAAGATCGTGCGGATACCCGAACGGGAGGGATTTAAAATCCCTCACATGGGCTGGAATTCAATCGAGGTCAATCCGGCTTCGCGGCTGCTAAAGGGAATTGAAGACGGCTCTTATGTGTACTTTGTTCACTCTTATTATTTGCAGGCGGCGAGAAAAGAAGACGTGGCGGCGCGGACAAATTATATAGTGGATATCGATGCGGCGGCGGAGCGCGGAAATGTGTTTGCAACGCAGTTCCATCCGGAGAAAAGCGGGGAAGTGGGCCTTAATATATTGAGGAATTTTATGAATTTGTGATACAATTCAAAGAAGAAGCAGAAAGGTGGTTCGGATGTTTACTAAAAGAGTGATACCGTGTCTTGATGTGAATGAGGGCAGGGTGGTAAAGGGAGTCAATTTTGTAAATCTGCGGGACGCCGGAGACCCTGTTTCCGTGGCTGCCGCTTATGGCAAAGCGGGCGCAGACGAACTTGTTTTTCTCGATATAACGGCATCCAGCGATGCGAGGGAGATCACGGTCAATATGGTAAGGAAAGTGGCGGAGACAGTGTTTATCCCGTTTACGGTAGGCGGCGGCATACGAACAATAGAAGATTTCCGGATGATATTGCGGGAGGGGGCGGACAAGGTATCCGTAAATTCTGCCGCGATCATGAATCCGGATCTGATATCCGAAGCATCGGATAAATTCGGAAGCCAGTGCGTGGTTGTGGCGATTGACGCCAGACGGCGCACAGACGGCAGCGGATGGTCCGTATATAAAAACGGCGGCAGGGTGGATATGGGCATCGATGCGGTAGAATGGGCGATGAAGGCAGACCGTCTCGGCGCGGGTGAAATACTTCTGACGAGTATGGACTGCGACGGCACGAAAGACGGCTATGACATAGAGCTCACGAGAACCATTTCCGAGAATGTATCCATTCCGGTAATCGCATCAGGAGGAGCGGGGAAAAGAGAGCATTTTCGCGATGCGCTTACAGAGGGAAAAGCGGATGCGGTTTTGGCGGCATCCCTGTTTCATTTTAACGAGCTGAAAATCAATGATCTGAAGCAGTATTTATGGCGGGAGGGAATCAGCGTCAGACGCTGCTTATAAACAAATGCAAAAAATGCGTGCAGTTGGAGGATACGGTTGATATGCCAGGATTGACAGGACAATGGGCACAGGCGCTTTCGGAAGAATTTTCTAAGGAGTATTATAAAAAACTATTTCTTTTTGTAAAAAATGAATACAGCAGCGCGACGGTATATCCCAGATCGGGGGATATTTTCAATGCGTTCCACCTGACTCCGCTCGAAAAGGTGAAGGTGGTGATTATCGGGCAGGATCCGTACCACAATCCGGGACAGGCGCACGGCCTGTGTTTTTCGGTAAAACCCGGTGTTGAGATTCCGCCGTCGTTAGTCAATATTTATAAGGAGCTTCATGACGATCTCGGATGCAGCATACCGAGCCACGGCTATCTCAACGAATGGGCAGAGCAGGGGGTGCTTCTCTTAAATACGGTACTGACGGTGCGCGCCCATAAGCCGATGTCACACCGCGGAGTGGGCTGGGAGAAATTTACCGATGCGGTTATCCGCAAGACGAATGAAATCGATCGTCCGGTCGTGTTTATCCTGTGGGGGAAACCGGCTCAGGAGAAAGCGAAAATGCTGAACAATCCAAAGCATTTGATTTTGAAGGCGCCGCATCCGAGTCCCTTGTCGGCGTTCCGCGGATTTTTTGGAAGCAGGCCGTTTAGCCAGGCAAATGAATTTTTGATAAAGAACGGCGTACAGCCGGTGGAGTGGCAAATATCAGAAATAGATATAAAAGAGGGAGAGAGATGAATAAACAGTTAAGCGATGTTTTGGCCGAAGTAGAGAAAGTGATAAAAGGAAAGAGAGACGAGAAGGAGATGATGCTGGCAGCCATTTTGTCAGGGGGGCATATTCTTCTTGACGGTATACCGGGAGTCGGAAAGACAAGCCTTGCGATGGCGTTTTCCAAGGCGATGGAACTGGATGCGAATCGCATGCAGTTTACTTCGGACGTATTGCCGAGCGATGTTGTGGGATTTAATATCATACGTCCGGATGGCTCGAAGGAATATCAAAAGGGCGTCATTTTGTGCAATCTATTTTTGGCGGATGAGATTAACCGCGCCTCTTCCAAGACGCAGTCCGCTCTGCTTGAGGTGATGGAGGAGAAGCGGGTCACCGTGGATGGAATTACGACGCCGGCGCCAGAACCCTTTGTTGTGATGGCGACGCAAAACCCAGTAGGATCGGTGGGTACGCAGCTTCTTCCGGATTCGCAGCTGGATCGCTTCATGATCTGTCTGACGCTCGGATACCCGACGCATGATGAGGAAATCCTGCTTTTGAAAGAAAGGCAGGGAATGAATCCGGCAGACGCAGTGAAGCGGGTGGTGAGCCGGGAAGAGCTGATCGAGATGCGGAAACTGGTAAGCGGCATATATCTGAATGAAGATATCTATGACTATCTGGTGAGGCTGTCAGAGGCGACGAGAAACCATGAGTTGTTGTCTCTGGGCGTCAGTCCGCGCGGCACGCTGGCTCTTATGGAAATGAGTAAGGCAGTCGCCTTTTTGAATGAAAGGGACTGCGTGTTTCCCGAAGATGTGCGGCAGGCATTTCCATATATTGTGCGCCACCGCATCATACTGACGTCAAGGGCGAAGGTGGAGAAGCATGGAAAAGACGAAATCATGTCTGAAGTTTTGGAGAAGGTAAAGATAAGGTAGGATACAGAATGGTAATTAGAAATTGGATTATGTACATTATGGCGGTGGCGGGCCTGATTCTGTTTTGCATCTTGTATATTAAACCGAGCGGAGGCGCCGTGCTCATTATGGCGGCGGCGGTACCTGTCCTTTTTTCGATCATTACGTTTTTTCCGGCTAAAAGAGGAGTGAAAATAAAATTTGAAAATCAGATGGTTTTGTCGGCGGCTAAATTTCAGAAAATTGAAATCCCCGTCGTCGTGGAAAACCGTTCCGCTTTGAATCAGGGAAGCCGGGCAGTGATATATATTACGGTGAACAGCGGGCTCGGAACCAAGATGGTGACGATGAAGAAAAAGATTTTTCTTGTGAACCGGCGCGAGGAAATTTTGCTTGATTTTGTTCCCCAATACAGCGGAATGAGCAGGCTTTGTATTGAGAAAGTCTTGATTTACAATGGTTTTTCCCTGCTCAGGCCAACGATTCGGGCGAACGCCTCCGCTTCATTTTTGGTTTTGCCGGAGTACCGCGAATATCCGATCGAACCGCATATTGCGTATGAGGAGAAAGAGGGCGAGAGCGAGATGTTTTCGTCTCAAAAGCCCGGCAATGATCCGTCGGAATTGTACGATATCCGCTATTACCGTCCGGGGGATAAATTAAACCGTATTAATTGGAAATTCTCAGCTAAAAAGAATACGCTCATGGTTCAGGATTATGGATTTCCGATCGCCTGTGATACGGCGGTCTTTATTGATATAGCGGGTGAAAAAAATCAGGATAAAATTGAGCGGATCTTTGAGATGTTATATTATCTTGCGATGAAATTTACCATGACAAAAAAAACGTTTTATGTGGTCTGGAAGGATTTCCGGGAGGGCAACGTAAAACGGCGGCTCGTATCGGACGGCGATCAAATATTAGATTTGTTTGCAGACATTTTTTCTTCCGATATGGGCAAATTTCCGGATCCGCTTGAGGAGCTGTACAATGTCCAGTATGAAGGGGAGTTTCTTTCCAGCTGCATTTTTATTTATACGGGGAGAAAAGAGATGGAAGAAGAGATGGTCCGGGTGAAGGTGAGAGCGGACAATCTGGAATTTGTGTCGTGCGTCTAATGTTTAAAAAGGGGGATTTATGTTAAAGCGAGTACAATTGATTCCGCTTCTCGCCATGCTATGGTGCAGTGGAATCAGCCTGTCGAGCGGGTTAGGTTATGATGATATCAATATAGCGGCATATTTGATTCCGGTTGTTCTGATTTTTGCAGTTTATTATATATCGCATGCCGTGTTGCGCAATTTTGATAAAAGGGAGCTTATGAGCATGGCAGTTTCTTTTGCGCTGTCTCTTGCGAGTCTCGCATTCCTGCACAAAAGCGTCATTGGCGGCTTTGGAATGCTGTATAATGATATCTCGTACCGCGTTTCAATTTGTTATGGCATTAATCTGGGCGAAGCGGCAGTGGAAGGCGCCGGTATGGGGACGTTGGCGATCGGGCAGTTCGAGGCGTTTGTGACGATCCTTACCCTGTATTTTTATGAGTCGCGCCGTCCCGCCATACTGACATCGCTTCCATCATTTTTTCTGTTTTCCTTATCCATCATTGCTGACGGTGTTCCGTATGAGGCGTGCGTCATAGCTTACAGCGGGGCGCTCATTGTCTTTCTGGGCATGGGAAGCAGAGGGGAGAGCATCCGTAAATTTGCTTTGCTCTGCGCCTGCACAGCAGTTGTCGGGGCGCTTGTCAGCCGCCTTGTTTCATGGGAAGATGTGAGCCGGAGCATTTGGAGCTACCGTGAAGAGATTATAGCGGCCGGAAATATAAGGAGCGTGGGTGATGGACCGGAAAAAAACGAGGATGAGAATAAACAGAGGATCGATTTCGGGCAGTTTAACGAAGAGGGAGATATCAGCTACAATGGGACGCTGGAATTAACCGTGAAATCACATGAAAAATTTGAGGCGGAACAATTATTTTTGCTCCAGTTTATCGGCGGGTCATTTAAGAACAATGTATGGGCGGGTACTCATATGCGGCGCAATCCCCCCAACGGCGATTACGACTCTGATTGGGGCAATTATTTTGAACCGCTTAAAACGATCGAGATAAAATCCGTATTCGACAAGGAAGAGTTTGTTCCGTATGCGGCGCCTCAGGATGAGCTCGATGCGCTTATGCAGTATCCTGTAGGCGCGAATACGGTATACAATGGGGCTCAGGAAGCAGAGGTTCGCGAGGGGCTTAGAAAGCGGATTCAGAGCACGGTTTTGCAGGGAGAGGAGTATCGGACGGTCGGAGAGGCGGTTAATATTGTAAAGAAGTATTTTGGCGAGGGATTTACCTACACTTTGCAGCCGGGGGCGCTTCAGGACGGAGTGGATGAGATCGAATGGTTTATGTTTTCGTCAAAGAGAGGGTACTGTACCCATTTTGCCTCTGCCGCTATCATGATTTTCCGGACTATGGGGATACCGGCGCGGATGGCGCAGGGGTATGTGATAGATGGGAAGCGGATGATAACGGATAAAGAGGTGGAGGTGTATGATTACAATGCGCATTCATGGGTTGAGATTTATGCAGATGGCGCGGGCTGGATACCTCTGGATGTCACTTCTTATGTTACGGATGCTGAGGCGGGCAGCATCGAGGATCTCCTCAGGCAGAACAGCAGCCGGCAAAATGCGCCCCAGAGCACGATGGGCAGCCAAAACAAGCCGACGGCAAAACCGGATGATGAGATGGCGGAACCTGTGGAGGATCAGGAAGAAAAATCGGATGCAGATAGGGCTTACGAGGGGCGGGCATGGAAACAGGGAGTCGGAATATTCGCATATTGCCTCGTTTTGGTTCCGATTGCGGTTGCGGCCGCGGTTTTGCTTATGATTCGTTTCAGGCGGAAGAGAAAATACCGCGCGTGGAAGGCGGGGCTGGAGAGCGAAGCGTATGCAGACCGTCTTTTGTGCGCCAATGACGGGCTTATGGCGTTTTGGAACGCGCTATCTGCTCCGTGGGATTATCTCGACAGCGGAAAATGCGGAGAGAAAATATTTGACAGGACGAAGGCATACTATTTGCCTGTGCAGACGCGGGAACAAGAACTGGCTTTGCGGGAAAAAATCCGCCGTTATGTGCTGTGCGTATATGAGAGCCGCTTTGGAAGGCATGGCATAAGCGAACAGGAGTATGAACAATGCATGGGCTATCTGGATGAGTTGATTCGCAACATAGAAGAACATGTTGAAAAGAAACAGTGGAAAAAACTTATGAGATGCGATATGGTTAAGATCATTTGCAAACGGGAATTCTGCGCAGAGAGCGCAAAAAACAGGAGGTAAGGATATGAATGAGCATAAGCTTCAGGCAAGAAGAAATCAGGCGGAGACAATTATCAAAAATCTGGAAAAGCGGAATATGGAAGGATATTTTGCGGATACAAAGGAAGAGGCTGTGAAATTGATTATGGAGAAATTCCTGACAAAGGGAAAGAGAGTCAGTTTTGGCGGTTCCATGTCGCTGAAGGAATCGGGGCTGATGGATGCGCTGCAAGAGAGCGGATGCGTCGTTTATGACCGCGCGGCGGCAAAAACGCCGGAAGAGATGCGGCAGATGAAGGCGAATATGATCAACAGCGATTATTTCCTAATGAGCACAAATGCGATTACGCTGGATGGCGAGCTGGTGAATATTGACGGCTACGCGAACCGGGTATCCTTTCTCTGCTACGGCCCGGAATCGGTAATCATTCTTGCGGGAATGAATAAAGTAGTGAGCAGTGTGGAGGATGGCGTCAGAAGGGTTCGCGATATCGCTTCCCCGCCAAATACGGTGCGCCTTGGCAAAAATACGCCGTGTGCGAAAACCGGACGGTGTGGGGATTGTTTTGGCGACGACTGTATCTGTTCACAATTTGTAATCACGAGGAGAAGCGGCGTAAAAAACCGGATTAAAGTAGTGCTCGTGGCAGAAGAATTAGGATATTGACTATATGGGGAAGAGGGTATTTATTGCGGAAAAGCCAAGTGTGGCGCAGGAGTTTGCCAAGGCGCTGAAGGTGAACGGGAAACGGGGCGACGGTTTCATTGAATCGCAGAATGACATTGTGACGTGGTGCGTCGGGCATCTTGTGACGATGAGTTACCCCGATGCATACGATTCGGCGTATGCGAAATGGGCGTTTGATACGCTTCCGTTTCTGCCGGAGGCGTTCCGTTATGAGGTGATCCGTAATGTGAAGAAGCAGTTTGATACGGTGAAATTTCTCCTGACGCGAAAGGATGTCGAGACGATCTATGTCTGTACCGACTCAGGACGGGAGGGCGAGTATATATACCGGCTTGTAGACCAGATGGCGCAGGTACCGCCCGAAAAGAAGAAATACCGCGTCTGGATTGATTCCCAGACGGAGGATGAGATATTGCGCGGAATCCGGGAGGCAAAACCGCTGTCCGCCTATGATAATTTGAGCGCATCGGCATATTTGCGGGCGAAAGAGGATTATTTGATGGGCATCAATTTTTCGCGCGCGCTTTCGCTAAAATACGGCGGCTGGCTCAATGAGAGCGTGGAAGGAAAAAAATGGACGCCTGTGTCGGTCGGCAGGGTGATGACATGCGTGCTCGGCATGGTGGTGACGAGGGAATGGGAGATACGAAAATTTGTGAAAACGCCGTTTTACCGCATATTGGGTTCATTTTCGCCCGAGGATGGCGGGGCGGACGGGGAAAAAACTTCCGCCCGCTTTGACGGAGAGTGGCGCGCATGCGGGGAGTCGCATTATTTTCAGTCGCCGAAACTGTATAAGGAAAATGGCTTTCGGGATGAACAGACGGCGAAGGCATTGCGCACAGAGCTTATGGCGGATGGAAGAGGCCGCGCCGCGGTCGAATCCATCCAGAAGAGGAAGGAGAAAAAAAATCCGCCCCTCTTATTCAATCTGGCGGAGCTGCAGAATTTATCGTCAAAGCTTTTTAAGATCAGTCCGGATGAGACGCTTCAGGTGGTTCAGGAGTTGTATGAAAAGAAGCTTGTCACCTACCCGCGAACGGATGCGAGGGTGCTGAGCAGCGCAGTGGCGAAAGAGATTACGAAACAGCTCAAGGGATTGCAGGATTATGACGTGGCGCTTCCGTATGTGCGGGAAATCGCAAAGATGAAAAGCTATGAAAAACTGGAGAAGACCCGTTATGCGGATGACAGCAAGATAACGGACCACTATGCGATTATTCCGACCGGGCAGGGGATGCCGGCACTCCGGTCGCTGCAGCCGGTTGCGGTAAAAATGTATGAGGTGATTGTGAGGCGGTTTTTGAGTATTTTTTTTCCGCCGGCAGTCTATGAGAAAATCAATGTCGTGCTGGCGATGGAGAATCCGTCTCAGGATGCTTTGTACCGGGAGAAATTTTATACATCGGCGAAAATACTGGTGGAGGACGGGTTTTTGCCGGTGACGGAATACTCCTTCACGCATAAAAAAAAGGCGGAGGCCGTCGGACAGGCCGAAAGTGAAAATGAGAGCGGCTCCGGCAAAGGGGAAGATGAGGAGGCCGCGGGTGCGGAAGAGTTGAGAAGGATTCTCCCGTATTTGAAAAAAGGAACGACATGCCGCGTTAATGCAATAAATATCAAGGAGGGCGAGACGTCCCCTCCCAAGCGTTACAATTCCGGTTCCATGATTTTGGCGATGGAAAATGCCGGACAGCTGATCGAGGATGAGGAACTCCGCGCAATGATTAAAGGGAGCGGCATAGGTACAAGCGCAACCCGTGCGGAGATATTGAAGAAATTGTTCAATATTTCGTATTTGAACCTCAACAAAAAGACGCAGGTGATCACGCCCACGCTAAAAGGCGAGCTTGTGTGCGGTATCGTGAGGTATTCGATCCCCGCCATGCTTAGTCCGAAACTCACGGCGAGCTGGGAGAAGGGACTGAGCGGCGTATCGGAAGGGGAGATCAGCGAGCAGGAATATATGGGCAAGCTCACAGGATTTGTGAGCGCACAGGTCGGAAAAGTGAAAGAGACAAACAATATCGGGCAGCTGCGCGCGTATTATAATAAAGCGAAGGCATATTATGGCGAAAAGAAGGACAAGAAATGATCTACACTGCGAAGCGCCGCATTTTCCGATGGATTCTTAAAGATTGCGAGAGATTATAGAAGCAGAATGGAGGGAAAAAAATGAAAACGATTAAGGAATTGACTAATAAAGAAATCTTTGCGGATGAACACACGATTGCATGGGAATTGATCACGTGGTATCAGTATCCATATGAGGTACTCCCGAATATTGGCGAGTATATTTTGAAATTCGGAGAGACTCTTTCCGAGGAGCTGTTTGATAAGAAAGGGGACAATATATGGATCGCCAAAAGCGCTGCGGTGGCGCCGAGCGCATCTATTCAGGGTCCGGCTATTATAGATGAGGGGGCTGAGATCAGACATTGCGCGTTTATACGCGGAAATGCGATTGTCGGAAAAAATGCCGTCGTGGGAAATTCCACGGAGCTGAAAAATGTAATTTTGTTTGACGGCGTACAGGTTCCGCACTACAACTACGTAGGAGATTCGATTCTCGGTTACAAATCCCATATGGGAGCCGGTTCCATTACGTCAAATGTGAAATCGGATAAGACGCTGGTCGAAATCCGCTGCGGAGAGGAAAAGGTTAAGACCGGGCTCAAGAAAATGGGGGCGGCGCTTGGATCTTATGTCGAGATCGGATGCGGCAGCATCTTAAATCCGGGAACGGTCATCGGCAGTTACACAAATGTGTATCCGCTTTCATCCGTGCGCGGATATGTGCCGGGCTCCAGTATTTATAAAAGACAGGGCGAGATTGCCGAGAGGGAGTAGCGCCGATCAGGCAAAGTTTTTCTTGAAAAAAAGCTTGTTTTCGTTTATAATGGGATCAGCGCGAATAAAAGCTGCATTGCTAGTGAAAGTGAGGGGGACGTCATGCGTGTGATTGCCGGAAAAGCCAGACGGCTGCCATTAATTGCTCCGGAGGGAAAGGATACGCGCCCCACGACAGACCGAATCAAGGAGACGCTGTTTAATATTATTCAGGATGACGTGCCGGGCAGCATGTTTCTCGACTTGTTCAGCGGCAGTGGCGCGATCGGGATCGAGGCGCTCAGCAGGGGAGCGGAAAAAGCGTACCTTGTTGAATTTGGAAAAGAACCGTTGAAGTGCATCCGGGCGAATTTGGAGAAAACGCGCTTGACAGAGGAAGCCGTCGTGCTTCCGGTCGAAGCGTCGTATGCGATATCAAAATTGGATAAAATGGGGCGGCAGTTTGATATTATATATGCGGATCCGCCATATAACAAACAATTTGAGGCGAAGCTTCTGGATATGCTTGCCCGATCAGGCATTGTAAAAGAGGATACGCGGATTATTATTGAGACAGCGCTTGGGACGGCATTTGATGACATAAATCAGGCATTCTGTGTGGAAAGGGTAAAGGAATATAAGACAAATAAGCACGTTTTTTTACGCTTAAGGGATATTTGTGACGATTAATGAAAGGAAAAGGTATAATTTATGAACCCATCAAGAATCGAAAAGGCGATTGACGAGATTTACGAATATGTGGAGAATTGCAAGCCTTCAAAGCTGTATCCGAACAAGGTTACTGTTTCCAAGGACGAGCTCTATGATCTGTTGGATGCGCTCCGCATGTGCGCGCCGGAAGAGATCAAGAGGTATCAAAAGATTATCAATAACCGTGAACAGATACTGGGTGAAGCGCAGGCGCAGGCGAAGAAGATCATGGATCAGGCGCAGGAACAGACGGCACAGCTTCTTGATCAGAATGAGATCGTGCAGTCGGCTTATGCAGAGGCGGAAAAAATCATGAATCAGGCGCAGGAGAAGGCGCAGAGCATATTGGCTCAGGCGGTGGGCGAAAGCGATCAGGTTCGAACCTCCGCACTGTATTATACAAGCGATCTTTTGGGTGAGGCGGGCAGAAATATAGAGACGTCGCTAAAAGACATTGAAAGCAAATCATCCATGCTTATCAGTGTTTTGAAGAAAGATATTGAAGTGATAAAAAATAACCGTGCAGAATTGAAGGACCAGATCGAGGGCAAGCTTCCCGCAGATCAGGAAAGCCAGAGCGAATCTTCGTCCGTGACCGAGGGATCCGCTTCCTGACCGGAGCGGACAGAACAGGACAGGCATATTGCATCAGCCCCGGCGCATCCGCATAATGGCGTTGAGATGTTTTTTGCTTATGCCATAAAGAAGAGGAAGCCGAGAAGCAGGGCGAAAAGCCCTCCTAAAAACTTCATAATCAGGTAATGGAAAAGGGATAATCCTGTATTTTGCAGAACACTGTTCGTCTGGGCTGCCGCTGACAGTCCGCCGAAAGAGGTGGCGGCAAGGGACAGGATTATTTTTATGTTGTGAGGGAGGGGGGCCTCCGACATCATTGCATTTCCCGTCGTGATTTCCAGAATATTGCCTAAAAAGAGCTTTGCATAATACGGAATGAGGGGAAGCTCTCTCATCAGGGAGGCGAGAATGGAAAAAAGCATAATATAGCCTCCGATTTTAATCAGGAGAAGCGCGCTGTCAGAGATTTCCGCATCAATGATTTTGGAAAAGGGAAGCTGCTTGCCGGACGCTGTCTTGGGACAGGGGCGTTTGTCCGAATGGCGCGGCGCCCGCGGGACGGACAGGGTGAAACACAGGCTTCCGAGAAAGGAGGAGAGCAGTACGAGGCCGTAAAACAGATATTTTCCGGAAGCAAGATGCAGCGCGTTTCCGCCGACAAAAAAGAGGACAAACATCGGGCTTGGGTTATTTGCAAAACCGGCGAAAAATAGAGCTTTTTTGTATGTCAGGGAGCCGTCAAGATAAAGCTCTCCGGCTATTTTGGCGCCGATCGGATAGCCCGACAGGATGCCGGCGGCAAGCAGGAGATAGTGATAAGGCTTTCCCGCCATGTACCGCCGTATAAGGGATGTGAGTATGGAGAAAGGCAGAAGGGAGGGAACGAGAACGGTCGCCCACAGAATCAGACCGCTTTTGCTTCCGGCGGCGGCAGTCTCCGGAAACAGCAGAAGAATAAAGAGCAGGATAAAAAAGAGCGGCAGCATTTCAGTCCTCCAGAGGCTGTGAATAGTAACGCGATTCACAGGCATATTTATAAAAGGTATGAATAAATCATCGCCGATATGCAGATAAAATAGGTATTGCCGGATCCGGCGATTGGCATTCATACCGGCCCGGGACCGATCGGGGTTTTTTATAACAGAAACAAAATGACGCCAGAGCAAAGCGCGTTTCCCACCGTTTAAGGGTTGAAATTTCAAATCCGCAGTTGTATAATATTTTCGTATAAAAATTTAAACAATAAGCTATGTATTGTTTGTGCCGTTTGCGCGGCGGAATGGAGGAAAAAATGAAAGTATTGGTGATTAATTGCGGTAGTTCGTCCCTTAAGTATCAGCTGATTGACTCGGAAACAGAGGAAGCGCTGGCGGTAGGGCTTTGTGAGCGGATTGGAATAGATGGAAGGCTGAACCATACGCCGGCGGGGGGCGAGAAGGTAGTTATAGAGAAGGACATGCCGGATCATGAGGTGGCGGTAAAAATGGTATTGGATGAGCTTACCGATGCACAGTCCGGCGTTATTAAGGATTTATCCGAGATTGATGCGATCGGGCACCGTGTTGTGCATGGCGGTGAAAAATTTGCATCCTCAGTGATTATTGATGATGCGGTGATGGCGGCGATCGAAGAGTGCAATCCGTTAGCGCCGCTACATAATCCGGCTAATCTGATCGGAATACGCGCTTGCCAGGCGATCATGCCGGGCGTGCCGAATACGGCTGTTTTTGACACGGCGTTTCATCAGACGATGGATCCGGTGGCGTTTATGTACGGACTTCCGTATGAATGCTATGAAAAATATAAGGTGCGCCGTTACGGCTTCCACGGCACGAGCCACAGTTTTGTGTCAAAACGCGTAATAGAGCTTTTGGGACTCGATCCCGAAAATTCCAAAGTAATTGTCTGCCATCTTGGAAACGGCGCAAGCATATCTGCCGTGAAGAACGGCAAATCCGTGGATACGAGCATGGGCCTGACGCCGTTGGAAGGACTGGTCATGGGAACGAGAAGCGGCGATATTGACCCGGCGATTATTGAATATCTTGCGCATGCGATGGACAAGACGCTGGAAGAGATTATGACGCTTTTGAATAAAGAATCGGGAGTATATGGATTGTCCGGCGTGTCAAGTGATTTCCGCGATCTGGAGGCGGCGGCCGCCGAGGGAAACGAGAAAGCCCAGATGGCGCAGGATGTGTTCGGATACCGCGTAGCGAAATATATCGGCGCATATGCAGCGGCGATGAATGGCGTGGATGCGATCGCTTTTACTGCCGGATTGGGAGAGAATAACCATATTATGCGCGAATATATATGCAGTTATCTCGGCTATCTCGGCGTAGAGATCGACAAAGAAGAAAATGCCGTGCGCGGTGTGGAGAAAGTGGTTTCCGCTGCCGGCAGCAGGGTGAAAGTCATGGTTGTGCCGACGAATGAGGAGCTGGCGATCGCCCGGGAGACGGTGGCTCTATTATGACGGGAAGATTGGCGCGGATTACGGGCGGATCGCTATCCGCAACCGGAAGGCTCCTCTTTCCCCCAAAATAGATAGGCCGGCCTGCCGATAAAGCAGCCCCGTTCTTTCACGCCTTTCTGCCGTCGGACGCGGTCTTTTTCCGCCCCGATGCAGAGATGCCCGCAAATTATATTGACAAGGTTTTTGGGGTTAATTATAATAATAATATATGCTTTTCGCATTTTTGACACATTATGACAGTAACATAATCGTAGTAAAAGGCCGATATACATGTATACATAGGTTGTGAAAGAAGGGGCTGCATAAAGATGGACGGAAAAAGAGAAAAAGGAAAAAAAGTTAAAAAAGTTAAGAAGATCAGATTTCTTTATTTAGGGATTCTTTTTGCCATAGTTATGGCAGGGATGTATATTTATATGGGATACCATTCCGAGGCGGCAGGCGGGCTTACGCTCACGTGCGAGGGCAGCCAGCTGAACTCAGCGGATGCTTATCAGATGAAGAGCAAGCAGATTACGCTGATACTCGGTTCGGAGTCTGACCCGATTTATGCGGACAAGAGTAAGTATGAGGTTCAGTGGAGCATCCAGACAGGTGCGGATATTGCGGACATTAAAGAGGGAAGCGAACAGATCTATGGTATTGTGACGGCAAAAGCGCCGGGCGAGGTGGAGATCCTCGTCACAGTGTACAATAAATACGGAGATGTGATCGGTACGACAGTCGGCAGCGTTACCTGTAAGATTCAGGTCGTATTCGGCATTGACACCTCAGTAGACGATACGATGTTCAAATATCCGTATGAGGATTCTCAGGATAAGGCAATCTTTTTACATAAGAACAGCGGATCGAAAACATTAAAATTAAACTATGGCGAGTCGGAGAACGCACAGTGGACCGTGGCGAACGACGAGGTTGTTTCTGTTTCCGAGAGCGGAGTAGTAACGCCTGTCGGAGTCGGCAGTACAAAAATAACCGCGACGTATACCCCTCCGGATAGTCCGGATACGACATATACAACGATGATAGACGTTTATGTGTATCCGAGTATCAGCAACACGGAAGGGAATTATCAGCGCGTGCATGAGTTCGGCCTCGATACAGGCGGCTTGATTTATAATGATGCAGATTTTCACAATGGCTATGAATCCATGCAAAGGAAGATGGCGTGGGTAATTAAAAGGGATGACGGGCACGGCGGTGAATATGCGATCGCGGATTCTCTCGGAATGACGTCTGACCTGATCAACATCGAACCCGTTTCGAGCCGTTCAAACCAGTTGAGGGTCGATGCTAAGGCGGGAAAATATTATGTTTATTTCTATCCGAAGGATGCTTATGCGGGCGAAGGGAACTGTATTAGCGAGGATGTGTATGCGCCGACGGTTCTGACGCTGTCTGTGTATGCCAATTTGGACGACTATAAGGAAACGATACCGATCGGTTCCACTTACGATATTGCGGAAGCTTTTAACCTGACGACGGAAGAGTTTATGCAATATTTTGATGTGACGTTGTCGTGTGAAGAAGGTTCGGCGTCAAACTATGCGTCGCTTAGCGACGGCGTGGTGACGGCGCTCAGCAAAAATGAAGGACGTACGACTATCGTTACGGCGCATGCGGTAGTGAAACCAGGATATCATCAGGTGGTTTCACAGCTTGTAAACCCATTGAGGTCAGATGCGGGAGAAGTCCAGTCAAAAACGGAGTTTAACATTGAATTGACGATTGCCGACGTATTTAAGCTGGATCAAAGCTACATGACGATGTACGCCGGCGCCCAGGTTACGCTCAATGCCTTTTTCAATGATGAAAGCGTTGCCGGTACGAATATCGCGTGGAGTTCAAGCGATACGTCCTGCGCTACGGTGGATGCGACAGGCCGCGTGACGGCAAAAAAGGTCACGGATCGGGATGTGGTCATAAGGGCAGTGTATGAGACGAGTACCGGGGCAGAATTTATTGCGGAGTGCCAGGTCAGGATTGTCTCAACGGCGGATAACCTGAATATTTCAGATAAGGAACTGTCGTTAAACGTCGGGGAAAGCGCGGTATTAAATGTGACCTGCAGCCCGGATGTCTCCTATCCGGGATACGACTGGTATATTTCAGATCCGGATTGCCTGTCTATTTCTCTGACAGCGGATACAAAGACAGCTACCATTACTGCAAAGTCAGCGCCGAAAGACGGAAAGACGATTACGGTTACGGTGACGAACCCGGTAAATAAAAAGTCTCAGGTGTGCCATGTCACGATCAACGTACCGTATCAGTCTCTGCAGCTGACGGAAAAAGAGGTTACAATAAAATCAGGAGCAATGCATCAGCTCAAATATACATATAAGCCAAATAATGTAACGCAGAAGGATCTTGAATGGCAGTCGTTAGATACCAGTATTGTGACGGTTGACCAGTATGGTACGATCACAGGAAAGGCTCCGGGTACGGCGTATGTGATGGTGTCGCCGAAATACAATCCGAATGGCGTGTATGCCCAGTGTGCCGTTACAGTGCTCGCCGGTTGTGAAAAACTGGAATTGTCGGAAAAGCAGGTAACCGTAAATGTGAATGAGCAAAAGATCATTAAGGTTACCTTGACGCCAAAGGGCTGTACTACGAAATTGGACTGGAGCGTCACCGATTCGTCGATCGCCTCCTTATCCTATGACGAGGAAACGAATCAGCTCACAATTGCGGGAAAGAAAGTCGGTAAGACAATTGTCTTTGTAAAATCCGACGACGGGCCTTCGGCGCAGATCGATGTGACGGTTCTCTCGCCGTGCCAGGGTCTGGCTTTCTCGCCGGATTCATACGAGCTTCTGGCGGGGCAGACGTATAAGCCGAATCTTGTAAAGACGCCATCGGATACAACGGATGCGATTACGTGGACTTCTTTTGATTCCAAAGTGGCTAAAGTTGACAAAGACGGAGTGATCACCGGCGTCAAGACGGGTACGACATTCATTCAGGCGTCGTCGGCGTCGGGACGGGTAGCTGTCATTAAGATTGATGTCAAAGAGGGACTGACGGGCGTCACGCTGAAAGAGGAAAAGGCGGCTATAAAAGTGAATGAGACGATTACGCTTGAGCCCAAATTTCAGCCGGAGGCGGCTTATGACAAATCGATGAAATGGACGGTTTCGGATGCCTCCATTGTTAAAATCGAAAAGGACGGCGTATCCAATTTGAAGGTAACAGGTACAAAGGTCGGAGTCGCTCTTGTTACCGGACGCTCGACGGACGGCAATTTTGAAGTGCATTGTATGGTTACGGTTTTGGGACTGTCTGATGTGAAGCTCGATCAAGAGAGTGCAACAATCAATGTGGATGAGAAATTTACGTTAATACCTAAATTTACGCCGGACGATGCTTTCGACAAGTCGATGAAGTGGACGGTTTCAGATCCGTCGATCGTCAAAATCGAGCCGGACGGTCCGTCAAACCTGATTGTAACAGGACTTAAGGTCGGAATGACAATGGTGCGGGGCGTCTCAAACGAAGGCGGCTATGTGGTCAGCTGCCTCGTTACGGTAAAAGGATTGGAAGGCGTGACGCTGAATCCGGAAAACGCGTCGATCGTTGTCAATGAGACGATTACATTGACGCCGGAGTTTAAGCCGGTTTCAGCTCAGGATAAAACGATGGCATGGACAATATCCGATTCGAAAGTTGCAAAGCTGGAAGCGGATGGAATTTCAAATGTAAAGGTGACAGGACTTGCTGTCGGAACCGCTTTAGTGAAAGGCGTGGCACGAGACGGCGGGTATGAGGTAAGCTGTCTGGTAACGGTGAAAGGGCTGGAAGGCGTGACGCTGCAGCCGGATCATGCAACGATCGAGGTAGACCAGTCGCTTACATTGACGCCTCAGTTTACGCCGGAGAATGCTTATGATAAATCCATGACGTGGACGGCGGCAGACGCATCTGTCGTTAAGATCGAGCCGGAGGGAGCGTCTAATGTTAAAGTGACCGGTCTTAAGGGCGGCGTAACATTGGTACAGGGAATAGCAACAGACGGCGGGTTCACGGTCAGCTGCCTTGTGACTGTTACGGAAAAGGCGACCTCCGTCAGCGTAAATCCGACTGCAAAGCGGATTCAGGTCGGAAAGTCTTTTACCGTGTCAGCTACGGTTACGTCCGAGACGGCAACGGATAAATCCGTGAGGTGGTCTTCCTCCAAATCATCGGTGGCGACGGTAACTTCAAGCGGACGGGTGAAAGCGAAGAAAGTCGGCACTGCCTATATTACGGCGAGGGCGAAAGATGGTTCCGGCGCTTCTGCATCGTGCCGGGTTCGGGTGATCCGGAGAATTACAAGGATTGAGCTGAATAAGTATACGGCGAGACTGCTTGTCGGAAAAACGATGACGCTCAAAGCGACTATTTATCCGAAGAATGCGACGATTAAAGGCCTTAGCTGGACTTCCAGCGACAATTCCATCGCAACGGTTGCTGCTAACGGCAGAGTTTACGGCATGTCTGCGGGGATGGTAAAAATACGGGCAAAGGCACAGGATGGTTCCGGAAAATCAGCGGTTTGCCTGCTGACTGTGACAGATCCGATACCGGCTACCGGAGTGGATGTGGCGAATAATGATATTATTGTGGCGAAAGGCCGCCAGATTCAGTCGGGTATTCAGGTTGAGCCTGTAAATTCCACGGATTCGATAAAATATTATTCGGACGCCCCGAGAGTGGCGAGGATTAACAAACGGGGCAAGATATATGCGAGAAGGGTAGGGCAGGCGACCGTTTACGGCAAAACCAGCAATGGAAGGAGAGGCGCCGCGGATGTCCTTGTCGTCACGATGAACCGTAAAAATTTAAAATTCCGTCTTTACGATACAGAGACCCTTCATGTAGACGAGATTAGCCAGGGAGTGACATGGTACTCAAAGAACCCGACAATCGCAACGGTGGACGATAATGGAAAGGTGACGGGAAAACGAAGGGGAGTTACGAGAATTTATGCGAAAGTGCGCGGTCTGAGGCTTTCATGTAAGGTGAGGGTAACAGGGTTATAAAATAGGGAGGTATTGCGTTGCTGACGAATTTGCATGTAAAAAACATTGCGATTATAGACGAGGCAGATGTCGATTTTGGCAGGCATTTAAATATACTGACCGGTGAAACCGGCGCGGGGAAATCCATCCTGGCCGGTTCCATCGGAATTGCCCTCGGATCGAGAGTATCTGCGGAAATGATCGGAAGGCATGGCGATTATGCGACGGTCGAGATGGCGTTTCATATTGAAGATGAAGAGACGCTGGAAGCTTTGAGGGCGATGGATATCGAACCGGAAGAAGGACAGATAGTCATTTCCCGAAAAATCACCGAGAACAGAAGCATTAACAAAATTAACGGCGAGAGCGTGGCAGTCAGTACGATCCGAAAAGCGTCGGCCCTTTGTCTGGATATACATGGACAGCATGAACACCAGTCCCTGATGCATAAGGAATACCATATGGATGTGGTGGACCGGTTTGCAGGAGCGAAGGCGGCGGAGTTGAGACGGCAGATTTCAGATGCATACGGGGAGTACAATAAGCTTGTTCATGAGATGGAGCGGGAAAATAGCACGGCAGAAGAGAGAGCGCGGGAACTCTCTTTTCTCCAATATGAGAAGCGGGAGATTGAGGATGCGAAGCTGGCAGAGGGAGAGGAAGCGGCGCTGGAGGAACAGGTCCGCAAGTTGTCCAATGCCTCTGTTATTGCGGAAACGCTCGGAAAGGTGTATGATTACACCGGCGATGGGATGAATGGTTCTGCCGCCGCGATCAGCCAGGCGTTTCGGCAGATGGCGTCAGTGAGCGAGCTGGATGAAAAACTCGAAGTCATGCGAAATGAGCTGATGGATATTGAAAATCTGCTATCGGATTTTAACAGGGAGATTTCCGATTATATGGCAGATTTTAATTTTGACGAATCAGAATTAAGGCAAATGGAAGAACGGCTCAATCTGATTCGCAGTTGTCAGTCTAAATACGGAAAAACTTATGACGATATTATGGATTATCTTCAGGAGATAACGGCTAAAATAGATAAATTTTCTGACTATGAGCAATATATGGAAGCTTGCGCAGAAAGAAAAGCAAGGTTGGAAGAAAAGCTGGATAGGCTTTGCGGCGAATTGACTGCGGTACGGAAAGAGGCGGCGGCTCAGCTTGAAAAAGCGATTACTGAGACGCTGGCGGAGCTGAATTTTGAAAAAGCACGGTTTGAAGTGTCCGTTCAGCCTTTGGAAGCATACACGCAAAAAGGAAAAGATGATGTCGAGTTTCTTGTTTCCACCAATCCGGGCGAAGGCCTGTACCCGCTTGGAAAGGTGGCGTCCGGGGGAGAGCTTTCCCGAATTATGCTGGCGGTGAAAACCGTATTTGCCGATGTGGACCGTATAGGAACGCTTATTTTTGATGAAATTGACGTCGGCATCAGCGGCAGGACGGCGCAGAAGGTATCCGAAAAGATGTCAATTTTGGGAAAAGAGCATCAGGTGATCTGTATTACGCATCTTCCGCAGATTGCGGCGATGGCGGATAACCATTTTGTGATTGAAAAAGTTACATCGGGCGGGGAGGTCCGGACGGAAATCCGCGCGCTTTCTGATGAAGAATCAGAACGGGAACTGGCGCGCATGCTCGGCGGCGCGGAGATTACAGAGGCCGTGCTTGCTAACGCGCGGGAAATGAAACGCTTTGCGAATGAAGGCAAGGAACGGGTGCGTATTTAGATAAATTTTATTCATAAATCTGGCTTTTTGTGGTAATACTTCACTATGTACATAGCGGGTTAGCAATGTGCAGAATGGAGGATCATCATGAAAAAATATTACCGGATTTCTTTAGTAGCGCTTCTTATCGTGGATCTTTTTTTCATTGGCTGGCTTCTGGTCCGGTCAGTATCCAATCAAATTCCAAATACAATGTGGACGTATGTGGGCAAGAAAGAGACGTTGTTTTCCAATTTGCCGGCAAAAGCGACGCTGGAATCCCCTGCGGAAGCAGAGGCGGATTCGGATGGGGAAACGAGGGCGGTAGAGGCCCTGAATCTGACTGGCGGAAGCGGCGGGGCGACTCTGAAATCCCAGGCGCTGGGAAATTACAGTGTAGGCGTCAAACTTTTCGGGATCTTTCCATTAAAGACAGTGAAAGTAAAAGTAGTGGATCAGATGCAGTTTGCGCCGTCGGGGGAACCGATCGGAATCTATGTAGAGACAAACGGCCTTCTTGTTTTGAGCACTACAAATGTAGAAGGAAAAGACGGGCTGGTATATGAACCGGCGACTAATATTGTAAGCAGTGGGGATTATATTTTAAAAATCAACGGGAAATCTGTCAAGACGATCAAGGAGTTTAATGCGGCAGTTCAAAATGTCGAGGATGGGAAGGCGGTCGTCCGCATACGCAGAAACGGAAAGGAGACAAATGTTTCTTTGCGGGCGGTTCTTGCAAAGGACAATACGTATAAATTGGGAATTTGGGTCAGAGAGGATACGCAGGGAATCGGAACGATGACATATGTGACGGAGAATGGCGGCTTTGGCGCGCTGGGACATGGGATCACGGATGCGGATACGGGCACATTGATGAATCTGAGCGGAGGCGAGCTTTATAATACGGAAATATTAGATATTATAAAGGGCAGGCAGGGAACTCCGGGCGAATTGGAAGGATATATCAATATGATCGCCGATAATTGTATTGGGACGATTCAGAAAAATACGCGCCTGGGGATTTTCGGGCAGCTGTCTGATAAAACCGGAAAGGGGGAAGGGCTTGAATATCTGCCGGTAGGCTTTAAACAGGATATTACAAAGGGAAAAGCGTATATTTATTCTAAAATGGAAGGAGAATCAAAGCGATATTCGATCAATATTGAAGAGATCGATATTAATAATACGGATAATAAGGGCATGGTAATACGTGTGAGCGATCCGGATCTGTTGGAGCTGACGGGCGGAATTGTGCAGGGGATGTCGGGATCCCCTATCGTGCAGGACGGCAAGCTGATCGGTGCGGTTACGCACGTGTTTGTGGACGACCCGGCAAAAGGCTACGGCGCATTTGTTGAAAACATGCTGTCGCAGTGAAGGAAAGGAGAGGTGGTTGACAAGACAGCGCAAATCAAGTATGCTTAAGAGAAGATTACAATAGAAGGAAGAGTGGATGATGTTCAAATTAACGGATCATAAAAAGATGGTTCTCATCGATCTGGCAATCATGGCAGTTATTGTCAGCGCAGTTGTTCTTGTTGCCTACAAAGTAAATGATATCTACCCGTTTGGAGATGGTTCCGTTGCGCGCGGAGATATGGTGCAGCAGACGATACCGGCGGGCATGTATTATGTCTGGGACGTCCTGCATGGTCAGGCGAGCCCGTTTTTTACGTGGAATTCCGGATTGGGCATAAATATATCGGGAGCCGCGTCGCTGGGGGCTCTTCTTTGTCCGCTCAACTTGTTTTTGTATTTTTCCCCCCGGGATTATCTCGTCTATTTTATCAGCTTTCTGCTTATCCTGAAAATGATCTGCATTGCGTACGCCATGTATTTCTATTTGAATAAGTATGAGGTAAAGAGCATGGTAAAAATAATGGGGGGGCTTTTGTATGCGTTCGGCGCGGCGACGCTCGTGCATTTCCATATCATGCTCGTCATGGATGCGGCGTTTTTGCTGCCGCTGCTTATGATCGGGATCGACCGGATTTTTGATAATAAAGGATGTAAGTTTTTTATCGCCATGCTCGCAGTCGGTATGGCGGTCAATGTCTACACAGGGGGGATGTCGGTTATCTTTTTGTTCCTGTACAGCGGCAGCCGGCTTTTCCTCACCAAGAAGGGATGGGATGAGAGGCGCCGGTGTGCGATGCAGCTCGGAGTGTCTGTGGGCGCCGGCGTTTTGCTGAGCGCTGTCGTGGCGATTCCCGCGCTTTATTGCATATCCGGCACATCGCGGCAGGCGGGCGGGGATTTAATGCAGGCGTATATGACTGCGGTTAAGAGCAGCTGGAGTGACGGCGAGTGGAAGACGGTGCAGCGCATGCTTGCCAACACGGCGCTTCCGTGCGCATGCATTTTATATTTTATGCTGTTTGGCAAGTATAAGCTTTGGGAGAGCGTGAAGAAATATAAAAACTACATATGCGTGACGGGGCTTATGATTCTGTCCGTGCTTGTGGCGGGGACGGAGCTGCTGTGGCATGGCGGGAGCAGGGCGATGTGGCCGGTTCGCTTTGTGTTTATCGTGTCATTTGCACTGATTGATTTTGCTGTTTTTCTCATACAGGAAAACAGGGAAAAGTTTGAGCGGATTGAGTGCGTAGAGATATTCGGACTTCAAATAAAGAAGTACCGGCTGTTTGGCATTGCCGTCGCAGCCGCTGTTATTGTGGGGATGCTGTTTTTCTCTTATTATGAAGGATACTGCGGGAATGAGCTGTATGAGGAGAGGCAGGACGGCTTCCTTTGCGTGGCGATGGAACTTTTGTTTGCCGTCGTTTATCTCATCATTTTCAGGATAAAAAAGAACAAAGGAATTATCATATGGGTATTATGTATCGAGCTGACATGCATGTCGGTTATGTGTTTTGCTGCAAATAAGGATACCGGCGCGACATTTTCCGCAGAGCATGTGGAAGCGGCGAATACTGCCGCCAAGAGCCTGAACGTTACGCCCGGGGAGTTTGAGCGCTTTAAAAATACGGACTATGTGATTGATGAAATACATTATCCGCTCGTTTTCGGCGCAGAGGGGATTTCAAATTACTGGCATGTGATCGACGACGCACTGCAGCCCGCCTTTTATGCGTTAGGTTATACCATTAACTGGACGCAGCTGATCGATACAGGCGGAACGATATTTACCGATACGTTGTTTCACACGAAATATTTTTTGAGCAGGGACGAGCTGTCCGGGGAATTATATGATTACTGCCAGGATCTGGAAAGTTATGATGGGGAAGAGGTGAAATTATACGCGAACAAATTTGAGCTTCCGTTTGCTATAAATACAAATGTATCTGAGCTGTATGCGGACGGTGAATTTTTTGCCAATCAGAACCGTCTGTTTTCCGCCGTTACCGGAAGTGATGCGCAGCTGATCGAGGATATATCGGACCGGGTCACGGACTATCAGTGTAATGTACCTGTGGGAGAGGCAAAAAAGGTAATGTATATGTATGGCACCAATTGGAGCGAAGATCCGGTCAGCATCACGGTAAACGGGGAAACGCTGATGATCCCGTGTTCCTATGCGACAGACAATATAGCATACCCGGCTGATTTCGCCGGCGGGATGCTCTGTCTTGGCGTATTTCAAAATGAAACTGTGAATCTGCAGTTTGGCGGAAACGCCAGCCTGTCTGATTTTCATCTGGGGCTTCTTGACTATGATGCGTTTGTAAGCGGCGTTCAAAAGGTAAAAGCGGAAAATCCGCAGATTACGTCCTTGAAACAGAAACATTCAGGCGTAAATATAGAGCTTGATCATGTTACAAAGGATAATATTCTGCTTCCGATCATGTATGATGAGGGATGGAGCTGCCGCGTCAACGGAACGGCGGCAGAACATATAAATACTGTGGACGGAATGCTGTCGATCCCCGTAAGCAAGGGTAAGTGCAGTATCCATCTGACGTATACGGCGCCCGGAAGGGGCGTCGGAGCGGTCATATCCGCCGGCGTTTTGCTCGCGATCGTCGGATTTGTGTTGCTCAACAAAAAGAAAAAAATCGGAGAGGCAAAGGCGGTCCGTATGGCGGAATACGCAGCGTGCGTCCTGTTTCTTCTGCTCTTCGCGGCGTTTCTTGCGGTTATGTTTGCCATACCGTTGTTTTACCATCTCTTTTTGGGGTGACGTGCCGGTTTGGCTAAATTGAAGTTATGAATGGAGGCAGAAATGAGTGAAGGCGGATTGCAGAAAAAGGTCTTTTCCGGCCTGTTCTGGAAATTTGGTGAGAGAATTGGCGCGCAGGCGGTCTCGTTTTTGGTGTCAGTCATATTGGCGAGACTGCTTTTGCCGTCGGATTATGGCGTTGTCGCGCTGATCACTATTTTCATTGATATTGCGAATGTGTTTGTCTCCAGCGGATTCGGATCGGCGCTCGTACAGAAAAAGGATGCGGACGAGATCGATTTCTCTTCGGTATTTTATTTCAGCATCGCCATGTCGTGGTTTTTATATGCGGTTGTTTTTGTATGCGCCCCGGCCGTTGCCGGATTTTACGGGCAGGAAATACTGACGCCGGTGCTTCGCGTTATGGCGCTGAAGCTGCCGCTTGCCGGAATCAATTCCGTACAGCATGCGTATGTACAGAAACATATGATGTTTAAGCGTTTTTTCTTTTCTACGCTGATCGGAACGGCGGGCTCTGCAGCCGTAGGCATTGCGATGGCATATATGGGCTTCGGGCCGTGGGCGCTTGTGGCGCAGTATTTGTTTAATTCTACAGTGGATACCGTCGTGCTGTGGTTTACAGTCAGGTGGCGTCCGGTGAAGGCGTTTTCCGGCGTGCGGATGGGAATATTGTTTCGCTTCGGCTGGAAGATGCTCTGTTCAGAGCTCATCCACACGTCGTATTCCCAAATCCGGAGTCTGATCATCGGGAAGGTATATACGGAAAAGGATTTGGCATTTTATAATCAGGGCGGAAAGCTGCCGGGCATTCTTGTGACCAATATCAATTCATCCATCACCTCGGTTTTATTTCCGGCCATGACGCTCAAACAGGATGATATCGGGAAATTGAAGGAGATCGTCAGGACGTCCATACGAGTCGGTTCCTATATTATGTGGCCGCTTATGGCGGGACTTATGGTGTTATCCGAATCCGTCGTCCGTCTTGTGTTTACGGAAAAATGGCTTCCATGCGTCCCGTTTATGCAGATCGCCTGCATCCAGTATGCGTTAGAGCCTGTCCAGACGGCAAATGTGCAGGCGGTCAAGGCGATGGGGAAAGGGCGTACATTTTTGATCATGGAGATTGTGAAGAAATCGTTCGGAGTCGTTATGGTTGTCGCGGTTATGTACCGGGGCGTGATGGCAATCGCTGTGACGGCGATGATTGTAACCCTCTTTGCCGCGATCGTCAATTCCACGCCAAACCGTAAATATCTCGGTTATACATATCGGGAGCAGGCAGCGGATTTATATCCGTCGGTTCTCCTTTCCGCGGCGATGGCGGTTTGCGTCTATTTCGCCGGGAAGGCGCCGCTGCCGCCGATCGCCGGAATCGCATTTCAGGTTGTCGCCGGAATCGCGGTATATGTGTTTCTTTCGCGCATTCTGCGGGTGAGCCAGTTTGCGTATCTCATGGGTGTGGCAAAATCATTTATGCGCTCGTTTCACAGGAAGAAATAGGTAATATTGATAAGATCAGAATGAGGAGGTACTTATGAAAGTCAAAAATATTTTATACCGAGGGCTGTACGCAATTATTATGCTTGTTTTTGGATTGCTTTTTTTCAGAATACTGTTTTCCGATACAATTCATGAGTATAAGGCTGCCCGCTTGTTTCCATGGCTGCTGCTCGGCTGTGCGGCAATCGTTGTTTCCTATGTGCTTCTGAAGAAAATAGAGGACGTAATTGAGAGGTATTATTATCCGATACTTTTTTGTTTTCTTATAATTTACGGAGGAATTTTGCTATATCTTGGTTTTACCCTCCGTTTTATCCCCGTTCATGATATGGACGCCATCTATGGCGGCGCTATAGAATGGCTCAAGGAGGGTTCGTTTGCCTCGTATTATGAATATTTTGGCTATTTCCCCAATAATCTGGGCGCAATGGCATTTTTGCATCTGATTTTCAGCATGGCGTCGGTTTTGGGCGCCAGCGATTTTTTTGCCGTGGGGATCGCGGTCAACTGCCTGCTCATTGCTGCGACGGTGTTCACGGTATCGCTGACCTGCCGCAAGCTGCGTGACAGCGTGTCAGGCGTTCTGGCGCTGGTCTTCTTTCTGATCAGCGTGCCGTTTTATTTTATGGGAGCGGCATTTTATACGGATTCCCTCTCGCTTTTGTTTCCGGTTTTGTTTTATTATCTGTATCTGCGGTTTAAGGAACAGGAGAAAAGGGAGAAGAAAATACGGTTTGCTTTATTGATGGCTGTCGTGCTGACGATTGGCATGCTGATCAAGTTTACGGTTGCGATCGTTCTTGTTGCGGTTGCCATAGATTCCCTGCTGTCATGCAACTGGAGAGATACGGTTTTGTTTACTTCGATTTCCATTCTGTTCGGAATTGTTGCATTTGCGATTCTCAATGGGTACATGTATGAAAATCATCTGGATCGGGAGGAATGCCGCCAGTTGAATACGCCGTATCTCCACTGGGTTATGATGGGGATGCAGGGAACCGGCGGATATAATCCGGAAGATTACGACTACACCCGCTCTTTTTCGCCGGAGGAGCGGAATGAGGGCTGTCTTGCCCGAATCTGGGAGAGAGTGGAAGAGCGCGGATTTTCCGGCATGATGAAACTTTTTTCGGATAAGGCGCTGGTTTGTTTTGGCGACGGCACATATGCCTTGTCAGATTTTCTGGACGACAGTCCGGAGAATGATACGAGCTTGCATCAGTATGTGCTGTATGATGGAGAAAAATATGAGGATTACCGGTATCTCGGCACGGGTTTTCTGCTTGTTTTGTATCTGTTTACGGCGGCGGGGGCGGCAGTATGCGTATTCCGCCGGAAGCTTTCGCCGGATAGCGCCTGCCTGACGCCGCGGCTCGCATGTCTGGGGATACTGTGTTTTCTGATTTTGTGGGAGACGAGCGGAAGGTATTTTACAAATTATGTGCCGATGTTTATCGTGTCTGCCGCGTTTGCGGCGGGCCGTGCGGGGGAGGCGTTTAGATCGGCCGTACGGACGGATCGCAGATCGCAGAACGAAAAAAAACCGGCTGGGAAGAAAGGAAACGGAAAACGGGGACAAGGCGGAAAGCCAGCCGGAAAGCCGGCCGGAAAGCCAGCCGGCAAGAAGAAGGATTCAAAAAAGAAAGGGAAACGGTGACAGGACTTATCCTGTCCGGCGGGGCATGCGGTTTTCTGTGATATAAAATTTTTCTTCCAGCCGAATCGGTTTGTAGGATAGTTTTGCCTGCCGCAGATTTTCCTGTCCGAGGTCGTCTTCCCTGTTGACGTAACGGGCATTTGGAAATTCGTGGATTAAAAACTGCTGATTGATATAATTGTATAAGCCCTTGACGTCGCTTTTGGCTTTTTCAACATGGATGAACGCACACGAAATGGATTCGCAGAAGCTTCCGATGGTGTAAGCGGCAAGCTCCCCGTTCATGCGGATGCCGCCCATACGGCAATCCACGCTTTTGCAGTTGCCGAGCAGCCGGTAAACGCCTTCCTCTTCGCTGTCGATGCAGTTGTATTTGTCGTCGATCCGGCGCTCATCCAGCCATTTTTCATGAAATTCTTTTACTTCTTCGATATTTCTGCAGCTGAGCGTTTCATAGCGGTACTGGCCCTCGTATTCTCGCATAAATGCGTTTACGAGGTTTTTCTTCTTGTGCAGGGCGCGTCCGCTTAGAGTTTTCAGCTTCTCCGCTTCGTATATATAGTCTGCGCTGTCCCGGTCATCTTTTACCGTAAAACCGGAGAGAAGACCGGCGCTTTGCCAGATATCCTTTGTGAGCGTGTCGATGAGATATACGTTCATTTTCGTGTTCCAGACGTCGTGAAACTGCTGTTTCATGCGCTCAAATGCTATCGGGAGATGATCGACGGAGCAGAGCGGGCAAAAAGCTCCCTTTTTTCCGTTTCGCTCAAAAAACAGGTAGAGGGCGATGTCGTCTGTGGCAAACTTAGTATTATAATAGTTTTCCCATAAGAATTGATTGAGGAAATGCCCCTCGCTCATAAAGCAGGGCCTCAGGGACTCGTATTTTTGAAAGATAACCTGTACAAATGGATTGATTGGCTTTAAATTCATGATTTTCCTCCATTCACGCTGATTATTTTTGATTTCTCTTTGCGCGGTACCGTTCGGTTCCATCCAGAATCTTTTTGCGAATACGAAGATTTTCAGGCGTGATTTCCAACAGTTCGTCCGTGTCGATGAATTCGATGGCTTCCTCCAAACTGAGTTCTCTTTTCGGCGAGAGGCGGAGCGCATCGTCGGATCCGGACGCCCTTGTATTAGTGAGCTGTTTTTTCTTGCATACATTGACCTCGATATCATCAGTTTTTCCGTTTTGACCGACTACCATACCGCCGTACACTTTTTCGCCGGGGCCGACGAAAAGCGTGCCGCGTTCCTGTGCATTGAAGAGGCCGTAAGTGATCGCTTCTCCCGATTCATAAGCGATCAAAGAGCCTTGTTTCCGGTAGGCGATATCGCCCTTGTAGGGACCGTAGCCGTAAAATTCGGTGTTTATGACGCCGTTGCCTTTTGTATCAGTCATAAATTCGCCGCGGTATCCGATCAGTCCGCGCGACGGAATAAGAAATTCAAGGCGCGTCGTACCTGCGCCATGCGGATTCATCCCTTGAAGCTCGCCCTTGCGCTGGCTTAGTTTGTCAATGACGGCGCCCGTAAACTCGTCCGGCACATCGACATAAGCGCGTTCCATCGGCTCCAGCTTTTTGCCGTTCTCATCCGTCTTGTATAACACTTCCGGTTTACTCACAGCAAATTCGTATCCCTCGCGGCGCATATTTTCGATCAGGACAGAGAGATGCAGCTCGCCGCGTCCGGATACTTTGTAGATTTCCGTCGTTTCGGTGTCCTCGACGCGCAGACTGACGTCCGTATTTAACATGCGGTACAGCCGGTCGCGGAGATGCCTTGAAGTCACATATTTTCCCTCCTGTCCGGCGAGAGGGCTGTCGTTTACGATAAAGTCCATTGAGATCGTAGGCTCGGAGATGCGTTGAAATGGAATGGGATTCGGGTGTTCCGGCGAGCAGATCGTATCGCCGATGTGAATATCGGTAATGCCGGAAATGGCCACGATCGAGCCGATTCCCGCCTCATCCGTCTCGACACGGTTCAGACCGTCAAATTCATACAGTTTGCTTATCTTTACTTTATTATATGTGTCAGGATTATGGGCATTTACAATGACAACCTCCTGATTGGCCTTTAACGAACCGTTATCTACCTTGCCTACGCCGATCCTTCCCACATATTCATTGTAGTCGATCGTGCTGATCAGTACTTGCGTGTCCGCATCCGGATCCCCCTCCGGAGCAGGAATATAATTGACGATCGCATCAAACAGGGGCTTCATATCCGTTCCGGTCTGATCCAACGACGCCACCGCAGTTCCCTCCTTTGCGGAAGTGAAAATAAACGGGCAGTCCAGCTGGGCCTCGTCGGCATCCAGGTCGATAAACAGTTCAAGGATTTCGTCTACGACCTCTTCGGGACGCGCCTCCGGCCGGTCAATCTTATTGATGCAGACGACGACGGGCAGCGACAGATCCAGCGCTTTTCGCAGCACGAATTTCGTCTGAGGCATGGCTCCTTCAAATGCGTCCACGACGAGAATGACGCCGTTTACCATTTTGAGCACCCGCTCTACCTCGCCGCCGAAATCAGCGTGTCCCGGCGTATCTATAATATTAATTTTAATATCGTTATAATGGATGGCTGTGTTTTTGGAAAGAATCGTAATTCCCCGTTCACGTTCAATGTCATTTGAGTCCATTACGCGCTCCGCAATCTCCTGATTTTTTCGAAAAACCCCGCTCTGTTTCAGAAGTTCATCCACGAGCGTGGTTTTACCGTGATCAACATGTGCGATAATCGCAATATTTCTTATGTCATTTCTTTTCGTAAACATTTGCAAAAACATCCTTTCCTGTGTTATTATTATGAGTAAGAATTAAGATGCTGGGGGAATATGTTTTTGACCCAGCATCGAATTATACAATTTACTGCCTTACATATTGTAGCACATAAAATTTTTTTAGGCAAATCTATTATTTTTGTTCTAAAATCGGATGTTTGCGCATATGATTATTAAGGTAACGACAAAAAAATCCGCAGGACGTTTCTGTGGAAAAATAAACAAAGGGGGTCATATGATGACAGATAAGGTATTAGGAAACAATCAGGTAAATGTGTACGGAGAGGTGATGAGCGAATTCACCTTCAGTCACGAGGTATACGGAGAAGGATTTTATATGGTCTATCTTTCCGTGAGAAGGCTCAGTAATGTGTTTGATACGATTCCGCTCATGGTTTCGGAGCGGCTTGTGGATGTGTCAAAGCAATATCGCGGCAAATTTTTTGAGGCGAGCGGCCAGTTCCGTTCCTACAATCGTCATGAGGAAAATAGAAACCGTCTGATTCTTTCTGTTTTTGTGCGGGATTTGAGAGTGGACGAGGTGGAAATCGGAAGTGAAAAACCAAATCATATATTTTTGGACGGTTATATCTGCAAAACGCCTGTATATAGAAAAACACCGCTTGGACGGGAGATCGCGGATCTTCTGCTTGCTGTAAACCGTCCTTACGGCAAATCGGACTATATTCCATGCATCTGCTGGGGGAGGAATGCGAGATTTGCCGAGGGGTTCCAAGTAGGTGAACACATTCAGATCTGGGGCAGGATCCAGAGCAGGGAGTACCAGAAAAAGCTGGATGAGGAAACTTTCGAGACGAGGGTGGCATATGAAATATCTGTTAGCAAATTAGAACATATTGACGAGATGTCGGCGATTGTAGCAGCGTCGGAGGAACATATTGACGAACCGGAACAGGAGTAAAGAGATTTTTTTAAGGGGAAAGTTTCGCAAGGAACTTTCCTCTTGCCATACGGGCTTTTTTGTGGTAGATTATGTTTATTGGTGATACTGCAGGTATGATAATGATGTTAGGGTCAAAAAGTATTTTGCCCCAACAGATGCTACGGATTGCTTCGTTGTTTCACAACTCCCCGGCATCATGATAATCACTGTGGGCAGAAACGAAAAAACTGTTCGGGATCAGCCGTCAAGCTGCCGGGAACGGTTTTGGGAAAGAGGTGCTTATGACGATGGATACAGGAACTATTCAGGTCTTTTACGGAGATGGGAAAGGCAAGACATCAGCGGCGGTCGGCCAGGCTCTGCGGGAGCTTCAGGACGGACAGCGCTTTACGATGATACAGTTTCTAAAGGGCAAGGTTGCAAACGAATTTGAGGTTTTGGAAAAGCTGGAGCCGGATGTGAAAATATTCCGTTTCGACAAAAGCGAAAGCAGTTATTGTGAATTATCTGATGAGGCGAAAGAAGAGGAAAAACATAATCTTTTGAATGGATTTAACTTTTCCAAAAAGGTGATTGAAACCGGCGAGTATGACGTTATCATACTGGATGAAGTGCTGGGGCTGATTGATCTTGATATTCTGACAGCGGATGATGTGGAGGACTTGCTCCGTATTCAGGGAGATTATAAAAAGCTGATCCTTACGGGAAATGTCCTGCCGGATCAGATCCGGGCGTATGTGGACGAGGTGTCTGAGATCCGCTGATGATGAGGACGCAGTGTTCGAGATGAAAAGCTGAAAAGAGAAGAAAATCTATTGACTGATGCAAGAAGAAGTGTTATCATTAGTGTTAAATAAAAACAAGGTAGAGGTGCGGGCTTTATTAGTAATTTACCGGATATGCAGGTACATAAGCGATGGTATGTGAAAGGAAAGTCCGCCGAAGGGGACGGCTGCCTGAAGCCGTCCGCCTGGGCATATGTTGAATAAGCATATGGCTGTCATCGTTTGGATGGAGAGCTACAGAATTAGAAGCCAGCGTTTTGCGGCATTTTTCCATCCGGAGAAATGCCATTTTTTATGCGGGAAAGAAAAACTGCGGATTAAAGGCATTGCATAAACGAGGACGTCATGGAATGGAGGTATGTTATGTCAATATTTACTGGTGCGGGTGTGGCGCTGATTACGCCGATGAATGCGGATGGTACGGTAAATTACAAAAAACTGGAAGAAATTATTGAGTGGCAGATTGCAAATCATACGGATGCAATCATTATCTGCGGAACGACAGGAGAGGCGTCGACGCTTTCAAATGAAGAGCATTTGGAATGCATCCGCTTATGCTGCGAGGTGGTAAGG
Source organism: uncultured Lachnospiraceae bacterium (assembly GCA_947591245.1). Lineage (GTDB taxonomy): Bacteria > Bacillota > Clostridia > Lachnospirales > Lachnospiraceae > Eubacterium_F. Next base: position 55,776 of record CANQCY010000002.1, on the reverse strand, counting down.
AAAAGAATTCCGGTATTAGCCGGAACAGGTTCAAATTGTACGGCGTCCGCTGTTTATTTATCAAAAGAGGCTGAAAAAGCGGGTGCGGACGCGCTTCTTGTCGTCACGCCGTATTATAATAAATGCACGCAGAATGGTTTGAAGGCTCATTTTACTGAGATTGCGGGCGCGGTTCATATTCCGGTTGTTCTCTATAATATTCCAGGGAGGACGGGGGTAAGGATCGAACCCGAAACAGTAGTTGCGCTCTGCCGGGACGTGGAAAATATCGTGGGAGTGAAGGATGCGACCGGCGATATTTCAGAGGTGGCATGCGTGCTTAGCCTTGCGAAAAAGGAGGGAGTCGAGGTCGACCTTTACTCCGGCAACGACGACCAGATCGTGCCTGTCCTGTCACTGGGCGGAAAAGGCGTCATTTCTGTTCTTTCCAATATTTTGCCTCAGGAAACCCATGATATGGCGGCCTCCTATTTTGAAGGGGATGTAAAAAAGAGTATGGAAATGCAGCTTGAGTATTTCGATCTGATCGGCGCGCTGTTTTGCGAAGTGAATCCGATTCCGGTAAAAAAAGCGATGAACCTGATGGGAATGGAGGCCGGCCCGCTTCGCGCTCCGCTGACTGAAATGGAAGACGCACATGCGGCAAGGCTTGCGGAAGAGATGAAAAAAGCCGGGATCGCTGTGAAATAAAGCAACTGTGAATAGCAACGAATAAACGCTCGGAAATGGGAAGTTTCCGTGATAAAAGTGCCGCTTGCGCGGCGGAATGGAGAAAAACATGACAAACATCATTTTGACCGGATGCAATGGGGTGATGGGAAGAACGATTACGGATATAGTAAGAGAAGACGAAGATGCGCAGATCGTGGCGGGGATCGATATCACAGACGATGGGACGAAGGACTATCCCGTGTTTTCCTCGCTGAAGCAATGCGATGCGGCGGCGGATGCGCTCATCGATTTTTCCACTACGAAATTACTTGATGAGCTGCTGGAATACTGTATCGAAAAGAAACTGCCTGCGGTTCTCTGCACGACGGGCTACGATAAAAAGCAGCTTGAGGCTATAGAAGCGGCGGCGGAAAAAACGGCGATTTTGAAATCCGCAAATATGTCGCTGGGCATTAATACTCTTATGAGGCTCCTTCAGGAGGCGACAAAGGTATTTACAGCGGAGGGGTATGATGTGGAGATCGTGGAGAAACACCACAATCAGAAGCTGGACGCTCCGTCGGGAACGGCGCTTGGGCTTGCAGATGCGGTAAATGCGGCAGCCGGCGGACAGTATGATTATGTGTATGACCGGTCGCAGAGAAGGCAGAAGAGGGATAAAAAAGAACTTGGCATCAGCTCGGTACGGGGCGGCACGATCGTGGGAGAGCACGACGTCATTTTTGCCGGAACGGACGAGGTGATTACGTTTTCCCATACGGCGTACAGCAAGGCAGTTTTCGGCAAGGGCGCAGTAGCGGCCGCAAAATTTTTAAAGGGCAGGGATTCGGGGCGTTTTGAGATGTCAGACGTCATTGCAGCTGCAAAATAGTAGAAATATAAGAGGGAGATGGAGGAATATATGGTTCCAATTTGCGTGAGGGATGTAGCGGAAGCGACCGGAGGCGCCCTGCTGTGTGGCGATGCGGACGCTGAGATTATAAATGTCGTGACGGATTCCAGACAGGTTAAAGACGGAAGTTTGTTTGTGCCGATTATCGGCGAGAGGGTGGATGCCCACCGCTTCATACCGGACGTCATGAAAATGGGAGCGGCGGCTGCGTTGACCTCGAATCAGGATACTGTGACAGAAAGAGGCGCTTGCATATATGTAAAAGATACGCTGGCGGCGCTGCAAAAGCTGGCGGGATGGTACCGGAGCAGGTTTGATATTCCGGTCATCGGCGTGACCGGGAGCGTGGGAAAAACTACGACAAAGGAAATGATCGCCGCAGTCCTGCAAAAGAAATATAATGTACTCAAGACGATAGGCAATCAGAACAGCCAGATTGGCGTGGCGCTGATGATGTTTCACATCGACGATCAGACCGAATTGGCAGTTTTTGAAATGGGGATCAGCATGCCGGGCGAGATGGCAAGGCTGGTAGAGATTGCGAAACCGCAGACGGCAGTCATGACGAATATCGGCGTTTCCCATATCGGAAATCTCGGAAGCCGAAAGGCGATCATGGCGGAAAAGGGAAATATAATAAAATATGTCGGAAGCGAATGCGGCGGAGGACGCAAAAAAGGCAGGCTTTATGTGTGTGGAAACGGTGACTTGAAACAGCTCTCTCGCGAAAACATCCCATATGATATGGCAGACAGCGCCGGTCCGGAAGAAACCGCATACTATGGAACGGAGAAGGACTGCGCGTATAGGGCGGAAGGGATCGGGGTCACGGAGCGGGGACAGCGTTTTACTTATCATGGCAATGACTGCTGCGAGGTGAATCTGTCGGTGATGGGGGCGCACAACGTCTGCAATGCGGTAGCCGCCCTCGCCATCGGAGAGCAGTTCGGCATAAAAGCGGCGGAGGCGGCGGAAGCCCTTGCAAAATACCGTCCGTTTACAATGAGGGGGGAGAGGATAGACCGCCACGGATATCATATCATTGACGATACATACAATGCCAGTCCGGACTCCATCAACAGCAATATCGATGCGCTCTTTGATTATGGAGAGGCGGGAAATAAGATCGCTGTGATAGGAGACGTGCTCGAACTGGGAGAACGGATGGAGAAGGAACACCGCGGCATAGGGGATTTTATACTGGCAGAAGCGGCGAAAGGAAAGAAACTTTCTTATGTAGTTACGGTAGGAGAGGGCGCCGCGTACATAGCGGAGCAGGTAGAGGCGCATTCCGATATTCCGGTGCATGCGTGCGCGGATACGAAAGAAGCGGCGGAATTTGTAAAACTTCTTGCACAGCCGGGAGACTGGATTTTGGTCAAGGGGTCGAGGGGAATGCACATGGATGAAGTAGTTAAAGGATTGTGATGATGTGTATGCAGATGTGATCATAGATATCAGCGCAGAGGCGCTGGATCGAACCTATCAGTACCGTATTCCGGACGAACTTTTGAAAAATGTGGCGGTCGGGACTCCGGTTAAAGTCCCATTCGGACGGGGGAACCGGATGCTGAAAGGATTTGTGGTCGATATAAAAGAGGTTTCGGCATTTGACGAGAGCCGGATCAAAAATATTCTGGGCGTGGAAAAGAAGCAGGTGTCCATCGGGGATCAGCTCCTTCAAATCGCCGTCTTTTTACGCGAAAGATACGGATCTACGATGAATGAGGCATTAAAAACGGTATTGCCGGTACGGAAAAAAGTTAAGTCAGTGGAAGAACACTGGCTTGCTTTTGCAATAAAAGAAGATCGGATCAGGGATATTCTGCATGAATACGAGAGAAAGCATTACAAAGCGAAGGTTCGGCTGCTGAACGGAATGCTTGCGGAAGGCGGGATGATGACAAGGCGAACTGCGGATTTAAAATACGGCGTCAAAAAGACGGTGATCGACAGCCTTGCGGGAGAAGGGATTCTCACCGTGACAAAGGAGCGTAAATACCGCAATCCCACAGAACAGTGGGGGGGCGCGGCCGCGCTGGCTCGTGTTTTGAATGAGGAACAGAAGAAGATCGTGGAAGATTTTCAGACGGAATATAACGCCGGAGTGAGGAGGAATTATCTCCTGTACGGGGTTACCGGAAGCGGCAAGACGGAGGTGTACATCCATTTTCTGAAGACGGTGCTGGAGTGCGGCAAACAGGCGATTGTACTCATTCCGGAGATTGCGCTTACCTTTCAGACGGTATCCCGTTTCCGCGCGGCGTTCGGGGAGCGCGTGTCGGTTATGCATTCCCGTCTCTCGGACGGAGAACGCTACGATCAGTATGAGCGGGCGAAAAACGGAGAGGCGGACATTATGATTGGCCCCCGGTCCGCGCTGTTTGCTCCGTTTGAACGGCTCGGCGTCATTATAATGGACGAAGAGCACGAGGGAAGCTATATCAGCGAGGGGGTTCCGAAATATCACAGCGATGAAGTGGCGAAGTACCGAGCGGAACTGGCCGGCGCGAGCGTGGTGTTCGGATCGGCGACGCCGTCGGTGAAAAGCTATCTGGCGGCACGGGAGGGACGATATAAGGAATACCGTCTTGAAAAGCGCGCCGGGGATGCCCGCTTGCCCGATGTGCATGTTGTTGATCTGCGCGAGGAAATGAAGGTGAAAAACCGTTCGGTTTTCAGCCGCCTTTTACGGGAAAAGATTCAGGACAGGCTGGAAAAGGGAGAACAGAGCATCCTTTTTATAAACCGAAGAGGCTACGCCGGTTTTGTTTCTTGTAGAAACTGCGGAAATGTGTTACAATGTCCTCATTGCGATGTATCAATGACGGCGCACAAAAACCATACCGGGGATGTCGATACGCTCGTGTGCCACTACTGCGGACATACCGTGAAGATGCCGGAACGATGTCCGTCCTGCGGTTCGCCGTATATCGCAGCATTCGGACTGGGGACGCAGAAGGTGGAGGAAATGCTTCATAAGGCGTTTCCGACAGCGGGGATTCTGAGGATGGATGCGGATACGACGTCGGGGAAAAACGGACATGAACAAATTTTGTCACAGTTTCGAGGCGGAAAGGCAGATATACTGGTCGGTACGCAGATGATCGCTAAAGGACATGATTTTCCGAATGTGACGCTGGTGGCAGCGCTGGCGGCGGATATGAGCATGTTTGAGAATGATTACCGGAGCAGCGAACGGACATTCCAGCTATTGATGCAGGCGGCGGGGCGCGCCGGAAGAGGGGGCAAATCAGGAGAGGTCATCATACAGACATACCAGCCGGAGCATTATGTGATCAAAAGCGTTGCCGGGCAGGATGCGCGGCATTTTTATGAAAATGAACTTACATTCCGCAAAATGTTGAAATATCCCCCCTATTACTCGATGATTTCGGTCAGCGTTTCAGCGGAAGAGCTGGCGGGCGGCGAGGAATGCATCGGCAGGCTGGCAGAACAGCTCCGCAGGGAATTCGGAGAGCAGATCCAATTGATCGGGCCGGCTCCCGGCGCGGTAAAACGCATTAAGGACAGGTTTCAGCTCGCGCTGTATATAAAAGCGGAGACGGTGCAGCTGATGGAGCGGGTCAGGGAGAAAATTCATGGCTGGCGGGAGGAAGAATGCGGCGCCGGCCATTATATAAAATATGAAATAGATTAAATGGCAGAAGAACAGACTTTGCGAAAGGCATGGTGAAAAAGTATGGCACTTAGAAATATTCGTGAGATAGGCGATGAGATTTTGTACAAGCGCTCAAAAGAGGTGAAGGAGGTGACTCCCAAGACCAAACAGTTGATAGAGGATATGCTGGAGACGATGTACAAGGCAGAGGGAGTCGGGCTTGCGGCGCCTCAGGTCGGGATTCTGAAGCGGATCGCGGTCGTGGATATAACAGAAGAACAGAATAATCCGATCATTCTCATCAATCCGGTCGTTATCCAGGAGGAGGGAGAGCAGCGCGGCAGCGAGGGCTGTCTTAGCGTGCCGGGGAAAGCCGGTATGGTAACCCGGCCGAATTTTGTGCGGGTGAGGGCGATGGATATGGATATGAATGAAGTCGAATATGAAGGGGAAGAATTGCTGGCAAGGGCGCTTGTTCATGAGATCGACCATCTGGATGGAAAACTGTATGTCGATATGGTGGAGGGAGAACTCATGGATGTAGGAGAAATGACGGAGGACGAATAATTTCAGCAAACGGCATGTACGTGAATGGAGGCAGATATGCGGATTATTTTTATGGGAACGCCGGATTTCGCCGTTCCTGTGCTTGGGACGCTTTTGAAGTCAGAAAGGCATGATGTGGCGGCGGTGGTCACACAACCGGATCGGGCGCGCGGGAGAAGCGGCAAGCCTGTATTTACCCCGGTGAAGGAGGCCGCCGTGTCGCAGGGCATACCGGTCTATACGCCGGAACGGGTGAAAGCGCCGGAATTTGTTGAGACGCTGCGGCAAATACCGTGCGACGTCATCGTGGTAGTGGCGTTTGGACAGATTTTATCGAAAGAAATTTTAGAATTGCCGAAATACGGATGCATCAATATTCATGCGTCCCTTCTTCCGAGATGGCGTGGAGCGGCGCCGATTCAGCGGGCGGTTCTTGAAGGAGATGAGAAAACCGGCGTGACGGTAATGCAGATGGATGAAGGGCTGGATACGGGCGATATGCTGCTGAAAGAGGAAGTGGAGATTCGTCCGGATGAAACGGGAGAGAGTTTATTTGAACGGCTCTCCGGCGTGGGCGGCCCGCTCTTGCTGAAAGCGCTTGAATGTGCGGAGAATGGGACGCTTAAGCCGGTGAAGCAGGATGATTCTTCGGCCACCTATGCGAAAATGCTGACAAAGGATATGGGAAAACTGGATTTTGCGGAGGATGCCAAAAAGCTGGAGCGTTACGTGCGGGGACTCAATACGTGGCCGGGCGCGTATACGCATTATCGCGGGAAAACGCTCAAAATATGGAAAGCGTCAGTGGTTGAGCGCAATACGGACTGTCCGTGCGGGGCGGTAGCGCAGATCGACCGGGATGGATTCTGCATACAGACCGGCGACGGGCTTCTGAAATTGCTGGAAGTGCAGCTGGAGGGAAAGAAGCGCATGAATTGCGCAGATTTTATGAGGGGAAATAATGTTGAGGGCCTTAGCTTTTGATATCGTGTATGGGGTGATGGAACAGCAGAAACAGAGCGACGGGTTATTCCATGCGCTGGTGGAAACGGACGGCAAAAGAAAGCCGCTTGGCGGGCAGGAAAAGGCGTTTCTGAGGCGGCTCGCCTATGGAACAATTGAGCGCATCATTTATCTGGACGCAGTCATTGACCGGTATGCGAACATCCCGGTCAAAAAAATGAAACCGGCAGTCCGGACGGCGCTGCGCATGGGGGCATATGAGATTTTGTATATGGATGCTGTTCCCGCGGCGGCTACATGTAATGAGATGGTTTCTCTGTCGAAGAAGAAAAAATGCGCGCATGCAAGCGGGTTTGTCAACGCTGTGCTGAGAAATATTGCGAAAGCGGATAAAGAGGAATTGCAGAGGGAGATAGAAAGCGGGGCGGAAACAGGGGAAAAGCGGCTGTCCCTTCGTTATTCGATGCCCGAGGATATTGTACATATGATGATTCGGTCGTATGGAAAAAAGACGGCGGAAAAGATATTTGCTTTTTTTTATGAGGACAGGCCGGTGACGATACGGGTTCATACGATGAACGCATCCAAAGAGCAGGTCCGCAGGGAACTCATTCAGGCGGGAATGTCCGTGGAGGACGGCATTTATGCGGAAACTGCCCTCCTCGTCACGAATGCCGGAAAGATTGAAAGCCTGCCCGGATTTGCGGAAGGGCATTTTGTGGTGCAGGATGAGAGTTCAATGCTTCCTGTGCTTGTGTCGGGCATACGCCCGGGCGACGTCGTATTAGATGCGTGCAGCAGTCCGGGCGGCAAGGCGTTTCATGCGGTCGATGTGATGAAGGGGAACGGGCTGGTCAGCGCAAGGGATGTGTCGGAACAAAAGCTGCACAGGCTTATGGAAAATGCCGCGCGGCTCCATGCCGAAAATATCGAAATCAAGGTATGGGATGCGGCGCTGCCGGATGAGGAATGGAGGGAACGGGCGGAGGTTGTTCTCGTGGATGCGCCGTGTTCCGGAATCGGGGTGATAGGAAAGAAGCCGGATATCAAATACCACGCGATGCACAATGCAGAAACCCTGCCGGAGGTTCAAAAAAAGATCGCCGCCGGAGCAGCTGCGGCGGTAAAGCCCGGAGGCGTGCTTGTTTACAGTACGTGTACGGTTAATGCGCGCGAAAATGAGGAAATAGCGGCATGGATCGCTGAAAATCTGCCGTTTGAACCGGTTTCACTCGATGAGTATCTGCCGAAAGCATTGCAAAATGGAATGACGAAGCGGGGTATGCTGCAGATCCTTCCCGGCATCCAGAAAAGCGACGGATTTTTTGTGGCAAAATTCGTGAGGAAGCAATAGGGATGCCGCAAGGAGATAAAAGAAGATTTAATAAACTTGAAACGGCGAAAATAAAGGAAATAGTAATAAAACAGAATTTAAGAAAGCTGGCGGATCGAGGTGGCAAAAATAATAAAACAGGATTTAAGAAGCATGACGGAGTGGGAGATGATAGGGCTTGCCGAGCGGTTTGGCGAGAAGCCGTTCCGTGGCAGACAGTTATTTGAATGGATTCACCACAGGCAGGTGGAGGAAATCGCGCAGATCCATAACCTGCCCAAACGGTTTTTGGAGCAGATCTCAGAACGGTATATTATTTCCGGAGTGCAAATCAGAAAAAAACAGGCGTCTAAAACGAGCGAAACGGCTAAGTACTTATTTTCCATGTCGGATGGAAGCCTTGTGGAGAGCGTCTGGATGAAATATCATCATGGCAATAGCGTTTGCATTTCATCTCAGGTGGGATGCCGCATGGGATGTGCGTTCTGCGCTTCTACGCTGGAGGGGCTTTCGCGAAATCTGACCGCCGGGGAGATGCTGTCGCAGATTTATGAGATACAGCGGGAGACGGGGGAACGGGTTTCCAATGTGATCGTCATGGGAATGGGAGAACCATTGGACAATTATGATAATCTGCTTGCCTTCATACGGCTTGCGTCACATGAGAAGGGCATTCGGATCAGCCAGCGCAGCATCACGGTTTCGACGTGCGGCCTTGTGGAGCGGATGCAGAGGCTGATGGAAGAAAAGCTTCAGATTACGCTGGCGGTCAGCCTTCATGCGCCAAACGATGAGATTCGCCAGAGGATCATGCCGGTGGCGAAAAAATACGGCGTGGAGGAGATTTTTTCCGCATGCCGGAAATACATTGACAGGACGGGGCGGCGAATTACATTTGAATACTGCATGATCGGCGGCGTAAATGACAGGAAGGAGCATGCGGAGGAGCTCGCCGGATGCTTAAAGGGAATGAACTGCCATGTGAACCTCATTCCGCTAAACGATGTGAAGGAGCGGGAGGCCAGGCGGCCAAGGGAGGAAACCATACGGGAATTCAGAAAAATACTTGAGGGCAGGCATATCAATGTCACGGTCAGAAGAGAGCTGGGAGGCGATATCGATGCCGCCTGCGGCCAGCTGCGGAATACATATATGGACAAGGGGTAAATCCCCTTTATTAAGCGGGAGCTTTTCCTTTTTTGAGTTTTATATTGTTATTTTCCCGTTTTTATGTTACAATAATACCAGTCGGGGGAAAATGCTTTTTGGCCCTGACGTCAAAAAATATAAGTATTGCCGCTCTAACTAAGGAGGTCAAACTGTGCAAACATTTTCGAAAACGGATACGGGACGCACGCGAGAGGCGAATCAGGATTACGTGTTTTGCGAAGAAAACCCTATTGGAAGTTTCCCGAATCTGTTTATTGTGGCTGATGGAATGGGCGGTCACAATGCAGGAGATACCGCCTCACGGATGTGCGTGGAGGAAGTTGTCTCGCAGATTGAAAAAAGTACGAAAGTAACGCCGATCGGGATATTGGAACAGGCAGTAGCCGTTGCCAATGAAACCGTATACGACGCTTCGCTGCAAAATGTGGCGTTGTATGGTATGGGAACGACGATTGTCGCCGCAGCGGTGTTTGGGAATACCGCTTATGTTATCAATGTAGGCGATTCCCGCCTGTACGCATGCAGAGATAAGCTGAAACAGGTGACAGTGGATCATTCGCTTGTAGAAGAAATGGTTCAGTCCGGACGGATTCAGAAAGAAGAGATGCGTACGCATCCGAATAAAAATATTATTACACGAGCCCTTGGCACAAGCAGTGCAGTGAAAGCAGATTGTTTTGAAATTGAAGTGAATGAAGGGGACGTGCTTTTGTTGTGTTCTGACGGCTTGTCCAATATGCTTGAAGACGATCAGATCGAAACGATAATAAAACATCATAGGGATGATATGAAGACAGCGGGAGAGATTTTAATAGAGGCGGCAAATGAAGCCGGTGGAAAGGACAATATCAGTGTTGTTTTAGTTCGGATATGACGCTGACAGAATGGAGGAATTTGTGGTGGTAAATATAGGAACTATTATTGGCGACCGGTATGAAATATTGGAAAAGGTTGGCAGCGGCGGCATGGCAGATGTGTTTCGTGCAAAATGCCATCGTTTAAACCGCTTTGTTGCCATTAAGATATTAAAACAGGAATATAGCGAGGACACCAAATTTGTCACGAAATTTCGCGGGGAGGCGCAGGCGGTAGCCAGCATGTCCCATCCGAATATTGTCAGCATTTATGACGTAGGCGAAGAGAACGGAATGTATTATATCGTGATGGAACTGATTGACGGTATCACGTTGAAGAAATATATCGAGGAAAAAGGAAAGCTTACTGTCAAAGAGGCGGTGGGGATTTCCCTTCAGATTGCGAACGGGCTCGACGCCGCGCATCGCAATAATATTATTCACCGCGACGTCAAGCCGCAGAATATATTGATTGCGAGAGACGGGACGGCGAAAGTGACGGATTTCGGAATAGCCAAGGCGGCAAGTTCCAATACGATTACGGCAAACGCGATGGGATCGGTGCATTATATCTCTCCCGAGCAGGCGAGGGGAGGATACAGCGATGAAAAAAGCGATATATATTCGCTTGGCGTTACGATGTATGAGATGCTTTGCGGGAGCCTCCCGTTTAACGGGGAGAGCGCGGTGGCAATCGCCCTCGCCCATATTCAGGAGGATGCGGTACCGCTGGCGGCGATGGACGGCACGATACCGAAAGGCCTCAGCAATATTGTAAATAAATGCATGCAGAAAAAAACGGAACTCCGCTACTCGTCCGCGTCAGACCTGATTGCGGATTTGAAAATGTTTTTGCAGGATCCGACCGGCGATTATGGGGTGATAGGAAATCTTTACGGCAATAGGGGGGCGATCGTTATCAATAAAGATGATGCGAATACCTTGAAGCATGCTTCAAGGAGCGGCATTACCCCGGTTGACGAGCTGGAAGACAAGGGCGCGGAGAGGGAAGAGGAGGAAGAGGGCAAGTCCGATGTGGATCCGAAGCTTGAGAAAGCTCTGGTGTTCGGAAGTATCGCAGTGGCTATTATTATCGGCCTTGTCGTTATTTATATGCTTGGCAGGTTTATCGGTTTGTGGGGGATTCCGACAAACGACGGAACGGAAAACCAGAATGGCAGCAATGGGGCGGTGGCGGATGTTCAGGAGACGCCGGCGCCGAGCATGGAAGAGCCGGACGACACGTTTATTTTGCCGGATTATGCGGATCAATTAAAGGATGATGCAGCAATAGAACTGAAAAATCATGATTTTGAAGTCACATTTAAAGAAGAGGCGTCGGATAAGGTGAAAAAGGGCTCTGTAATCCGTACGAACCCGCCGGCGGGAACGGCGATGAAAGACGGCGATGCGATCGAGGTGATTGTAAGTACGGGAGTGGAGCAGATCAGCGTGCCCGATACGACCGGAAAAAATATTACAGACGCTGTCAATATGATTCAGGAGAAAGGCTTTACGGTCAGACAGGAAGAAGAAGTATATAGCAATCAGCCGGTTGGAAAGGTTGCCTATACAAAGCCGGCGGCGGGGAAAAAAGCCGACAAAGGATCGGAAATCATTATCTATCCAAGTAAGGGCGCTGAAATGGTGACGGTTCCGAACTTGCTCGGACTTACCCGGAGCCAGGCGCGGAGGGCGCTGGAACAGAAAGGGCTGGAACTGGGAAAAGAGACCCAAAATTATTCTACCACGCAGAAGAACCGCGTATGCGTACAGAGCGTGGCCGCAGACAAGGAAGTGGAAAAAGGCACATCCGTTGATATTACCCTTAGCCTCGGTGAGGAACAGACGTACCGCTATGTCGGAACCGTAACGATCGCCAATCCGTTTGAGTATGAGACGGATCCGGCAGCTTCATTTGAATTTGTGCTGTCGCAGGAGGGAGAAAATGATGTGACGGTAAAAAGAGCGACGATGAGCTATCCGGATTTTCCATATGCGCTTGAGGTTACAGGAAAGAGCGCGGCGGCGGGCGAGATCAATGTGTACCGGGATGGGGCGCTGGCGGCAACTTATCCGATTAGATTTAAGAGGGTTGCCGACTGATGGATTTAAAGGGGAAGATTGTAAAAGGAATCGCCGGGTTTTACTATGTGAATTGTGAAACGGCGGAGGGCGGCATTTTATATGAATGCAAAGCGAAAGGCGGATTCCGCTGGGACAAAGTAAAACCCCTGGTCGGCGATAACGTACGGATCAGCGTGACTTCGGAGGAAAAACGGCTAGGAAATGTACAGGATATTCTGCCGAGAACAAATTGCCTCGTGCGTCCGGCGGTTGCCAACGTAGATCAGGCAGCGCTTCTGTTTGCGATGGCGGACCCTGTGCCGAACCTCAATCTTCTGGACAGATTTCTGGTCATGATGGAAAAACAACAGATTGACACGATTATTTGTTTTAATAAATCAGACATCGTTTCGAGTGAAGAGGAAGAACGTCTAGTAAGCATATATGGGAAATGCGCGAACAGGGTGCTGTCCGTCAGCAGTAAGGAAAATATCGGTATCGATGAAATCCGCGATCTGCTGAAAGGAAAGACAACCGTGCTGGCAGGGCCGTCAGGCGTTGGCAAGTCCAGCATATTGAATCAGATTTTCCCGGATGCGGCTTCGAGAACGGGCGAAATAAGTGAAAAAATCCGGCGCGGGAAGCATACGACGAGACATTCCGAGCTTTTTTGCGTCGGCGAGAATACCTACTTGTTTGATACGCCGGGATTCAGCTCTTTGCGCGTACCGGATATGGAAAAAGAGGAATTAAGCCGATATTTCACAGAGTTTATCCCATATGAAGGACAGTGCCGTTTTGCCGGATGCACGCATACGCATGAGCCGGGCTGCCGCGTGAAGGAGGCGTTGGAGGCGGGGGAGATCAATGCGGTCAGATATGAGAATTATGTTCAGATTTTTGATGAATTAAAGGAATGGGAAAAACAGAGGTACAATGAACGAAAGGGAGATTAGAATGAGCAACAAATTGTCGCCGTCGATACTTGCGGCGGATGTGTCAAGGCTTGGTGACGAGCTGGCAGCAGTAACGGAAGCGGGAGCAGATTATATACATATTGATATTATGGACGGAATGTTTGTGCGCAATATTTCTTTTGGCGTACCCGTTGTGGCTGGAATCCGGAAATGCGTGGATACGTTTTTTGACGTGCATCTTATGGTGACGGAGCCAATACGTTACGTCCGCAGTTTTGCGGAGGCGGGGGCAGACGGAATCACGGTTCATGCGGAGGCGTGTGAGGATTTGGAAGGAACGCTGGACGAGATACTGAAGCTGGGGAAAAAAGCGGCGGTATCAATCAAGCCGGGAACGGATATCGACTGTATTCTGCCGATTCTTCCGAAGGTATACATGGTGCTTGTCATGACGGTGGAGCCGGGGTATGGCGGACAGAAGATCCGGCGGGATACATTTGGGAAAATTAAACGCCTCAGAAAATATATCGATGAAAACGGGTACGACGTCGATATTGAGGTCGATGGAGGCATTAACCTCGATACAGTAAAGGAAGTGTTGGACGCCGGCGCGAACGTCATTGTGGCGGGAACGAAGGTATTCCGGGGAGATATTGGGGAAAATGTAAGAAATTTCAGAAAAATTTTGGATTAGCGTGCGATATAAGAGCTGAAGGCGTTCCGGGGATCAATGCCGGCAGGAGGCTCTTTCGCTATAAGAATGGAGGGGATTGGAATGGAAAATAAATTTTGTTTCTTGAAAGGACTTGTAGAGTGCGATTCCGGCGTGATTCAGAATTGCAATAACATGAGGACGCAAGAATGTCCGTTGGAGAAAATGAACACGCAGACGGAGAAAGAAAATAAAGAAGAAAAACCGAAGGAACAGCATTTTTGCTTTCTGAAAGGCCTGGTGGACTGCAGTGAAGGGCGGGTACAAGAGTGTAATAACCAGCATGTGAACAAGTGCATAAAAGAAAAATGAGAGGCGTAAAAAGCGGCGTCAGAACTTGCGTTCTGGCGCCGTTTTTTTTTATGGACGGCAAAACTTAGAATTAGTATTTTTATCCATTTTAAAAGCAAAATATTTTGCGTATAGAAAATTATAAAAAAGGGAAGCGTAAGGATATGGAAAAAATCATAAACAGCGCGCAGCTCGAGCAAGTACGAACAATTGAACAAAAGGCAATTTCCGAGATTTCCATGGAAAGCAGGCCGGCGTACCATCTGTCCTCCCCGGTTGGCTGGATGAATGATCCGAACGGTTTTTCTGTCTACCGGGGCGAGTATCATCTGTTTTTCCAATATCACCCGTTTAGTAATGTATGGGGCCCGATGCATTGGGGACACTGTAAAAGCAATGATTTTGTCAAGTGGGAATATCTGCCGGCGGCAATGGCGCCGGATGAGAGTTACGATGCGGGAGGATGTTATTCCGGCAGCGCTATAGAAGCGGCAGGAGAACACGTACTGTTTTATACGGGGATTATAGACCGCTATCTTGAGGATGGCGCCCATGATTACCGTCAGGTGCAGTGCATCGCAAAAGGGAATGGCATTGACTATTGCAAATATGCCGGCAATCCTGTCATTACAGGAGAGAATGTTCCGGAAGGAAGCAGTAAAGAGGACTTTCGAGATCCTAAGGTTTGGAAAGAAGAGGACGGTTATTATCTGGTGGTTGGCAGCCGCGCAGAGGACGGCTACGGCCAGGTTCTTTTGTACCGTTCGGATGATTTGAAAAAATGGGAGTTTTTGAGTGTTTTGGATCAGAGCAGGGGAGAGTATGGGAAGATGTGGGAATGTCCGGATTTCTTTTCTCTGGGAAACGCGTATATTTTATTGGTTTCTCCGCAAAATATGAGAGCAAAGGGATATGAGTTCCATAATGGCAATAACGCCATATTTTTATACGGAAGCTATGATAGGCCAACGCATAAGTTTGAACGGGAGAAAATCACATCCGCGGACTATGGATTGGATTTTTACGCGCCGCAGACGTTACAGACATCGGACGGAAGGCGGATTATGGTCGGATGGATGCAGTCGTGGGACGCGAAATTCATGAATGATTTTCTGGATTGGTCCGGGATGATGACGATTCCAAGGGAATTGAGCATAAAAAACGGGCAGATTTATCAGAACCCGGTCGGAGAATTAGAGAAATACCGCAAAAGCAAGGTTGAATATATAGGGAAAGAAATAACGGAAACGACGGTCCTGGATGGCGTTAGCGGAAGGATTATTGATTTACAGGTCGAAATTACGGAATTTCATTTCCATCATTTTTCAATACAGTTTGCCTACAATGATGAATATGAAATGCTTTTACAGTATAACTATATAAGAAAATGCCTGACAATTGACAGAACGCAATCCGGTCTGATACGCGATGTGGTCTGCCGCAGAAAGATGACGGCGCAGCCGCTTGTTTCAGGCGGCCTGGGGGAAGTTTTGAAATTGCGGCTGCTGTTGGATCGCTATTCGGTTGAGGTGTTTGTAAATGAAGGGGAAAAAGTGATGTCTTCGGTTTTCTATACGCCGATGGAGGCGGACGGAATTGTTTTTGATACAGATGGAACCGCATGTATCAATGTGATCAAATATGATCTTTGCGTTTGATGCAAGAAAGAGGGAAATTATGGAGATACAATATTTAGGTACTGCGGCAGCAGAAGGATGGCCGGCTCTTTTTTGTGACTGTGAAATATGCAGAAGAGCGCGGGAGGTCGGAGGAAAAGAGCTTCGGACCAGAACGCAGTCGCTTGTGGACGGGAAAATCCTGATTGATTTTCCGCCGGATACGTACGCGCATGCCCTTAACTATTCGTTAGAGCTGGGGCGGGTTCGGCATTTGCTGGTTTCCCATTCCCATATGGATCATTTCTTTCCGGTCGAGCTGGTACACCGGCATGAGCATTTCGGGCATAATGCAAAGGGAGTGCTGAATGTATATGGAAACGAAGCGGTAGAAAAGGCGTTTTATGACGCCGTTTCGATTGACAGGTTCAAGGTACATCCTCTGGATGAGGCGGTTAAATTTATCAGGCTGGAGCCTTTTGCTGATTTTATGGCGGATGGGTATCATATTATTCCGGTGCCGGCAGATCATGATAAACGGGAGGTCTGTTACATCTATATAATCGAAAGGGATGGAAAGTCCCTGCTGTATGGGCATGATACGGGAATAAATTTAAGCGGTGAGGCATGGGAATGCATCTTCGATCACAGGTATCATTTGATTTCTTTGGACGCCACGATGGGGAAGAAGCAGATTGGCGGCTATCATATGGGGCTGCCGGATGATGTTGAATTTGCAAGGAGATTAGAAGAACGGGGATGTATTGATAAAAACACGATCAGGGTCATTAACCATTTTTCCCATAATGGCGAAATGACGCATGAGCAGCTGGAAAGCTTTGCAAAAGAGCATGGAATGATTGCGGCTTATGACGGTATGAAAGTGTTATTTTAAGAAAAGAATAACGCTATGAAAAAAATGTGCCGCATGCGGCATAGTAATGGAGGACGATATGGATTATAGAAAGGTTGCTGAAGAAATTTACGAAAAAGTAGGAAAAAAAGAAAATCTGGTTTCGGCAGCACATTGTGCAACGCGCCTCCGTCTGGTGATTGCAGATAATAGCAAGTGCGACAGCAAGGCGGTGGAGGAAATCGACGGCGTAAAGGGCGTATTTTTTGCATCCGGCCAGCTCCAGATTATTCTCGGGACAGGAACGGTAAATAAGGTCTATGATGAATTCCTTCAGGTTTCGGGACTGTCTGCGGCTACAAAAGCAGACGTAAAGCAGGCTGCGGCGGCGCGGCAGAATATTTTCAGGCGCGCCATTAAGACGCTCGGCGATATTTTCGTGCCGATCATTCCCGCGATCGTAGCGAGCGGTTTTTTGATGGGCATCATGGAAGCGCTGAACTTTATGGTAAATAATGGGTTTGTATCGCTGGATACGAACAGTTCCCTGTTTGTGTTTGCCAACCTGTTCAGTAATGTGGCGTACGTATTTCTGCCGATTTTGATTGCGTACAGTGCGGCAAAGGCGTTTGGCGGCAATCCGTATCTGGGCGCGGTCATCGGCATGCTGATGATCCATCCTGATTTGCAGAATGCGTGGACTGTTGCGACAGAGGGCGTGCATATCAAACAGAGCGTGTGGTTTGGTTTGTACCATATTGATTTAATCGGTTACCAGGGTCATGTTATTCCGGTTATTATTGCGGTCTGGGTTATGTGTTTCATTGAAAAGAAACTACATAAGATCGTGCCGGAAATGTTCGACTTGTTCGTGACGCCTCTGGTCAGTGTATTTGTAACAGGGTATTTGACATACTCGATCATTGGTCCGGTGTTCGTATTAGTTGAAAATGGCATTATTGATGGTATTCAGTGGCTGATCGCCCTCCCATTTGGCATCGGAAGCTTTATCATGGGAGCTTTCTATGCCCCGACTGTTGTTGCCGGAATCCATCATATGTACACGATCATTGATGTAGGACAGCTTGCTAAATATGGATTGACGTACTGGCTGCCTCTGGCGTCCGCCGCCAATCTGGCCCAGGGTGCGGCAACGCTTGCCGTGGCGGTCAAGACAAAGAATGCAAAAACGAAGTCGATGGCGCTGCCTTCTGCATTCAGCGCGTTTATGGGTATTACGGAACCCGCCATTTTCGGCGTCAACCTGCGTTTCTTTAAGCCTTTTATCTGCGGCTGTGTTGGCGGTGCGTGCGGTGCGCTGTTTGCCTCTATTACGCAGCTCGGCGCCAGCGGAACGGGCGTGACCGGCTTGTTTGGAATCCTCCTCTGCTTAAAATCGCCGGTTCAGTATGTGCTGATGATGGCGATATCGATCGGCGTTTCATTTTTCCTTACATGGATATTCGGATATCAGGAGGAGGCGCCGCAGACGCAGCGGGCAGCGGCAGAAAAAACAACGGCCGAAGAAACGCCGGCGCGGAAAGAGGCGTCCCCAAGTGCGGAATTGGCGCTTTATGCTCCGGTTCAGGGAAAGGTAATTCCGAGGGAGAGTATCCCGGATGAGACGTTTGCCTCAGGCATTCTGGGAGATGGCGTAGGCATTGAGCCGGAAAAAGGAGAGGTCATAGCGCCTTTTAATGGGGAGATTTCCTCTTTGACAGATACGCGCCATGCAATTGGCATCAGCGGTCCCGGCGGAATGGAGGTTCTGATCCACGTCGGAGTCGATACGGTAAAGATGAAGGGGGATGGCTTCAAACTATTCGCACATGAAGGCGAAAAAGTCAAAGCGGGACAGAAGCTGATGGAATTTGATATCCAAAAGATCAAAAAGGCGGGATACAGTACGACGACGGCTGTTCTGCTGGCAAACAGCGATGATTATAAATCCTGCAATGTGATAAAGACGGGAGCGGTTAAACAGATGGAAAAAATAATCTCCGTTGAGAAATGACAAATAGGAGGTCAGAATTTGAAACAGGACATGACGGAACAAGAATCTATATATGAAAAACGGTTAGCGCGCCATCACGACGAGCTGCGCTGGCTTTATATGGAGCTGTATGATAATTCCTCTATGTTTGCGGAATTGTGCGACAATCTCCATGGCTTTTATGACGAGAGAAATGGGGAACTGAAAAAAAGGGATTTAGAGCGGGAAAAGCATACTGATTGGTATCAACAGAATGATATGCTCGGTATGATGTTTTATATTGACAATTTTGCAGGCAATATGGCGGGGGTAGCCAAAAAACTGGATTATCTGGAGAAAAGCAATGTGAACTATATCCATTTGATGCCGTTTCTTGATACGCCGGAAGGAAGGTCCGACGGGGGCTATGCCGTTTCTGACTTCCGTAAGGTGCAGGAAAGGCTCGGAACGATGGAAGAACTGGAAAATCTGACTGCGGCATGCCGCAAAAAGAATATCAATGTCTGCATGGATTTTGTGATGAATCATACTTCGGAGGAGCATGAGTGGGCAAGGAAAGCCCGTCAGGGAAATGGAGAGTATATGAGCCGTTATTTCTTTTTTGACAATGACTCTATTCCTCAAATGTATGAAAAGACAGTTCCGCAGGTGTTTCCGACGACTGCGCCGGGAAATTTCACATGGCTTCCGGATATCGGACATTATGTAATGACGTCCTTTTATCCGTATCAGTGGGATTTAAACTACAAGAATCCAAGGGTATTTAACGAGATGATGTACAATTTTCTGTATCTGGCAAACCGCGGGATAGACGTGATCCGTATCGATGCGGTTCCTTATATATGGAAAGAATTGAATACGAACTGCCGGAACCTCAAACAGGTACACACGATTGTAAGGATGATGCGCATCATTAGCGAGATCGTCTGTCCGGGCGTATTATTGCTGGGCGAGGTCGTCATGGAGCCGGAAAAGGTTGTTCCGTATTTCGGCACGGTAGACAAGCCGGAATGCCATATGCTTTATAATGTGACGACCATGGCTACGACATGGCATACTGTGGCGACAAGGGACGTGCGCCTCTTAAAGAAGCAGCTTGATATAGTGAATGGCCTGCCGAAGGAATATGTGTTCTTAAACTATCTGCGGTGCCATGACGATATCGGATGGGGCTTGGACTACACCACCTTGCAGAGCGAGGTGATAGATGAGCGCTCCCATAAACGGTATTTGAATAATTATTTTCAGGGATATGAGGGAGAAAGCAACAGCCGGGGGGAACTTTACAATGCCGACCCGGTAACGGGGGACGCCCGTTTTTGCGGAACAACCGCATCCATGTGCGGGATTGAAAAAGCGGGATTTGAGCAGGATGACGAGGCTATGGAACGGGCAATCCGGCTGGACGTCATGCTGCATGCCTATATGTTTATGCAGTCCGGGATTCCCGTGCTCTATAGCGGGGATGAGATCGGGCAGGTGAATGATTACACTTATAAAGAAGTTCAAAATAAAATGGCGGATTCCCGCTATATTCACCGGGGCGCCATGAATTGGAAGCTGGCGGAAAACATCAACGATAAAACCAGCGTGGAGGGCAGGATTTTTCATAGGCTGAGCGAACTGGAAAAAATCAGAAAGACGGAAAAGGCGTTTGTCTGCCAGGCGGACACATGGACGATCGACACATATGACGACAGCGTGCTTTGTATCGGCAGATATTATGAAGGCGAGAAAATAATCGGAATCTTTAATTTCAGCGAATACGATAAAACGGCATGGATCAATGAGGTGGATGGGATGTATACCGATATGGTATCCGGTGAAACAATGAAAGCGTCAGGAGTGAATATTCCCGCCTACAGCTTTATGTATTTGAAGAAAAACGCTGCTATTCGCAGCGCATAAGCAAAACAAAAGCTGCGAAGCGGCGGCAGGCGGCTTTGCCGGCCGGTTTGGCGCATGCGGGGCGGAGTGGCTGTGAAAATAACAGAAATGGAGAGATGCAGGATGAAGAAATATGATGCAGTCACATTGGGCGAATTGCTGGTCGATTTTACGATGAACGGAATGAGCGGACAGGGGAATCCTATGTTTGAGGCAAATCCCGGAGGCGCGCCCTGCAATGTCCTTGCCATGCTGCAGAAATTCGGAAAAAAGACGGCTTTTATAGGGAAGGTAGGAGACGATTCTTTTGGAAAAATGCTTCGCGAGGCAGTAGCGGAACAGGGAATTGATATCAGTAATTTGGTTATGGACAAAGAGATTCCTACCACGCTTGCATTTGTCCATACCGCTCCTGACGGGGACCGGAGCTTCTCATTTTACCGCAATCCCGGTGCAGATATGATGCTTCGGGCGGAGGAGGTGGACCGCTCTATCCTGCAGGATGCAAGGATCTTTCACTTTGGCAGTTTGTCCATGACGGATATGGAAGTAGAAAAAGCTACAAGGATGGCTGTGGAGGCCGCGAAGGAGGCGGGGGCGCTGATTTCTTTTGATCCGAATCTGCGCCCGCCCTTGTGGAGAAATCTGGACATGGCAAAAGAAAAGATCGCATATGGAATCAGCCAGTGCCATATATTAAAAATATCTGATGATGAGATTGCATTTTTTACGGGTACGACGGATATTGATGAGGGCGTTGCTAAAATCAGTGAAAAATATCACACGCCGCTTATTTGCGCCACAATGGGCAAAATGGGGAGCAGGGCTTATTATAATGGCGCGCAGAGGGCGGAATGCGATTCGTTTTTATGTAAAGATACGATTGAAACGACCGGAGCCGGAGATACCTTTATGGCATGCGTGCTGAATATGGTTCTGGAAAACGGTCTGGATGCGCTGGATTCTTCAAAGCTCTATGAAATGCTGGAAATCGCCAACGCAGCCGCTTCGCTTATCACAACAAAAAAGGGGGCGTTAAAAGTTATGCCTTCCAAAGAAGATGTACTGGATTTGATACGGAAAAGAGGCGCTTGCCATCTTCATCCCATTTTTTGAGTTTGCCGGATCTTGAAAAATAGCGGCGTCCGGCGGGTGGTAAGTGAATACCGCAAAGCAAGCGAAAAGAATGCACGCCAGGAGCGCCAGTAAAAACGTGTAAGATTCCAACCGGCGGGATAACGTAAGTTTATAAGAAAGCCAAAAAGCGATCACAACGCTCAAAATGAACGCGCTAATATCTAAAATAAAAACATTTTTACCAAGGATATGAGTATAGGCGTAGTAAAAAAGCGGGATCAGGAGCGCGCCCGTCACAATCCCAAAGCTTAAAGCGGAAGTAATATGCGGGTATTTTCGGCGGAATTTAAAAATCATTATAAGCGAATAGATCAGCATTGGGAAAAACAACAGCTTCATGTGTTCCCAAATGGATTCGTTAACCGGCGTAAAAAGCCCGACGATATGATTGTTTTCAGTCCAGCCATATAGAAAATGGGCAATGGATCCTGTGATTAGAACAAAAACCGTTCCGATTATTGCGTACCGTTTCAAAAGACTCATAAAAATCCTCATTCCCGCGCTGTTTTCTGCGCATAAATAAATGCCTCATGAGTAGTATATGCAGATGGCAGCAGAGTATACGGCCGCATTTCCTTCTATATTTAACCGGAAAAGGCGCGATGGCGTCAAAATTTCTTGACAGTGGCCATTTGATTCAGTATAATTAAAAGGGGAATTGCAGCGGGCTATTTCGGATAGTCAAAAGGTGAGGGATATAGACACATTGACGGAGGAAATCCTTTCCATCAGCTCCCAGACGAATCTTTTGGCGCTGAATGCATCGATTGAGGCGGCAAGAGCGGGCGACGCGGGAAAAGGATTTGCGGTTGTTGCCGATGAAATCAGGGAGCTGGCAGATAACTCCAGAATTGCGGTAGACAAAATACGCGAGGTTACAGAGAGCGTAGTGCAAAACGTATCGGTTTTGTCAGGAACATCGGAGAAGCTGCTTGGCTTTATGAATGAAAAAGTAATGAAAGATTATGGCGATATGACGGAGCTAGCCGGGATGTATAGGAAGGACGCCGCGTTTTACAGCAGTATTTCCGGCGATCTGGGAGAGGCTTCCCGCCAGATGAGCGTCAATATGGCTGGAATCAATGACGCCATTCATGCCATTACCGTGCTGGCGGGGGCAATGACAGAATATGTACAGGGGATGGAAAAGTCAGCGCAGAGTTCGGATGACAATGCAGGCGCCGTTCTGGCGAAAATGGAGGAATTATTCCGTCTGAGCGAGCAGCTGAATCAGACAGTGGCGTCTTTCAAGGTATGACGGCGTTTCAAACTTTGCAACTATAAATCGGAATTACGAATGAGAGGTGGAAAACAATGAGCATGGATACAAAGAAGACAGTGGCAAAAGAAGGATTGAGCAGCAGAATCGGACGGTCGTTTATCAAGGGTTTGCGCCGCGCGCTTATTATCGTATGCCTGGAATCTATTTTGATTGGCAGCTGCTTTGCGGCCATGTACATACAAAAGGATAATCGCAGCTCTGCGATGGAATACACGGGGGAAATTGACCGCGCGATGCAGAGCAAGGTGAGTATGCTGCAGGTAATCGCATCCGGAATCAGCAGCGGTACTCTTGTCGATCAAGCCGATATACAGAGCTATGTGGATTCTATGGTTACGATGGATGACCAGATTTCAGCAGTTTACAGCTGTTATGATGAGAATATTACGATCATGAGCGGAGGCTGGCAGCCGCCGGATGATTTTATTGTAATGGAGCGCGACTGGTATAAGGGAGCGCAGGAGAGGCCGGGAGAGGTCTATATTTCCGATCCTTATGCGGATTTACAGACGGGAGGAATCTGTATTACGCTGTCCACGGCAACTTACCGTGACGGTAAAGTAGCGGGCGTAGTGGGCATGGATATGTATATGGACAATCTTATTTCCCTGATTGAAGAAAGCTATTCGGCAAGCAGCTATATATTTTTGACGAGTGCAAGCGGAATGATTCTTGTACATCCGAATAAAGAATATTCCATGAGCGTGGACGCTACGCCTACGGTAGAGAATGTGAATAAGGGAAGATATGAATCTTTTGTAAAGGAAGATATGGCGACGAAGCTTTTCTGGGATTATCAGGGGGGCCTGAAGCTCGGAATCGGAAATACTTCCAAAGTGACGGGATGGAAGGTGATTTCCATAAGGCCATTGTACTCCATATTGCTATTCTTTGCCCTGATCATCTGTTTCAATATCGTGATTTACTTTGTGACAACTTCTGTTACCAAAAAAGGCGTCCATAAAAAAATCAGCGTGCTGTTCCAGCCGTTAGAGTCCATCAGCGGCAAAATGGCGCAGGTTGCGCAGGGCGATCTGTCTGTGGTATTCGATGAGGAGAAGAATTCGGAGGAAATCGAAAAGCTGACCGACTCCATCAACGAAACCATTACAAGCCTGAAATTTTATATTGATAGTATTTCAAATACGGTTACGGCAATTTCGGATAAAAATCTGACTGTTACGATTGACGGCGAATTTAAGGGGAGCTACGTGCAGATTAAGGAGGCGCTCGAGAGCATAGTAAACGACCTGAATGAATCATTCCGGCAGATCAGCACAGAGGCAAATAGCGTACTGGAATTTGCAGATCAGTTGGGAAAGACGACGGAGGGCGTCGCGCAGAGCGCATCCATGCAGAATGAGGCGGTTGCCAATGTTTCGGAAGATATGGTACGGCTGACGGAGCAGACAAAGCAGATTACGGAGCGCGCCCTATTTGTCTGCGACACGGCGGAGATGACAAAAGAGCATCTGGAAGAAGGCAATCGCGAGATGACGGATCTGGTAGCTGCGATGGACAGCATTTATCAATGCTATGATGAGATTGCTGGTTTTGTGGAGACGATTAAAGGCATTGCGGGTCAGACGAATATGCTTGCATTGAATGCCTCGATTGAAGCAGCCCGCGCCGGTGAGACAGGAAAAGGCTTTGCCGTCGTTGCGGATCAAATCGGTTCGCTTGCCGCGTCAAGCGCACAGGCAAGTGAAAATATTGATAAGCTGATTGCGGAATCCCAATTGGCTGTTTCCGAGGGAAAGAAGCTGGTCGAGGCAACGTCTCTGACGATTCAACAGGGGATGAACGATTCCGTCCAGTCCAAGCAGCATATTGATGAGATCGTGGAATATGTGGAAAATCAGCAAAAGGCGATTGAAAATGTCAATGATGAGTTAAAGGATGTTGCAGAGAGCGTAGAAAATAATGCGTCGAGCGCAGGTGAAAATACGGTTATCAGCCAGCAGCTCAATGAATGCGCACACAGCCTTAAACAGACGGCAGATTCCTTTGTTCTGAGATGACGGGAGGGCAGAGGAAAGATTTCAGCTTTTGGATAATACGGAAAAAGAGCCGGCGCCGGGGCAAAAATCAAATAGCCAGTATATGAATAAAGGCGAAAAAAGAAAAGCAGCGATCCGGCTGCTTTTCATATTGTTAAAAACTATAACCGGTTCAAGGAAAAAGGAATGATACAGAAGTTGTTTTTGAATTTATTTTGTGGTAGAATTTATTAACATACTCTTTTAATAGGAATTATAGGAGAACAGAAAATGACGTTGGTTCAGTTAAAATATGTGATTACGGTATCAGGCCAGAATTCATTGAATGACGCTGCAAAGGTGCTGTTTATATCCCAGCCAAGCCTTTCCTCGGCAATCCGCTCGTTGGAAAGGGAAATAGGATTTGACATATTTATACGGTCTAAAAACGGTATTATGCTAACCGCGAAAGGCGCGGAATTTATCGGATATGCAAAATCCGTGATGGAACAGTATGAACTTCTGGATGCAAAATATATTTCACAGACGGAGGTAAAAAAGACCTTTAGCGTATCCATGCAGCACTACACGTTTGCGGTCAATGCGTTTGTGGAGCTTGTGAAGCAGTACGGAATGGATGAGTATGAATTTGAGGTGCATGAAACGAAAACGTACGAGGTCATTGAGAATGTCAAGAACCGCAAAAGCGAGGTCGGCATCCTATATCTGAATGATTTTAACAGGAATGTATTAAATAAGCTGTTTGCGGAGTATGGATTGCGGTTTGAGCCTTTGCTGGAATGCAGCGTATATGTATACATGTGGAAAGGGCATCCGCTGGCAGAAAGGGATGAAATAGCGTTAGAGGAGCTGGATGAGTACCCGTGTCTTGGATTTGCACAGGGGGAACACAATTCATTCTACTTTGCAGAAGAGGTTTTAAGCACCTATCAGTACAAAAGGTTTATACGCGCCAACGACAGGGCCACATTGTTAAACCTCATGGTCGGACTGAACGGATTTACCCTATGCTCCGGCATCATATGCGAAGATTTGAATGGAAAGGATTATTGCGCCGTAAAACTGAGGTCAGACGAACGGATGACGATCGGATATATATCAAGAAAGGACGCGCCATTAAGTGCGATAGGGCAGAAATATCTGGAGGAAATAGCAAAATACAAAGATCGATATTTAAGCTGATCAGCGGGTATGCCTGTATGCCAAAAAGGAGGGAACGTTATGGCGAGAGGAATTGAAACAAAATGTCTGCATTTGGAAGAAGAAGAGGGGCGCGGCAGCAATTATGGGGCGGTGAGCTATCCGATCTACCAAACCGCAACCTATGCGCATCCTGGCGTGGGTAAAAGCACGGGGTATGATTACAGCAGGCTGCAGAACCCTACGAGGGAGCATTTGGAAAAAGTAGTGGCGGCGCTGGAAAATGGAATCGATGCATTGGCATTTTCAACAGGGATGGCGGCAATTGCTTTGATGATGGAGATTTTTTCTCCGGGGGACCATTTGATCGCGGATGCAGACCTTTATGGAGGGAGCATAAGGTTTTTTCATAATGTATCGGAAAAAAACGGAATCGCATTTTCAAGTATTGATTGTTATAAAGAAGATGTGGAGAGTTATATTAACGAAAATACAAAGGCGATCTATATTGAGACTCCCACGAATCCCATGATGAACGTGACCGATATAGAGGCGCTTGGGAAAATAGCAAAAAAGCATCATTTGCTTTTGATTGTTGACAATACCTTTCTTTCTCCGTATTTTCAGAACCCGTTGGATCTGGGAGCGGATATTGTGGTGCATAGCGGGACGAAATATCTTGGCGGCCATAATGATACGCTGGCTGGTTTCCTGGTAACAAACAGAAAAGACATCAGTGAGAAGTTCCGTTTTTTGATAAAGACGACAGGAGCGGGACTTGCACCGTTTGACAGCTGGCTCGTTCTGCGCGGGATCAAGACGCTTGGCGTCCGTATGGAGAAGTCGCAGCAAAATGCGATCGCCATAGCAAATTGGTTAAAGGAACAGAATGCAGTGACGGAAGTCATCTATCCGGGGCTTCCCACGCATCCGGGATATGGGATCATGAAAAAGCAGGCAAGAGGATTTGGGGCGATGATCACATTCAAGCTTGAAAGCCGGGAATTTGCATTGGCGGTCTTAGAGAAAGTCCGCATGATCAAGTTTGCAGAAAGTCTTGGAGGCGTAGAAACGCTGATCACATATCCGACGACACAGACGCATGCAGACGTGCCGGAAGAGGTCAGGGAAAGAAACGGGATTACAGAAAACACGCTCAGGCTTTCTGTTGGAATTGAGGATGTAAAAGATTTGCTGGATGAACTGGATACAGTTTTTCGTGAGATAGAAGGTGAATTACATGGCAGAAAGAAATCTTGATTTTAACAGCGTTATAAACAGAAGAGGTACAAGATGCCTGAAATATGATTTTGCAGAGAGGCGTGGAATGCCGGAGGATGCGCTGCCTCTGTGGGTGGCGGATATGGATTTTAAAACCTCTTCTTATGTCGAGGATGCGCTTGTAGAGCGGGCAAGACATGGGATTTTCGGATATAGCGAGGTTCAGAAGCCATATTTTGAGATCATAAGGGCGTGGATGAAAAAACATCATGACTGGGAGGTGCGGGAAGATTGGCTGGTCAAAACGCCGGGAGTTGTATTTGCGCTGGCAATGGCAGTAAAAGCATATACAGAACCGGGAGATGGCGTGCTGATCCAATTGCCGGTATATTATCCATTTTCAGAAGTGATAGAAGACAATGGAAGGAAAGCGGTAAGCAGCACGTTATATCTGGGAGAGGATAACCGTTACCATATTGATTTTGACGATTTTGAAAAAAAGATTGCGGAAGAACGGATCAAGCTGTTTTTCTTATGCAGCCCGCACAATCCGGTGGGAAGAGTCTGGACAAGGGAGGAACTGACAAAGCTGGGGGATATCTGCGTGAAGAATCGCGTCATTGTCGTCAGTGATGAGATCCATCAGGATTTTGTGTTTAAAGGAAAACATCTTGTTTTTGCAAATTTGAAAAAAGAATATGAGGATATCAGCATTGTCTGTACCTCGCCAAGCAAAACCTTTAACCTTGCTGGTATGGCGATGTCAAACATTTTTATACCGAATCGCGAGTTAAGGCGTAAGTTTCGCAAGGAATTGGATGCGGCGGGCACGAGCCAGCTTGGCGTTATGGGGCTTGTTGCATGTGAAGCCGCATACAGTAAGGGCGAAGAGTGGTATCAGGCAATGCTTTCCTATGTGGCGGATAACATAGAATTCACCAAAAGGTATGTAGAAGCAAATCTCCATGGCGTGCGTATGGCGGAACATGAAGGAACCTACCTTGTATGGCTTGATTTCAGAGGAACCGGACTTAGTGCGGAGGAACTGGAGAAGCTGATAGTACATAAGGCAAAGCTGTGGCTTGACAGCGGAAAAATATTTGGGGAGAGCGGAAGCGGGTTCCAGAGAATCAATGCCGCCTGTCCCCGGAGCGTGCTGTCAGAAGCATTGGAAAGAATCAGAAAGGCATTACAGTAAAATATTTTAGTAGGAGGATGCAAAAATGAACGAAAACAGATATGAATTAAACAAAGAATTAGCGCAAATGTTAAAGGGCGGCGTCATTATGGATGTAACCACGCCGGAGCAGGCAAAGATCGCGGAGGAAGCAGGAGCTTGCGCGGTCATGGCATTAGAGAGGATACCTGCAGACATCAGGGCGGCAGGCGGCGTTTCCCGCATGAGCGACCCGAAAATGATAAAAGGAATACAGGAAGCCGTTTCCATTCCCGTTATGGCTAAATGCAGGATAGGGCATTTTGCAGAGGCGCAAATTTTGGAGGCGATAGAGATCGATTATATTGACGAGAGTGAAGTTTTGTCGCCTGCGGACGATGTATATCATATTGACAAAACGGGATTTAAAGTTCCTTTTGTATGCGGGGCAAAAGATTTGGGTGAAGCATTGCGGAGGATTAACGAAGGGGCTTCTATGATTCGTACCAAGGGAGAGCCGGGAACAGGAGACGTGGTGCAGGCTGTGCGCCATATGCGCAAGATGAATCAGGAAATTGCGAGGCTTACGTCCATGCGGGAGGATGAATTATTTCAGGCGGCAAAGGAACTGGAGGTTCCTTATGGCCTTGTGAAATATGTCCATGAAAATAGCAGGCTGCCAGTCGTGAACTTTGCAGCGGGAGGAGTTGCGACGCCCGCAGATGCGGCGCTGATGATGCAGCTTGGAGCAGAAGGCGTATTTGTAGGATCAGGCATTTTTAAGTCGGGTGATCCAAAGAAACGTGCTGCAGCGATTGTAAAGGCGGTTACCAATTTTAATGACGCAAAGCTTTTGGCAGAACTGTCAGAGGACCTTGGGGAAGCTATGGTAGGAATCAATGAACAGGAAATAGCTCTTCTCATGGCTGAAAGGGGAAAATAAAAAATGAAAATAGCGGTACTGTCTGTGCAGGGAGCGTTTATAGAGCATGAAAAAATGCTGTCGCTGTTAGGAACAGAGAGTTTTGAAATACGGCAGAAAAGAGATTTGGAACAGGAATTTGACGGTTTGATCCTGCCGGGCGGGGAAAGCACGGTTATGGGAAAGCTGTTAAAGGAACTGGATTTATTTGATACGCTGGAGAAAAAAATAAAAGAAGGGCTTCCGGTACTGGGAACTTGCGCCGGATTGATCCTTCTGGCAAGGAAGCTCTCAAATGATGAAAATACTTATTTTGGAACCCTTCCCGTCACAGTAAGACGTAATGCTTACGGAAGGCAGCTTGGCAGTTTTTATACGGAAGAGGAAGTAACCGGAGTGGGCAAAATTCCTATGGCGTTTATCCGAGCCCCTTTGATAGAAAGCGTAGGGGCGGATACAGAAATTATCGCAAGGGCGGATGGAAATATCGTTGGGGTAAAATACCATAACCAGATCGGCGTTTCCTTTCATCCGGAGGTTACAGAATGTACCAGGCTGCATGAATACTTTTTAAGAATATGCCGGGCTCATTCCAAGCTATAGGCAATATCTATTATGCGTAAAAGGAATAATCTATCACCCGGATTACGAAAATCTATTGACAAGGCAAATTTGAAAAAGTATAATGTGTAGCATAGAAAAAAACATATAAAGCCTATTCAGTAAATAGGAATTAAGAAAGGAGCAATTCATATGAAAACAAATAATATGGTAGTGAATAAAAGAAATAATAATTGTTGCTGCTGTCATACTGTATATATAAATACGGTTTGCTTTTCATGTGTATGATGCACCCTGCTTACGGAACATAAAACCGGCAGCTGCCATAAACACATGGCGGCTGTTTTTTTTATGAAATTGAAGGATGTTAGCAGAGCGATCAAAAAAATATTAATTTTATGGAGGTAATCATTATGAGTCAGATTAAAGAAAGCGCGCTGGAGTTAATCGGGAAAACTCCGATACTGAAACTGAATGGATATGCGAAGAAGGCAGGCGTCGCAGATGCTGAAATTCTTGCAAAGCTGGAATACCTCAATCCGGCGGGTTCTGTGAAGGACCGCATTGCATTGGCAATGATTGAGGATGCGGAAAAGAAAGGCATTTTAAAAGAGGGATCGACCATTATTGAGCCTACCAGCGGGAATACGGGAATCGGTCTTGCCGCTGTTGCAGCGGCAAAGGGATACCGGGCAATCCTTACCCTGCCGGATACCATGAGCGTGGAGAGGAGAAATCTTCTGAAAGCATATGGTGCGGAGCTGGTGCTCACAGAAGGAGCCAAAGGAATGAAGGGGGCTATTGCAAAAGCAGAAGAGCTCTCCAAGGAAATTGACGGAGCAGTTATCTTAGGACAGTTTGTGAATCCGGCGAACCCGGCGGTGCATAAGGCTACAACAGGACCGGAAATCTGGGAACAGACCGGGGGCAAGGTGGACGTTTTTGTGGCCGGTGTAGGAACAGGCGGAACCATCACGGGCGTTGGCGAATACTTAAAAGAAAAGAATCCGGATGTAAAAATCGTGGCGGTCGAGCCGGCGGGAAGCCCCGTTTTGTCAAAGGGAACTCCGGGGGCGCATAAGATACAGGGAATTGGCGCAGGATTTGTCCCGGAAGTTCTCAATACGGAAGTATATGATGAAATTATTGCGATTGAGAATGAGGATGCATTTGCAGAAGGCAAGGCGTTTGCAGTTAGCGAAGGAATCCTTGTGGGGATATCTTCCGGCGCTGCGCTTAAGGCGGCGGCGATTCTTGCAAACAGACTGGAAAATAAGGGAAAGACGATCGTAGCATTGCTTCCTGACTCTGGCGATCGATATCTGTCTACTCCATTGTTCAATAATAATTAAGCAGACGGATTTTGTCCGGATTGGAGGCGGATGTGAATGAAAGAAACCAAAAGAAAGCAGGTTTTGGGCGGTTCGCATTTAGGCGCTCTTGAAGAACTGTTAAGCGATATGAAATATGGCAGCATCACGCTTATTATTCAGGATGGTAAAATTATCCAAATGGATAAAACGGAAAAATTCAGAATAAAAGACTGACTGGAAAACCAGAGGTTTTGAATTGATTTGCACAGACGCATATGGAAATATGCCGCTTTGCGGCCGCGGCTGGCGCAATATAATCAATGAACGACCTCTGGTTTTTTTTGATGCTGGTGAAAGAAGGTGCAGTATGAGAAATACATATCAGGACTTGCAAAACGCCCATCCGTGTTTTGGCGGTCATAAAAATAATGCGGGACGGATTCATCTTCCGGTTAGTCCGGGATGTAACATTGCCTGCCGTTTTTGCGACAGGGCGGTTAATGATGTGGAGGAACGGCCGGGAGTGACCTCAAAAGTGATAACGCCGGATGAAAGCCTGGAAATTCTGGAAAAAGCGTTAGCCATATGTCCGGAAATTACAGTTGCCGGCATTGCGGGGCCGGGAGATACGCTTGCTACGGATTATGCCCTGGAAACTTTCCGGAAGATCAAAGAAAAATTTCCGAATCTCATCAAATGCATGAGCACAAACGGACTGCTTTTGCATGAAAGGGCGGATGAAGCGATCGATCTAGGAATCGACTCCCTGACGGTTACGGTGAATGCGGTAAAACCGGAGATCCTCGCGAAGCTGAATAAATATATTATTTATCACGGCAGAAAATACGAGGGCATAGAAGGGGCGGAAATTCTCATAGAGAATCAGTTAAAGGGCATCAAAAAAGTTGCGGCTGCAGGTATCGCAATCAAAATAAATACGGTGCTTGTTCCGGAAATAAACGGGGAACACATCGAGGAAATCGCAAAAACCGTCAAAGAGGCGGGCGCAAGCATTTATAATATTATCCCCCTGATTCCGCAGTATGAACTGGCTGATCAGAAAGCTCCCGACTGTGCACAGATTGACGCGGCGCGAACCAGAGCTTCTAAGTATATAGACGTATTCAGGCATTGCCAGCACTGCAGAGCCGATGCGGTCGGCGTTCCGGGGAAATCGGAGTACGGCGATCGGATTTACCAACGGAGATTAAATGTAAAGGAAACATTTTCGCATGGATAAATCAGTAAAGGAACAGCCGCTGGATAAGCTGATCGCATATGAACAATTACAAAATTTATTTTGAAAGGAAAAAAAGAACAAT
Source organism: uncultured Lachnospiraceae bacterium (assembly GCA_947591245.1). Taxonomy (GTDB): domain Bacteria; phylum Bacillota; class Clostridia; order Lachnospirales; family Lachnospiraceae; genus Eubacterium_F. The sequence goes on along the minus strand of CANQCY010000002.1, from coordinate 23,334 downwards.
GGCAGAAATAAGACAGATTGCAATCTATGGAAAGGGCGGTATTGGAAAATCGACCACTACGCAGAACCTGACAGCGGGACTCGTCGAACATGGGAAAAAAGTCATGGTGGTAGGCTGCGATCCGAAGGCGGATTCTACAAGGCTTCTGCTCGGCGGACTGGCGCAGAAGACCGTTTTGGACACCATTCGGGATGAGGGCGAAGACATTGAACTCGACAGAATTATGAGAGAGGGATTTGGCGGAACCAGATGCGTGGAATCCGGCGGGCCGGAGCCGGGCGTAGGCTGTGCGGGGCGGGGTATTATTACCTCCATCAATATGCTGGAAAACTTAGGCGCATATACAGAGGACTTGGATTATGTATTTTACGATGTATTAGGCGATGTCGTCTGCGGCGGCTTTGCAATGCCGATCCGAGAGGGGAAAGCAAAGGAAATTTACATCGTTGCCAGCGGAGAGATGATGGCGTTATATGCGGCAAACAACATCGCAAAGGGTATTAAGCGCTACGCAAAAACCGGCGGCGTCAGGCTTGGCGGCATTATCTGCAACAGCAGGAATGTAGACAGGGAGTTAGATCTTTTGCGCGCTTTTTCGAAGGAACTTGGCACGCAGCTTTTGTACTTTGTGCCGCGTGACAACATTGTGCAGCGGGCGGAGATCAACAAGAAAACCGTCATTGAATATAAGCCGGACTCCAATCAGGCGCAGGAATACCGCAATCTTGCACAGGCGGTTATTGACAATACTAAGTTTGACATTCCTACGCCGATGACGCAGGAGAGGTTGGAGGAAATTCTTCTTGAGTTCGGCCTGATGGACTCGGCGGACGATTACCACATTTAAGATGGAGGTCAATGATTATGGCAAAGATTTATGGATCGATTACAGAGCTTGTCGGAAAGACGCCGCTTCTTGAGATCAAAAATTATGAGAAAAAGCACGAGCTAAAGGCAAAAATCCTTGTGAAACTGGAATATTATAACCCGAATCAGAGCGTAAAGGACAGAATTGCCCTGGCAATGGTGGAGGATGCGGAAAAAAGGGGACTGTTAAAGCCGGGTTACACGATCGTGGAAACGACCAGCGGCAATACAGGAATCGGACTGGCGGCGATCGCTGCGGCAAAAGGCTATAAATTCCGCGTTTACATACAGGATCAGGTAAGCCGCGAACGGTATCAGGTCATCAGGGCTTTTGGCGGGGAGGCAATCAAACTTTCCGAAGAACCGGCAGTTGCGAAAGTGCTGGAAGAGACGGGCGGGGATTTTGTGGCTGCGATTAAGGCGCTGAAAGAAGAAGTGCTTTCCAAAGAAAGAAATATTTTCTTTGCAGATCAGACGTCGAATCCGTCGAATCCGGCTATCCATGAGGCAACTACAGGACCTGAGATATGGGAAGATACCGATGGTAAAGTGGATATTTTGGTGGCAAATGTAGGAACGGGCGGAACGGTGTCCGGCGCCGGCAAGTATTTGAAGTCAAAGAATCCGGCTATAAAGATTGCAGCCATTCAGCCGGGAGAAAATTCCCTGCCAAGCGATGAGAATCCCGAACCGGAGGAAATAACAGGCGTGCATCCGTTTGAAGGGGTTCCGGCAGAAAGAGTTCCGGCAACCATGGATCTGCATATTTACGATGAGAAGTTTGAGGTGGAGGCGATTGAAGCATACAGGGCTGCCAGAGAAGTGGCAAAAACGGATGGAATTTTGATAGGCACGTCTTCCGGAGCCGCCATCCATGCGGCGGCACAGCTTGCAAAGAGACCGGAAAACGCAGGGAAAACCATCGTGGCGGTGCTGCCGGATACAGGGCTTCGTTACCTGTCCACCAACTTGTTTAATGAAGAATATTCAGGATAGAAGAGGAGGTAAATTATGGCATTCAATTTAGAAAATTCCAATGTGGCGACAAGAGAAAACCGCATTGGTTCTATCACCGGTTACATCGGTTCGCTGAGCGATTTGGCATCGCAAAGCGAGTGCGGAACATTAAAAGGATGTTCCAGATGCTTTTCGCAGTCCAGCACCTGCCTTTCAAGCTGTGCATTGGGGCAGTTATCTGCAATCCGAGATGTGGCGATCATTCATCATGGACCGGCAGGATGTTCTGTGGCAAGCGCATCGGCATATTACCTGGATAAAGTTATGGCAAAGAAACGCGGCGTTACCAACGATACGGTATATGTCGGCACGGATATGAATGAAAAGGATACGATTTTTGGTTCTGCGGAATCTTTGCGCAAGATTATACTGGAAGTGAATAAAAGGTATTCGCCAAAAGCAATTTTTGTTACCAGTTCCTGTGCAACGGGTATTATTGGTGAGGATATTGACAGCGTGGCAGATGAAGTTCGGGATGAAATCGATGTTCCGGTTGTGGCAGTCCACTGCGAGGGATTCAAGTCCCGCATCTGGGCAACCGGCTTTGATATTGCCGACCATGCCGTGTTAAGTTCGATCGTACAGCCGCCGAAGGAGAAGAGGAACACCATCAATTTCAAGAATTTCTATGAGAGTGCAAGACCGGAAATTATGGAGATGTTCCGGGAATTTGATTTGGAACCGGTTTTCCTTTATTGCAACTCTACGGTGGAGGAACTGTCGCACATTTCGGAATCCCTTGCGACTACCTGTATCTGCGGTACGCTGGGAAATTATCTGGGAAACGCGCTGGAGGAAAAATATGGCGTGCCTTATGTGAGAAGCATCAACCAGTGCGGCATTGTGGGTTTTGAAACATGGCTGCGTGAGATTGGCAAGGTGACGGGCAGAAGCGAAAAAATAGAGAAATATATTGAAGAGCAGCGTGCAATCTACCTGCCGCAGATCGAGGAAATCAAGAAAGAACTGAAAGGGTTAAGAACAGTCATTGGTATGGGGCCGGGATATACTTTCGAGGTTTCAAGGGTGCTGAATGAACTTGGCATAGAGGTTGTATGGGCATTGGCATGGCATTATGACAAGAAATACGAAAACGGAGACGTTCCGCCGTCCATGAAATATCTCCTGGACAATGACATCGACTTTGAGGCAAGCGTTGCCGACCAGCAGAACTTTGAAGTTATGAACATTTTACATAAGTACCAGCCTGATCTATATCTTTCCAGACATCCGGGCTCTACCGTCTGGGCAATCAAAAATGGTACTCCGGCAGTTTACGTGGCGGATGAATATATGATTTTCGGATATAAGCATACGCTGGAATTTGCCCGCACGATTCTGGATGCGATACGCAACAGGAGTTTTGAACAGAATCTGGCAAAACGGGTAAAGCTGCCTTATACAGACTGGTGGTACGAGCAGAATGTAGATAAATTTTTGGAGGCAACGCCTCCTAAAAGAATGGAGGCGTAAGAATGGCAAAATTATTAGATAAACAAAGATATAAATGTGCTTTGGGAGCAATGCAGACTGTACAGGCAATCACAAGGGCGATACCGGTATTGCATTCCGGTCCGGGGTGTGCGCAGAAGCTATCGGACTCTACGGGAAGTTCCGGATATTTTTCGCCTAATATTTTTCCTTGTACCAGCATCAATGAGAAGGATGTGGTATTTGGCGGCGTAAAAAAGCTGGAAACAACGATCGAAAACGCCTTAAAGGTAATCGATGCGGATTTGTATGTGGTGCTGACAGGCTGTATTCCGGAAATTGTAGGCGACGATACCGGCGAGGTCGTGAGCCGTTTTGAAAATGCCGAAAAGCCTGTCATCTACGCATCGACAGCGGGATTTAAGGGCAACAACTATATCGGGCACGAGCAGGTGATCGACGCCATTATCGACCAGTATTTGGAAAAATCAGAAGAAAGGGAAAAGGGCCTGGTCAATATCTGGGCGGACGTTCCTTATCAGGATTTATTCTGGCTTGGAAATATCAGGGAACTGGAGAAACTGATTGCGGAAATTGGGCTTACGCCGAATACGATTTTCGGATATAACAGAGGGATCGATCAGATCAACAAAATCCCGAAGGCGGAGTTTAACTTGTTGGTTTCCCCATGGGTTTCTGTGGGAAATATGAAGAAAATGGAGAAAAAACTGGGACTTCCATGGTTTCATCTTCCTACGCTTCCTATTGGCGCATTTGAGACAAGTAAGTTTCTGCGGGAGGTTGGAGCATTTGCAGGAGTGGATGAAAAAAAGGTGGAGAGCGCCATAGGCGAGCATGAGAACTATTATTATTATCTGATCGAACGCTACGCCGACCTTTTCTTGGAAAACCGCGTGATCAACAAGCAGTTTTCCGTTGTTGCAGATGCGCAGTACGCCCTCGGTATCACAAAGTTTTTGGCAAATGACTTGGGACTTGTACCCGCCAAACAGTTTATCGTGGATGATACGCCAAAACAGTACCGGAAAACGATTACAGAGGAATTTAAAAAGCTAAATTACGGACTGGAGGCGGAGGCCGTCTTTGAAACGGACAGCTATAAGATCCATGAGCAGATCAAAGAGCATGATTATCACGGATATCCGCTGATCCTCGGAAGCTATTATGAAAAGGAGCTTACTGAAAGCCTGGAAGGAAATTACTTAAATATTGCATGGCCGGTACAGGATAAAGTGGTACTGGATGATTTCTATGCAGGCTATACAGGAGGCATCCGGCTGATCGAGGATATCTATACAGTAGCCGTTCAAAGGTTTAATTAACGGGAGGTCGGGAAATATGTCGTATAAAATTGCGGTTGCATCCTCGGATGGAATACAGATCGATGAAACCTTTGGGGCTGCAAAAAGATTTATTATATACGAAGTGGCAGACGGTACATGTAGAAGGCTGGAAGAAAGAACTTTTCGCAAGGAGGAAACAGATAACAATGGCGTATCCATAGCGGCTGGCTGCAAAAAGGAAGGCGGTTGCGGCGGCGGTACAGGAGGCGGATGCGGCGCCGGAGAAGCATCTGAAAAGGTAGAACTAATATCGGACTGCCGGTGCGTTGTCTGTAAGAAAATTGGATTTCATATACAAAAGCAATTAGAGCGGAGAGCTATTTCAGCTTTTGATGTTAGCGTTTCTGTGGAAGAGGCATTGGAAAAGATTTCACAATATTTTAGCCAAATGGATAACCATGAGTCTTTGCGGGTGCAGAAATAAAGAAAGACGGACGAAAACCGGAGATGGAATGAAAAGTTCTGTCTCCGGTATTTCAAAGCTTGTATTGCAGCGCCTCTGTTTTGGAAGCAATCGTTAAATTTATCATGTGAAATAGGCAAAATCTATTACAGGTTATAGAAAACAAGTAATTTGATTCGTCCTATATGAATAGTATAATATCTATGTGGGAGCTTGTCTGCAGGGAGGTTTTTATGAGGATATCAACTAGAGGAAAAATGCGATAAAGCTAATTGTGAGAAAATAAAGGTACATGTGTTTATGATACAAGGAGATAAGTTATGGAGGATAGCATAAAAAAACAGATTGGGAAATTAAAGCGGGAGAAAGATGTTGCGATACTGGCTCACTATTATATAGATGGTGAAGTGCAGGCGTTGGCTGATTTTGTGGGAGATTCGTATTTTTTAGCAAAAAAAGCAACAGAGATAACCGAGAAAAATATTTTATTTTGCGGCGTATCTTTTATGGGGGAGAGTGCGAAAATACTTAATCCGGACAAGCATGTAGTTATGGCAGATGGCGCCGCTGACTGTCCGATGGCGCATATGGCAGATATTGATCGGATTGCGGAGATCCGCCAGGAATATACGGATGTCGCAGTTGTCTGTTATGTCAATTCCACGGCAGAGATTAAGGCGCATTCGGATGTCTGCGTGACTAGCTCTAATGCATTACGGGTGATTCAGGCATTGCCGAATAGGGACATTTTCTTTATACCGGATGAAAATCTTGGACGTTATATTGCCAGTCAGATTCCAGAGAAGAATTTTATTTTAAATGATGGATTTTGCCATGTGCATACAAGTATTTATAAAGAAGAATTGTTACATGCGAAAGATCTGCATCCGGAAGCGCTTGTGTTGGCGCATCCAGAGTGCAGGGAGAATGTACTGGAGATCTCGGATTTTATTGGAAGCGCTTCTGAAATATTAAGTTTTGCAGAACTGTCGGAGGCAAAAGAATTCATTATATGTACAGAGATGGGGATTTTTTATGAACTGCAATTGAAGAACCCTAATAAAAAGTTTTATTCTGTGGGACACCGCCAATTCTGCCCGAACATGAAAAAGATCTCATTGGAAAAAGTATTGCATGCCTTGGAGACGCTGGAACCGATGGTGGAAATAGATGAGCAACTGCGTATGAAGGCAGCTAAACCGCTTAGCAGAATGTTGGAATTGGCAAAATAAAAGGTGTGGATTTGAGCAGCGGATCGTTGCTGCAAATTATTTGTACGATGAGATGCTGAAGAAAGGCGAGAGGTAGCGGAATGAGTGAGCAGAAGACCGTGGTTGTGGGTATGTCCGGCGGAGTAGATTCGTCGGTGGCGGCTTATTTATTAAAGAAGCAGGGATATCGCGTAATCGGTGTGACAATGCACATTTGGCAGGATGAAGAGCAGCAAAAACAGGAATCAGAAGCTGGATGCTGCGGACTGAGCGCCGTGGAAGACGCCAGAAGGGTGGCGCATAAACCGGACAGTATGGAGATTTGTTTTGTGACGGATGGCGATTACGCATCCTATATAGAAGAGGCTAAGGGCGCGAAATCCGAGCCGGGTAATTTTGTAGATATGCAAGGGCATGTGCTCGGCAGACATAAGGGGATCATTCATTATACGGTAGGACAGCGTAAAGGATTAAATTTGGCTTTAGGGTATCCGGCATTTGTGGTCAGAATCAAACCAGAGGCAAATGAAATTGTAGTCGGACGATTGGAAGATAATCTGTCTGAAAAAGCGTATATATCTCATGTAAACCATATGTCAGAGCAAAATTTCTCGGAATATAAGACGTATCTTGGCAAGATACGCTATAATCACGGAGGTTCTCGCTGTACTGTGCGGCGGTTGGAGGACGATCTGTATGAGTGCGCCTTTACGGAGCCGCAGAGGGCGGTAACGCCGGGACAGGCGCTGGTATTATATGATGGCAGCCTGGTAGCAGGAGGGGGAACGATACTATGAAAGCGAATGCCGATTCTATGACATGGAGGACAGGAGATAATATCGGTGTTTCAGAATATACGCTATTGACCGTGGAAGAAGGAAAACGGCTTATTGATCGTCTGGAACAGGAACATGAATTGTCTAAAGCAGAGATGGCGGCGCTGATTGGCGCTAATCGTCCGGAACTGCGTGATTATGCAAGAACGAAGGCAAGAGCCATTGGAGACAGGCAATATGGCAAGAACATTTATATCCGGGGGCTGATTGAGTTTACTAATTATTGTAAAAATGATTGTTATTACTGCGGAATTCGTTGCGGCAATGCTAAAGCAGACCGATATCGCCTAAGCGGGGAGGATATTATGGCGTGCTGCAGGGAAGGGAAAAAACTGGGATTTCGGACATTTGTGTTACAAGGAGGCGAAGATCCGTATTATACCGATGACCGTATTGTAGATTTGATACGGCAGATTCGGACGGGCTATCCGGATTGCGCCATCACATTATCTATTGGGGAACGCGAACGGGAAAGCTACGAACGTTTTTGGGAAGCAGGGGCGGACCGTTATTTATTGCGTCATGAGACGGCGGCAGAGTCCCATTATCAAAAACTGCATCCGCATAATTTATCGCTGAAACATCGCAAGCAATGTTTGTGGAATCTGAAAGAGATTGGTTATCAGACCGGATGCGGGTTTATGGTAGGAAGTCCGGGACAGACGGCTGAACATTTGGCGGAGGATTTTCAATTTATTAGGGAACTGCAACCGGAGATGGTGGGAATAGGGCCTTTTATTCCACACAGTGACACGCCGTTTGCGAAAGAAGCGCAGGGAAGCATGGAACTGACGCTATACCTTTTGAGTTTACTGCGCATCCAGCAGCCGGATTTATTGTTACCGGCAACTACGGCTTTAGCGACAATCCATCCCAGAGGTCGCGAACTTGGGATAGAGGCGGGAGCCAATGTGGTGATGCCAAATCTGTCTCCGGCAGGGGTGCGGGATAAATACGCATTATATGATGGAAAAGCCTGCACGGGAGATGAAGCGGCGGAGTGTAGGAATTGTCTGGAAAAACGCGTAGAGAGCGTGGGTTATCGTATCGTGGTCGGCAGGGGAGATCATTGCGGCGTGAAGTGAATAAAATTCCGTTATTTGATTATGAAAAATATACAAAGGCTTAGTATGGATGGAAAATTAGAAAGCGACATGCAGTATGGCGGCAGAACCGTTAAACGGAAGAACCATTCAGGAAGCGTTGGATACTGCTGGGAAAACGGAAGAGAGGAATGCTGATATGGGAAGATTGAATGAGGACAGGGTGGAAAGCATCGTTCAGTTAATACTGGATGATTACACCGATGAAAGGGCGGTCAATAAAACGGATTTATATAATCAGCCGGATAAGAAAGCGGTAATAGATATTGTAAAAAAATTGTTGAAGATTCTTTATCCCGGATATTACAGTGACAAAGCATATAAAATTTACAGTCTAAGAAATAATATGTCTGCCACGATTGAAGATGTTATATTTCACTTGAAGAAACAGACGATGATTGTCTTGAAATATTGCGGGACTTATCCGGAATGCGCAGACAATGAGTTAGAGGAAAAAGCTCAGAATATGGTCTTTGATTTCATGGAGAAGATACCGCAGATCAGAGCATATCTGGATACGGATATTCAGGCAGCATATGAGGGTGATCCGGCGGCAGGAAGCAAAGACGAGGTCATCCTGTCTTATCCGGGGCTGTATGCGATTTCTGTTTATAGGATTGCCCATGAGCTGTTCCTGCTTGGGACGCCAATGATACCAAGAATTATGACTGAACATGCGCACAGCGTTACCGGAATTGACATTCATCCAGGCGCAACGATCGGAAAATATTTTTTTATGGATCATGGCACGGGAATTGTGATTGGGGAAACCACAGTAATCGGAGAACATGTTAAAGTGTACCAAGGGGTTACTTTAGGCGGATTATCAACAAAGGGCGGCCAGAAGCTTAAAGGAGTAAAGAGGCATCCGACCATAAGGGATTATGTTACGATTTACTCTGGCTCTTCTATTTTAGGCGGCGATACGGTAATTGAAGAAAATGTTGTAGTGGGAGGAAATGCGTTTATTACCAAATCAGTAGGCAAAGATACCAGAGTAAGCGTAAAGGATCGGGAACTGCAGTTTAAAAATTAAGCCGGGCAGAGGTGGAGGGATGAAACAGATACAGAATATTTCCGTACAACAGATGAGCGAGATGCCTGCAGATGATTACATATGTATCGATACAAGAAGCGAAACCGCATATCAGCATGGCCATATACCGGGAGCAGTCTGCCTAAATGGCAATGATGAGCGCCTTAAGAGATTTCCGAAAGATAAAAAGCTGATTGCGTATTGCACTTATGGTGAAAAAAGCATTGCGGCAACTGAAAATTTAATCCAAAAAGGATTTGAGGCTTATAACCTCTCAGGAGGGTATCGGGCGTGGCTTTTGCAGCATTTTGAAGAATTAAGCGCAGAGGAAGCCAGGAGATATGATAGGCAGATGATTCTTCCCCAGGTTGGAAGTGAGGGACAGAAAAAACTGAAAAACTCCAGCGTATTGATTGTGGGGGCTGGAGGGCTTGGCTCGCCGGCAGCCTTATATCTCGCTGGCGCTGGAGTAGGCACGATTGGCATTATGGATGCGGATATGGTAAGCATTTCAAATCTTCAAAGGCAGATTATACATAACATGGAGACGGAATCCGTGAATAAGGCGGAATCCGCAAAATTGTCTCTGCAAAAGCTGAACGATAGAATTGAGATAAAGGCGTACCCGCATGCATTAACGGCAGATAATGCGGAAGAAATAATTGGCCAATACGATTTTATCATTGATGCTGTGGATAATTTTGAAACAAAATTTTTAATCAATGACGTCTGCGTTTTGTTGGAAAAAGCATTTTGCCATGCGGGGGTTTTACAGTTTGAAGGACAGGTTGCTGTAAGGATAATCTATAATTGTTTTCGAGATGGCTCTGCGGTTCATACTTGACAATATCGGGCAAAGGCGCTAGAGTTGAATTATGTATTTCGGGTGTTTTTGAAGCTCTGAAATGATAAATAAGAGGAGGCGTTCCGGGCGAAGGCGCGAACCGACTCTGGAGACGCCCATCCGTATGGCTTATTCATCTGAGATATAAACTAAAAATTCCTTGAAAAATCAGGAAAAAACATTTGACGAAATGGGGAGGTATTTTAAGTATGAAACACGCTAGGAAGTGTATGGGGCTTCTGGTGGCGGCCGCATTGGTAATGCAGGCAGCTATGCCGGGAGTACAGGCGGATGCGAAAAAGGCATCTAAGCCGGCGCTTTCAAATAAAACTGTTAAAGTTCAAGAAGGTGCAAAGAAAAAAGTAACTGTAAAGAATGCGAAGGGTTATAAGCTGACCGTTAAGTCTAAACAAAAAAAGATTGCGGCCGTTTCAAAAAAAGGCAACGCCGCATTTGTGGTAAAAGGCGTAAAAGCCGGAAAAACAAAGGTGATTTGCACCGCGAAAAAAAGCAAGAAAAAGGTGACGCTGACATGTACTGTAAAGGTGAATAAGAAAAGCGAGAAAGCTGTACAGCCTGCAGTATCGCCAATACCAACAAACAATAATGCAGGAACTGCGGATACGCAGGCTCCTGCGCCTACAGAGGGTTCTGCGGCTACGCAGGTTCCTGTTCCTGCAGCCACGCAGGAACCTGTTATTGGCCCGTTCCCGGAGACGGATCAATACTCAGATGTTCCATATAATTTTGCAGATGCTTCGGAGAATGTTCAAAAGGGAACGATCGAAGAGTTTGCTTATACGTCAAAGGCTACAAATAAGACGCATACGGTTCTTGTGCAACTTCCTGCAAATTATTCGCAGGATAAACAGTATCCTGTATTATATCTTTTCCATGGCGAAAATGATACTGAGAGCATATGGAAAGATATGGCTGCAGATCAAATTATGGATAATGCAATTGCATTTAAAGCTGCCAAGGAAATGATCGTAGTTATGCCGAATATCAGCGGCGACAAAGATGAAGATGTTATTAAGGATTTTGCTGATGATTTAAAACCGGAGGTAGAGGCAAAATATTCTGTGGCAAAGGAGCGTTATAACACAGCGGTAGCCGGATACGGCCTGGGCGGCCGCATTGCATTGAACCTTGGTTTGTCGCTTCCCGAACAGGTGGCATATATGGGAGCGTTCGCTCCGGTTGAAGGGTTATTGTCCAATGGTTACTTCGATAACGCCAGTCTTCGTATTGATGAAAAATATAAGGATCAGACATTGCTTATGATTCAGAAGGGAAATAGTGACGACGTGGCGGGCGAAGCTCCGGATTCCTATAATAAGGCGTTGACGGATAATGGATCGGAATGCCTGTATCTTGAGATGGATGGAGAGCATAATAATGAGTTATTTAAAGCCGGTTTATATAATTTTGCAAGGCGCATATTTAAACGCGGTACGCAGGATGAAAGCATTGTAAACGGATTTGTTACAAAAGTGCCGAATTCAGTAGGCAAACCGGCTCTTAACAGAGGCACGATTGAGGTGATTGAGTACGATACAGAGACATACGATCCGGGCAATTCGCAGAAGATTCATAAATGGGCTAATGTGTATCTGCCATATAACTATGATCCGAATGAAAAGTATAATATCTTATATTTGATGCATGGCGGAGGCGAGAATGCCGATACATGGATTAAGGGAGATAATATATATGGCGACTATACGAATAACAAGGGTATGATTAACCAGTTGTTTGAGGATGGATACTGTGAGCCTTGCATCATTGTAAACCCTACATTCTATCGTCCGGAAGGCGCTCCTGAACCAAGTGATGCATTTGACCTTACAGTCCTGTTCCAGTACGAATTGCGTAATGACCTGATTCCGGCTGTTGAGGCCAAGTATTCAACATATGCAGAAGGCGACGTATCGATCAAAAGCCTGCAGGCAAGCCGCATGCATCGCGGCTTTGCGGGATTGTCAATGGGTTCTGCCACCACATACCAGTCTGCATTCTTCGGAAATTATGACTTGTTTGCATGGTTTGCTCCATATTCAGGTTACTTTGAGACGGAGAGTGGAAATGATGCTGATGCAGATAAGTTAATTAAAATAATCGAAGAAGGCGAAGCAAATGGCATGCCGCTTGGTTATATGTACTGCGGTAACGGGACAGAAGACTTTGCGCTGGGCGGACAGTTGGATTTAATGCAGAAAGCTTTGGTTCGTTCAAACATTTTAGTTCCCGGCCGCAATTATGATTTTGTCTTGATACCGGGTGCAAAGCATGATATGAATCAGTGGCATATACATTTGTACAATACATTAAAGATATTCTTTACAAAAGAATAAAACAGCTTTCTATGCTTTCAGCCGCCTTTCTGATATAATGATAATCAGAAAGGCGGTGTTTTTATGCGGACCCAAAATGCGGAAAAAAAAGAGAACAAATGCAGGTGTTCTGCATGGACGACAGACCCGGCAAGCGGGTGGTTCCGTAAAGGGGAGCGCAAACATGTTTTTGCGTATGCGGTGGAGACGGCATGCGACAGGCAAAGGCTTCCTTTTTAAATTTGATATATCATTCAGAAAGTTTTCTCCAGAATCATACTCATAGAACAGAACTTCTTCTTTGTCAACTCCGCTTCCAAGAATTACTTCTTTCAAATAATCTATATATATTTTGTCGTCGTCACATATAGCAATATGATACATAAAAGCGCCGCCTTTCTGATTGTTATTATACCAGAAAGGCGGCTGAAAGTATAGATAGCTTCTATTCATCTTTTGGTCTTGATATCTCAAAAAAGAGGGATTATAATGATCATATCAATAGTGCGAGATTAAATCTTGCTTCCTGCCGGGGCGCTTTTGCAATGCTTCACAAAGGCAGGCCAAATGAGGCCGACCAAAAGGCGGCCGCGGATTTTGCAAGGGGGATTATATCGTAAGGGGAGGCAAAAAATATGGCGGCGCCATTTGACCCGCTAAAACTAGAAAACCAAATATGTCTTCCGCTTTATGCTTGCGCGAAAAAACATGGATTATAATTGGAGGGAAAAAGCATGAAGATTAAAAAAGAAATCTGTCAGGAATTTTTGACAGGGGAACGCGCTTTATTTGGCAGCGGGTATCTGCGCATAAAAGACACGATTTTTGACAACGGCGAATCGCCATTAAAGGAAAGCCATGACATCGAGCTGTCGGGCAGCATGTTCAAGTGGAAGTATCCGCTGTGGTACTGCAAGGATATCGTGGTAAAAAACTGCACATGGTTTGAGATGGGGAGAGCCGGCGTCTGGTACACGAAGCGCATATGCGTGGAGGACAGCGCCATAGAAGCTCCGAAAAATTTCCGCCGATGCGAGGATGTGGCGCTTAAGAACGTATCATTTCCAAATGCCGCGGAAACCCTGTGGAGCTGCGACAGGGTAACTTTGGAGCAGGTTATGGCAAAAGGGGACTATTTTGCCATGAACAGCAGCAATATGAAAGTTTCCGATCTTACGCTGTATGGAAATTATTCCTTCGATGGGGCAAAAAATGTGGAAATACGCAGCTCGCGCCTGCTGTCCAAAGATGCTTTTTGGAACAGCGAGAATGTAACGGTCTATGATTCCTTCATTTCAGGAGAGTATCTGGGCTGGAACGCGAAAAACCTGACGCTCGTCAACTGCACTGTCGAAAGCCTGCAGGGAATGTGCTACATTGATAACCTTGTGATGAAAAATTGCAAGCTCTTAAACACAACGCTTGCCTTTGAATATTCCACTGTCGATGCAGATATAACCGGAAAAATCGACAGCGTGCTGAATCCGTCGGGAGGAACCATTCAGGCGGACTATATAGGCGAACTGACGATAGAGCGGGATAAGGTTGATCCGACGAAAACCAATGTGGTCTGCAGGCAAGCGAAACCGGCGCCCGTTCGGATGTGCGTGTGATGAAATCGAGGTGCAAAATGTTGGAAAACGATCAAACAATCGAAAAAGTGAGACAGAATAAATGGAAAAAGAGACTGTTTTCACTATTGCTTGTGCTGGATATGGCATTCTCATTTAGCGTATGCCTTATTTCGGCAGTAAAAACGGAGGCACGGGAAAATCTATCCGTGACATTAAAAGTTGATTCTAAAAAAGCGAATAAAAAGACGGTTAGCATGAAAAAGGGAAGCGGCAAAAAGATAAAGATTTCAATCGCGCCAAACAAATCCGGGATGAAGATAAAGTACAGTTCAAATCATAAAAGCGTTGTTTCCGTCAGCAGGACGGGAAAATTAAAGGCAAAAAAGACAGGGACGGCCAAAATATCCGTTACGGTATCGAAAAATGGCAGAAAAATCAGAACGGAATGGTTGAAGATCAGGGTGCGCCGTACAAATTCTTCCGCGGAAAAGAAAGGCACGCCGGTTGTTCTTACGGTAAACGGCGAGGCGTTTCAGGCAATTTTTTACAATAATAAAACGGCAGATGAATTGGTGGAGAAAATGCCTATGACGCTTAACATGAAAGAGTTGAATGGGAATGAAAAGTACCACTATTTTAACGAGGAATTTCCTACTGATGAGAAAGCGCCGGGAAAAATAAAAGCAGGAGATATCATGCTGTATGGCTCAGATTGCCTGGTGGCTTTTTATAAATCTCATAAGACGCCCTATGAGTATACGACGGTAGGGAAGATTGAGGACGCGGCAGGCTTTGAAAAGGCAGTAGGAAGCGGAGATGTGAAAATTACGTTTAAAGCAGGAAAGTCGTCTGGTAATGGCGAATGACAGGGGCGCTGAAAGAAAAAATCATTTGTAAACGCACAATGATCGGGAAGACGGACAAAAGGCATAGACGCTTAATTCTATGCCTTTTTTATTTGCAAACAAATTAACATACAATTAACATACATGCACTTTTGGAATTAACACTGGCAGCAGTATACTTGGTTCATACGAAAAAACAAAGGAGTGTGTTCAACATGAAAAAAATGATTGCTTTTGTAGCAGCTCTTACGCTTATGGCGGGAGCTTTGACAGGATGCGGTACTGGTGGTTCGTCATCAGATGGAAAGGGCGCAGAAAGCAGAAACGCAGACAGTTCACAGACAGTTTCCACAGACGGTTCCACCTCAATGGAAAAGGTCATCGGATTTTTGAGCGAGGCTTATATGGAGGAACATGGGGATACAAAGGTTACATATAACCCAACGGGTTCCAGTTCCGGCATACAGGCGGTAGCCGAGGGCAGATGTGATATCGGACTGGCAAGCCGCGACCTAAAAGAAGAGGAAACAGCAGACTTAGAGGAAACGGTAGTTGCCATTGATGGCATTGGAATTATAGTGAATCCTGACAATCAGGTAGCTGATTTGACGATAGAGCAGATTGGAATGATCTACTCTGGTAAAATTACCAACTGGAAAGAAGTTGGAGGCAGTGACGCACCAATTGTCTGCATTGGGCGTGAGGCAGCTTCCGGCACAAGGGACGGTTTTGAGGAAGTGACAGACACAAAGGATAAATGTCAGTATTCTCAGGAACTTACGTCCACGGGGGATGTAGTGCAGACGGTATCTGGCAATCCAAATGCGATTGGCTACGCATCGGTTGCTTCTGTAAATGACACGGTAAAGATGGTCAGTGTGGAAGGGGTAAGTCCGACGACAGAAACCATTCAGGATGGAGAATACAAAATTCAGAGAAACTTTGTGCTTGTAACAAAAAAAGATACCTCTCTTTCCAAAGCGGCTCAGGAGTTTTTTGACTTTGCCACAAGCTCACAGGCAGACAGCCTCATTACGGAAGCAGGAGCGGTACCGGTAAAAAAGGGCTGATTGAGAAGCGCAGCCCTCTGAAGAATCAGCGAAGCTGATTCTTCGCTCCGCAAAATTCAAAGTTTCCTATAAGACACGAGGAGAATTTATTATGGAAAAGATAAAGAAGACGGCGAAATGGCTGGAAAAGGCAATGAACATGTTGTTTCTGGTATTCGGCCTGCTGACGATACTGTTTGTTATACTGATTACCATATTTCTCGTAATAAGCGGTATTCCGGCAATACGGGATATCGGCCTCGCTGATTTCCTGTTTGGCAGGGTTTGGGCATCTACTGCCGCAGAACCTTCCTATGGCATCCTTCCATTTATCCTGACATCCGTATACGGAACCTGCGGGGCAATTCTCATAGGAGTTCCGATTGGACTTTTATGTGCCATCTTTCTGGCAAAAATGTCCCCAAAGAAGGTTGGCAGTATAGTAAGAAATGTGGTGGATCTGCTTGCCGGAATACCATCTGTAGTATACGGACTGGTGGGTATGATTATTATTGTTCCATGCGTAAGGGAGATATTTCATCTTTCGGACGGGGCAAATCTTTTTTCAGCCATTCTTGTACTTGCCGTTATGATTCTGCCATCGGTTATTTCCGTATCGGAAACAGCAATCAAGGCGGTGCCAAAGGAATATGAGGAGGCGTCGCTTGCATTGGGTGCAACAAAGACAGAAACGGTATTTAAGGTAGTTGTTCCGGCTGCAAAAAGCGGCATTGTTACTGCTATTGTGTTAGGTATCGGCAGGGCAGTTGGAGAAGCAATGGCAGTTATGATGGTGGCAGGAAATGTTGCCAATATGCCGAAACTGTTTGGAAGTGTCCGGTTTTTGACCACAGCAGTTGCCAGTGAAATGTCTTATTCTTCCGGATTACAGAGGCAGGCATTGTTTTCCATTGCGCTTGTGCTTTTTCTGTTCATTATGGCAATCAATCTGGCATTGAATGTAATCATAAAAAAGGGGGAGCAAAATGACTGATACGATATCGAAGGCAAGAAAAATCAAGGATGGTATTCTGAACCTGTTGATGGTTCTGGCGGCAGGGCTGCTCTGCGGCATTTTGCTTGGACTGCTCGGATATATTCTGTACCGTGGTATTCCAAACATATCATGGATGCTTGTTTCCACGAAACCAAGCCTTTTGAGAGGTACAGTTGGTATCCTGCCTAACATTCTAAATACATTATATATAATTATCATAACCCTTGTCATTGTACTGCCGCTTGGGGTGGGGGCTGCCATTTATCTGAATGAGTATGCGAAAAACAAAAAACTGGTAAGAGTGATTGAACTGGCAACAGAAACTTTAGCTGGAATTCCATCTATCATATATGGATTGGTGGGCATGTTGGTGTTTGTACAGTTTTTCTCTTTGGGAACCAGTCTGGTGGCAGGGGCGCTGACGTTAGTCATTATGACACTTCCAACAATTATCCGTACAACACAGGAAAGCCTGAAAACGATGCCAAAGGCATATCGGGAGGGGGCGCTTGGATTAGGTGCGGGAAAATGGTACATGATCCGGACGGTTGTACTTCCCTGTGTTATTGACGGGATTGTAACAGGCTGTATCTTATCTGTGGGAAGAGTGGTAGGAGAAAGCGCCGCACTGCTTTTTACAGCAGGAATGGCAAATGAAATGCTGTCTGTGCCGGAGGCGGTACAGGCAGGAAATGCCGGCTCTACTCTGACGGTTGCCATGTATGTGTATGCGAAAGAGCGTGGACAGTTTGAAGTGGCATTTGCGGTTGCCGCTATATTGCTTATACTTACTTTTCTAATCAACATGTCGGCAAAAGCAGCAGCGGGAAAATTGAAACAGAAGCGAGGTTAGGATATGGATAATATTATCACGACAAAAGATTTGAATTTATGGTATGGTGTGAGCCATGCCTTGAAAAATATCAATATGCAGATTCCGGAAAAGGAAATTATCGCATTGATTGGTCCTTCCGGCTGCGGAAAATCCACCTATCTGAAAACATTAAACAGGATGAATGACTTGGTGGAAAATTGCAGGATTGAAGGAGAGATCATGCTTTCCGGTATTGATGTTTATAAAGAGATTGATGTCAATATATTACGGAAACGTGTCGGTATGGTTTTTCAAAAACCGAATCCATTTCCGATGAGTATCTATGATAACATTGCTTATGGTCCGAGAATCCACGGAATCCGGTCAAGGGTAAAACTGGATGAAATTGTAGAACGTTCTTTGACACAGGCGGCAATCTGGGATGAGTGCAAAGACCGATTAAAAAAAAGTGCATTAGGCATGAGTGGAGGACAGCAACAGAGGCTCTGTATTGCCAGGGCATTGGCAGTTGAGCCGGAAGTACTTTTGATGGATGAACCCACATCTGCCCTTGATCCTATTTCCACATCTAAAATTGAAGATCTGGCAATGGAACTTAAGAATAAGTATACCATCATCATGGTTACTCACAATATGCAGCAGGCAGTGCGAATTGCAGATAAGACCGCATTTTTTCTGTTGGGCGAGGTAGTGGAATTTGATGATACGCAGACTATGTTCTCGACACCGTCCGATCAGAGGACAGAGGACTATATTACAGGGAGGTTTGGATAATGCGGAATAAATTTGGTAAACAGCTATCACAACTTAATGCAGAATTGATTACAATGGGGGCATTGTGTGAGGAGGCAATAACAAATGCCGTAAAGTATCTTACAGATAATCATGAAGATAGTAAAATTATGTGTCTGGATGCTGACAGGCAGATTGATGAAAAAGAGCGTGATATTGAAACGCTCTGTCTCAAACTGATTTTACAGCAACAGCCTGTGGCAAAAGATTTGAGGGTTGTTTCCGCAGCCCTGAAAATGATATCCGATATGGAACGTATCGGGGATCAGGCATCGGATATTGTGGAGATTGCACCTTATGTGGCGAAAAAGGGAACTCTTGGCGAAACACATATCAGGGAAATGGCAGAGGCAACCATTAAAATGGTGTCAGAAAGCATTGAATCTTTTGTGAAAATGAATCTGGATATCGCCTATCTGGTTATTGAACATGATAATGTGGTGGATAGACTATTTGACAAGGTAAAGAGAGAGTTGATAAAATCAATAGCAGAGGGGCACAGTGATGCAGAGGCGCTTATGGATCTGCTGATGATTGCGAAATACTTTGAACGGATTGGCGACCATGCAGAAAACATTGCCGAGTGGGTAATCTATTCCATAACAGGAAAGCATCAGAAAGTGTCTGGAAATAAGGAGGAAAATTCCTCCAAAAGTAAGGAGGGAAATTCCTCCAAAAACAAGGAGGGAAATTCCTCCAAAAACAAGGAGGAATTGGAATGATTTATCTTGTTGAGGATGATGACAATATCAGAAAGCTGGTATGCTATGCGCTGTCAAAAGAGGGATTTGGAGTACAGGGGTATTCCTCTCCAAAGGAATTTTGGCAGGGAATGGATACAGAATTGCCAGAATTGATTTTACTGGATATCATGCTGCCGGAAGAAGATGGATTGTCAATTCTTGATAAACTAAAAAGCCAAGCTGAAACAGAGCATATTCCTGTTATTATGCTTACTGCAAAGGGAAGCGAATTTGATAAAGTGACTGGTCTGGATATGGGGGCGGATGATTATGTAGCAAAGCCTTTTGGAACGATGGAATTAATCTCAAGGGTGCGGGCGGTGCTCAGGCGTTTTGAAAAAACGCAGAGCAATACAACGTATGAGATTGGGGAGTTGTATGTAGAACCCGCAAAACACATTATTTCCGTATCGGGAAAGGCGATATCGCTCTCCTATAAGGAATATCTGTTGTTAATAGTTCTGTTGGAGGCAGGGGGTAATGTCGTGGAGCGTGATAAATTGCTGACCAGTGTATGGGGAGAATATTATACGGAATCAAGAACTTTGGATGTCCATATCCGTCACTTGCGGGTAAAACTTAGGAGCGCCGGAAAGCTGATCCAGACCGTGAAAGGGATTGGTTATAAGTTAGGAGGCGTGGCTGATGAATAAAAAAATCTTTCGTTCCTCGCTGCTTACCGTATTTCTTGTTTTGATTGCTGCCATCGCACTGATTATGGGGATTTTGTTCCAGTTCTTTGAGAAACAGATACAGACAGAACTGACAAATGAAGCGAGATTTCTTGCTCAGGCTGTTGAAAACGAAGGCATAGGGTATTTTGATGGTTTTGAAAGCAAGAGTAACAAAGTTACTCTGAGTAACAAGGCTGCTCTGAATGACAGGATAACTCTGGTTGATAAAGATGGAACTGTATTGTATGACAGTGAGGCAGATGCCGCTACACTTGATAATCATGCGGAAAGGGAAGAAATCAGGGCTGCTATGGAAAATGGCGAAGGTATAAGCATACGATATTCCAAAACCCTGACGGAAAAAACCGTAAATTATGCCCAGAGGCTTTCAGATGGCACTGTATTACGGGTTTCTACAGAGCAGTACACAGTGATTACTATTTTGATGGGAATGCTCCAGCCTGTTCTGTTTATTATGCTTGTTGCCCTGATTCTGACACTGGTGCTTTCTTCAAGGGTTTCCAAAGCGATTATAGAACCGATTAACAGACTGGACTTGGATGTTCCGGAGAATAATGATACATATGAGGAATTGACACCGTTACTCAGAAAAATTGCAGACCAAAAGCGGACAATTGAGGAACAGCTTACCGACGCACATAAAAAACAGAAAGAGTTTAACTTGATTACGGAAAATATGAGTGAGGGTTTTCTGGTCATTGATCAGGATGCAAACCTTCTGACTTATAATTCCTCTGCCTTAATGCTGCTTAACATGAAACCATCTACAGACAGGAGCGTGCTGCTGTTCTGTCGGGCAAAGGAATTTCGTGATGTCATATCGGATGTGCTGTCTGGAAAGAGGGCAGAAAACATCATGGTGCGGGACGAACGCAGTTACAGCCTGATTGCGAATCCGGTTTTTGAGAATGAAATAGTAATTGGAGCCGTTGTTGTTATTCTGGATATTACAGAAAGAGAAAAAAGGGATACATTGCGAAGAGAATTTACTGCAAATGTTTCCCATGAACTGAAAACGCCGTTGACCTCTATTTCCGGATTTGCCGAACTTATGAAAGAGGGGGATGTTTCAGAGGAAAATGTCATTGATTTTTCGGGATCTATATATGATGAGGCGCAGAGGCTTATTACTCTGGTAAATGATATCATCAAGATTTCAGAGCTTGATGAGCAAAGCATTTCCTTTGAAAATGAAATAGTGGATGTATACGAATTGTCAGAGGAGGTAATCAGCCGATTGGAAAATGAGGCGGGCAAAAAGAATATTACTTTTCATTTAATTGGCGGCAGGGCAGAGATCATGGGTGTGCGTAAGATTTTGGACGAAATGCTCTATAACCTTTGTGATAATGCAATTAAGTATAATAAAGAGGGTGGAACGGTAGATATAGTGGTAAACCAGACTGGAGAAAGAGTGAATGTAATTGTGCGTGATACGGGAATCGGGATTCCGCCGGCACACCAGAGCAGAGTATTTGAGCGTTTTTACAGGGTAGATAAGAGCCATTCAAAGAAAGTGGGCGGAACGGGACTTGGTCTTGCCATCGTAAAGCATGGCGCCATGTACCATCATGCAAAAATCAGTATGGAAAGTGCTGTAGATGCGGGAACTACCATAACCCTGACATTTTCAAAAAAGTAATATAGAGTTTGAGTGATATGCATAACTCCACACGCCCAAGCAGAAAATCGATCAGAATGCAGTGGAAAATCCCGTTGTCATCATAGAAGTTGTGCGGAATATCCATGCGGATGACGACTTTTTGAAAAAGTCCTTTGCCAGCATCAACGATGCAAGCTCAGGGGATTCTTTTTTATCGGTATCGATCTGGAAGGCGGACTGGATGTAGATTCTTTTATCTGCATCTCATGTCATAGCGTTTTGCTATTGAATTTTGTAGGAAAATCAAATAAATACGGCGAACTATAAGCGGCTTGGGAAAAGCATAAGGGATCGCCAAAAAAATGGATTAAAAATATCAAAAATTTTCGATTTTGTTTTGATATTTTTAGACGTCTTGTCCGCCTATCGAATATTTTTTTATAAGATATTTGCAACTTGACGAGATTGTTTTAGGTCTAATGTTGATCATCAGGCTTGAATGTGTGTGGCGAATTTACATCGTCAGAATGCAAAATCAGGTAAAATCCAGTTGTAGAAAGAATGCAGCTATGTTATAATTGTGCGTAAAGAAGTTTGACGAGAGGTACATCGGCGGGGCGGGCGCCCCAGCTTTTGAGCGGTGAAAGAGTCTGCACGGAAAAGGGCGTCTGCGCGGATGAGGAGATGGAATATCCGGACGGATGTATTGTAGATTTTGATATGCGCCTTATCGATCTGTTTCAGGAAATGGAGAAAAAAACGAAATCCGCCGGGGAACGGATCCAACAGGAATTTTATCGGGTGAAAGATTTATTTAACGGAAAAGTTCCTACGAGAATGGAATTGTTTACGTATATGGACGATGATATTTACCAGTACTGCATCTGCTTTTTTATAAGGTGCATAAACAACATAAACAAACCATCAAACATCAGGAGGATTAAAAATGGAGAGAGCAGCGGATTTTTTGAAGGAAGCGGGAACGTATTATCTGGCGACTGTGGAGGACGGACAGCCGAGGGTGCGCCCGTTCGGGACGGCGCACATTTTCGAGGGAAAGCTATATATTCAGACGGGCAAGGCAAAAAATGTGTCCAAGCAGATACACGCCAATCCCAAAGTGGAAATATGCGCTTGCAAGGGAGACGAATGGCTTCGTATTGCCGGGGAGCTGGTGGAGGACGACAGGCGGGAGGCGAGGCAGTCTATGCTGGACGCTTATCCGTCTTTGCAGAATATGTATTCTGCGGATGATGGGAATACGGAGGTGTTTTATTTCCAGAATGCTACGGCGACATTTTCTTCCTTTACCCATGAGCCGGAAATAGTGAAGTTTTGACAGAGGAGGGTGACGGTATGACGGAAAACATTGAGGTTTTCACCCAGAGCAGCATCCGTATCGAAGATGGGGACAGGACGATTTACGCGGATCCGTTTCGGATGGCGGAGGAGCCGCACGATGCGGATTTCATTTTGATTACGCATGGCCACTACGACCATTTTTCAGCGGAAGATATCGGAAAAGTGGCGAACGGCGGGACGGTTCTCGTGGCGCCGGAGAAGATGGCGGACATGGCGCGGGAGGTTTCCGGCATGGTAAAACGGATCGTGGCGGTAAAACCGGGCGTCCGCCTGGATGCAGATGGGCTGGAGCTGGAGACGGTTCCGGCGTATAACAGCATAAAGCCATTTCACCCAAAGAGCGACGGGTGGGTCGGGTATATACTGCGGGCCGGCGGGAAACGCATTTATATCG
>CANQCY010000001.1 GCA_947591245.1 uncultured Lachnospiraceae bacterium | reverse complement strand
GCATTTTTAAGACCGCTTCATTCGTGACCAGCGACAGCGTAAACTCGTCAAAGCCGGTCATCTCGCCGCCGATCATAAGCGGGGAACGGATCATGCTCCACAGCGTCATCATCGTGACCTGCTCCGGCTCTGTAAACTTTGTCCAGTTTGCCTTATCATAATCCTGGCGGATCGGACCGATCGGCAGCATATCCGCATCCGGCCAGTTTCCTGCCCCGGTGTGCGTACACCACTTCTCCGCCCGCTCAAACATATGATACAGCGCTTCCCAGTCGTCCCAAAAATCATCCGTCATGCGCCACATATCCGCCGTCTGCTTGTACAGCTCCGCTTTTTCAAGCAGGGCAGGCCCCGGCGACAGGCTCAATACCATATCCCTGCCGCATTCCCTTAAGCATTTGCTGAGAAGCAGCAGCTCCCCCTCCTCGTGCGGCAGCTCTCTCGCAATGTCGTCACATTTAATAAAATCAACGCCCCAGGAGGCATACAGTTCAAAAAGGCTCTGATAATACTTCTCCGCCCCGTCCTTCGTTTCATCAACTCCGTACATATCCGTGTTCCATGCGCAGATACTTGACATCTTCGCGATCTCACGCGCCGTCCTCTCCGTCCCGAGGATCGCCGTGTTCCGGTGAACCGCCTGTCTCGGAATCCCCCGCATGATATGGATGCCAAACTTCAACCCCAGCGAGTGTACATATTCCGCCAGAGGCGCAAATCCCTTTCCCCCCGCCGAGGACGGAAACCGATCCGGGCAAGGCAGAAGGCGGGAATATTCATCCATTTCCACATCCCCAAACGGTATATATTGATGCTTATCCCTCTGCGAACCCGCATCATACGAATACCATTCGATATCTACAACAACGTATTCCCATCCGTGCCGCTTCAAATGCTCTGCCATAAAATCGGCATTCGCCTTCACCTGTTCCTCATTGACTGTCGTATCATAATAATCATAACTGTTCCAACCCATTGGCGGCGTTGTCAACTTCATTTTCTTTATCCTCCAAAATATTTATTTTTGAAAACCGGTATCGGCATTTTACCCGGTACACAATTCAAACGACTTGAGCATCGCATTCCCCTGCCCGCGGTATGTAAGATAGAGCGCGCTCTTCCCATCCGGTATCGTAACCGGCGTCTGGTAAGTCTCCCATACATTGGAATATTCGACCGGAATCTGTGCCAGCACGTCGCCGTCCCAGCTCGTACGCACCTCAAAGATACCCGCCGCATATCCCCGCGTCGTTATTTTTATGCGCGACACATGTTTCATGGAAAAATACCGGAATCCCACTGTCGCACCATCCTTTATATTTCCGACATACCCGGGCTCCTCATCTCCGTCGCGCCCATCCTGCATCACTTTCGGAAATTCATCGCCCCCCACATAGACAGACGGCTGCTCCGTGAAAAGATGGCACGCAATATACGCCGGGTACTCTCCCTCTCCTTCCAGCGGCGCCCCATTCAGCCCGCAGGATGTGATCTCCGCCTGAGGAATGCTGCCATCCGGCAAAATCTCCAGTTTTTCCGCACATCCCTGGCGGCTGTACCATGATCCGTTCGTGTGCCGGTGATAAAAAATATACCAGTCCGCGCCGATCTGCACGATGCTCCCATGATTGTTCGCGCCATATGCCATAGGGAGATCTGCCGGCTTATAGCTGTCGATATGCAAATCGCAGTTGCTCACTAACACTCCGCCGTAAGAAAACCCCTTTGTCGGATTTTTGCTCGTCGCATAGCAAAGCTCATGCATCACCTCGGATGAATAGATAAAATAATAGGTGTCGCCGATTTTCCGCATCGACGGCGCCTCAAAAAAAGCATGTCCTTCAAACTCCGTCCCCGTACTGTATTCGCATCCCGGCGCAACAAACACCGTCTCTTCCTCAATTGTCAGCATATCCGCACCCAGCGCCGTCGCCATCGCCCCGCTGCGCGATTTGTCGCCCTTGCCGCAAAAACCGGTATAGAGATATGTCCTCTCCCCCTCCGTCAGAAGCCCGGGGTCAAACTGCGGCTCATCTCCCGGCCGCTCCCCAAGCCTCTTCCCCTCTTTATCATGCACATATCCATAAAACTCATATCTGCCCGCCGGCGTATCGCACACCGCCACCGACACGACAGGCGCCTTGTCCAGCACATAATACAGATAATATCTGCCATCCGGCCCCACCGTTACATCCGGCGCATATAAGCACATTTTTCCATCCCGGTTTAACGGATCCTCATTTCGCGGATAAATCACGCCTTCGTACCGCCAGTCCGCCAGATCGCCAATCGGCGCAGACCAGCATACATAATCTCCCATACAGAATACATAGCCGTTATAAAAATCATGCGAGCCATACACATATACGCGGTCCCCAAATACATATGGCTCCCCGTCCGGAATATACTCCCATGAAGGTAAATACGGATTAAACGCCTGTTTCTTTTTCATTTCCTTCTCCTCTTTTCTTTTAATAATCTGAGATCATTTTATATAAATAGAAAAAGCCGCCTCACTTATTACTCTGTCAGACGGCCCCCTCTGTGTCGTGTGGTATGAATACACTTCATGCATTCAACCTTCCTTTCGTATTTTTTTCCGTTTTCAGCACTTCCCCTTGCTGACAGCTCCATGCAATCCGGATATTCAGGGAAACTTTCGTTTTCTGAACGATCCATCGGCATTCGGCTGGCATGCTAGCACTTATAATCCGCTTCTGAACTCATAGCATAAAAAATCTCTTGTGCATACCTGTTATACTGGTTCATGCCGCCCATCATCTCAAGCGGCTTAACAGGGGCGCTTTTCCTACGGCTATCCCTTTCCGATTTTTTCTCTCTCGCCGCTTCAAGCGCCTGCTGGAAATTTTCTCCGCCATCCTTTGCCTCATTTCCATCATAGCGAATTTTAGGTACATGCTTGACCGGATATATAGCCTGTATAATAATTCCCTTTTGAATCGTGTTTGCTTTAATCTCCTCCTTGAGCTTAGTTCTGCAAATACATATCGGAAAGGTTTATTATTGCTTCTTACTATATTTATCGGCGCTTTGGGGAAAAAAATAACAAACGGCCGGCAAATAATTTTCCGCCTGTGCGGCTCCGATTCACGGCCATCCAACCGCACGGGCGGAAAACATTTTGCCTGCATTCTTTAATACAGAGGATACCGTTCTGTCAATGCCTTTACAATTTCCATTGCTTTGGATTTATTGGACTGCGCGTCATCAATCATCATCGCAATCGCCTCTGCGATCTGATCCATATCATCCGTATTCATTCCCCTTGTCGTAACGGCCGCTGTACCAAGCCGGATACCGCTCGTCACAAACGGGCTCTGCGGATCATTTGGAATCGTATTCTTATTCGCAGTAATATTTGCCTCATCCAACCATGCTTCGACCTGTTTTCCGGTCAGTCCCTTCTTGACAAGATCCACTAACATCAAATGATTGTCCGTACCGCCGGACACGATGTCGATGCCGCGGCTCATCAGGCCTTTTGAAAGCGCCTGCGCATTTCCTACGACATTTTTTCCGTATTCCTTAAAGCTCGGATCCAGCGCCTCTTTCAAACAAACCGCCTTGGCGGCAATCACATGCATCAGCGGACCGCCCTGCGTACCCGGAAAGATCGATTTATTCAATTTATACTCCGCAGCAAATTCCTCGCTTGACAAAATCATTCCCCCGCGCGGGCCGCGCAACGTCTTATGCGTCGTCGTCGTCGTAACATGAGCATACGGAATGGGACTCTCGTGAACGCCCGCGGCGACAAGTCCGGCGATATGGGCCATGTCAACCATGAGAAACGCGCCTACCTCATCCGCGATCTCACGGAATTTCTTAAAATCGATTTTGCGGCAGTAAGCGCTTGCCCCGGCAATGATCATTTTCGGGCGGCACTCCTTCGCAATCCTCTCTACCTCCCCATAATCGATAAAGCCCTCGTCATTGACTCCGTAAGGAACAATGTTGTAATACGTGCCGGAAATGTTTGCCGGACTTCCGTGGGAAAGATGTCCGCCATGGTCAAGATTCATGCCCATCACGGTCTCGCCCGGTTTCACAAGAGCAAAGAACACCGCCATATTTGCCTGTGCGCCTGAATGGGGCTGCACGTTCGCATACGTACACTGAAACAGCTCCTTTGCGCGATTCCTGGCAAGTTCCTCGATCATATCCACATACTGGCATCCGCCATAATAGCGCTTTCCCGGATAGCCCTCCGCATATTTATTTGTGCACGTGCTTCCCATCGCTGCCATAACCGCCTTGCTCACAAAGTTCTCCGAAGCGATCAGTTCAATATGGTCATTCTGTCTCCCCGTTTCCAGTTCCATCGCTTTCGCAAGCTCAGGATCCGCTTTTACAACTTCATCAAATGAATACATAGTCTTTCTCCTTTTCTATTTTTAGTTAAACGCTTTTATCATACAAAATTGATTGCGATATCCCGCCTCATATACTTATTTTCAAAGGATACCCACTCCGTCGCGGCATAGGCGTTTTTCCTCGCCTCGGTCAGATCGCGCCCTTTCGCTGTTATGCCGAGCACGCGCCCGCCGTTTGTGACGATCTGTCCGTCCTCCTCCTTTGTTCCGGCATGAAAAACATAATACCCTTCCTTGCCGTCAAAGTTTTCTAAGCCGGTGATCGCTTTTCCTTTTTCATAGCTCTCCGGATAGCCGTCGGAAGCCAATATAACGCATACCGCCGCATTATCCTCAAACTGCAGGTCAACCTGATCCAGCGTCCCGTCAATGCAGGCGTTCATAACGTCAATGATGTCATTTTTCATGCGCGGCAATACGACCTGGGCCTCCGGATCGCCAAATCTGGCATTGTACTCCAATACCTTCGGTCCGTCTTCCGTCAGCATAAGGCCGACAAAAAGGATGCCGGTAAACTCTCTTCCTTCTGCCTTCATCGCGTCCATCGTCGGCCGATAAATCTTTGTTTCGCAGAATTTCTGAATCTCTTTATCATCATAAAACGGACTCGGTGAAAATGTACCCATACCTCCCGTATTTAAGCCCTCGTCGTTGTCTTTCGCGCGTTTGTGGTCCTGTGCGCTCGTCATCGGCTTGATGCACGTTCCGTCGCAGTAGCACAGCACCGATACCTCGCGTCCGGTCATAAACTCTTCCACGACGATCCGATCCCCCGCGTCACCAAATTGTTTGTCAAGCATGAGCGTTTTTACGGCTGCTTTCGCTTCATCCAGAGTATTGCACACCAGCGCCCCTTTACCAAGCGCCAGCCCGTCCGCTTTGAGAACGATCGGTATTTTCGCCGTCTCCAGATAAGCGAGCGCCTCCTCCGGATCCGTAAATATTTCATAAGCTGCCGTCGGAATCCCATACTTTTTCATCAAATCCTTGGCAAACACTTTGCTGCCCTCGATCATTGCCGCATTTTTGCGGGGGCCAAACACCCGAAGCCCGCGTTCTTCAAATACATCTACGATGCCTCCCACAAGCGGCTCGTCCATGCCGATAATCGTCAGGCCCACTTCGTGCTCTTCCGCAAAATCTGCCAGTTTATCGAATTCCATAGCTCCGATATCCACACATTCCGCCACGCTTGCGATCCCCGCATTTCCGGGTGCACAGTACAGCTTGTCCACGTGCCCGCTCTTTGCTGCGCTCGCGGCAATCGCATGCTCGCGCCCGCCGCTGCCCACAATTAGTACATTCATCCATCAAATCCTCCTTATTTATGTATGCGTATCCTCCATGCGCGCATGCCTTTCGCGCATATATGGATCTGAAATTCCAGCCAGTTTTGGGCGCGCGCCCAAACTTGCCAGGTTAAAAATATCAATTTTCTACCTTTACGATTCCGTCTTCAATCGTTATTCTTCCGTTCGCAATGTCATCGATCGCTTTCGGAAGTATGCTCCACTCTGCCTGCTGCATCACACGGAGCTGCAGCGTCTCCGGCGTATCGTCCTGCCTGACCTCTACCGCCTTCTGCGATATGATCGGCCCCCCGTCCGGAATCTCGTTGACAAAATGTACAGTAGCGCCCGTCACCTTATTTCCTCTTTTGAGCACGCTTTCATGTACCTTAAGCCCATAATATCCAGGTCCGCAGTGAGAAGGGATAAGCGAGGGATGGATATTGATCATCCGCCCTTCAAAATGCCGAACCAGATTTTCCGGCAAAATCACGAGAAAACCGGCAAGAACAACGAGGTCAATCTGATACTCTTCCAGACAGCGTATCATTGCTTCTCCATATTCTTCTCTTGTAGAAAAGTCCTTCGGAACGATCACTTTCCGGCTGATTCCGTTTTTCTCGGCACGTTTCAGCGCATACGCTCCCTGCTTATTGCTGACCACGAGCTCCAGCGAGGCGTTTGTAATTCCTCCTGACTGGAATTGGTCGATAATCGCCTGAAGATTTGTACCGCCGCCCGATACAAGTACTGCGATTTTCATCCTGTTACCCTCCATTCTTGCAATTGATCTCATGAAGCGAAGAATTGGCTCTGCAAATCCTTCTGACATGAGGCCTAGATATTCTTTGGCGGTGCGGACGCAGCGCATCGTCCAGTTTAGGACATCTTCTCACGCTTATTTTAAGGTGATTCCTTTTTTGCCGTCCGTTATTTCCCCGATCGCATACGGCGTCTCTCCTGCGGAGCGGATCGCTTGGACCGCCTTGTCCACATCCTGTTTGCTCACCGCAACGACCATTCCCACACCCATATTGTATGTATTATACATCGCTTCTTCTGACACGTTTCCATCCTTGGCAAGCATCTCAAAAATAGGGGGTACGAAAAAACTGTTCTTATTTATGACGGCATGCGTTCCTTCTTTGAGCATACGCGGAATATTCTCGTAAAATCCCCCTCCGGTAATATGGCTGCACGCCTTGATCTCCACATCCGCTTCCCGGATCGCCCGCAGCGCCCTCACATATATTTTTGTCGGGGTAAGAAGAGTTTCTCCAAGCGTGCCGGAAAGACTTTCATACGTGCGGCTTAAAGCGTCCTTACTCATCGCGAACACCTGGCGCACAAGGGAATATCCATTGCTGTGTATGCCCGATGAAGCAATCCCCACGAGTACGTCTCCCGCCCGCAGGTTCTGTCCAGTGATCATGTCCTTTTTGTCCACGATCCCCACTGAGAAACCGGCAAGGTCGTACTCGTCCGCCGGATAAAATCCCGGCATCTCCGCCGTCTCTCCGCCGATCAGCGCCGCGCCGGACTGGCGGCAGCCGTCTGACACCCCTTTCACGATTCTGGCGATTTTTTCCGGATCATTTTTTCCACAAGCAATATAATCTAAGAAAAATAGCGGTTCGCCGCCCGCGCAGGCAATATCGTTTACGCACATAGCTACGCAGTCGATCCCGATCGTGTCATGTTTCTCCATCAGAAACGCCAGCTTCAGTTTTGTTCCAACTCCATCCGTACCCGAAACGAGCGTCGGTTCTTCCATTTCCATAAACCGCTTCATGGAAAATGCGCCCGAAAACCCGCCGATATCTGTAAGTACTTCTGGTCTCATCGTAGATTCGATGTGCTCTTTCATAAGTGAAACTGCTCGGTAGCCCGCCTCGATGTCAACTCCCGCTTTCTTGTAATCCATGGTCTTCATACCTCCGTTATTAAGCTTGTCATACGTTGCCATTATAACACACTTTTTTTCAATATACAAATTGATCTGTAACTTTTTTTAAATTTCTCCTTTTCACAAAACCCATTTTCTGATACAATAGAAAATGGATTTTTTTATGGACAAGGGATTTTATGCATAAAACATAGGAGGATATGAAATGACTGCGAAATCAAAAGGAACAATACTGTCATACCGCCGGGATGTGCGGGTAGTAGATGCAACCGTCCGGGACGGCGGACTCGTAAACGATTTCCGTTTCACAGATGAATTTATTAAAAACCTTTACCGCGCAAACATCAAAGCCGGCGTTGATTATATGGAATTTGGTTACAAGGCGTCAAGGGATATTTTCCCGGAAGAAGATTTTGGGCCGTGGAAATTCTGTAAAGAAGAAGATCTCCGCAGAATCGTAGGCGACAATGACAGCGATATGAAGATCGCCGTTATGGCAGATGTAGGCAGAACGGATTTCCGCCACGACATCATCGACAAAAACGACAGCGTCATCGACCTCGTGCGCGTCGCCACCTATATCAATACGATCCCGGCGGCGGTTGAAATGGTAGAATACTGCCACGATAAGGGCTACGAAACTACAATCAATATTATGGCGATCTCAAGCGATAACGACTCGGATATTGACGAGGCGCTTCACCTGATCGGGCAGAGTCCCGCCAACGGCATCTATATCGTGGACAGCTACGGCGCCATTTACCCGGAACAGATGAGAAAGCTGGCAGACAAATATCTCTCTGCGGCAGAAAAATATAATAAATACATCGGCATCCACGCCCACAACAATCAGCAGCTTGCGTTTGCCAACACGATCGAAGCGCTCTCCAGGGGCGTGAGCTATCTCGACGTGACCGTCAGCGGCATGGGACGCGGCGCCGGCAACTGTGCAAGCGAGCTTATGCTCGGATTTTTGAAAAACCCGAAATATAATATACTTCCGATTTTGGATATATTGGAACATGAAATCGTCCCGCTCAAAGAACAAGGCGTCATATGGGGATATGATATCCCATATCTTCTGACCGGACAGCTGAATCAGCATCCGCGTACAGCGATCGCTGCGACGAAAGAACATCGCACCGACTACCGCAAATTTTATGTTGATCTTGTAGATTATAAATAAATCGAGAATGAAACAAGAATTCCATGGGCGGCTTTTTCAGCCGCTCTCTTCTTTTTCCCTTTCCATCTCCCTGAGCACCTCCCGCTCCGCTTCTTCCCTGAAATTCTCGATCGTCTCCTGATTCAGAATCGGAAGCTCTTCCAGCGACTCAATGCCGAAATATCGCAGAAATTCCTCTGTTGTAGCAAATAAGATCGGGCGTCCCGGCGCATCCAGCCTGCCCGCCTCGCAGATCAGATTGTACTCGATCAGCTTATTGACCACGTGATCACACTTGACGCCGCGGATTTTTTCTATCTCAAGCCTGGTGATCGGCTGTTTATAGGCTATGATCGACAATGTTTCCAGCATGACGTCTGTAAGCGCATGCTTTTTGGGAACGTGTGCGACCCGGATCAAATACTCATACATCTCCGGTTTGGTACAGAGCTGGAACGAGCCGTCCAGTTCGATAATCCGAATTCCCCGGTCGCTCTTTTCATAGTGGGTCATCATGTTTCTTATCAGCCTTCTTATCGTATCCTCGTCATGCTCCACCGCCGCTGCGATTCTCTCTACCTCAACCGCTTCTCCCATCGTAAATAAAATTGCCTCTATAACTGCTTCCAACTCTTTTATATTCACCGTCTATTCCTCCAAATATGTAATCCTGATATCGTCAAAAATATTTTCCTGCACGATGGATAACCTGCCCATTTTCATCATCTCAAGGATGCCAAGAAACGTGACGATCACATACGTCTTTCCCCTGCCGGATTCCAATAACATGCGGAAGCTGAACGTGCGGTGTTCCTTCGCATATTCCTCCAAAAAAATGATATGGTCTTCCAGACTGATCTCTTCTTTTTCAATTTCCCCAAACTTGCTGCGGATCGGATCGATCTTATCGACCTGTTTCTTCATGACGGAATTGAAAATCCCCCGCAGCTTCGCCAGCGTGACGTCGCTCAGCAGCTCATCGATCGGCACATCCTCATGGAAATTCAAGATTTCGTCCGGAATCGTCGGTTCTTTAAACATCACCTTGCCCGCATCGATCTGCCGGTCCTTCAGTTCAAATGATGCGTATTTATACATCTTGTATTCGAGAATGCGTTCAATCAGTTCCTGCCTTGGATCCTCGTATTCTTCCTCGTCCTCCTCCTCCGGCGGCAGGAGCATCTTCGACTTAATCCGTACAAGCGTCGCGGCCATCACAAGAAATTCGCTCATGACATCCATATCCCTTGCGTCCATCTGGCTGACATAATCCAGATACTGTTCCGTTATAAGAACAATGGGAATATCATAAATATCTACTTTGTTTTTCTCGATTAAATGCAATAAAAGATCCAGCGGCCCCTCAAAAACCTCCAGTTTAACAGGTATTCCCACATTCTCACTTCCTCTCCGGCACAATCATTGATCCATCAACGGCGGACACCAAACCATTATATATTATTTTTCGTCCTGCGTCAATGTTTAAACGGCAGGCCTAAGGGCAATGGGTTGAAATCCAGACGCGCTCTCCCTAACCGGCAAAAGGTTTTCCATCAAAAAGAGGACAGCTTCTCACTGCCCTCTTCCTTTCGCATATCTCATATCTCGCGCCCGAGATTATTATACGGTAAAACCGCTGACGCTCTGTTCAATGTTTTGGGAAACCCCAACCAGCTCTTCCGACACATCCGACACATTTTTGACCATCGTATCAAGCATCTCGGTTGACGCCATAATCTGCTCGGTGCCCGCTGCATTATCGGATGCGATCTCCGACAGCTTCTGAACGACGTCTACTACCATAAGGCGCTCTTTATCCATATTCTTCACGGTATCAAAAATGTTTGCCACTCCCTGTTTCGTCACTTCAATATTCTGATGAATCTCTTTGAACTGCTCCTCCGTATATGACAGCTGTTTACTCTGCTCCAGCATAATATCTTTCATCTTGTGCATCGTTTCAACCGCATTGTTGGAATCTGCCAGAAGCGTATTGATAATACCGTCGATGCGCTGCGCCGAGTCGTTTGACTGTTCTGCCAGTTTCTGTATCTGGCTTGCCACAACGGCAAATCCTTTTCCCTGCTCGCCGGCACGCGCCGCCTCAATGGAAGCATTGAGCGACAGCATGTTTGTCTCCTCTGCAATCGAGGTGATCAGCTGGGCGGCGTCCTTAATCTTCATCGCGGAATCATGTGTTGACATCGTCTGGGTACTGATTTCATCAATCACTTTCTCCGTACTGCCGTTTACTTCAGACAGGCCTCGCACAGTATCGCACATTTCCTCGCTCGTCTTCTGAATGCTGCTGGCATATTCGCTCAGGGTCTCCGTCTCACTCATTGTTTTCTCTATCGTGTCCCCGATGTGCATTACGCTTCCGACAGCCTTCTGCGTATCCTCTGCCTGCTGTACTGTGCTTTCTGCAATCTCACTAATCGCCTTTTCTATATTTGTAGCCGACTCTTTTGTGACTTCAGATCCCGAATGCAATTCCTCCGACGTCCGCAAAAGCTCGCCGCTCTTCTCTTTGATCATCTCGACAGCGCCGCTCACCTCGTCGGTCAGATGAAGCGTCGCTTTGGCGATCATGCCCACTTCGTCCCGGCGGGAATTGTACACATCCATCTTATGGCGAAGCGTCAGATCAAGCGTGCCGATTTCCTGAATCATCTGCGCTATCTTTACAATATCCTTTGCGATCAGCCTTCCTACAAACCATACGCAGACGGAAATTATAACCAGAATAACAGCGCACATAATCAGAAGCATGATGCTCATCTGTTTCACCGGCGCATATGCCACATCAGTATCTTCCAAAATCACGAGAACCCAATCCCGTTCCGGCATGTATTGGTATACAGCCAGCATATTTTTTCCGCCCTCTTTATATTCATACGATGACTTCGTATTATTTTCATCTTTTGCAAGCTCGATTACCTTAGAAACATTTTCCTCTGCGATTTCCGTTCCGATCTTTTCCTCATCCGCACAGAAAATATATGTACCCTTCGCCGCATCAAGAAGCATGTAATCTGTTTTGCCTTCGCCCTCTCCCGTCAGTTCGTTCAGCGTATTTCTCAGCTCTTCCCCATATATGGCAGCTCCCACATATCCAAGCGGCTTGTCGTTTTCAAACAGCGGATAATACATTGATACAACCTGTTTTCCCGTCGAAGGCGACTCCATGATACCGGTATTCCATACGCCGTCCGTCGCGAATACGGAATCCTGCAGCGCTTTCAGGCTGTCGCCCTCACGCAGCACCTGGCCGATCGGTCCCTCTACAAATGATACGAGTACCTTAGAACCATAATCGCCGACATAGATGTTTTCCAGATTTTCATTTTGAGATCCGTATGTTTTCGTATACGCCTGCGCGGCCGCCACTATATTCGGATCATCCGGATGCTTGAGAACCTCGCGCAGCTCCGGCGCCTGCGCATAGCCAACCATATAATCTTCCGTCGAGGCAATATACTGATCAATGATCCGCTCCCTCGTCTTAATCGCATCATCCATCTTCTCCATAACCTGATTTGTCATCACATAAGAAATTCTGGTGTCCGTACTTCTCCATAATACGATCAGTCCGATTGTCAATACGGAAATGACAATAATGCTAATTTTCGTCGCCAATTTCAAGTTCTTCATATTATATCCTCCTTAAGATCTTTCAAAAATGCACGCCATGAAGGACTTCCTTTTCTGTTTCGGCTTCCTTTTTTTTACTTTTGTAAGCGCATTTTCACTAAAATATATTATAACCTATTTCTCACACTTTTGCAACATATTGCTTAAATTTATAACAGAAATTTCAGGTACGTTAAAAAAACGCAGACGTATATGATGCGTTCCAAGCCCCCGCGTCAAAACCATCGTAGAATCCCCATTCTCATACAGGCCGGCGTCATACTTCGGAAACAGGCGGAGAGACGGCGAAATCACGCCTCCCGCGAATGGAAGCCTTGCAATGCCGCCATGGACATGTCCGGACAAAACAAGATCCGCCCCCCACTCCCGATATACGTCAAAATATTCAGGATTATGCGCCAGCAAAACACAGAACGCCATCGGATCCGGCATTCCCATCTGTTCCTCCAGCTCCTCCGCAGAAACGCCGCCCTCTTCCCAAAATTTCCGGTAGTAGATTTCACCGGCATTCCAGCCATAAACGGTAAATTTTTTTCTGCACATAAAAAAATCCCTGTGTTCATTATCCAGAAAAACAACGCCCATCTTCCGAAGATTTGCACAGTATTCTCCATAACAGTCCATTCTGACTTCATGGTTGCCCGCCGCGTAATACACCGGACAGATGGACGCCAGCTCCCGGCAAAGCGCAAGCGCCGTCTCCGCTCCCCTTCCGTCCTTCACCGTCATATCGCCGGCGATACAGATCAGATCCGGCTGTTCTGCCCTGATTTTTTCAAGCAGATGCTGATTTCCCCTGCCGAAAGAAGATCCGTGGAGGTCGGCAAGCATGACGATCCGCACGGATCCGCCCGCCGCCATACCGGGCACCTGAACATTATAGCGCTCCGTTTTTAAGCGGAAATTGGAGCAGTAGCCATATACCAGCAGGGCGGCGAAAATCACTGCCGCCGCAATCATAATTTCAATTAACATACCAAGACGCTCACTCCTCTTCGTCATCCTGTTCGGCAAATGCGATGTTCACTCCGTGGTCTGCCACGCGTTCCAGATTGCTGAGCAGATCGGAAAAAATCATAGCGGCATGCGGCTCGCATTTATTATTTGCCAACCGGTTTACATGCTTCTTTTGAAGCTTCTTTTCTATTTTGTCTACCTCTTTTTCCAATTCTGCAATATCCGTCATATGCGCATTATTTTCATGCACGAATGCATCCATCGAATAATGCAGAAGCTGAACCACCATTTCTAACATCTGTTTCAGCTCATTCTGCGCCTTTTTCGTAAACTTCAGGTTGGCAGACATCATGGTTTCTGCAAAATCCGCAATGTTTTCCGCATGATCGCCAATTCTCTCGATATCGTTGACGACATGGAACATCGCGCCCAGCTGCTTACGGTCCTGAATCGGCAGGGACAGCTGGTTGATTTTCACTAGATAATTTGATATTTCGGTATTCAGATAGTCAATCACATTTTCCTTCTCATATACTTCTTTCAGCGCCTCCTCGTTTTTATTGAGCAGAGCGTCCATCGCGCGCACCAGATTGTTGACCGCCATCGTTCCCATGCGGTCCACTTCCCTGATCGCCTGCGGAAGCGCCGTCGTCAGATTAAATACCGTATGCTTTCCGATATATTTGAGTTCCATTCCGTGCACCTCTGCGTCCTCGCCCGGTATAATAATATAAGTGAGGCGGACAAGAAGCTTATTGATCGGGAAAAATAACAGCACTTCAAATATCTTTATGATCGAATTGATATTTGCCACATCGCGTCCGGCACGTATTCCCGGATCTGCCGTCATTGACGTCAGGCTGTGGATTGCCGCCATGATCGCATCTCCCCATAATGCGAGGACGACCATAATAATAATCATACCGATCACATTAAAAAGCACATGGAGCATCGCCGCACGCTTGGCGTTCTTCGTCCCGCTTAAACTCGCCAGCACTGCTGAACCGCAGGCGCCCACGTCGCATCCCATGATCACATAATAACAGATGCTCACATCAATCAATCCCGACGACGCCAGTACAATCAGGATTCCGACAGATGCGGAAGCGCTCTGCAATACGGAAGTAGTGAGAAAGCCGATTAGCACTGCAAGAAACGGATTTGTAAGGCTTCCGAACAGATCCGTAACCGCTTTCACATGATTGAGCCGGTCAACGGACGACGACAGCGTAGACATGCCGAAAAACAACACGCCAAAGCCGAGCAGCACTTCTCCGATCCGTTTCACGGTCGGCTTCTTTATGAACATGACCATTACGACGCCGACAATAATGAAAATCGGCGCTATGGAGTCCAGTTTAAATGAGACGAGCTGTCCGGTCACCGTCGTACCGATATTTGCCCCCATGATCACGCCGACTGCCTGGGAAAGATTCATCAGGCTGCTGTTGACAAAGCTGACGACCAATACCGTCGTCGCATTGGAGGACTGGATGATTCCGGTAAAGACGATACCGAGCAGAAGCCCCATAAACGGATTTGTCGTAAGCTTTTCAAGTATCGTACGCATCTTTCCGCCGGCGACCTTCTGCAGCCCGTCGCTCATCAGCCGCATGCCGTATAAAAATAACCCAACTCCCGCCATGATCTGTAATGCCATATCCATACTACATCCTCTTTTCTATCTGTATATTGGTACGCTGCCCATACCTTTTATTTCAAGTTTTCCAACATCCCGCACGCCATATCCTTATCTTTCTCCATCTGATCCCGAAGGAGCCCTAAGCTGGAAAAACGCTGCTCTTTCCGCAAAAAGGCGCACAATTCCACACAGATATCCACTCCGTATAAGTCTCCGTCAAACCCGACGATATGCGTTTCGGCCCCGACTGTGTTTCCGCCGGGAATCGTCGGCTTGATGCCGATATTCGTGACGCCGGCATAAACCCCGCCGCGTATCCGTATCCGTGAGGCGTACACGCCAAACGGCGGCAGTATCTTTCCGGCGTCGGGAATCTGGTTTGCCGTCGGCATGTTAAGCTTCGTACTGCCGATCCTGTTCCCATGGCAAACCGTCCCGTAAATAAAATAGGGCTGGCAAAGAAGCCGGTTCGCCGTCTGAATATCGCCTTCCCGAATCAGCGTCCGTATGCGCGTGCTGCTCACCACGCTTCCCTCCATCTCCAATTTCGGAAAAACATTGAGTTCAAAGCCGTCCAAGGCGCAGCGGTTTTGCAAAAACCGCACATCCCCGCCCCGTCGGTAGCCAAATCGGAAATCCTCTCCTACCGAGACGGCCTCTGCGCCACATTCCTTACGAAGCACCTGTTCCAAAAATATCTCCGGCGCCATCCGGCAAAATTCATCGTCGAACGGACAGTCGATATACGCGTCGATCCCAAGCCGTTCCGCCAGATACCGCTTTTCTTCTCTGCTGTATATGTATTCGCTTTCAGGAAAAGAAAAAGTAAAGAGCATCTTTAATTTTTCCCGGTACGTTTTTATCGAATCGATCAAAAGACGGTGTCCCGCGTGCAAACCGTCGAATTTTCCGATACAGACCGCCGTATGCTTCAGCTGGTACGGTCTTTGTTCCAAAACAACCATCATACTCCTCCGGTATAGCTGTAAAACATTTTTACATTTGTAAACATACGAGATTCTTCTTCATATTGGTAAATCGCATAAAACCGATGGTCTTCATCATACATGCGTACCCGGTCTCCCCCTGCCACATCCGGAAGACCCCTGCAGCAATCCCGCTTTACCGCATTTCCGTTTTGCAAATACCGGATCGCTTTCCCGGAAACGGTGACTTCCGGATAATTCATAAAAATTTCGTCAAGCGGCAAAATAATCTCCTCTGCCTTCCCTTCCCTTACCCTCTCTTCGATTTCGCCGAGAGTCAGTGAATTTTGCAAAATAAAGGAATCTACCT
This sequence comes from uncultured Lachnospiraceae bacterium, assembly GCA_947591245.1. Classification (GTDB taxonomy): domain Bacteria; phylum Bacillota; class Clostridia; order Lachnospirales; family Lachnospiraceae; genus Eubacterium_F. The sequence goes on along the minus strand of CANQCY010000001.1, from coordinate 191,429 downwards.
TTGTCCTGACCAGCTCCGCCATCGCCGCTCCGCACGAAAGCGCCTGTCCGATATCATGGCAGAGCGTCCGGATATAAGTGCCCTTGGAACAGCAGACCTCCATCGTAAATTCGTCTCTCTCCGGAAAAAAACCGGTGACCTCACAGGAATGCACCGTGATCCGGCGTTTTTTCCTCTCGACCTCAACTCCCTGTCTCGCCAGCTCATACAGCCGTTTTCCATTGACCTTTACAGCGGAATACATCGGCGGAAGCTGCCATATTTCCCCAAAAAATCCGGATACCGCTTCATCCAGCTGCTCTCGCGTCACATTGACCGGACTGCGCTCCAAAACCCGCCCGGTCAGATCCTGCGTATCCGTCACAACCCCCAGCCTGACGCGGGCAGCATATGTTTTCGATTTATTTGCCAAAAGCTCGCACGCTTTCGTGGCCTTGCCGAGACAGACCGGCAAAACCCCGGTGGCATCCGGATCAAGCGTCCCCGTATGGCCGATCTTCTTCTGGTGCAGTATGCCCCGGAGCTTCGCCACTACATCATGGGACGTATACCCTTTCTCTTTATGCACATTTATAATTCCATCCATTATGACTCCCCTAGCTGCTTAGCAATATGTTCGGTTATATTATTGATGACGTCAAAAGCGGAACCTTTGATCTCGCAGCCGGCTGCGCGGATATGCCCGCCCCCGCCGAAAAACGTGGCAATCCGGCTCACATCTACGATCTGATTGGAACGCATGCTCACCTTGTACCCCGCTGTGTCCTGCTCCGTCAGAAGAATGGCGACTTCCACGCCTTCCGTCGTCCGCAGTTCGTCGATGACGCCGGACAAATCGGACGGCTTTGCTTCATAAAAATCCAGTACCTTTCTGGATACCACGGAAAAAATGCATCTCCCATCCATTATGCGAACGCTCTCCAGCAGACACCTTCCCATAATCTGCAGCTGCTTGTAGGTTTTCATATAAAAACTCTCGTCCAGTATCTTTCCAAACGGAATCCCCTTTTCCATAAGCCGCCCCGCAAATTCCATCGTTCGCTTTCGCGTATTGGAATGCTTAAACACGCCGGTATCGTGAATAATGCCCGTGTACAGCGCCTGCGCGGCATTAAAACCGATTTTGTCCATATCCAGAAGAGCGCAAAGCGCCTCGCACGTAGAACTTGAAAACTCTTCCACATAATTGACGTCCGCGAAGTTTTCATTGCTGATATGATGGTCTATATTAAGCGTTCGCTTCGCATTTGCAAAAACGTTCTCATAGCCGCCGAGGCGGTCCAACGCTCCGCAGTCGAGCGAAATAAACAAATCATAGCATTCTGATTTTTCTGCAAAAGCATCCTTCTCATATAAGTATTCAAATTCGTCCGGTATTTCCTCCATATAGACCGTTACCTTACACTCCGGATAATTGTCAGACATGTAATAATACAATCCCATGCAGGAACCGACGCAGTCCCCGTCCGGACGGATATGCCCGCCGATCGCCACCGTTCCCGCTTTTGCTATTTCATCCGATAAAATACTCATTGAAGCCTCCCCCTCTCGCAATTTCACTCATCCTTCATTGCCATGATTTACCTCATCAATGATTTTCGACATTTTTACGCCATACTCAATCGAATTATCCAAAACAAACGTGATCTCCGGCGTGTTTCTCAAATTCATCCTTCTCGCCAGCATGCCCCTCGCAAAGGAAGCGCTCTTTTTCAGTCCCTCCATCGTTTTTTCTTTTTCCTCATCACTGCCAAACACGCTGATAAAGATTTTTGCATACTTCAAATCCGGAGTCACCTCCGCCCTCATAACGGAAGTAAGCGGGTGCACTCTGGGATCCTTGATCTCATCCCGTATAATCCGGCTCATTTCCCGCTGAACCTCGCTGTTGATACGAACATTTTTTACGCTGTTTTTTTTCATATTTTCCTCCAATCTCCTTCAAACTTTCTGTCAGGAACGGGGAATCTCCACCATGATATAACACTCTACTCTGTCTTCTTCCTGAATATCGTTAAAGTTCTCAAAGACAAGTCCGCACTCATAACCTGCCGCCACATCCTTCACATCATCTTTAAACCTCTTAAGGGAGGCGAGACCGCCTTCGAAGATCTGATCCTCTCCGCGGAAAATACGGCATTTGCAGCCGCGCTGAACCTTTCCGTCCAGCACATAAGAGCCGGCGATTGTTCCGACGCCGGACGCCTTAAAGATCTGACGCACTTCTGCATGTCCGATCACTTTCTCTTCATAAATCGGCTCCAGCATTCCCTTCAGCGCATGCTCAATATCCTCAATGGCGTCATAAATGACGCGATACAGGCGCACATCCACATTTTCTCTTTCCGCAATCTCCTTTGCCATATTATCCGGACGTATATTAAAGCCGATAATAATGGCATTTGACGCACTCGCCAGCGAAACGTCAGACTCATTGATCGCGCCGACGCCTCCGTGAATAACGCGGACCGCCACTTCCTCATTGCTCAGCTTAAGCAGACTCTGCTTCACCGCCTCAACGGATCCCTGTACGTCAGCTTTGATGATCAGATTCAATTCCTTTACATTGCCCGCCTGAATCTGGTTAAACAGTCCGTCAAGGGAAAGCTTTTTCGCTTTTGTCTCTTCAAGCAGTTTATCCTTACTCTGGTCGATATATGCCTGTGAAATCTGTTTTGCCTCTTTATCGCTCTGCGTCGCCACAAATATTTCTCCCGCAGCCGGCGCACCGTTCAGTCCGAGAATTTCTACAGGCGTAGACGGCCTCGCCTGTTTCACGCGCTCTCCACAATGATCGATCATCGCACGCACTTTTCCATGCGCCGTACCGACTGCCACATGGTCGCCGATTTTCAGCACGCCTTTCTGCACAAGAACGGTAGCAACCGGGCCGCGCCCTTTATCCAGCCGCGCCTCGATGACGATGCCCCTTGCCTTCCGATCCGGATTTGCCTTCAGCTCCAGCATCTCAGCCGTGAGAACGATCATTTCAAGCAGCTGCTCGATTCCTTCCTTCGTGTGGGCCGACACCGGCACAAACACCGTGCTTCCGCCCCAGTCCTCCGGAACCAGCTCATACTCGGCGAGCTCCTGTTTGACGCGTTCTATATTTGCCCCCGCCTTATCGATCTTATTAATCGCTACAATGATTTCGACGCCCGCCGCTTTGGCATGGTTGATTGCCTCCACCGTCTGCGGCATCACGCCATCGTCCGCCGCCACGACGAGAATCGCAATATCGGTAGACTGGGCGCCCCTCATGCGCATGGAAGTAAATGCTTCATGTCCCGGCGTGTCCAGGAAGGTAATCTTTTCCCCGTTGCAGTCTACCACATATGCGCCGATATGCTGCGTAATTCCGCCCGCCTCATGGGAAGTGACGTTTTCTTCACGGATCGCATCCAGAAGAGACGTCTTACCGTGGTCTACGTGTCCCATCACGCAAACTACCGGAGGGCGTTTCTTCATTTTCTCTTCCGGCTCTTCCTCTTCTTTGAGAAGCTCCGCCACCATATCAATTTTTTCTTCCTTCTCTGCAATAATATCGAATTCAAGGGCAATTTCCTCTGCCTCTTCAAAAGTAATATCCTGATTTAACGATACCGCCTGTCCTTGCAGGAACAGCTTTTTCACAAGGGCTGCTGCCGGCATTTTCATCTTTTCAGCCAGCTCGCGAATGGTCAGGCTCTCTGGTATCGTAATCTGCTTGATTGCATCCTCCTGCTCTTTGACAACCGGCTCCGGCTTTATGAACGCGCCCTTACGGTTCGGATCCTTTTTATTCCGGATGCGGCTCATCTCTTCTTTGCTGGATTTCTTATATGTTCCTTTTTCCGTGACTTTCTTATTTCTCTTCCTTGAATTTTTCTGCTCCTGTTTTATGCCGTCAAAACCGCTCTGCACTTTCTCAAAACGCGCAAATACCCGTTCGCCTCCCCGGCTGTTATTGTTCTGCTTCCGTCCGGCAGATCCGCCCATCCCGTAATTTCCATTCTGGCTTCTGCGGTCATTATTGTTCTGATTTCTGCGTTCGCCGCCATTTTGGCCTTTCCGGTCGTTATTGTTCTGGTTCCTGCGCTCGCCGCTATTGTGTCCTTTCCGGTCGTTATTATTCTGGTTCCTGCGCTCGCCGTCTTTTTGCCGGTCCTCTCTATTCCGAACAGAATTGCCTCCCGCTTTCTCTTGCGCATTTGCCGGCTGCGGCTGTTTCTCCGTTTTCTCGGCGATCTCCTTCTTTTCAACGGACGCCGCTGCTGCGCCCGCCGGTTTTCCGGCCGCCTTGTCTTTCTCTTTCTCCTCCGGCGCCGGCTTCTTCTCATCCTGGGAGGCTTCTGGAACTTCTGCCGGAGCCGCCGGTTCCGCACTGTTCCGTTTCTGCTCATTCTTTTCCGCTTTTTCTTTCGTATTCGGAGAAGCTGTAGCTTGATTAGCAAATGTTTTCAGCAAAAATGCAATCGCATCGTCCTCGATATTGCTGTTCGGACCCTTTACCTCAAACCCGTTATCATTTAAAAGCTTTACCAGAGTCGCGCTTTTTATCTCTTTATTTTTTGATTGTAAACTCCTTGCTATTTCAAATATCTTCATTTTTGCCATACTGCATTTCCTCCAAATCTAAATTTTTACTTATTGATGATGCAAATCCCTGATCCAAAACAGCAAGAGAGGCTCGAAACTCTTTTCCGATCGCGTTTCCTATTTGTTCCTTTTGGCCAAACACGGAGAGGGGAACCTTATAATAAAAACATGAATTCATAAACTTTTTTTTTGTATTCGCAGATGCATCCTCTGCGACAATAACAAGTTTCGCCGTTCCTGAACGCACCGCCTTCTCCGTCATGTACTCGCCGCTGACGACATTTCCCGATTTCATCGCCATACCCAGCATTCCAAACACTTTGCTTTTTTGAATCATTTACCCAACTGCCTTTCCAGATCATCATATATTTCATCTGCCACATTTATTTTAAACGCCCGGTTAAGCGCATGATTTTTCTTTGCTCTCCGGAGACACTCTAAATTGTCGCACAAATAAGCTCCCCTTCCATTCGCTCTGCCGGTACGGTCCACGCAAATCGCAATGCCGTCTCCCTCCCCGGATTTCACAATGCGGATCAGATCTTTTTTCTCTCTGCTCTCCCTGCATCCCACGCACTGCCGCATCGGAATTTTTTTACCGCTCAAATATATCACCCGCTTATCCTCATTTATATTCTTGCGCACGCAATGGGCCCGCCGCCTTTTTATCCTTCGAGGCTCTGCGTCTCGCTCTTTATATCGATCTTGTAGCCGGTAAGGCGCGCCGCCAGTCTTGCATTCTGCCCTTCCCTTCCGATAGCAAGCGACAGCTGGTAATCCGGTACGATGACCGCTGCCGTTCTCTCTTCGGGATTTACGGTGACAGACAATACTCTGGACGGGCTGAGCGCATGTTCAATAAATATGGTAGGATCTTCATTCCATTCGACAATATCTATTTTTTCTCCCCGCAGTTCATCTACTACCGTATTGACGCGGATTCCATTGACGCCGACGCAGGCGCCCACCGGATCCACATCCGGATTTGAACTGTATACCGCAATTTTGGAACGCGAACCCGGTTCCCTTGAAACGCTCTTAATCTCTACCACTCCGCTTTGAATCTCCGCCACTTCTGCCTCAAACAGGCGTTTTACAAACTCCGGATGCGTACGGCTTACCGTAATTCTCGGCCCCCTCGTCGTATCCCTGACTTCCGTCACATAAAGCTTTATCTTTTCATGGGACTGGAACCGTTCCGTCCTGACCTGCTCTGCCTCCGTCAGTATCGTATCGACCTTACCCAGATTGACCGTATAGCTTCCGCCGTTATACCGCTGCACGGTACCGGTGATAATGTCTCTTTCTTTTGTATAATACTGGTCAAAAAGAACCTTTCTTTCTTCTTCGCGGATTTTCTGCACAACGACCTGCTTTGCTTTCTGAGCCGATATGCGTCCGAAATTCTTCGGCGTCACCTCGATGCTGACGACTTCGCCCAGCTCTTTCACTCCATATCTGGCTTCCGCTTCCGTCAATGACATCTGGAGGTTTTCATCCTCCACTTCTTCGACCACTTCTTTGTCCTGATATACATGGAATTCGCCCGTGACGTCGTCCAAAAATACCCGTATATTGTCAGATTTTCCAAACTGATCCTTACACGCCGCCAAAAGGGAATTCTCGATCGCCTCTATAAGAATATCCTTGCTGATATCTTTTTCTTTTTCAATCGCATTTAATGCCTCGATTAATTCCGGATTACCTTTTGTCTCTTTGCTGTTTTTCGCCTTCATTTTTTTACCTCCATATTTAAAAGTCAACCGACTTACGAATCAGTGCTATATTTTTTGTCTCCAATTCAAGAGCGTCGTCCCCTCCAAAACCAATCCAAACCTTCCCATCTTCATACTTTTCCAAAATGCCGATAAATTCCTTGTCCGTATATTTTTCCCCGTCCTGTTCCCACGTGATGGGCGCAAACAGTTTTACTTCTACATCCTGACCGACATTTCTTATGTAATCCTTCGGCTTTTTAAAGGGTCTCAAAAGTCCCGGCGAGCTCACCTCAAGAATATAGGATTCATCAATAAAATCCTCCCTGTCCAACAAATCGCTCAGCGCATGATTGACTAACGTAAGGTCATCGATCGTGATGCCGCCCTCTTTGTCAATGTATGCCCGCAGGCGCCAGCTGCCCGCCTCCTTCACAAATTCAATATCCGCAAGCTCAAAATGATGTTCCTCCAAAATGGGCAGAATAAGCTGTTCCGTGCGCTGTTCATAGTTCTGATGTTTACTCAAAAAGCAACCTTCTTTCCTATAACCTAAAAACAATGAGTGGACTTTCGTCCACTCATCAATCCTCAATAACATTCTCAGTGTAACACACAATTCAGGAAAATGCAAGCGGATTTTTCAAAATTTTCCTGAATTTATCCCCCTGACAGCGTATACAGCCCATAATACACGCCCTTTTTCTGCATCAGTTCCTCATGCGTTCCCTGCTCTTCGATCCCCTCCTCCGTCAGCACAAGAATCCTCTGCGCATTCCGGATCGTAGACAGCCGGTGCGCGATGACAAATGTCGTCCTGTTTTTTGCCAGCCTCTCAAGCGATTCCTGAACCACCCTTTCGCTTTCATTATCAAGCGCAGACGTCGCCTCATCGAAAATGAGTATCGGCGGATTTTTCAAAAACACGCGGGCGATAGAAAGCCTCTGTTTCTGCCCCCCGGACAGCTTCACTCCCCGCTGCCCGATATTCGTCTCATACCCGTCCGGCAGATTCATAATAAATTCATGGGCATTTGCATTTTTCGCAGCTTCAATAATTTCGTCCCTCGTCGCATCCGGTTTTCCGTAACGGATATTATCAATGACGGTACCGGCAAACAAATATACATCCTGCTGCACGACGCCGATATTCTGGCGCAGCGTTTTCAGGGAATAATCCCGGACGTCTACATCATCCACATAAATCGCCCCGAATGTCACCTCGTAAAATCTCGGTATCAGACTGCACAGCGTCGTCTTTCCTGCTCCGGAAGAGCCCACGAGCGCCACATATTCCCCCTCTTCCACATCGAGGCTCACGTGGCTTAGCACCTTTTCCTGATCTTCTTCATATCGAAATCCCACATCATCAAAACGGATATTTCCATTCATGCGGCTGACGCAGACCGGATGCTCCGGCTCCCGGATCTCCGGCTCGATCGCAAGTATTTCACGGAAGCGCTCATAACCGGATATCCCATTCTGAAACTGCTCTGTAAAATTGATCAGTTTCTGCACCGGCTCCGTAAAGTTGTTGATATAGAGCAAAAATGTGATCAGATCCGGCGCAGCCAGCTTTCCGTCTGCCAGAAGCGCCGCTCCCGCAACCACGACGAAAACGGTAATCATCGTAATAAACGCCGTCAATCCGGCATGGTACTGCCCCATATAAAAGTAACTGTTTTTCTTGCTGTCCAAAAATCCCCGGTTCCCTACCATAAATTTTTCTTCTTCCACCGCTTCATTGGCGAAAGATTTCACCACCCGTATTCCCGACAGGTTATCCTCTATATTGGCATTGATCTCGGCGATTTTCACCCTGTTTTGCTTAAATGCGCGCTTCATTTTCTTATTTAAGATATAGGCATAAACAAACATAATCGGAATCAGTACGAACGCAGCAACCGCAAGCTTTACGTTTACCCAGAAAAGAATCCCGAGCGTCCCCGCAAATTTAATGAAAGAGATCACCACATCTTCCGGGCCATGATGCAAAAGCTCCGTAATATCAAACAGGTCGCTCGTAATTCTTGACATCAGCTGCCCGACTTTCTGATTATCATAAAACGAAAACGATAATTTCTGATAATGCTCGAAAATCTCCTTGCGCATATTGAACTCGATCTTTGCGCCCATGACATGCCCGTAATTGCCGATAAAGTAGTTGCTGAAACACTGAATCAGCACGAGAACAGTCATTGCCGCCCCCAGCGCTGCAATCGTGCGCATAATCCGGTCCTGCGGCATAAAAACAACTTCCCCCGTGATATACCGTACGATCAGCGGGATGACAAGCGTCGTCGCCGCCCCGAGAAAGGCAAAAAACATATCTGCCGCAAAAATGCCCTTGAACGGTTTATAATAACTTAAAAATTCACCCCATTTAAAATATTTTTTCTCTTCCATCAAAGTTTCTCACTTCCTGTCGTGCGGCTTACCGCCGCAGCGCTGCCGCTGCCTGCATAAACAATCTCATGACTGCAAAATCCCCCACAGCGTTTCTGCGGGGGATTCAGCCTCAAAATAGTCCGTAGGGGAATCGAACCCCTGTTTCTGCCGTGAGAGGGCAGCGTCTTAGCCGCTTGACCAACGGACCTTAAACATCACAACAACTATAATATATCATTTAACCGGCTTTGTCAAGAGAAAATTTATCATTCATACGATTTCCCCCATAAAATAAAACCCCCTGCTTTCCGTCAGCCTGACCCGGCAAATCTTTCCGATGCATGCGGGCGTTCCCTTGCAGTGTACGACTGCATTCGAGGATAGCCGCCCGGTGACCAGCGACGGATCGTGGCCATTGATTTCCTCCATCAAAGCCTCCGCCTCCCGCCCCACCTGTTCCTCTGTAATTTCTTTGGAAATATTCCGGATTGCCTCCAAAAGCCTCTGGAAGCGCCCTTTCGCAACTTCCTCCGGCACCTGGCCCTCCATCGCGGCCGCGGGCGTCCCCGTCCGCCTCGAATATATAAAGGAATATACGCTGTCATACCTCACCCGGCGAACCACATCCAGCGTCTCCAGAAAATCCTCCTCTGTTTCTCCCGGAAATCCCACGATGAGATCCGTCGTCAGCGAAATGTCCGGCATGCGTTCGCGAATCCGCGCCACGAGATTCAAATAATCTTCTTTCGTGTAGCGGCGGTTCATTTCCCTCAATATTCTCGTGCTTCCCGACTGGATCGGAAGGTGCAGGTGCGAACAGATTTTCGTGCTCCCGGCCATAACATCGATCAGCTCTTCCGACAGATCCTTCGGGTGGGATGTCATAAAACGGATGCGTTCCAAGCCGTCTGTTTTCTCAACTTCACGTAACAGCTGCGCGAAGTTCACGTCAGCTTCCAGCGTGTTCCCGTACGAATTTACATTCTGACCGAGGAGCATCACCTCCACTACGCCGTCCGCCGCCAGTTCCCGGACTTCCCGAAGGATTTCCTCCGGCTGCCTGCTCCGTTCCCTGCCCCGCACATAGGGCACGATACAATAGCTGCAGAAATTATTGCACCCATACATGATATTGACCCCCGCCTTAAACGGAAATTTGCGCACGCTCGGCAGATCCTCCACGATGCCTTCCGCTTCCTTCCACACATCCAGCACCATGCGTTCCGACTGCAGATGCGTATAAAAAATTTCTGCCAGCTTGTACACGTTATGGGTTCCGAAGATCATATCCACAAACGGATAGCTTTTCTTTATCTTTTCCACGACCGAAAGCTCCTGCATCATACAGCCGCACATCGCAATCTTCATCCGCGGATTTTTCTTCTTTTGGTTTTTCATATACCCCAGCCGCCCATACACTTTCAAATTCGCATTTTCCCGAACCGTACACGTATTATATAAGATGAAATCCGCCGCTGCCTCATCCACCGCCTCATAACCGATGAATGCCAAGATCGCCTCCAGTTTCTCCGAATCCCTGGCGTTCATCTGACATCCCATCGTCTGCATCGACAACGTAAGCTTCCTTCCGAGCTTTTTTTCTTCCTCCTGCGCCCACAGCCTGCACTTTTTCATGAAATAATACTGTCTTGCCGGTTCCTCTGCCGGAGCCTCCCCGCTTATGTCCGTGCGGTCGATCAGTCCAAAATCAAACATTTTTTGTCACACCTTTTCATAAATTTTAAAAATGCCGGTGTCAAAAGCTTGCCTGACACCAGCATCTTTTTAGATTTCCACGCCAATATGTTCACTGCTCTTTATAATTTACAATCTCATCGATCAGCTTCGGCAGCATTTCATCCATATGCTCATCGTCAAACTGGCACGTGCCAACCGCCTTGTGGCCGCCGCCGCCGTATTTCAACATGAGCTGGCCGACGTTTACGTTCGACGTCCTATTGAGCACGCTGTAGCCAACCGCTGCGGAACAGCCCTTTCCGCCTTTTCCATTGACAATCCAAACCGATATATTCTGCTCCGGATACATACTGTAAATCATAAAACGGTTGCCCGAATAAATCGGATCGACGCCGCGTAAATCCGAAATTATGACGTCTTTTTCCACCCTCGTATATTTCCGTACCATTTCCGTAAATTTTTCTGCCTGCTCAAAATATACATCGATGCGCTCTTTGACATCGGGAAGCGCCAGAATCTCTTCTGTCGTCATCGTGCGGCAGGCGTCGATCAATTCCTCCATCAGCTGATAATTCGGTATGCGGAAGTTCCTCCATCTCCCAAGGCCGGTGCGCGGATCCATAATAAATCCAACCAGCACCCATCCCGTCGGGTTCTGTATCTCATCCAGCGTAAGATTTGCGGAATCCACCTTATCCACCGCTTCCATTAAGTCGTCAAACTGCGGGAATTTTTCTTTTCCTCCATAATACTCATATATTATACGGGCGCAGGAAGGCGTAATGCGGCTCTCTCCTTTATACCTGCCTTCCAGCTGCACTCTTTCATGCTCGCTGGAATGATGGTCGAACCACAACCCGCACCCCTCTACAAAAGGCACGTTAGCCAGACAGTCATTCTCCGTGACCTCTACCAGCCCGTCCTGCAAATCCTTCGGATGCGCAAATTTCCAGCTGTCGATAATGCCAGCTTCTTTCAATAACGCTGCACATGCCAGTCCATCAAAATCCGATCTAGTAATTAGTCTCATTCTGCTACCTCTCTCGTCATATAATCTTAAAATCCATTATACATTATTTACTAAAATAGTGCAATATTTTTTTACCTCCCGGCGCCGCCCGCCGATTGGCAGCGTAACCGCGCGATCCGCCTTCAAAAACAGCCCCCCTCTTTATGCTTCCATTTCGAAAAGATCCAAGATTGACATCTGATCCGTCTCCGGCAGCTCCCCGAGAATACCGAGTTCCGCCATTTTATCCACTACGGTTCCCGATATCTTACTGCGCTCCTTAAAATTCTGCCTTGAGGAAAACGGGCCATCCTTCGCGGCCTCCACAACGCCATCCGCCGCCTTTCCGCCCATTCCGTCAATGGCGCTCAAAGCCGGCATCAGCTTTCCGTCGATGATCTGAAAATGGTTTGCTTTTGCCCGGAAAATATCAATCGGCATAAACGTAAAGCCCCTCGCATACATCTCCTGCACGATCTTCATATCGTTGTAGCTGTCCTGTTCTTTTTTCGACAACTCATTGTACCGCCTCTTATAATCTCTCATCGCCGTTTCCAGTTTCTCCTTGCCCAGGCACATAAGCTCATAGTCAAACGCCTTTGCACGGATGCTGAAAAACGCCGCATAGTACGCAAGCGGATAGAACACCTTAAAATAAGCGATCCGGAATGCCATCATGACATACGCCACCGCATGGGCTTTCGGAAACATGTACTTAATCCGTTTGCAGGACTCGATATACCAGTCCTCCACGCCCGCTTCGATCATCGCCTGCTCCATATCCGGCGTCAGCCCTTTTCCCTTTCTGACGCTCTCCATGATCTTAAATGCGAGACCATTTTCCACGCCGGTATGAATGAGATAGGTCATAATGTCGTCACGCGTACAGATCGCCGTGGAAAGCGTACACTTTCCCTCTTTAATGAAATACTGCGCATTGTTAAGCCATACATCCGTACCGTGCGAAAGCCCGGAAATCCGCACAAGATCGGAGAAATTTTTCGGTTTCGTATCGCGAAGCATCTGCATGACAAATTCCGTGCCGAATTCCGGCACTCCAAGGCATCCGAGGTCGCAGCCCTGAAGCTCGTCCGGCGTGACGTTCAGTGCAGAGGTATCCGCAAACAGCGAAAGCACCTCCGGATTGTCGAGGGAGATCGTTCTGGCATCCAGACCGGTCAGATCCTCGAGCATGCGGATCATCGTGGGATCATCGTGTCCGAGTATGTCGAGTTTCAACAGGTTATGGTCGATCGAGTGGTAGTCGAAATGCGTGGTGATGATCGGCGTATTCATGTCATTTGCCGGATGCTGCACCGGCGTAAACGTATAGATTTCCTGCCCGAGAGGAAGTACGATGATTCCTCCGGGGTGCTGTCCGGTCGAACGCCGGATGCCGACGCAGCCGCCTAGTATGCGGTCGATCTCTTCCGGGCGCTTATGTTCCCCCCGCTCCTCAAAATAATTTTTCACATACCCATACGCCGTCTTGTCCGCAAGAGTAGCGATCGTTCCAGCGCGAAACGTCTGGCCCGCACCGAAAATAACTTCCGTGTAGGCATGCGCCTTGCTCTGGTACTCACCGGAAAAATTCAGATCGATATCGGGCTCTTTATCCCCGTAAAATCCGAGAAATGTCTCAAACGGAATGTCGTGTCCGTCCTGAAGCAGAGGCTTCCCGCACTTCGGGCAGTTTTTGGGCGGCATGTCGCATCCCGAGCTCCCCGCATACCTCTTCACCTCATCCGAATCAAAATCGACATAGTGGCAGTTTTCGCAATAATAATGCGCCGGGAGCGGATTGACCTCCGTGATGCCGGACATCGTAGCGACAAAAGAGGAGCCGACGGAACCGCGCGAGCCCACGAGATAGCCGTCCTCATTTGATTTCCACACAAGCTTCTGTGCGATAATATACATCACGGCGAACCCGTTTTTGATAATCGAATCCAGCTCATGATCAAGCCGCCCCTTCACCTGCGGCGGAAGCGGATCGCCGTACATGCTGATTGCCTTTGTATAACAAATCTCCCGCAGCGTCTCGTCCGAGTTGGGAATGACCGGCGGGCATTTATCCGGATAGACCGGCGACATTTTCTCTATCCTGTCCGCAATTAAATTCGTATTCGCCACAACAACCTCATATGCCTTTTCCTCTCCCAAATAGGAAAATTCTTCCAGCATCTCGTCCGTGGTCCGCAAAAACAGCGGGGGCTGCTCATCCGCATCCTTCATCTGTTTTCCGGCAAGTATGATTCTCCGGTAAATTTCATCCTCCGGATCGAGAAAGTGCACATCGCACGTTGCCGCCACCGGTTTATCATACCTTTCGCCAAGCCGGACAATACGGCGGTTCATCTCGCGCAGATCCTCTTCGCTTGTTATCTTTTCTACCTTTTCGCTTTCGATCATAAAATGATTGTTTGCAATCGGCTGGATTTCCAGATAATCATAAAACTCCACGATTTCCCGAATCCTCTCATCCGGCGCGCCGTCCAAAAGGGCGCGGTAGAGCTCTCCCGCCTCACAGGCGGAACCGATGATCAGGCCGTCCCGATACTTCTTAAACATGCTTTTTGGAATACGCGGACGCCGATAAAAATAATCAAGGTGCCCCATCGAGACAAGGCGGTACAGATTGACCCTTCCCGTCTCATTCGCCGCAAAAATAATCGCATGATAAGACGGTTTCTTTTTCACGATATCCGCCGCCCCGGCCGTCAGCTCCTCCAACTGCTTTAAATCAAATATATCCCGTTCTGCCAGCATATTTACAAATTTCTCAAAAATCTTCGCCGTCGCGCCCGCGTCATCGACTGCACGATGATGGTTTCCCAGAGAAATCTTCAATTTTTTTGCGACATGATCCAGCTTAAACTTAGCAAGATCCGGCAGAAGAACGCGCGCCATTCCGACCGTATCCACCACGGTAAAATCCGTGTCCATCCCCTGCTCCTTCGCCTTTGCCCGGATAAAGCCATGATCGAAACCGGCATTGTGCGCTACAAGCGCATTATCGCCGATAAAGTTTAAAAATTCCGGCAGAACCGCCTCAATCGGCGGCGCGTCTTTCACCATATCATCCGTAATCGTCGTAAGCTCGGTGATCCGCTCCGGAATATGCATGCCCGGATTGACGAAGGAACTGTACCGTTCCGATATCCTTCCCTCGCTCACCCGGACGGCGCCAATCTCGATAATGCGGTCGTTCGCCGTTGAAAATCCCGTTGTCTCCAAATCAAACACGACAAAATCATCCGTCAGCTTCTGCCCTTTCTCATTTTCCACAACAGGGTCGATCAAATCATCCACCAGATATGCTTCACAGCCATATAATACCTTAAAATCATCCTCCGGCGAAAGTTTCAACTTTTCCAGGGCATGATTCGCATCCGGAAACGCCTGCACGACGCCGTGGTCGGTAACCGCCACCGCGCGGTGTCCCCATGCATGGGCGCGGTTGACAAGCTGTTCGACATGCGTAACGCCGTCCATATCGCTCATCTGCGTATGGGCATGCAGTTCCACACGCTTTACGGGAGCGCGATCAACCCGTTCCATGCGGAAATCTTCTATTTCTTTCATTCCCGCGATACTGCTTATACGGATTTGCTTATCATATGAATCCCACGCCGCATATCCTTTCACCCTTACAAAATTTCCCTTTTTGACGAATTGATAAAAGCCGGTATCAATCACCTGTTCATTTTTGATAAAGACCTTGCACAAAATCGTATCCGTATAATCTGTCACTGCAAATGTAACAATCTGCTTCTCACCGGAAATCGGCCGGCTCTCAACGCTCCGTATCTGCCCCTCGATCACCACCTCGCCGATTTCATCCTGAATTTCCCTGACCGGTATGACGTCGCCGTCGCAGTTCCTCCCATAAAACACCCCGGGATCTGCAGCAGGACGTCGAAAACCGCTCTTCTTACGCGCGCCCTTCCGCCCATCCGTCCCGGCGCCGCTTCTGTTTGCCGCCCGGGACTGCTTTCCTCCTGCGGCGGCAGAAGCGGGCTTGTCCGTCCTGCCGTTTTCCCCTTCCGTTTTCTGCGCCGGCCCTCTTTTTTCTCCACCGCCCATTTTCACGAAATATGTCTCCTGCTCCCAATCCTTTTTGCGTTCTGCTTCCTTAAAAATAAATTCTACTGCAATTTCCCTCTGAAACCGCTGCAAAAATACGGAACGGATAAAGTCTCCGACCAGGCCGCACCGTTTACGCGTCAAAAAAGAGTCCCCGCACGTAATATACAGCGACTCCCCCTCCGCCTCAAACGGCTGCGAACAAAATTCCAGTCCATTTACCGAATCCTGTTCCCGGATTTCCTCTTTTAAGTCCTCCTCCACTTTGGAGAGCAATTCCGAAAGGGGCATGTCGCAGAACCCGGGAAAAGAAAATTTCAACATCGGACGGAATCCCGCCTGTTTAAACACCTGCTTATACAATTCCCCCTCCATTTCCCGAATTTTTTTATACGGCAAGAACTGGCGTTTTTTACAATAAACAAACACCAGCTTTTTTGAATTAGACGCGCTGATCCGTTCCACCATCACGTCCTCATATTGTTTTTTTATCGCATCGCTGCATTTCAATTTGGAAAATGCGTTAAAAAAATTCTCCACGCTTACCGCCCCCAATTTGCCAGCTCCTGCCGGAGCGCCTCCAACAGCTCATTTTCAGGCATTTTTTTCACGATCTCGCCCTTTTTGATCAAAAGCCCCTCTCCGACGCCGCCGGCAATTCCGATATCCGCCTCTTTCGCTTCGCCCGGGCCGTTTACCGCGCAGCCCATGACGGCCACCTTGATATCCAGATCAAACTCCTGAACCATTTTCTCCACTTGGGACGCCAGCCCGATCAGATCGATCTGCGTCCGCCCGCATGTCGGACAGGACACAACCGTGATACCGCTCTTTTTCAGGCCGAGCGATTTTAAAATCAGGTTTGCCGCATGTATTTCCTCCACGGGATCCCCGGTCAGGGAAACGCGGATCGTGTCGCCGATTCCCTGATGCAGAATGACTCCGATGCCGACTGCCGACTTAATACTGCCGGACAGTACCGTACCGGATTCCGTAATTCCCACATGAAGCGGATAATCGGTCCGCTCCGCTATGATCTCATGTGCTTTGATGCAATTCGGCACATCCGTCGTCTTTATGCTGATAACAAGATTGCCATACCCCATATCCTCGATAACCGCAACCTTATCCAATGCGCTCTCGACAAGCGCCTCGGGTGTGACGCCGCCGTATTTTTCGAGAAGATGCTTCTCAAGCGACCCGCTGTTTACGCCGACGCGGATCGGAATATTTCTCTGCCGGCATGCGTCCACAACCGCCCGAATGCGTTCCCTGTTCCCGATATTTCCCGGATTGATGCGGATTTTATCCGCGCCGTTCTCCGCTGCCGCAATCGCCAGCCTGTAGTCAAAATGGATGTCTGCCACAACGGGAATCGCAACCTGCCGCTTAATCTGCCCGATGGCCTCCGCCGCCTGCATTGTCGGAACCGCCACGCGGACGATATCGCACCCCGCCTGCGCGAGCCGGCCGATCTGCGCCACCGTCGCCCGTACATCCTCTGTCTTTGTATTTGTCATGGACTGAACCGCAATTGGGTTTCCTCCGCCGATTTTCACGGTTCCAACCGCTATTTCCCTCGTCTTCATTCCCTTTTCCTTTCCGGCAAAAATTTAATGCGGAATCAACTGCATAATATCATTCACCAGCGTAAAGACCATAAGCAGCATAAGCACGGCAATCCCGCCGATATTGAAGCCATTTTCAACCTTCTCCGGAATCGGCTTCCTCCGAATCCCCTCAATGAAGAGAAACAGAAGCCGTCCGCCGTCCAATACCGGAATCGGAAGAAGATTCACTACGCCGAGGTTTGCCGTCAGCATGATGCCGAGGCTGAGAAGATTCAGGAATACATACTTCACAACGTCCTCAGGGCTCTCGTTTTCCCGGCTCTGATCCACGGCGTCGCCGATCACATGGACGATTCCGACCGGACCGGACAGCTCGCGCGGGCTCACGCGTCCGGAAATCAGCATCCCCAAACTTTCTACTGTTGTAGTGATCCAGAATTTCACCTCGTACGCGGCATACTTGATCGTACCCCCCACCCCGGTCTTCGTCCTTCCGTTCCCATAAGCAAAACCGAGACGGTATACCTCCTTGCCATTTTCATCTTTTGCAAGCTTCGGCGTAACCGTCGCCTTTATTTCCTTGCCGTCGCGCTCTGCCGTAAGCTCGATCGATTCGTCCGTCAGAGGATGGAACTGCAGATAATAGATAAGATCTCTGTTCACCACAATATTTTTTTTGTTAATACCCGTTATAACGTCTCCATCCCTGAATCCGCTCTCCGCAATCGGCATTCCCTGCTCTACCCGTGTGATTTCCGCCTTGTCGTATCCGATCATGCCGATTATGCACAGCGCCATAGCAAATGCGAGAATAAAGTTAAAAAACGGTCCTGCAAAAATAACGGACATACGCGCCAGCACGCTCTTTTTGCCAAACGCCCGGTCATCCTCGATATCCTCCATCTCGCCCAGCATCATGCACGAGCCGCCGATGGGCAGAATTTTCCACGAATAAATCGTATGATCCTTGTATTCTTCATGTTCTTCAAAATATTTACCTGAACCAAAAAACTTGATCCGGAACCCCTGATCCGTCCTGGCAAACGAAACAATCCGCGGCCCCATGCCAAGAGAAAATTCAAGTACGGCAACCTTATTTGCCTTAGCAAGCAGAAAATGTCCAAGCTCATGAAATAAAATAACGGCGCCAAACAATAGCAGCGCAATTAAAATATTTGAGCTATCATGCAGAAAGCTGCCCAAAAATGATCCCTTCATACTTACTACTTACCTCCATTCTGTCTTTCCAATACGGCATACGTTTCTTTTTCCGTTTCCAGTATATCATCCAAAGATGGATTTTTTATGAACGCATGGTGATCCATCGCATATTCGATCATTGCATAAATATCCAAAAATCCGATTTCCCGATTTAAAAATTTTGCCACGGCATATTCATTCGCTGCATTCATGACCGTCGTCATGCTGCCTCCGGCCTCAAAGGAACGTTTTGCCAGATCGATGCCTTTCAGCGCCTCGGTATTCGGACGTTCAAAACAAATCGACGCCAATTCTTCAAAATTCAGCCGGCCGCCGGAAAGCTTGGGGCGTCTTGGATACATAAGGGCATATTGGATCGGAAGCCTCATATCCGGCGTTCCAAGCTGCGCCATTACCGAACCGTCCTGAAATCCAACCATAGAGTGGATAACGCTGTCCGGCTGCACCAGCACATGGATTTTGTCTATCCCTACGTGAAACAGCCAGCATGCCTCAATCATCTCCAGCCCTTTATTGATCAGCGTAGCTGAATCAATCGTAATCTTTTTTCCCATCCGCCAGTTGGGGTGGGCCAGCGCCTGCTCCACCGTCGCTGCCGCAAGCTCTTCCGCGGTAAAATGCCGGAACGGCCCGCCCGATGCCGTAAGGTAGATACGCTCGATCTCTTCCGAAGAACCGCTCTGCATCCCCTGAAAAATAGCAGAATGTTCACTGTCCACCGGAAGAATTTTCACTCCGTATTCCTCCGCCATAGGCATAATAATATGACCGGCGGTTACAAGCGTCTCCTTATTTGCCAGAGCAATATCCTTTCCGCTCCGAATCGCTTCGATGACGGGACGAAGGCCGATCATCCCGACCATCGCCGCCACTGTCATATGTACGTCGGGCATCGTGGCGCAGGCGATAAATCCATCCATGCCGTAGCAAATCTCAGGCATCGAAAATTCCCTGTCCTTTTGCCTTTCCAGAAGCAGCTTCCGCAGCCTCTCCGCTCCCTCTTCGCTCCTTACGCTGACCTTTAGCGGCTCATATTTCATGATCTGCCCGCAAAAAAGCTCAACATTATCTCCCGCTGTCATTGACAGCACGCAAAGATCCTTATCATTATTGTCTACCACTTCAAGCGACTGGGTCCCAATGGAGCCAGTCGAGCCCAGTATGCATAAATTTCGTCTCATCTGTCCTCCCGCGTTTTTATCAATGCATAAACCCATATAAAATATAATATACTAACGGCGCGGCAAATAGAATGCTGTCAATCCGGTCCAAAACTCCGCCATGGCCCGGAATCAAGTCGCCGAAATCTTTTAAACCATGATTTCGCTTCACCGCCGACGCCGCCAGATCGCCAAACTGTGAAATGACCGAACCGACTACGGCGGTTCCCACAAAAATAAGCGATGCGTTCATATCAAACAGACTGGCCGCGCCCTCCGGCAGAAACATTGAATAGGCGCCCGCCAAAAGCGCCGCTCCTGCCACGCCGCCGATACAGCCCTCAATCGTCTTTTTCGGACTCAATTCAGAAAAATGATGTTTTCCGATCAGCCGCCCTGTCAGATACGCAAATGTATCCGAGCCGGAGGCGCTGATGATAATAAGCCATACAAACCATTGCCCATACGCCATGCACCGCGTCCGATATACATAGGAAATCAAAACCCCAACATAAAAAACGAACAGAAAGCAGGTCGCGATATCCTTCACATGATATTTCGGATACGCAGCCACATATGCAACCAGCATAACTATAAGCGTCGCCGCCGCCCAGAGCTCATACAGGCTGTCACACCGAAAATACAGCATCAGATAAAAACCAATAACCGAGATATAACCAATACATCCCGGCACGCATTTTTGCATATGGCCCGCCCGCAAGAGTTCGAACACCCCGACAAGGGAAACGAGCATACCCAGCAGCAATAAAAAAGTTTTGCCCGTTATCAAAGCGATCCCCATAATAGCAAGCAAAACCACTGCACTTATCAAGCGTTTGACAAACATAAAAGACTCCTTTCAGACCCCCCCGAATCTTCTGTCGCGATTGTTATAATACGCAATCGCCTTCTGCAATTCCTTTTTATTGAAGTCCGGCCACAGTACATCCGTAAAATAAAATTCGGTATATGCCAGCTGCCACAAAAGAAAATTTGACAGCCTCTCTTCCCCGCTCGTGCGGATCAAAAGATCCGGGTCAGGAATGCCGCGGGTGTCCAGGTATCCCTGAAACATTTGTTCCGAAATATCATCCGGCGTCTTTTTTCCTGATACAAGATCAGCCGCCATGCATTTCATTGCGCGAATCATCTCATCACGGCTGCCGTAATTAAGCGCCACCTGAAAATGCAGGCCTGTATTATTCTTAGAAACTTCCTCCAGTTCCCGGATCCTTTCTTTTAAATCGCCGTCTAACGGCGTAATATCCCCGAGAACCTTCACGCACATATTGTTTTTCGTACTTCTCTTAATACAATCTTTCAAATACTGCCTGAGAAGCTTCATCAGAGCATCCACCTCATCCTTGGGACGCTTCCAGTTTTCTGTTGAAAATGCGTATACAGTCAAATAATGAATACCCAAATCCCACGCATCCTCGCAAATCTGCTCCACAGCCTTGCTGCCCGCCGCATGCCCTGCCTTCCGCGGCAAAAATCGCTTTTTCGCCCATCTGCCGTTTCCGTCAAGGATAATCGCCACATGCTGTGGAACAGAAAATTCCTTATCGCTCATTTTTTCTCTCTTTTCTGTGCACGCCATATGCCATTAAACAGTCATAATTTCCTTTGATTTTGCTTCGATTGCCTCGTCGATCTTTGAGATAAACTGATCCGTCAGTTTCTGAATCTGATCTTCCAGCTGTTTTTGCTCATCCTCGGAAATTTCATTTGCCTTATTCTGCTTCTTAATTGCATCATTTGCATCGCGGCGTATGTTGCGGACTGCGACTTTTGCGCCCTCGCCTTTTTTCTTCACGTCCTTAACCAGCTCTTTGCGGCGCTCCTCCGTTAATTCCGGAAAAGAAAGACGGATCGCTTTCCCATCATTTGCCGGCGTGAGTCCCAAATCGGAAGAAAGAATCGCCTTTTCAATCTCCTTGATCAGGCTCGCCTCCCACGGCTGAATCAAGATCATTCTCGCCTCCGGCACGGAAATATTCGCCACCGTCTGAAGAGAAGACGGCGTTCCATAATAATCCACTTGGATTTTATCAAGAATGTGCGGATTCGCCCGTCCGGCACGAATCGAAATATATTCATCCTGAAGATTGGATAACGACTTTTCCATTTTCTCCTTATATGCATCTGTACTAAATTCCATATTATCCTCCATTCCTGCGCTTGCCTCAATCCGCTGTAACGACTGTCCCTGAACAGCTGCCATTTACGCAGTTCACAATACTGTTTTCTTCGTTCAGGCCAAACACGCACAGCGGCATCTTATTTTCGTAACAAATGACCGCCGCTGTCAGGTCGACAACGCCCAGCTTTTCGTCTATGATTTTTGAAATCGGAATCGTATCGTATTTCTTTGCATTCGGATTTGATTTCGGATCCGAGTCATAGACGCCATCCACTGATCTGGCGGCTAAAATGGCATCCGCCTGAATCTCCACCGCCCGGAGCGCCGTCGCCGTATCCGTAGAAAAATACGGATGGCCCGTTCCGCCGGCGAGAAATACGACCATATTTTTTGAAAGATATTTCTCTACCCTGTCACGGCTGAAAAGTTTTGTGAAAGAGCCGCATTCAAACGGTGTAAGCACCTGTGTCATCAACCCTTCATGCCTGCACATTTCCGACATATAAATACAATTCATCACTGTAGCCAGCATTCCGATCTGATCCGCCTGATTCCTCTGGATTATGCCGCTCGTTCTGCCTCTCCAGAAATTGCCGCCGCCTATGACGACCGCCACCTGGCAGCCGCCGTCCGCCAGCGTCTTAATCTGTCCTGCCACCCGGATGCAGGTCGCCTCGTCAAAACCCGCGCCCTTGTCGCCCGAAAGCGCCTCGCCGCTTAATTTTAATAAAATTCTTTTATATTTCATATTCCTTACCACGCCTTATTCAAAAAATGAATCCAAATCCACATCAGCATACTTAAGCGAACACATGCCATCCACAACAGCGCCGCTGTTGATCTGAATGGATTTTCCTACAATGCTGCCTTGTACTACTGCTGTCGAATCCACGATAATCGGACCGTTTACATCGATATCACCCTTTACGGCGCCGGCTACGACTACGGACGCGCTGGATATATTGCCGATCACAACCGTTCCCACATCCACTTTCACGCTGCCCTTACTAACAAGATTTCCCGTCAGCCGCGGCGTGTTGACATAAATTTCTGACGCCACGCTGTTTCCTGCCACGCGGCCTGTAATCGTCAGCTTGCCCTGGCACTCTACATCGCCTTCAATCACGCCTTTTACGACAAGCGATGTGTCGGACCGGATACCGCCGTTGATCGTTGTTCCCTTTGTAATCACAGTCGTCTCATCACTGTTATGCGTATTGCCTCCATCATTCATGTCGTCCCTGCTGTCTACGCCCTGCTCTTCCTCAACATTATCCATGCCATTATCCTTCATTTCAGCAACCTCCTCGTTTTCTTCTTTCTGAGCCTCTTCCTCAAATTCTTTTCTCATGGATTCAATCGCCTCTCTGAGGCTGCCGCCATCCTCGAAGCCGGCATCTCCAAATCCCATTTGCTCTGCAGCCATTTTTTCAAGATCTGACATCTCTTCTTCCTTCTGCCGCTCGTCCTCAGCTTCTTGCAATTCCAGTGTTTCGGACGCCGTTTCTTCCGAATCAGCCTGCGGCCCCTCTAAATCTTGATCCGGCGGATTCTCTGCATCAGATTCTTTATCCGGCGTATCGCCCGACAGCTCATCGCCATCCAGTATTGAATTGATTTCCTGCTGAATCTCCCGCTGGATCTCCTTTTCCAGTTCTCCGCCGCTACTTTTTTCATCCTTTATTTCATCGTCAGCAATGGATTCGTCAAGGGAATCGCTCAGCTCGTTCACCGACTGAACAATATCTTCTTTTAGTTCTTTAAAAAAGCTCATTTCTCTTCCTCCTAAACATCGCCGGAACCCCGCACGCAGTATCCGGTACTTATTTATATCAACCCTGCCCGGGAAACTGTTCCCCGACATCCTTACGAATGCTGCACAGGCGTTGTGTCCTCATCAATCGGCAAGATTTCATACCCGCCCGCTCTGAGGCGGTCAATAATCGTCCCTATGGATTTTGCCGTCATTTTCTTGTCTGCAGAATCATATAAAAGCACGATCGACGTTTCATACTGCGATACTCCGTCCAAAACAGACTGAACCATCTGTTTCCGAGAAACATCATCCGTCGTGCTGTTGGCCGCAATCACATTCCAGTCCTGATAAGAAACCCCCTGGTCTGCCAGAAAAGCCTTATACTGATCAATCGAAATCTGGTTCACAGTGTTTTTGCTCCCCCCCGGAAAACGGTAATATTCCGGCTGTACGCCGGTCGTCCCGAGCAGCAGTTTGTATAGTTTATTAAAATCCTTTTGAAATGCATCCATCGATGCATATATCTCCGTGTTAATGTGCGAATAAGAGTGCATGCCAAGCGTATGCCCCTCTTCTGCAATCCTCTTATAAATCGTTTTAGAAAATTCATCTTCCCTTCCGATCACAAAAAACGTCGCTTTGACATCCTTTTCCTTTAATATATCTAAAATCTTTTCTGTTTCCCTGCTCGGTCCGTCGTCAAATGTCAGATACACCCGCTTCGCTTTCGGAGCCTCCTCTGCTGCGGCGGCCGCACCGCTCGCCGTCTCCGGTTTTGCCTCCGCTTTTACCACATCCGGTGTTTCCACGCTTTTCTGCGTTTGCAATCCGCTCTGAGAAACCAGCTCGTCAAGACGGTTCTCCAGGCGGCTGACCCGGAACAGAAGGAACGCGGACAGTACCAGGGGCAGTACGAGTAAAGTCACGGCCAATACTATAATGGCCGTCTTAATTCTCTTTCTTCGCTTTTGCCGATAATCCAGAGTTCCCCCAGTGTCCTTTGCCAATGGAATTTCCTCCTTGCCTTTTAATCTATTGCCTTTGCTTCCTCACCACGTCATCAAGTTTCTTTGCTTTCCTTTCCCGCTTTATATCATACAGATACCGGTCGCTTTGTACCAGCGCAGTCTCCAATGAAACAGAATGGTCCTCAGGAATAATATAATACCCATAGCTCGCCATCACGAGATACGGCAGGCCGCTTTTCTCATTAAAATCATTCAGGTGCTGCTGGAATTTTTCCAAAAACCTTTTCACCTTCGCTTTGTCATATCCGATGCCGAAAACGGCGAACTCATCTCCACCGCTCCGCGAACAAACATCGCCCTCTCCGGCAGACCGCTCCATTGCCTCCGCGATCTCCTGAAGAGCCACATCTCCCTGCGCATGCCCGTATTGGTCATTGACAATCTTCAGATTATCCATATCGATGGAAATGATGACCATTGTCTTCCCCTCGCGCAGGCTTTTCTCATACAGCTCCGTGGCGCTGTATTCAAAGCCCCTTCGGTTCATAAGGCCGGTCAGCGCGTCGTGCACATATAAATTGTTGAGCTCATTAAGAAGGCTGTTGCTTTTATGCCGCAGCCGGATTCCTTCAATTGCATTTCCCAAAATCGCAATCCAGCTATGAAACGTTTTTTCACAGCTATGTACATCCATATAATTGATGGCGACATATCCGTATGTGCGCCGCAGATTGTGCAGCGGAAAGAAAAAGTAAATCATCGGGTCGCTCACAACGGCCTCTTTCGGAAGAAGGTCTACCGCATCAAACGGTTCTGTCTGCACAATCTCTCTGTTAATCACGCTGCCGACTGATTTGAAGCGCGTCGGATACCCCGGTTCCTCGGAACAGTATTTCGGATAAACATCCCCTTCTCCCTCGCCGAGGCAGATAAACAGATTCCGTATATAATTTTCCCTATCCCCGACAATCCTGGCATGTTCCACCAGCTCTTCCGCATAATCCACGCCCGCCATCGCCACGACCATATGCATATTGCTGTTTATCAGCTCCTGAATGCTCTCGCTTTCTTTACTCTGCCGGACGCTGCGTTTCACCATCGTTTTAAAATCCATGTCCGCACACCCGCAGGAATTGCGGTACACCGGCTCGGTCGGAACGGTCTGTATATTCGGAACCTCTTCACCGTTAATCATTTTCTCCAAGGTGTCAAAGGCAATCTCGCTCATCTTTTCCACCGGCACCGCAACCGTTGTCACGGGCGGCATATAAGTCGACGTTTCCCATATATTATCAAATCCGGTGACTACAATGTCATCCGGCACCATCGTTCCCTGATTAATCAGTTCATTGCAGAGGGAAAGCGCCATATAATCATTGGCGCACACGATCGCCTCCGGCTTTTCCGGTATTTCCGTCAAAAAATAGCGCACCGCCGCTTTTGCCTTCTTTTTCCAAAAGTCTCCGAAAAAGATCAGCCCCTCATCATATGCGATCCCCCGGCTCTCTATTCCTTCCTTATAATCCCTCAGACGCTGCTGCGCATCCGGATGCTCCGCCGGCCCGCTCATAAAGGCAATGCGCTTGAATCCGTGAACATCGACCAAATGCTGGACAACCTTCTGTATGGAACCGGAATTGTCAGTCAGTACGCAAGGATAATCCTCCCACTGTCTGCGCAGCGTAATTACCGGCGTTTTTGTTCTCTCTTTAATATATTTAAAGATTTCTTCAACAGCAAACTTGTTAAAAAACGTATCGTGGCAGATCACAAAACCATCAAACCGCTCGTATGGGACGAGGTTAATAATATTCATCTCGCCGATGCCATTGTCCGTATCCACGCCATAACATGTAAAAAAGGAAAAATAAGAAACATTATATCCTCTTGCCAGAGCACAGGAAGTAATTGTTCTGCATACTTGCTCCTGATAATGATTCGCCACATCACAGAGAATCACACATAAGTTTTTCCTGCCATTTTCAAACATAATTTTCATCCCCAATATATGTTTTAGCTAAAAATCTCCAAAATATACATACAATTTATTATACACGATTTCATGCGAATTGCCAACAAAAAATTTAATATGGCGTCACTTTTAAAAAAATCTGACCCCGAACGCCAAAAATTTGAGAAATTTCCGATGCCCGGAGTCAAATGTCCACATCAAACCAGATTTATAACTGAGCCGCTACTTCTGCCGCAAAATCTTCATTTTTCTTTTCAAGGCCTTCACCGGTTTCAAAGCGCACAAAGCCTTTCACTTTGATGCTGCAGCCCGCCGCTTTCGCCACGGCGTCCACATACTGCGACACGTTTTCTTTGTTTTCCGCCTTTACATATGCCTGTTCCAGCAGGCAAACCTCTTTCAGCTCCTTATTCAGCCTTCCGAGAATCATCTTCTCGATAATTGCATCCGGTTTGCCCTCATTTTTCGGATCTTTTTTCGCCTGAGCGAGAAGAACTTCTTTTTCTTTCTCTTTATACTCATCGGAAACGTCTCCGGCTGAAAGATATTTCGGGTTCATCGCCGCTACCTGCATTGCCACATTTTTGAGGCACTCCTTTACGTCATCCCCCGTATTATCCGTCTCAGCGGCGACAAGAACGCCGATCTTTCCTCCCGCATGGATATAGTCGATCACGATTCCGTTATCGCAGGATACTTTCTCGAAACGGCGGATGTTCATATTTTCACCGATTGTCGCAATCATGGAAGCCAGTTCTTCTTTCACTGTCTTCGATGCGTCTCCGGCCCACGCTTCGCCCAGGAAAGCGTCAATATCCGCGGCATCCGAATCATTTACCTGCGCTGCAACCGCACCGACAAAATCCTGGAATTTTTCATTTTTGGCAACAAAATCCGTCTCGCTGTTTACCTCGACGATCGCCGCCTTTTTGCCGTCTGCGCTGATATTCGTTTTTACAATACCCTCTGCCGCGATCCTGCCCGCCTTTTTCTCAGCTTTTGCCAGACCGTTTTCGCGCAGGTATTCTACTGCTTTATCCATATCGCCGTCCGTATTTGTAAGGGCTTTCTTACAATCCATCATACCGGCGCCTGTCATTTCCCTTAATTCCTTAACCATAGATGCTGAAATAGCCATTTTCTTTTCTTCCTTTCTATCTAAACAAGTTATTCACGTTCTCACTCCGCTGTTTCTTCCTCTGCCAAAGCGGTCTCTTCTGCCGCCTCTTCCTCCTCTGCGTCGCCTGACGGCGCATCTGTAAATGTTTCGCCCTGCTTTGCTTCAATGACGGCGTCTGCCATCTTAGATACGATCAGCTTTACCGCGCGAATCGCATCATCATTACCCGGAATGACATAATCAAGCTCTTCCGGATCACAGTTCGTATCTACAATGCCAATCAGCGGAATACCGAGAATATGGGCTTCCTGAATACAAATCCTCTCCTTTTTCGGGTCTACAACAAAAATTGCAGCAGGAATGTCCGGCATGTCTTTTATGCCGCCGAGATTTCTCTCAAGCTTTGCCCATTCTTTTTTGATATTGATTACTTCTTTTTTCGGAAGCACGTCAAAGGTTCCGTCTTCTGACATCTTCTCGATCGCTTTCAGCCTTTTGATACGATCCTGAATCGTCTTGAAGTTCGTCAGCATGCCGCCGAGCCATCTCTCGTTGACATAATACATGCCGCAGCGCTCCGCCTCGTTCTTAATGGAATCCTGCGCCTGTTTCTTCGTACCGACAAACAAGATGTTTCCGCCGTCTGCAACGACTTCCTTGACGGCATTGTACGCCTCGTCTACTTTTCCTACAGACTTCTGCAGGTCAATGATATAAATGCCATTTCTCTCCGTGTAGATGTACTCAGCCATTTTAGGATTCCATCTTCTCGTCTGATGTCCGAAATGAACTCCTGCCTCCAGTAACTGTTTCATTGAAATAACGCTCATCTTTCTTACCTCCATATGGTTTTTCTTCCGGGAACATCATTTCTTTTTCTAAACCCCTGAATACAAGGGCACCATGAAAAAATCAATCCCCGTGTTTTTTCAATCCGATTTATTTTATCACATGTACATGTGAAATGCAAGTAGAAATTTCCATTTTCAAGGGCAATTTAAGGGCAGCCGCTTAATCATCCATTGTGTTTCGAACGGCGAATATCACAATTTATTAAGCGTTTGCCCCGCCTTTTATTGCTGTCTCGTTATTATTTTAGCAATGGTTTCAAAATCCGCCCCCACCGGAATGTCATACTTTCCGCTGCGGACAAGTTTTCCATAACCATTCTTTTCTATATATTCATCAAAAGCGTCCGCATCATCAATAATGCCCGCCTGCTCCATCTCTCTTGCCACGGAGCTGGATAAGAGCCCGTTCCTCACGACAAAGCTTTTTTTGCCTTCCTTATACCGGGATGCGTTTGATATATCGTCTGTGCTTTTATCCAGTTTGTCCTTCAGCTTCCGGTCTGCCTCCGACTGTTCCTTGCCGGTTTCCGCCGCCTGCCCGCCGTCCGCCGCCTGCACCGCGGCACTGGTAGGCGCTTCCGGCGGCGCCGCTGACGGCCGTTCGCTCGCTTCCGCAGGCTGGTCTTGCTCCGTCTTTTTCGGAAATTCCATGCCGAGCTTTTTCGCCTGCTCGATGATATTGCTGCTTTTGGAATCGCTCCGGTATGTGATGCAAAGAATAAGGGCGGTGATGATAATGCCTGCACCAAGCCCTCTTATAAACCATTTTATTTTCATCTGTTTCCTCCGTATAAAGCAATCGTAAGCTTTACCTCGCCCTGCCCGACGTTCAGAAGCTTTGAAATTTCTAATATTGATTTTCCCTGCCTGTACATTTTGACAATCTTGCTATTCACGTTGTCCGTACTGCCGTTTTCCGTCGTTTCAGGCGTCTTTTCCATCTGAGCTGCCGCCTGTTCGGGCGCGGCTCCCAACGGTTGTTCCGCAATTACTGTTTTATCCGGCTCGCGCCCCGGTTTCTGCGGCGCGGCATCCGCCGTCATTTTTGCACGTTTTGTCAGCTGTTCCAGTCCCGTCTCCTGTTTCGCAGCGTATTTTGATGCAGGAGCCGCATTCCCGGCAACAGCCTTCTGCCTTTTTGCCGGCTTTGCTTCCTGAACCGGCGACGCAGATGGCGATGGCCCCGGGACTGTCTCTTTGGACGCCCGCACATCCTCCTGCTGCCTGACCGGAGCGTCTGGCTGCGGTTTTGCCGTTGGCTGCGGCTTTGACGCTGCCGCCGCTTCTTTCCATTCTTTTTCTTTCTCCGTCAGCATATTATACATAAATACAACCTCGTCATGATTGTGGTTGATCTTTGCCATAAGCTGACTGGAAAATTCGTCAAATTCCATAATTTTCTCATTGCTTCTCCGATTAAGAAGATTGGTAGTCTCAACGACAATGTTCTCCCTTTCTTCTTTTAAAATACGGGTAATCTGATCCCGGACAAGCTCTTCTTCTTTTTCCGTCCAAATGTCTCTCGAAAAAGCATCCTCTTCCGTCCCCTCCGGCGCTTTGCCCTTTTCCCTGTTTCCTATAAAAAAACTAATTGAGACGCTCGCAAAACCGAGTATCAGTAATAGTACTTCTGCTATATTCATCCTAAAGCTTTACCTTTCTTCTACACCATAATGTCAAAACTGCTATTTGAACGCGGAGCAACGGGGGCTTCCTTTCCTTCCTTTTTCTTCTTTTTTCTTCCGTCCTGATATTTACCGGAACCGGAGCCTTCATAGTTGTACTCGTCCGTCTCGCTTTTTGCAGTTTCCACCGTGCGCTGGCTTTTCTGCTCGACATTCTGCTGAAAACTAACGGCGCCATTTTCTCCGACATGATGAATCTGCTGCTGCTCTTTTCCCACCAAACTGGATGCTTCAGCGGAACGCGGCGCGATCGTAGAAGCGTCAATTGCACTGATCGGCATAACAATCACCCTGCCTTTCTATTACAATCCTAAAATTTTCACATCCGCCCCTTCGCGGACAAACTTACATCTGGAAACATTGTCATTAATAATGCGCGTGACATCCTGAATAATAATGCGGACGCCGGCATTTACTACGCTTTCCACCTTTATGCTCGCATGCTGCGTAGAATCAATCACCTTTTGTAAATTATCGTATTCATGCTCCATATCCCGAATCTGCTTTTTCAATATCGGTTTTGTCTTAGCCGCCATTTTAAGATACCTTTCCTGCTCCGGCGTAATCTCATTGCCCTCATTGATGGATCTTTTGATGGCGATAAGCACTACATTCATTTTCTGAAGGGCAGCGTTTGTTTCCTCAACCTTCTCTCCGATATCGTTCTGCCTCTTGATCAGATCCACATCAGACATGATTTCTACAGATGTAGTAATTCCCATGGAGGATCCGAGCTGCGTCGCCGCAATATCCGTGTACGAACGAATATGCCCTCCGTTGATAAGCCCTTTTCTTCCAAGGATCGAAATTTTTCCGTTGCACTCCACATCGCTGTGGAGCACCGCGTCGCACATCAACGTGCCGTTGCACTTCACTGTGCTGTTCTCGATAAATTTAGCCGTAATATTTCCTTCCGCTTCAAGAGTTCCCCGGTTCATGCCCTGCATGCCGCGCTTTAGCACGATGTTGCCCCCGGCAATGAGCGTCGCGCCCTCGACGGCTCCATTTACAATAATATCGCCCTCCGCACGGATCTCATATCCCGTATTGACGTTTCCTACCACATTTACGGTTCCGTTATATTCGATATCGCCAGTAGAAGAGTCCACATTTGCCGGCACTTCATACACATCGGAAACCATAACCATGTCGTCCACAAGAGTTACATGACCGGCAACATCCGAATAGATTTCACACTTATCCTCGGAAAGCGTAATATTTCTTCCGAACCGAAGGTGCTTCACCGCCACCTTCACCGGAGGAAGCGCTCCTCCCAATACGTTAATCCCGGGCTTTCCACGGTCTGCGGGCGTAAGGGTCGCCAGCTTGTCGCCAACTTCCACAGGCTTAATATTCCCCAATTGATGAAAATCTACGCTGCCATCTTCATTTAATTTGGGTTTTGCCGTCGTATTGATATCAAAATGATACTCTACTACCGCGTCGTGTCCCTGTACCGGCGGCGTTGCAACAGCAACCACATAGTCCCTGCAGAACTCCGGATTTTTCAAAAACTCATCGATCACGTCCTGCTGGATCCCGTGAACAATGCCTGCCTGCGCCAGATCGCTGAGAATATCGTTTCTCGTCATCTTCCTGCCGCCATCCGACGGCGGATAAAACCGGGTAACTGCACGCTGCCCCTGATCTTCAATTTTCGTAATTGTTTTTCCGTCCTCCGGCAGTATTTCCTTTTTTGCCAGTAAAAATTCCAACTTAAAATCGCCTTTATTCAAATAGTTGTGCAGCGCTACGGTATCGACGTCTTTAAAATTGATGAGATCCAGATACCTCACCACCTCGTCAACCGAAAACATCTCCCCATCCTTGGAAGCCGGAAACACCTTAAGCATTGTCTTATTCGTCTTATGTACCACTTGAAAATATGCATTTTTCCCCATATTTACCCTCCTTTCCGACCTGTCTCCTGTAAACGCAACCGAAATCATTTAAAACAAATTTAACAGTTCAACCGAATCCCCCAGCCGCACTTTAATCTTCTGAAGCGCTTTCGTATGAAGCTGGGAAACTCTGGACTCCGACACCGACAAAACCTGACTGATTTCCTTAAGCGTCATGTCCTCATAATAATATAGCGTGATGACGCTGCACTCTTTCTCCGTGAGAGTACGCAGCGCCTCCGCCAGCATCTCTTTCAGTTCTTTTTTCTGAATCGCCTGTTCCGGCTGCTCAAAACGGCGGGATCCGCCCGCCTCCATTTTGCCGCCGCCCTGCTCCAAATAATCATCCAGTGAAACGAGATTCGTAAACTGAGCCTCGTTTTTCCATCCTTCATACTCTTCGACCGTGACGTCCAATTCATTTGCGATCTCGGCGTCCGTAGCGGGCCTGCCCAGTTCTGCCTCCAGCTTGGCGCACGCATTATCCATCTGCCTTTGCCTTTGGCGAAGCGTTCTCGGGATCCAATCCATCTTGCGGATCTGATCCAATATGGAACCGCGGATCCGTAAGCTGGCATAAGTCTCAAACTTCACATTTTTCTCAAGATTGAATTTGTCAATGGCGTCAATCAGCCCAAAAATCCCATAACCGACCAAATCATCATATTCTACCGTATAGCCGAGATACATTCCCATTCTTCCCGCCACAAGATTGACCAGGTTCACATATTCGAGAATCAGCTGCTCCCGAAGCTCCTGGCTTTTGGTTTTCATATATTTATTCCAGAGCTTTTTTCTTTCTCCCTCACTTAAAGCCATAAACATACCCCACTTAGTATATATAAATGATGTTGCGGGCAACTCCATTCAGACTGGTCCTTCAAAGGAATTCCCGATCTGCAATCCGGATTACCAGCTGTTCTCCGAATCCGGCGCCTCTTCTGCTCCGTCAGCCTGCATTTCTTCTTTTTTCTTTTCTTTTTTCTTTTCTTCTTCCTTTGCCAGCCTCGCCTCTTCTTCCAGACGCTTCGCCTCCGCCTCTGCTTCCAAACGCTCCTGCTCTGCCTTCACCATCGCCTCGTGCTCCGCCGCAACCTTGCCTACTACCTGAGCGGCGATCTGGCCGATAATATAAAAGACAATAAGTACAATGATAAGAGCGATCATGCTATAAGCCACCGGCCATCTCTGAACAATGCTCATGATACAGCATACCAATCCCGCCAACAGCATGACAAATGCCGGAATAAACCGATATTTCATTCTTTCCCTCCGTTCGCGCACGTCTTTTCCCCAATTCCGTATAAAATCAGATAATTATGTCGCCAGAACCAACAGAGTGTATGAACAGCTCCCCTGTGGTCGTATCAAATTCAATTGTTCTTCCGTAATTTTTCCCAACATCTTCGCAAACAATCGGAATCTCCCATTTTAACAGCACTTTGCGTACAGCCTCTTCATTCTGGCGTCCAATGTCCAAACACTCCATCCCGCCCCGATGATCAAACATTTTCGCCCCGCCGGCCATCTTGGCAATCAAACGCCTCGGATTGGCGCCGGCCCGGATCAGATCGCCGTACATGTCCTGAATGCATGTATCGGCAAACTTCATCCGGTTAGAAATTTTAGTGGCTTTTGTGCTATCCGGCATCATAATATGCGCCATTCCGCATATCTTCGCGGCGCTGTCATACAAGACAACCCCCACGCATGATCCCAATCCAACGGTTGATATTTTTTGCGGCGAACAGCAGAG
Organism: uncultured Lachnospiraceae bacterium; assembly: GCA_947591245.1. GTDB lineage: Bacteria > Bacillota > Clostridia > Lachnospirales > Lachnospiraceae > Eubacterium_F. The sequence goes on along the minus strand of CANQCY010000001.1, from coordinate 157,851 downwards.
CTTATACTCCGCCATTCCCACACGAACCATCTCGCTCATGCCGTCTTCGTATCTCCAACCACATTTTCTATATTTAGCAATGAAATAAGATTGTCCCCGTTTTTCCCAATACCGGCAAGATACGCCGCATTTTTCTCATCCAGCTTAAAGGACGGCGCCTCAATGGTCTTCGGATCCAGGTTGACTACCTCTCTGACTTCATCAACGACTACCCCTACAAGAGACTGGTCTTCCAGTTTCAATATAATAATTCTTGTCGAGCCGGAATACTCCGTAACTTCCAGTCCGAAACGCTTTCGGAGGCTCATTACGGGAACCACCTCGCCACGGAGATTGATTACGCCCACATAATACGGCTGGGATTTTGGAACCCGCGTAATCCGCTGCATCCGGACAATATTATCGACATATCCGATATTGATGCCGTATTGTTCTTCCCCAATACGAATCACTATGTACTGAATTTCTTCTACTGTCGTTTCATTTATCATTCCATCCATGAGCTTACCCTCTTTTCTAGATTAATGTATTTGTATCAAGGATCAATGCCACTTCGCCATCACCGAGAATCGTCGCGCCGCTAAACAGCTTGGCGTTTGTGATGTGGTGCCCTATCGACTTGATAACCGTTTCCTGCTGACCCAAAAGCTTATCCACAGCCAGGCCGATTCTCTGATCGCCCTTTTTCACAACGACTATGATCTCGGATTCCGTTTCCCCGCTCTTCTCATAATCTTCCATTTCCAATATTTCATTCATCCTGATAATCGGAATAACGCTTCCGCGGAGATGTATGACTTCTTTCGACTGCACCAGCTTGATTTCATTGATCAATACATCTTCGATCGTATCGACATTGCCAAGGGGAATCGCGTATTTTTCTTTTCCGACCTCTACCATCAGCGCCTGAATAATCGCCAGCGTCAACGGAAGCTGGATCGCAAAGGTGCTTCCCTCTCCCTTCACGCTTTTCGCCTCAATGCTTCCTCCGAGCGACTCAATCTTTGTCTTTACGACATCAAGGCCGACGCCTCTTCCGGAAATATCCGAAATCTGGTCTGCTGTAGAAAAGCTCGGGCGGAATAAAAGATCGATAAAATCCTTATCGCTCATTGTCTCTGCCTGCTGCTCTGTAATCGTGCCGCGTTCCAGCGCTTTCCTCTTTACCTTTTCCGTATCGATTCCGGCGCCGTCATCCCTTACTTCAATCGTTACGTTATTTCCATCCTGATAGGCGTCCAGAAAGATCGAGCCAACCTCCGGCTTGCCAAGGCGCACGCGTTCGGCATTGCTCTCAAGTCCATGATCCGCCGAATTACGGAGAAGATGCATCAGCGGATCGCCGAGCTCATCTATAACAGTACGATCCAGCTCCGTATCCTCACCGGACATATACAGCTCCATTTTCTTCCCGAGCTTGCGGTTCAGATCGCGGATCATACGCGGAAAACGGTTTACCACGCTCTCAATCGGCACCATCCTGACTTTCATCACTGATTCATGAAGGTTCGTCGTCACGCGCTCAAGATACTCGATATTCTCGTGGAACGCCTGATTCTGTCCCTCATTCACGCCCGATCCGGCATCCGTTCCCTCGCCGCCGGACGAAACAGATACCAGCGCATTTTTAGCAATAATAAGCTCGCTCACAAGATTCATCAGCACATCGAGCTTATCGATATCCACGCGCACGGAACGGCTTGCCACTTTGCCTTTCGAAGCCGTCTGCACTGCTTTCTTCGGTTCAGAAGGCTCCGCCGCCGGCTTCTTTTTGCCCTCTTCCTCCGTCTCCTTGACCTCTTCCGGCGTTATCTGCGAATCATATTGAAACTCTCCGATGCTGACGTCCGCGATCTCCGAAACATTCATAATCAGCTGCTTCACAGTCTCCTTGCTCTCTTTCGTGGCAAGAATCCAGCTAAAGTCAAACTCAAACTCCTCATCCTCAATCTGCTCTACCGTTGGCAGCGATTTAATGAGTTCGCCCCTGCTCTCCATCGTTTTAAACACGAGGAACGCCCGCGCCGCCTTCAATATGCAGGATTCCTGAATGTAAACCGTAATGCCGAATATGTTCTGTCCCTCTTCCTTCGCCTTATTCATGGAATTGATTTCATATTCCGAAACAGGAATCCTCTCGTATTTGCGTTCCCTCAAGGGAGCGGATCCCGCAGCGTTTTCCGCCGTCTGCGAAGACGCCTCCTTATCGGCTGCCTTTTCCGCATCGGCGGAACCCCCGGTTCCCTTTTCTTCGGCAATGACCTCGTTTAAATCATTGATGATATCTTCATTGTCTTCCGTACCTTCGCCGCCCGTCGTAGAAATCACTTCAAGATAGGATTCCAATGCATCCAATCCGCGGAACAAAATATCAACCAGCTTTGCATTCGCCTTCATATTGCCGTTCCTGATCTCCTGAAACACATTTTCCAGATCGTGGGTAAGCCGCTGCATTCTGGCAAATCCCATCGTTCCCGCCATCCCCTTCAGAGTATGGGCCGCGCGGAAAATCTCGTTAATCGTATCGGCATTTTCCGGATCTTTCTCCAACTCCAGAATATGCTCGTTCAATGACTGTAAATGCTCTTTTGTTTCATCGATAAATAATTCTAAATATTGACTGGTATCCATCCTTATCCTCCATTCCATTGTATCATCACTGCAAAACTATTTCGTTACATTGTACAATATTTCATAAAACCCGGTTTATCACATCACCATCTTGGTCAGCATGTTGCCCACATCCGCCAAATCGACGACGACGTCTACCACGCCCGCCTGAACTGCCGCGCGGGGCATGCCGTAGACAACGCACGACTTCTGGTTTTGTCCTACCGCGTATACCTGCTTCACCTCTTTTAACTGGAGCAATCCGCTTGTTCCGTCACTTCCCATCCCGGTCAGCACGGCGCATATGACCCTCTGGTATCCGGTGTCCAACAATGACTCCAGAAATACGTCGGCGCAAGGACGGAGCCCGTTTCTCGGTTCATCCCGATCCAGCGTCAGCCGATACCCTTTCGCTCCGGCCGCCTTCACGCGGAGCTGGTGCCCTCCTTTTGCGATATAAACGACTCCGTTTTCTAGGATCTCTTCATGTTCCGCCTCTTTGACCCTGCACCGGCTCAGTTCGTTTAAACGCGCCGCCAAGGATGCTGTGAACCCTTCCGGCATGTGCTGGACAACGACAACCGGACACCCTAAATTTTCAGGGAAAACCGGTATCACGGATTGAAGCGCCTTGGGGCCGCCGGTAGAAGAGGCGATAAAAATAATATTTCCCCCCTGCATTCCCCTTAAAACGCCTTTTCCGTCTCTATGCCTTGCCACAGGCGCCGCGGCATATGCTTTATCTCCCGTTACAAAATTTACTGCCCAGGTCATCTTCAAGCCGCACTGCACTTTTTCGCGAATCTGTTCGCAAAATTCCGTCACAGTCGCTTCTCCTGAGGCGCCGGGCTTTTTCACAAAATCGTAAGCCCCGAGTTCCAGCGCCCTCAACGTTTCCGCCTTGCTTTTGCTCGCCTCCGAGCTGACAATAAGCGTCGGAATCTTGTAGTTGTTGCGATTCATAAACTCCAGTACGCTTACCCCGTCTAATTCGGGCATCTTGATATCAAGCACAATCAAATCGTACATCTGTTTTTTTCGCAAAAGCTGTACGACCAGGCTTCCGTTTTCTACAGTGTCCACAACGCTTACATTAGGTTCTTTTTTTATTATATCAGATAGCAACTTCCTCATGACTGCAGAGTCATCAACCACCAAGATTTTTTTCATAAAACGCAACCATTCCCTTTCCGCCGACTACATCTCATCCATGTCTTCATTCGGCGCAATCTGTACCCCAATCTTATTTCTCATTCGCCTTCTCTGTTCTTCAAATACATATTTAACGACCAGCTCCCTTTTTGCTTTTTCAATCTGGAAAAACTGGCACCGCAATTCAATCTCGCTCGACCCCTTGAGCATAATATTGGCGATTGCCACCACCTTAACCATGCAGCAAAACGCCCGGGTCCCTTCTTTAAATGCCAGCGGTACCGAAATCTCCAGGATCTGATCCGGTTCCATGTTCTCCCTGCATTTAAAGCGTACGCCTCCTCCGCTGATATCCGTAAGAGTTGCGCGCTCCCAGTCCCCCGTCATCCCTTCGAGCTTCTGCATATGGACTTCCAGCTCTTGAGGATCCTCAAAGCTACTCGACGCAATGAAATCGCGAAGCTCCCTTTCCTCTGGCGTTACAATCCGATAGCGCATTTTCATCACGCAGTCAAGGCGAAAAAACTGCCTCCGCTGGTGTTTCGTGGGACGAGTCAGCATCTCCACGGAAAGACCGAACATATTCTTTTCCTTAAAACGCGATTTCACCCTTACCCTGCTCAAAAACAGGCCCGCGGACGTATAAAAACAAAGGTTGTACTCGTCTCCCGGCTGGATGGGAATCACTTTTCCCCCATAAATCGGCGTGGAAATCTTCGCCGTCCTTCTGCCGTCATATTCCAGAACGCTGCTGACGTATTTAACATCCGACAGCTTTCTTCTCGTTGCGCTTTTCACGTGCGTCATCTCAATTTTATCCCCGATATGAATCAGAACTTTCCTCATACGGCTTCACTCCAATCAATAGAAAAATACACCATAATCACAACATTACCCCTCCATCGAATCATCTGCTCGATTTATAATCTACTTCATAAATTTCATACGGATCACGCTGGCAAACAGCTTTGCGATACCGCCGTGCTCTTCTTCCAATGAAAGCGGATCCTCGAGCAGGAGGGCGATCCGCTTCAATGCTCTGGCAGATTTTGCGTCCGGACGGCATACGCTCACCGGATTCTGATGCATCACCGCCCTCTGCATATTTTTATCATACGGTACGGCTCCCAGATATTCTACCTCAATATCCAAAAATCTGCGCGCCACTGCGCCCAGCTTCTCAAATAAATCCTCCGCTTCCCACTCTTCCCTGACCTGATTCGCCACGAGCCTCACTGTCGTGCGGTCAAGCTTGTAAGCCGTCCTCCTGTTCAGCACCTTCATCAGGGCATAGGCGTCTGTCACCGACGTGGGTTCCGGCGTCGCGACAAGCAGCACTTCTTCACTCGCCGCCACAAATTCAAGCACCGTATCACTGATGCCGGCTCCCGTGTCTACAATAATTATATCGGCAAGGCGATCCAATTCCTCCAATTTATGTATCAGGGAAAACACCTGATCTCTTGATATGTTGGTCAATTCGTGAATACCGGAACCCCCCGATATAAAACCGATATTTTCAGGCCCGCAGGTGATAACGTCCTTAATCCTCTTTCCATGGTACATCACGTCGGCAAGGTTATATTTCGGATGCATCCCGAGCATAATTTCGATATTGGCAAGTCCAAAATCCGCATCAAAAATCACAACGCGTTTTCCCAAACGGCTCAGCTGAATCGCAAGATTTACGGACAAGCTCGACTTGCCGACGCCGCCCTTGCCGCTCGTCACGGTGATAACCTTTGCCGTTCTCGTTCTCTCCGGCGATAAGTCCTGTTTTTTTATAATATTTCTTAACCGATCTGCCTGGTCCACTACGACTTACCTCCTAACAGTTCTTTTGCCATTTTTTGCGCATCTACTTTGCCGATGTCGTCAGGGACATTCTGCCCCCAGGTCACATACGATAACGGACGGTCTGTGTACACCTTCATATTCAGCATCACTCCTGCCGAAGACGTCTCGTCCAATTTGGTAAAAATCAGGCTGTAATCCGTGATTTTGGAATACACGTCCGCAATTTCCTTTAAATCGCTGTATTTCGTTGCCGCATTCAGAACAAGATATATTTCCCGTCTGGAAATCGGCACCTGATCGATCAGATTGCTGACAATTTCCATCTGCGCCTTATTCTTATGGGAACAGCCCGCCGTATCAACCAGACACATATCATACTGGCTGAGTTCTTCCAGCATCTCTCCCAATTCGTCCGCATGATACACGACATAAAGCGGCACGCCCAGAATATTGGCATACGTCTTAAGCTGCTCAACTGCGGCAATACGATACGTATCCGCCGTCACAAGGGCAATATTCTTCTTGTGATCCAGTTTCATCTTCGACGCGATTTTCGCGATCGTAGTCGTTTTTCCTACACCTGTAGAACCGAGAAAAAATATATATTTCGTCTCTTTACTCTGTGTTTTGTCAATGAGGTACGGGCGTCCCGCCATAAGAATGATTTTCTGGTAAATGGCGCCGAGAATCTGGTCGAGAGATGCGTCTTTCGGCAGAGATTTATCAATCTCATCGATCAGGCGGTCAACAATCGACTGCTCCACTTCATTTTGTATCATCTGCTTGCGAATCAGCTCCTTGCAGGCTGCCGTCTTGTCATGCTCTTTTCCCGGCGTCTCCTTTTTCTCTTTTTCCTTCTCCGCATGTTCTATCGCGTCATTTTCCTGAACGGACGGCTCCTTTTCCTCCTGCGCCTTCTCCATCATCTGCTTTTCAAGCATCCGCTGCAGACTGTCGAGCTTTTCCTCAATCGCAGCCACGTTTTTGTCATCCTCGTTTTCATCTGCCACGATGTCCGGTACGTTTCCCGGAATCGCCTTCTGTCCGGATATTTCCAAAGCGACCCCGTCATGCTTTGATTCCGTTTCCTTCTTTTCGCTTTTGCCATCCGTATCATAGACAATATTTTCATCGAGCGCCGCCGTCACCTCCACTTTGCTTTTTACAAAAAGCTTAGCGAGGCCTTTCGGCTGCACTTTTTTTATATTCATGACTACGGCGTTGCTGCCCAGCTCCTTCTTCGCCATCTCAATTGCTTCTGTTTCTGTTTTTGCCAAAAATTTCTTTATAATCATTCAACTGTCACCATCCCAACTGACTGAAGTTCCACATCGGAATCAACCTCATTATATGATAATACATGTAAGTTTTTAAACTGCTCCATCGTCAGATGTTTAAAATACATTCTGACAATAGGCGACGTAATAATAATCGGCGTTCTTCCGAGTTCTTCCAGTTTTCCGCTCTCTTCCTGAAGCGCTTCCATAAGCTTTGCAGAATAATCCGGATCCAGAGCCAGGTACGCTCCCTGTTCCGTCTGTTTTACCGCATTCATAATCTCCTGCTCCACTTTGGGATCCAAAGTAATAACGCTGGTTGCCTCGTTTTGCGAAAAGTATTTGTTTGAAATTGCCCGTTTCAGGCTCTGTCTCGCATATTCCGTCAGAATATCGGCGTCATGCGTTGTCGGGGCATAATCCGCAAGCGTTTCAAAAATCGTAATCGAATCCCGGATCGAAATCCCCTCCATCAGCAGATTCTGCAATACTTTCTGAATCTCGCCGACGCTGAGCATTTTCGGTACAAGTTCGGCAATCAGCGTTTCATTTGCCTCTTTCACGTTATCAATCAGATTCTGTACATCCTGTCTCGTAAGCAGTTCATGCAGATTTCCGCGGATAATCTCCATCAGATGGGTAGCAATAATTGACGGCGGATCCACCACCGTGTATCCGAGCGACTCGGCGCGCTCCCTCTGCCCTTCCGTAATCCAGATCGCCGGCAGATGGAAAGACGGCTCAAAAGTCGGAATACCGGTCAGTTCTTCTTCCACAAATCCCGGATTCATCGCCATATAGTGATCAAACAAAATCTCGCCTTCACTAACCGGAACGCCCTTGATCTTGATCACATACTGGTTCGGATTGAGCTGAATATTATCGCGGAGGCGAATCATCGGCACAACGCAGCCCAGCTCCAGAGCGATCTGCCTTCGGATCATTACCACGCGGTCAAGCAGGTCTCCGCCCTGGTTCACGTCGGCAAGAGGAATGATCCCGTAACCAAATTCCAACTCGATTGCATCTACCTTGAGAAGGGAAGTCACGTTCTCCGGCCTCCGAATCTCCTCCGCAGACTCCTCTTCCTCGCTGACCTCCATATCTGTTTCCGCCATCTCAAGCTCGTTCGTCATCATACGGGACGCCACGATAAAGAAAATGCCATACCCGCAAAAAATAACGATATTCATCGGAGTAAACACACCGAGCCCTATGAGGGCGCATCCTACGATCATAAGTACCTTGGGCGTACTGAGAAGCTGCCTTTGCAAAATCCCTCCGATATCCGCCTCCTTCGACCCTTTCGTAACAAGAACGCCGGTCGCAAGGGAAATCATAAGGGATGGAATCTGGCTCGTAAGCCCGTCGCCGATCGTAAGGATGGAATACGTCTGCAGCGCCGTCCCCGACTCCATCCCCCTCATCAGTATACCGATGGCAAGACCGCCGATAAAGTTGATAACGGTAATAATCAGACCCGCCGTCGCATCTCCTTTTACATATTTTGTAGCGCCATCCATAGAGCCGAAAAACGCCGCCTCTGACTGGATTTTTTCTCTTCGTTCCTTCGCTTCTTCATCCGTAATCGCACCCGTATTTAAGTCGGCGTCAATCGCCATCTGCTTGCCGGGCATCGCATCCAGGGTAAACCGCGCCGTAACCTCGGATACGCGCTCCGAGCCTTTATTAATTACCATAAGCTGTACGATAATCAGGATCAGGAAAACAACCGCCCCGACGACAAGATTACCGCCTCCCACGAAATTGCCAAAAGTATTTACGACGTTGCCCGCCTCTCCCCGCAACAAAATATTTCTTGTAGAGCTTACATTGAGCGACAGCCGGAACAGCGTCGTCAAAAGCAGCAGCGTAGGAAATGAAGACATGTCAAGCGGTTCTTTCGCAAACAATGCGCTGAACAGCGTCAGCATGGAAACAGCAATATTCATTGTAAATAAAATATCCAGCAATACGAGCGGAACCGGAATAATCAGGCATAAAATAGGTATTAAAACAAACAGTCCGAGTATAATATCCTGCTTTTTCATCTCCGCTCCACCTCCAAATCTCTTATAATTTATCTGATTTCATATCAGAGCTTACCTTGTATTCCATATACGTAAGCCAGCACCTCCGCCACCATCTGGTACAATTCCGGCGGAATCTGGTTTCCGATTTCTACATTGTAATATAACATTCTCGCCAGCGGCTTATTCTCAACAATCTCCACTTTATTTTCCCGCGCCGCCGCCTTAATCTTTTCTGCGAGAAAATCCGCTCCCTTGGCAAGCACCACCGGCGCTTCCGCCAGCTCCTTATCATACTTAAGAGCGATCGCCAGGTGAGTCGGGTTTGTAATAACGACATCCGCCTCCGGCACGCTCTGCATCATACGCCTTCGCGACGCCTCCTGCATCTTGCTTCGGATACGCCCTTTAATTTGCGGATTTCCCTCAGTATTTTTATACTCGTCTTTTACTTCCTGCTTCGTCATCTTCATATCATTCTTAAATTTTCTACGCTGGTAGTAATAATCCGCCGCCGCCAATATCATAAAAACGATACTAATCTTAAACCCCACATTTATCACTGTATCGACCACAAGCAGCACGGCGGGATACAGCTCCAGCTCATAAATATTGACGACCATTCCCCACTCGTCCTTGAGAGACGAATATACAACATAAAACAATACGGCAAGCTTTGCCACTGATTTTAAAAGATCAAAAATCTTATCCTTTGAAAACATCCGTTTGAAACCGGAAATGGGATTGATTTTTGAGAACTTCGGCTGAAGCGGTTTCAGCGTCGGCTTCCACTTGACCTGCACTACATTGACAGTGACCGCCGCAATGAGCGTCAGCGCAAGAATCGGACCCGCAATCAACAGAATATCCCTGCCCCCCAGCGTGAGCAGGTTCATCGACCGCATCACCGTAAAATCGCGCGCATAATCATGAATGCTTCCATAATACAGCTTAAACACCTTAAGGGTAGAATCTACAATATATCCGCCAAATACCCGGAGGCATACAAACATCAGGAGCAGGAGCACGGCGACGCTGACGTCCTGGCTTTTCGCTACCTGTCCTTCTTTTCTGGCGTCTTCCAGCTTTTTCTGGGTAGCGTCTTCTGTTTTTTCTCCGCCCTCTCCATCTTTGGCAAAAAACTGCAGATTGTATTCAACCATGCCGAAACCCTCATTTCCTGACCGTTTTTTCTTATGGCGTAAACGATCGGTATACATCCGTAACGACGTCCTTCATTTTGCCGAAAACGAACTCTGCAATGGTAGGAACGGTCGTAACGATAATCGCCAGCACAAGAATGCCAGCAAACACTTTAAGCTGCATACCGACAACGAACATATTCATCTGCGGCGCCGCCCTCGACAAAACGCCGAGCACCACATTGATCACAAGCATGCACGCAAATACGGGAAGCACGATCCGAAATCCGATCACAAAATAATTTGTGATGAACCCAATCGCCATTTGGAGAAGATTCGCATTGAAAACCTCCTGCCCGATCGTGAAATACTCAAACGTTTCCAAGATCGCCCTTATGACATAATGGTGCATATTTGTCACTACCATAACGAGCATAACCAGATACACATACATATTTGCGGTTACGGATACCTGCACGCTGGTAATCGGATCAAACATGCTCGCCATTGACAATCCCATGTCCATATCCATCAGCTGTCCGGCGAAATTCACGATATAAAGGCATATATTGCAAACATATCCGAGAATCAGCCCTACCGCGCATTCTTTTATAATAAGCGCCGAAAAACCGATAATTCCGGTGTATTCAAGCTGTACTGCGGGAATCGACTGAATCATCACGACGCTCAGCAAGAAGCTGACGGCAAACTTCCACCTGGCGGGTATCGTCTGAAAATTGAAAAACGGGGCTACCATGACAAAGGATGAAATGCGAATCAGAACCATGAGATAAAATTCAAGATTCTCTACCGTAAAATTAAACGCATGATTCACAGTAATTCCTCCTTACCAGACAGCCTGCTTATTTCACAAACAATTTAAAGCTTTCACACAGCAGCCGGAAAAACTCAACGCAGTTATTCATAATCCAGTTCCCGCACAAAAGCAGCACAATAAAGATCGCCAGCAGCTTCGGCACAAACGTAAGCGTCTGCTCCTGTATGGACGTGACTGTCTGAAATATGCTGATGATCAATCCCACGATAAGGGAAACAAGCAGCAATGGCGCAGAACACTTGATAATAACCCAGATCATCTTTGATGAAATATCAACCACATCTGCTTCTGTCATAGTACCCGCCACCTCGCTTTCCTATAAGATCAACACTAATAAAACGTTTTAACAAGCTCCCCTATCACTAAATTCCAACCATCTGCCAATACAAACAGCAAAATCTTAAACGGCATGGAAATCGTAGTGGGGGGCAGCATCATCATGCCCATCGACATGAGCGTCGACGCCACAACCATATCTATAATAATAAACGGCAAATAAATCATAAAGCCGATAATAAACGCAGTCCGCAGTTCGCTGATCATAAACGCCGGCATGAGAACCATAGTGGGAATATCTTCTTCAGAATTAATTTCCCTGTCCTCTCCTTCTATGTCCAGAAAGAGGCGTATATCTGATCGATTCGTCTGTTCAAACATAAATTCACGGATCGGCTTCAGGCCCGCGTTAAGCGCCTCCTCCTGAGTCAGCTGTCCCTGCTGGAACGGCTGTACGCAATTCGCATTAACATCCGCTATGACCGGCGACATAATAAACAGCGTCAAAAACAGCGCCAACCCGGTCAGAACCTGGTTCGGCGGCGTTGTCTGCGTTCCCAGCGCCGAGCGCACAAAATGTAGCACCACAATAATCCTTGTAAACGACGTCATCATGATAAGGATCGATGGTGCTATGGATAAAACCGTCAGAACAAGAAGCATCTGCAGACTTGCTGATAAGCTGCTGCTCCCCGCATTTGACGTTATATTAAATTCAAAACTGTCCGGATCCTCAGGATCGCTAACGCCTCCTGTCGAAGCTGCCCCGACCTGATCTGCATTGGCATCGGAGCTCACCGGCGCAGCATGTATGATTGTACCACAAAAAAAGGTTAATATACATAGTACCAAAAACAGAGACATCCCTTTGCATACAATCAAAAACCATCTCTTATGTGTTCTCATAATACCAACCTTTTCTTATTTTTTTTCTTCTTTCTTTTTAATCCTGGAAGCAACTTTACTCATAACATCCACAAACGTGGCGTTAGGTAAAGCCGCGTCCAATTCCTGCAAATTCAGCTGTTCCTCGTCTAATGCAGAAAGAAAGGTTATATGCTCCTTTGTCACGCCAATCGAATAATACCGACTGCCTAACCGGATAATCTGGATATATTTATTTGGTGCAATTTTAAAAGTTTCAATCACTTTAATATTCTTTGAAGAGGGCTGAATCGCCCCCGACCTGGCAATCCATTTTGTCACATAATACGTCGCAGCGAGAATTAAAATAAACACCACAACCATGCCAAGCAACTGCAGAATATTATTCGCCATTTTATCCGATTACCTTCTTTACGGCTTCCAAAACGCGATCCGCCTGAAATGGCTTTACGATAAAGTCCTTGGCGCCCGACTGAATAGACTCAATGACCATAGCCTGCTGGCCCATTGCAGAACACATAATAATGTTTGCTCCCGCATCTGTCTCTTTGATCTTCTTCAGCGCCTGAATACCATCCATCTCCGGCATCGTGATATCCATCATAACCAAATCCGGTTTTGTCTCATTGTACTTATCGACAGCAACCATGCCATTTTCCGCTTCTCCGACTACATCATAGCCGTTTTTTGTTAAAATGTCTTTAATCATGACTCTCATAAACGCTGCGTCATCACATACCAAAACACTTTTTGCCATTGTTATTTTCCTCCGTAATTAATCTTTAATAATTTCAGTTACACGAATAGCGAAGTTTTCTTCAATAACGACCACTTCGCCTTTGGCTACAAATTTACCATTCACTAACACGTCAATGGGTTCTCCGGCAAGTTTATCCAGCTCTATGACCGTACCCGGCGAAAAATCCAGTATCTCTTTTATGGATTTGCTGGTTCTGCCAAGCTCAACCGTAACTTCCAGCGGCACATCCATAATCAAATCTATGTTTTCCGGAGCAATACCGTCTAAATTCTGCACCGGTGCAAAGCTCTGGAATTGTGCCGGCTGCACATTCAAATCCTGAGGCGGCATTGCATACATCGGCATCGCCCCCATCATCATTTGCTGCGGCGGCATCTGCTGCATCACCGGCTGTTGCGCCGGCTGCTGTGGCTGTTGCGCCGGCTGCTGTTGCGGCGCTGCCGCCGGCTGCGGCGCAGCGGCGGGTTGCGGCGCCGGCTCTTCTTCTACGCCGCCTCCTCCCATCGTATCTTTAAACTTATCGTATAGCATACGCGCAAATTGAAGCGGATATAACTGTATGATCTCGCTGTCAATCAAATCTCCGATTACCATCTTAAAGGAAACCTGCGCAAATAATTTTCCTACCATGTCTTTCAGAACATCCTGAAGGCCGACGTCATCATCAAAATCCACCCGGATCGATGTGGGCGGACTGATATCCACCATTTCATTAATCATCGTCGACATCGAAGTGGCCGCCGAACCCATCATCTGATTCATCGCCTCACTGATGGCGCTGAGGTGGAGCTCCGAAAGTTCTACATCGGTATTGGTTCCATCACCACCCATCATAAGATCTGTAATGATTTTTACATCCTTTTCTTTCAGTATCAGAACATTTTTTCCTTCCAGTCCCGTACGGTAACCTATGTATATAAACACGCACGGAGCCTGATTACGTTCTTTGAGATCATCAACAGTCACATAAGAAAGCTGTGGCGTCGTAATCTCGACCCGATTATTCATCAATACAGACAGCGTTGTAGCCGCCGTTCCCATACTGATATTTGCGATCTCGCCTAAGGCGTCGCCCTCTTCCAGAGATAAACGCTCCTCGGATTCTGCTGCTGTGGAAGAATCGGCTGCGCCCATACCCGGCGCTTCCTGCTGGCCGGCATCTGATTCAGCACTGGAATCGCCGTCCATGCCACCGAGCAATGCATTGATTTCTTCCTGCGATAACATTCCATCCATTGCATTTTACTCCTCTCTGTATACTGATTTAATCTTAACTGCATATGCATCGTCACGTGCTCCGGGCACTGCAGAAAATTTCTTGATATTTCCCACAAAAACATCCATTTCATCTTCAAGTTTTGTGTCAATCTTGATAATATCCCCTACTTGCAAATGAATAAAATCATTGACCGAAATTGCGCTTCGTCCCATAATGGCTCGGACAGGAATTTGCGCGCGGTTCAGCGTATCCTCAATCGACCTGCGGTACGCTTCGTTACTCTTGACATCCGCCGTCGAATACCAATACTTTGTATTGATTTTATCAATAACCGGCTTCACCACAGTATACGGAATGCAGATATTCATAAGTCCCTGTATATCGCCAATCTTAATATTCATCGTAATCACCGAAGTCATTTCATTCGGCGAAACAAACTGGGCAAACTGCGAATTGGTCTCAATGCGCTCAAGCGTCGGATTTAATTCCTGAACGTTCGCCCACGGTTCCACAAGCAAATTTGTGCAGACGCTCATAATCCGTTTAATAATCGTCAGCTCGATTTCCGTAAATTCTCTTACTTTATCCAGTGGCACGCCGCTTCCGCCAAGCATTCTGTCTACAATCATATAACCAAGCCCGCTTGCCATTTCTATAACAACCGTTCCCTCCAGCGGCGCAAAATTTACCACGCCAAGCAATACCGGATTCGACAGGGAGTTTGAAAACTCCTGAAATGTCGCCGCCTCCGCATCCATCACTTCTACCTGAACATTTTTCCTCAGATAGACCGGAAGGCTTGTCGAGAGCAGCCGCGCATAATGCTCGAATATAAACACCAGCGTACGTAAGTGGTCTTTGGAAAATTTGGATGGTCTGGCAAAATTATAATCTTTTACCTGCCGTTCCTCCATATCTTCGGTTTTTGCAGGGTCAAAATCGCCACTGTTCAGAGCGGAAAGCAAACTATCAATTTCGCTTTGCGACAGCACATCCGCCATGATCCTCACCTCACTGTATCTTGTTATAAATAGGTGCTGGTTAGGAAACGTGACACCCATAGTGTATTATAACACAAACTCAAAATAAATTAAAGTGTTTTCTTAAAATAACCATCCTATTGGTACATATATCCATTTAAATCCACTCGTACGATGCACTTGCTATCGTAAAAATCCTGTATTTTTGCAAGCGCCGCCGCCTTAATCGTCTCTTCATTCAGCGTGCTGATCGTCTGCTCAGCTATCGCTGATTTCACGCATCCCGTCACATACACCGGAGACGTCTGTACTGCTTCATAAATTTTGTCGTAATCGTCCGCTTCCTTATTCAACGAAACGGAAAATCCGTCGATCACAACGTAATGCGGCTCCTTGTCGCCGTCCTCTTGCGTCAGGTTGATCGTCTGTTTGTTTTCAAAATTAACCTCGTACGGCGTAAGGTCTTCAAACGAATAGTTCTCCGCCTGTTCCTGCTCAAGCTCCATATCCATGACCTCAGCCACTTTATCAACAAGCTTGTTTGTTTTGTTTGCCGCCGGTACGATAGAAAAAACCATAATAATCGTAAGAATCAAGTTCACTACCGTAGCGGCCATAATCACAATCGTAAGTATATTCTTCTTCATAATAGCCTCCTAATCATTCTCCGTATATATCTTTATCTCAACCCTTCGGTTGCGCGCGCGGCCTTTCTCGGTATCATTGTCCGATACCGGCTCGTATTCGCTCCGTCCCGTCGCCTCAAGCGTATGCGGATCCAGTTTCTTCACGCTGACAAAATAGTCAAATACCTGCGTCGCCCTCGCAGCGGACAGCCACATATTATTCGGGAAACGTCCTCCTGATATCTGGACATTATCCGTATGCCCCTCAATCTTTATCATATGCTTGTCATATACCTTTAATATATCTCCGACCTTGCTCAAAATTCCAATTGCGGACTGCTTAATCGCATCGGAACCGGAATCAAAAAGAATCGCGCCGTTCAGGGAGATCTGTACATATCGGTATTTTTCATCCATGTTCACATTAATCTCATCCTGAATTTTTTTATCGGCCGCCCTATCCGACACATCATCATAAATAGCCGTCGTTTTGCTCTTGAGTTCCGCCTGTTTTTTCGCTTCCCATTCGCTTTCTTCGTCCAGAATTTCCGAACTGGTTTCTTCCTGATTCGGATCGGAGCTGCTCTCTTCAAATTCGTTAAAAAACTGCTCCATTGATATTTTCTGGCTCGTGCCGCTGGAAACAAAGGCGCCCTCCCCCACAGACTTATCGCCGCCGTCGAATATATTGATTTTTTGCGTAAACGATTGAACGATCTGCTCGTATTTTTCAGCATCCACCGTTGACATTGAAAACAAAAGCACGAAAAAGCACAGCAGCAAATTCATCAAGTCGGCAAACGTATTGATCCAACCGCCTTCAATTGAATCCGGTTCTTCCTGTTTCTTTCTTGCCATTATCCCTCACCACCTTGACCGGCATCCTGACCATTGTTCAATACCTCGTCACGAAGCTTTGGCGCCAGGAAGGATTTCAGTTTTTCCTCGATCACACGCGGGTTTTCACCTGCCTGAATTGACAAAATCCCTTCGCAGATGACTTCCTTTGTCATGATCTCTGTCGCATTGATCGCTTTCAGCTTAGACGCAACGGGAATGCTAATCCAGTTCGCAAGCAGAGAACCGTACAATGTCGTAATGAGCGCTACTGCCATGTTCGGCCCGATCGAGCTTGGGTCGTCGAGAAGCTTAAGCATGTTGATCAGTCCGATCAGGGTACCGATCATTCCCCATGAGGGCCCCATCGCCGCCAGGCCCTCCCAGAAACTGATAATTTTATTGTGCCGCCGTTCAATACAATTCAAATCGGTATCCAATATGCTCGTAACAAGCTCTTGGTCCGTACCGTCTACAATCAGCATAATCCCTTTTTTCAGGAAATCATCCTCGATTTCCGACGCCGCTTCTTCCAGCTGCAAAAGGCCTTCTTTTCTGGCAACATTTGCCAGATCGATGATCGTATGTATCACTTCCCCTTCATTGCTCTCAGGAACCTTCATAATCAGCCCGATTGACTTCAGAGAAGCCAGCAGTCCCGGTATGCTGTCCGCCATTGTCAGCATACAGAACATGGAACCGAGGACCGTAATCAGGAAAGAAGGCATATCCCAGAAGTTGTTCAGGGCAGAAACACCCTGATCACCGGATATGATACCGTAAACAACAGCTGCAGCACATCCCACTATACCTATAATAGATGCTAAATCCAAGTCGATACACCACCTTAATGTTTTTGTCTATATGTTTTGGAAAATTTCCTTCCGATACAATTTTACTAAATTTTTAATATCTTGTCTACTTTCTTTTACAATTATTTTTTTCCCAGTCGTAAGTGTGATCACCGTATCCGGAGACTCTTCTACCGTCTCGATCAGGTCACAGTTTAACGTAAACGGTTTTCCGCTTATTCTTGTAACATCTATCATTCCCTGCTCCCCCTTTCCAAGCAGACAACCGGACATTCGCCCTTTTATAGGCGCAATATTCCCATACCCTTTAATCATAACATAAAAATGAAAAAAGGGAAACCTTTTTGTTCCCCTTTTTTATAAAAAACTTATGAAATTCAAAATAACGTTTTATCGTTTCAGGTTGATCAGTTCTTCCAACATCGTATCCGACGTTGTGATCGTCCTTGAATTCGCCTGAAAACCACGCTGGGTCGTAATCATATTTGTAAACTCCGTCGCCAGATCGACGTCAGACATTTCCAGCGCGCCCACCGACAGGCTGCCGCATGCCGTGATTTCTTCTCCGATTCCGTCAAACTCGCCGGAGTTCAGCGTCGCCGCATACAGTCCGTTTCCGAGAGCTTCCAGACCTGACGGGTTCGGGAACGTAGCAAATGCAATCTGTCCAAGCAGCTTATTGTCTCCGTTATCATATACGGCGTAAATTTTTCCTTCCGTATTGATCGTGAATCCGTTCAGAGCCCCCGGCGCATTACCGCCATTCGCTCCCGTTCTGTCGCCCCTCTTTGACTCTACCTTGCTCGACTTGCTTCCGCCGTACATTGTAAGTCCGGAGAAATCAATGTCCACGCCCGCGATAGGGAACGGACTGTCAGTGTTCGGGGCCTCGGCGTTATTTAACGCTAAATTCAGGGATCCGCCCGTTACCGTGGCGTCATCTCCTCCGTCTGCCGGAAGATTTCCTACGCCCACGAACTCTCCGCTGTATCCGTTGAACCAGAGCTGCGGATCGCCGCCTTCCGGCGTTGAAAACGTAAGCTCGCCGGTTACCTGATCCACAGTATACGTAATCTCCTTACCCGCCAGATTCAGATACTGGCCGGCTCCTTCCTCATTAATCGTACCGTCCTCATTTACAACCGCGTTTACTTTTTTGTATTTTGTAACTCCGTTGTCATCATACGCCTCTTTGAGGATCGAACCGTTTTTATCCAGTACGTCAAGCAGCCTGACCGTATATTTGTTATCATCGCCCTCCACCTGCATAACGCCTAATTTCGCCGTGTAGGAATTTCCGACATTATCAAAGAACTTCACCGAAATCGGATAGCCGTCGGAAAGAAACTGTACCTCATCCGTCGGCTGTCCGTCCTCATCCAATACCGGTCCGACATTGTACGCTACATCCGGATCTTTTTTGTCGATATTTCCGGAAAGGGTTACATTTTTTGTCGCACTCGGCGCTGCCGTCTCGTTTTCCGGCGACATAAGGGTCAGCGTGCTTACCATGTCTTTCCTTATGTTCCCTTCTTCATCCACGCCCCAGCCGAGAACAGACGCGCCGTTTGTTATACAGTAGAGCATGCCGTTTGCATCAATATCAAGCGCTCCGGCCTTCGTAAAGCACGTCGTTCCCATGTTGTCAACAACAAAGAACGCATCGCCGTTAATCATCAGATCCATTCCCCTGTCGGTACGGTTTGTCGCGCCGGTTCCCGACAAATTCACGCTGATCGCCGCTACGTTGGATCCGAGACCGATCTGCATCGCATTTGTACCGGCAGTCCCGGTGTCAACATTCGGTCCCGAAGCGCTTCTCGTCGTCTGATAGTACACATCTGAGAAATTTACCGTACTGGAACGGAATCCAACCGTATTTACGTTTGCAATATTGTTACCTATAACGTCCATTTTTGTCTGGTGTACTTTCAGACCGGAAACACCAGACCACAGTGATCTCATCATAATAATTACCCTCCATTTTTGTTTAAAACTAAGCCTTATCTGGCAATCAAAGGCTTTCATGCTTCCTGTAAAGGGCCAGCATGACATTTATAAGTTTCTCTTGCAATTTTAATTAATAATCGCTCCATCGATATTGGTAAAAATTGCATTTGCCGTATCATTTACGGCAGTTACAACGGTTTTATTCCTGACATTAAGTATAAACGCCAGATTATCAACCATCACGAGAGATTCTGTCATTCCTTTTTCCATCGCCTGATCTGCGGCATCTTCCAATCTCGCCTTCTGCTCGTCGGAAATATTGATATTTCGCATTTCCAACCTCTTCGCAGCATGCTTGGAAAACTTCACCTCGTCCGCTGTATCAATCAGCACCTTGTCAAACGATTTCCCAGAACCATTCCCTGCGGCGCCCGCCACTGTATGGGCAGAACCATTCGCCATCTTATGGCGCATTTCATCGATGGAAGCAAAGTTATTATTCGATATATTCATTCCTTTGTCCACCTCCCGATCATTTCTGCGAATTCTCATCGCATCCGGCTGCGTACCGGAGTCATAAGAGCTCCCGCTTTTTTATTCCTCGTTGGGCACGCCGGAGTCCTCGTTAGGCACGCCGGAGTCCTCGTTAGGCACGCCGGAGTCCTCGTTGGACACGCCGGAGTCCGTCACCTGAATCGTCACCTTGTCGCTAATGGTCGTCGCATATAAGTCATCAAATACAAAAGCCACCTGATAAACGCCCGCCTCCAAGTTATCAAGAAATCCCGGCCAGATCGACAGTTCCTTTGTCGCCTCATCATATTTGAGATAATCCGGAGATACCGCCTCGCCGTTTATAAATACCGCCACGCTTGTCGCCGCATATGAATTCTTGCCGAGATCGATCGGAACATAAACCGGAGCTTTATTTGACTTGTCATAAACCGCTTCCATTTTTTCCACGGATGGAAGATACTCCTGAACAGCATAATACTCATCCCTTACTTCGACGAGCTGATCCATCGAATACTGCTGTCCGTTCACAGTCATGTACGTCTCTCCGCCCTTCATCGTAATGCAGTCGACAACGCCTGCTACCTCGCCGGCCCTTCCGTCGGAATCCGTCGTATTAATCAATACGTACTTGCCTACCAAACTAAACGCCTGTGAATTCACCACTGTTTCATTCAGGTTCTGCATCTGCTCTAACGCTGAGAACTGTGCAAGCTGTGCGATAAATTCCGTATCTTTTGCCGGTTCGAGCGGATCCTGATTTCTCATCTGGCAGACAAGCAGTTGTAAAAACTCTTCCTTGCCCAGATCGCCCCCCGGGTTCCGGCTCTTCTTTTCTTCTGAAGTATTCGTTCTCTGCGTGTTCATCGAGAGATCCTGCAGCGATGTCAGAAGACCATCTAAAGATGTAGCCATATTTTCCCTCATTTCTGCGTTGCTTTGATATTCATCCCAAGTTTGCGCAGCAGCGCGGACGCAAACTTGCCTGCCTGCCGTCATGCCGTATAGTCTACTACGCTATTCCTATCACGCCGGTCAGCCAAAGCAGCGATCTCTGTTTCAGCCGAATCATCCCGGTTTTCGACATCGCCTGCCGCACCAAAACGAATTTTCCTGTTCTGTGAGGATTTTTTCTGTTTGAAGTGATTGTTGTTCGAGTCCTCCGGATGTTTAAATCCAAACTCCGACACATTGACCTCAACGGCATCTACTTTCAGGCCATGACTTTCAAGATTTTCGCGAAGTACCGTAAGCTGACTCTCAAGCGCTTCCTTGGCCACCTGATTCTGAACAGTGAGCGTAGCGGTCGCCGTTCCATTCTGTGAAGTAACATTCAGGTTTACCCTTCCGAGGGACGCCGGATTTAACTGAAGCTCCATGCTCGTTGTCTGCGGCAGTACCCGTATTCTCACATGGTTTACTACCTGCTCCACAATCTGATCCATCGTAGCCTGCCTCGACGTCAAAGCGCTGTCCCGCCTCACCGTCTCAAACGATTCCGTCAGCCTCTCGACGAATGCGTTCAGCGGATTTTCAATCGGCCGCTCTGCCGTCTTGCGGCTTGCATGTTCTGACAGATCCTGCTTTTCATTCTGGAATGTCTGGTTTGGCGTTCCAGACTCTTTGGAAACCTCTGCCACTACCGAAATGTCCTGTTTCATTCCCGCTGCGGAAACCGCGTTCTCATCACGATCTCCTGCCGTCTTCGCTTCCCCGTCATTCTGTACGGCGTTTCGTACGGCATTCGGATCCACCGTGTTCACGGATTCGCGTACCGCATTGTACGTCAGATCATCCGCTTTGTCCGAAGCGGCGTCCCGTCCCATGCTTTCAGCATTATGTACCTCTGCCTGGATCGCTGTTTCCTGTCCGGCCATCGAAAGCGCCTCTGCATCAGCATTGATATTCTCGTCGGCTGCCGCCGCCTGTTCCGCATTCATCACATCCTGCGCGGCATACTCAGCGCTTTCCGCCATCTGCTCAGCCGCCTCTGCAAAATGCTGTAAAAACCGGACATCTTCCTCAGACAAATCATCAGCGCCAATACCCAGCTGCTCTGACAAAATATGCTCGATGCCGTTCCTGATATCCGAAAACTCCCCGGACATCCGGTCAGATATAAGAAACAGGTTTGCCTCGTCCACGCCATGCGTTTCCATTATCACGGCTTTGATGTTTTCCACATTGACCGGCTGAACGCCCGCCGTATTTAATCCCGGAATCATCATAAAGGCGAGATCAAGCGGCGCCAGTCCCAGCTGTTCCAGCACATCGGCAACATCTTCCTCAGTCATGCCGAATGTATCCTGCAAAAGCTGCACAACCATCGTTTCCACTTCCCGGATCTCATCCGCCTCAACCGTCTGCAACGTATTTTTGCCATCCGCCAGAGGTATTTTATTCTGACCCGCATCCTCGTTGGGAGCGCTCGCATCCAAATTATTTTTTCCTGTTTTGCCGCCGGTCTGCCCGACAACGGAACGATGGCTGCTTTGCGTCTGGCCCGCTGCATCTTTCGACATAAAACTGTCAAAAGCCGCCCGGTCTGTTTTTGATGGCTTTCCAGAAGCATTCGCATTTGACTGAAGCTGTACAGAACCCATGCTCTGTAAAACACCCTGTGCCTGCATCCTTTTCCTCCTTTCCAGACCATCTTAACGCGGTCTTATTTTTTATGATTCGCCATTTCCTTATATGAAAAATGGGAACTCGCGATTCATATCATATATATCGGCGAAAAATGAAAAATGTTAAACAAATTTCAATATCATTTTGCCGTCATCTTCGTCGTAATCTGCGCCGCTGTCTCCGGAGACATATTTGCCAGAATCGCCGCGCTCTTAGACTCAGACATCCCGTCGAGGATCGCCGCTACCAGATCCAGATCGCCGGACATCGTTTCCAACACGCTCGCCGCCTGCGCCGGCTCCATTTTGGAATAAAGCGTCGATTGCTTGGTGATTTTCATTGACTGCTGGACATCCTGAACAACCTGTTTATACAGTTCGGCGGCGTTATCCGGATCAATCTCCTCATAATATTTCTGGTACTCCGACAACTCCGGCGCTTTGTCGTTATACACAACCTGCTCGTCAAATTCTTTCACGCGTTTTTCAAAGGCGCGCTGCTGTTCCTCATATTTTTTCAGGCGTTCATTTTCCGTCCTCAAATCCTTAACCTCTTCTTCGCTTGCCGTGCCGCTGTTCTGTGCGTCGGCAAGCTGCTTTTCCAGTTCTTGGATCCGCGCGTTCGCCGCATCGATATCCGTGTACCCCTCCGGCTCCTGTCCGCCCTCTACCGGCGGCAGCACCTTATTTACAACGGGCACATCCTTCAATATCGGATACAGCACCTCGCTTCCGAAATGGCCGACGTCAAATTTAATGAGTACGCAAAAAAGCGCAAGCCATATGGCCACGATCACAAATACGATAAGAATCGTGAGCAATTTGCTTCCCGCACTCTCTTCCTGTGCAACCTCGTTGTTTTCGTCTTTTTTCTTATCTTTTTTCCCCGCCATGCTTTCCTCCAATCGTGCAGACCGCACAAAACATATTTTTATGCGCGCTATGCATTTTCTGCCTTTGCGCCATGTTTATAACTCATGAGCTCGTCCACTGCCCTCTGCTCTTTGCGGTTTTCTTCCCGCATGAACTCATCAAACGCCTTTTCCTTCAGCTTTTCATATATTTTTCGTTCCTTCATCGCCTCGTTGAGCTTCTCCCTTGCGATTTCCACTTCTTTTTCACGCCGCTTCACGGCGAGCTGCTGCTGCAGCACATAGAATTTGAGGATTTCCACAGCTTCCTCTCTTCTCCTGATCTCTGTTACCGACAGCGTCTCGGACAATGCCGCCTTAAGCTTCTGGCGCGCTTCCCCGCTTCGGAGAATGACCGCCTCCAGCTTCTCCTGCTCGCGGAACAGCCGGGCGTTCGCCTGCCCAAACTCATTTTTTGCCTGTTTCTCCAGCTTCTTCTTTACGTTCAGTATATTTTCCAACGGAAACTGAAACCGCGCCAATTAAATTTCCCCTTCCTGTCCGCTAAATATGCCTGTCATGATGGAAACCGTCTCATCAAAACTGAATTTATCCTCCGTAGACTGCCTGAGAAATTCATTCACCTGATCAATTTTTTCAATCGCAAAATCAATCTCCCTGTTTGAACCTTCTTTATACGCACCGATATTAATAAGATCCTCCGCCTCCCGATAAGTAGCAAGCACATTTTTAAGCTTGCCCGCCACATCCTTGTGCTCCTTTGTCGCGATCATGCTCATGACACGGGAAATGCTTCCGAGAATATCAATCGCAGGATAATGGTTTTTCTGCGCCATCGCACGGGAAAGCACGATATGGCCGTCCAGAATTCCCCTTGCCGTATCGGTAATCGGTTCATTGAAATCGTCGGCGTCGACAAGAACCGTATACAGCCCCGTGATCGAACCGCGGTCAGAATTACCGGCGCGCTCTAAAAGTTTGGGCATCTCAGCATACACGCTCGGCGGATATCCTCTCGAAACAGGAGGTTCTCCGGACGCCAGCCCGATTTCCCGCTGCGCCATTGAAAATCGCGTCAGGGAATCCATCATGAGCAAGACGTCTTTTCCCTGATCGCGAAAATATTCTGCGACTGCGGTCGCCGTCTTCGCCGCCTTGTTTCGTATGAGCGCCGGGCGGTCGGAAGTCGCCACGACCACAACCGACCGCTTCATTCCCTCTTCTCCGAGGTCGCGCTCGATAAACTCGCGAACCTCCCTGCCGCGCTCCCCGATCAGGGCAATCACATTAATATCCGCTTTTGTATTTCTGGCAAACATACCCATCAGCGTGCTTTTTCCCACGCCGCTTCCCGCAAAAATTCCGATACGCTGTCCTTTTCCGACAGTAATCAGGCCGTCAACTGCTTTTACTCCCAACGGCAGGACTTGATCTATTATTTTACGGCTGAGTGGATCGGGCGGAGACGCCTCTACAGAATACTTATGACTATTTTCCGACAATTTTTCCGCATTCATCGGATCGCCGACGCCGTCCAAAGTCTTGCCGAGAAGCTCGTCTCCCACCGGCACCTGAAGCGGCGCTCCGGTGTTTTCAACCCAGCTCCCAAGCCCCACGCCTTCCACATTATCATAGGGCATCAGCAGCACCCGGTCATTCCGGAATCCGACAACCTCTGCTTTAACGGTTCCCGCCGCAGAATTGGAACGGATAATGCACAGATCATTTAATTTTGCCTCCGGACCGATCGATTCAATCGTAAGCCCGACGACTTTTGTCACTTTTCCAAGATGCTTTACCAGACTTCTTTCCAGCAGCGCATCATATCTGTCAAAATTGATTACGGATGAAGGATTCATATTCATCTTCCTCTTTGATTAATTTACCAGCATTTTCAAATCGCGCACGAGCATATCAAGCTGTGTCTGAAATCCGCAGTCCACCATCTGACTGTCCGTCTCGATGATACACTGGCCATTTTCCAATCCCTTTTCCTCAATAAATTCAAGAGAAACATTCTCGCCGATCGAGTCCGCAATTCCGGCGCGATGGGATTCCAAATAGTAAACATCATCCGGAGAAACCCGGATTTTATAATTTGCAGACGGCTCCAAATCATTCATCGCCGTGCGTATCAGATACAAAATGAGGTCTTCCCTGCCCTCGATCAAAATGCCGGTCAGCTTACGGACAAGGGCTATCACGACGTCTACATACCGTCCCTCAATGGAACCGATAAAGGAATCCATCTCCTCCTGTTGCATTCTCGCACTTTCTGCGAGCTCGGCCTCTTTCTGCTGAATCGCCTGCTCCGCCGCCGCCATGCCGTCTTCATAGCCTTGGCTCTTTCCCTCTTCATACCCGCTGGCCCTCGCCGCATCTGCAGCTATTGCGGCTTCTTTCGTAATACGCTCCGCCTCTTCCCGCGCTGCGGCAACAATTTCTTCAGCCTTGTCCTCCGCTTCATGCCGGCGTTCCTTCTCCCGCGCATCCAGATCCGTCGCCGGCAGTCCGGCCTTAAATTCCCCTTTCGCCGGAAGCTCTCCCATCTCCGCAGCACGGAGCGCCTTTTCCGTCTCAATCTGGCTGATCGTTTTAAATTCCATGGAGCCCGCAGATACCGAACCTCCCGCGCGCCTCCCGCTTCCGCCAAACAAAGGGGTAAAGGAATCCTGTTTGTTATTATCAATAATAACTGCCTCTTTATTGTTCATGCTAACAAAAGGGTACTTGATCACATTAGACAACGATCTCGTCACCTCCGCCTCTGGAGATAACAATCTCACCGGAATCCTCCAGTTTCCTTATAACGTTTACAATCTTCTGCTGCGCCTCTTCAACATCCTTCATACGCACAGGCCCCATATATTCCATATCTTCCTTGATCATCGCAGACAGACGCGTGGACATATTGTTGAAAATTGCATTCTGCACATCCTCATTGGCGCCCTTAAGGGCGATCGCAAGCTCGCTGTTCTCAACCTCGCGCAGCACGCGCTGGATGGAGCGGTCGTCGAGCATAAGAATATCCTCGAATACGAACATTTTCTTCCTGATTTCGTCTGCCAGCTCCGGCTCTTCGATTTCCAAGTTCTCCATAATATGTTTTTCTGTTCCCCGGTCTACCGTATTCAACACTTCCACGATCGAATCGATACCGCCGACAATCGTATAGTCCTGGTTAACAAGAGACGAAAGCTTCTGTTCCAATATGTTTTCGACCTCCTTGATGACATCCGGCGATGTACGATCCATAAGCGCAATACGTTTCGCCACATCCGTCTGTTTTTCCGGAGCAAGCGTACTAATAATCCCCGCCGCCTGCGTCGAAGACAGATAGGAAAGAATCATTGCGATCGTCTGCGGATGCTCATCCTGAATAAAGTTAAGGATCTGGGACGCCTCTGTTTTCCGTATAAATTCAAACGGACGCACCTGAAGGGATGCCGTCAGCTTGCCAAGCACCTCATTCGCCTTTTCATCTCCAAGCGCTTTCTGAAGAAGGTCTTTGGCATATCCGATACCGCCCTCTTCAATGTACTGCTGCGCAAGGCAGACTTCATAAAACTCAGACAGAACGGCCTCCTTATCAGCCGGCGTCACGCTGCGGATATTGGCAATCTCCAGTGTCAGCTGTTCTATTTCGTCTTCTTTTAAATGTTTAAATATAGTGGCTGCTTTGTCCGGTCCCAGCGTGATCAGGAGTATCGCCGCCTTTTGAATACCATCCAGTTCGGAAGGAGAACTATGTGAACGACCCGCCATTTGTTTTTACCCCCAATCTTCGTTTATCCAGTTTCTAAGCAGCGCTGCCACCGCTTCCGGATTTTCATCGACAAATTTTTCTATCAGCGTTCTGGTTTCAGATTTTTCGCCAAGCTCAATTTCACCCAATCCCTCTTCTTCCTGCGTCGTAGCAAGAAGATCTTCGACCGAAAGCTCCGGTTCCAGTTCGGTAACCTCCACCGGAGAAGTTCCGCGGATAATAACAAAAATCAACAGCGCGCCGATCAGCACGGTCAGGATAATCATCAGGTAGTTTGTAATGCTTCCGAAAAATCCTGTTTCCTCTGCCGCCTGATACACCGGTTTCTCCTGCAGGCGGATTGAGATATTGTTCGTCGCAATTCCCGTCGCCGCAGATATGAGTTCATACAGGCCTTCCGGCACATCCAACTGCGTAACGGTGCTGTTCTGCTCGATATACTGGTCAAAGGTCATATTATCCAGCGCCCCCTGCTCTTCGAGCGCTTCCTCTGAAATCCGCCGGTACGTCGTGAGAACGACTCCGATTGACGAACGTTCCTGATCCACGGCTCCGACTTCATACTCAATATTTTTCACATCTTCATTCGGAAGATAATCATATTTATTCAAAATCGTTTCTGTGTTGGCAGTTCCGTTACTCTGCAGCATATAGTCCGTTTCCTCGCTGTTGGAATCCGTTCCCGGAATACCCCCGCTGCCGGACTGCCCGTTTGATTTATATTCATACGAATGGGAATAATATCCCTGATCTTGTCCCTCCGCCACAGAATATTCCGTCACAAGCTCCGTGACCTTGTCCATGTTGAATATGATGGAGGGCTCGCTCACCTCAGCCTTATCGTACCCCGCCTCCAAAAGCATTCTCTCCGTACGCTCGGCAAATGTCCTCTGAAGCTTCGCTTTATAATCCTCAACTCCGGTTACGACGCCGCCCAGCGTATTGTCTGTCTTCGCCCCATACAACAAATCTCCCTTTGTATCAACAATGACGATATTGTCGGTCGTTTTATTTCCGACTGCATTTGTGAGGTAATACGCCATCGCCCTTGCAACCTCCGCCTCGATCTCCGCACCCTCCTTCACGCGCAGCGTCACGCTTACAGAAGTTTCCTCGTTCTCCGACTTAATTGTATTGTCGTCCTCTTTGCGGTCAATAACTACAGAAGCGTCTTCAACCCCGTCGAAATTCATAAGATTTTCCTGAATGGATGACTGGAGGGCAAGAGTGATTTTGGTATGCTTTTCAAGGGAAGACGTCGTCATATCGCTCTTGAGCGCATCCTCCCACGTCATATCCTTATCCACAATTCCATTGGAACCCATCGCCAAAACAGCATTTGAATAGTCGCCCTGCTCCACGTCAAAGCTCGTCGTTCCCGAAGCGTCCGTCTCCATTTTGTACTTTATGCCTTCTTCTTCCAACGCCTCTGACAGCGTATTTGCCAGTCCGGCATCCGAAAAATTCGCCAAATGCGTGTATACCGGCCTCGTAAGCAGATATGACAGCAAAACAATAAGAAAGAAAATAGCAAGCACAACGCAAATAATAATCGTCTTCTGCTTCGTTGTGTAGTTATTCCACCATGCAAGCAATTTATCTTTAATGGCGATCAATTGATCCATCATAATTTCCATCGCTCCTAACTGTAGTATAACATAAGCATTATCAATCAGAACTGCATATTAATCAGTGATTTGTATGCTTCCATCGCCGTATTTTTCACGGCAACTGTATATTGTAATGATATATTTGCTTTTTGCTGTGCAACCATCAGCTCATGCCAGCTGTCCGTCTCGCCCATCGCAAAACGAACCTCTTCCGCCTCCGCCTGATTTGACAGCTGGTCCGTTTCGTTGACCAGCCGCATAGCAGAAGAAAGAATATCGTCAAACGTCCCCTGCCCGGATACCTTTGCCGCCGGATCCGATGTACTGCCATACCTGCTCGCATCCGACAGGCTGTCAACTCCCAAAATCTGATTTACGTTCATCTCTCACAGTCCTCTCTTTTCTTTTTCCCCCGCTCATCTGCTTTTATCGTAAGCGTCAGCCCGCATTTCCGATCTCTAACGCTTTGAGCGCCATTCCTTTAGTGGAATTAAGCGCCGTGACATTTGCTTCATATGCTCTCGTGGCGTCTATCATATTCGTCATCTCCGTCACGGTATTCACATTCGGATATGTCACGTACCCATCTTCATTGGCGTCGGGATGAGAGGGGTCGTATACCATATTCCCCTCTGACGGATCCTCTACAATTTCCGATACCTTTACGCCCTTTCCGGTGTAGCCGGCAGCCCAGCTCAGCGACTCCTGAAACGTCGGAAAACTTTTTTCCTCAAATACCACGGTTTTTCTCTTATACACATTCCCGTTTGCATCGCGGGTTGTATTTACATTCGCAAGATTCTGCGCAATAATATCGCTTCTCACCTGTTGCGCCGTCATTCCCGTGGCGCTCATATCCATAGCTCCAAAAACCGACATGATTTTCCCTCCATTCAGTTAAATTTAATTAAATAAAATAATATCAGAATCAGCTCGTCCGCATCGCCATCTTCAGCCTTGAAAATTCCTGTGACATGGAATTCATAAGCGTATAATATTTCAACTGGTTTTTAGCGAGTTCCACGCTCTCTGTATTCATATCCACGTTATTTCCGTCATACCGGTAGCTGAGATTTGCCTGATCGATATAAGTCGTGCAGTTCAACTCGTTCAGGTCAATATTGGAAACCGTCTCATCAAGCGAATCCGTACCCGCTACCAGATTGGCAAGATATGTCTCAAACTGCACGTCCTTTCTCTTGTATCCGGGCGTATCGGCATTTGCAATATTGTTCGCCAGAATGTCATTTCTCGTCCAGCTCGCATCCGCCGCCTTCCCAAGCACATTTACATAATTATATGCATTTGATAGAATCATTTTTGCTCATCCTTTCTGCCGCACTCTGCCTTATTTCCCCACAAAAACGCAAAGGCATTATGTAAAAAACACAATTCCGTTTGCGTCAATAGAAATCCTTTTCCACATATTATTTCACTAGCCCTCCCCAAATCCGTCATATACAATGTCGTTCAAAATCCGGATATGGGTTCCCTTCACGCCATAGGACTGCGTCTCCAGCAATCCGGCGGTCTCGAGTTTTTTCAGGGCATTTATAAACACCGTCCTCGTTATCCCGACCTCTTTCGCCAGCCGGGACGTAATGACCGTCCCCTCGCTGCCGCTGATCCTCAACACCACGGCAGACACCGCCTTCCTCTCAAGCGGGGACAATGTGTTCATGACAGAATCCACGACCCGGCGTTTTCTGTCTTCGCTGTTTTTCTCTTCCGTGACAGAACGGAGCATTTCAAGCCCGACAACCGTCGTGCTGTACTCTGTCAGAATAATGTCGTCTATACCGTACGCCTGCCTGTAACGGTAAATAAACAAGGTTCCGAGCCGCTCGCCAGCTATGTATACAGGCGTAATCAACGCCTGCAGATCACTGGTGTCCTCCCTCGGCATGCCCAAAGCCTCAAGATTCACGTTTTCTTTTGTTGACCGGACGTCCAAAAAGCGCTTGCACAGCTTACTATCAATCTTTTTTCCTTTTACTTTCGGAAACGCCGGCAACGCCTGCCTTTCTTCAAGTAATGAAATCCCAAGCGCCTTTCCTTTGCCGCTGATCACATATACGTTGGAGCAAAGCAAATCACCAAGAACCCGGCATAAATCCGTAAAAGCAACCTTTGAAGCGGGGTTATCCCTGAGAAGTTCACTGATTTTTCGTGTTTTATCCAATAAATCAACACTCATTTTCCTTCCTCCAAGGTATATTTTTAACCATTTTATCATAAGTCGCAAAATAATTCAAGCATTACTTGTCTTGTTGCAAGCGGTATTATTTACATTGTGAAACGGTTTATTTTTCCTGTTTTTCGGTTTTTTTATCCGTATTGTAGCCGCAGGAAGCGTCGGCGCAAACCAGCTTATTTCCCTTTTCCAACAGCATATTCCCGCATTTTGGGCAAAGCTCGTCCGATGGCCTCTGCCATGTCATCACATCACAGTCTGGATAATTTTCACACCCATAATACCTTCTTCCCTTCTGCGTTTTTTTGATCACAATCTCGCCGCCGCACTTATTGCACTTCACGCCGATTTTCTCAAAATACGGTTTTGTATTCCGGCAGTCCGGAAATGCGGGACATGCCAGAAATTTACCGTGCGGCCCGTATTTGATCACCATATTCGCCCCGCAATTCTCGCATATTGTATCAGTCACCTCATCCTCAATTTTTATTTTTTCCAAGGCGAGCTCCGCATCGCTGACCGCCTTCTCCAAATCAGGATAAAAATTTCGGATAATGCTTTTCCATTCCACGCTCCCCTCTTCCACGCCGTCGAGAAGCGTCTCCATCATGGCCGTGAAATTTACGTTTACAATACTCGGAAACGCGCGAATCATAATCTGGTTTACAATGTCGCCAAGTTCTGAAAGGTAAAGGTTTTTCTGCTCCTTCACCACATATCTGCGCGATATAAGCGTGGTAATCGTAGGCGCATACGTGCTCGGACGCCCGATTCCAAGCTCTTCCAGCGCCTTTACCAGCGATGCTTCCGTATAATGCGGGGGCGGCTGCGTAAAATGCTGCTCTTTATTCAGCTCTGCGTCTGAAAATACCGTCTCTGTACTGATTTTATGAAGAACCGCATTATTGTCCGCCTTGTCTTCCTCCGTCTGATACACGGACAAAAATCCCGGAAAAACAATTTTTGATCCCGCGCTCGTAAACCGATATTCACCCGCATCGATCTTTACCGATGTCGTCTCATATTTCGCCCCGCTCATCCGGCTGGCGACAAATCTTTTCCACACAAGCTGGTACAGGCGAAACTGGTCTCGGGACAGCGATTCCTTCAGCATTGCCGGCGTGAGATCCACATAGGTCGGCCGGATTGCCTCGTGCGCATCCTGAATTTTTTTATCCGTTGCCTTTGCCTGGCTGAAAGCATTAATATTTTCCTCACCATAATTTTCCCGGATAAACTGTTTGCACTCGCGATCCGCTTCTTCGGAAATTCGAATTGAATCGGTACGGAGATACGTAATCAAACCAATCGTGCCGCGCCCTTTTACAGCAACGCCCTCATAGAGCTGCTGAGCCACCTGCATCGTCTTCTTCGTTGAAAAATTCAGATTTTTAGAACACTCCTGCTGAAGCGTACTCGTCGTAAACGGAAGGGGGGGCTTTTTGGTGCGCTCGCCCTTCTTGATATCCGTCACCTTATATTTTTTATCTTTCAGAGCCTTCACGATTCCGTCCATCTCTTCTGCGGAAATGTTTTCCTGCTTTGCGGGATTTCCGTAATATTTCGCCACGAGCGGTTTTTTGCTTCCTTTTACTTGAAAAGAAGCCTCCAGCGTCCAGTATTCGCTTGGAATAAACGCATCAATCTCCGCCTCGCGGTCAGCGATAATGCGCAGGGCAACCGACTGCACCCGCCCGGCGCTTAATCCTCGTTTCACTTTCTGCCACAAAACAGGGCTGATGGAATATCCAACCACGCGATCCAGCACTCTTCTCGCCTGCTGGGCGTCGACAAGATCCATGTCGATCCCGCGGGACTCTTTAATCGCCTGCCGCACTGCATTTTTAGTGATTTCGTTGAATGTGATACGCTTCGTTTTTTTGGGGTCAAGTTTAAGTGAATGAAACAAATGCCATGAAATCGCCTCACCCTCACGATCGGGGTCGGTCGCCAGATAAATCTTATCCGCTTTCTTTACTTCTTTTCGCAGGGAAGCAAGAAGTTCTCCTTTTCCGCGAATGGTAATATACTTCGGCTCAAAATCGTTTTCAAAATCAATGCCCATCTGGCTTTTCGGTAAATCCCTTACATGCCCGTTGGAGGCAACGACCGTATAATTACTTCCCAGAAATTTTTTAATTGTTTTCGATTTTGCCGGAGACTCAACAATGATTAAGTTCTTTGCCATCTCAATCTGCTCCCTTCAGTTGCATTTAATATAGTAATGATTTCCAATTTCCTGAATAAGGCCGTCCTTCAAAAGCGGCAGCAAACACCTCATAAGCCCAATCTGTGACATGTTCAAATCTTCCATCAGCGTATTGATATGCGTAGGCTCAAAACTTAAACTATCATACACCATTTTTTCATTCGTTTCAAGATGAATATTTATTTTTTTTATTTTTTCTGTTTCCGTCCGGACGTCGATTCCCAAAATATCCAGTATCTCTTCCGGCTCCGTGACCAGTCCCGCGCCCTGTTTTATCATGCTGTTGCATCCCTCGCTTAACGTATCGCCGATCCTTCCCGGAATGGCAAAAACTTCCTTTCCCATTTCCAAGGCGAGATCCGCTGTGATCAGCGACCCGCTTTTCTTTCTCGCTTCAATCACGAGTACCGCATCAGCGAGCGCGCTGATAATACGGTTCCGCATCGGAAAATAACCCTGGCGCGCCTCCGTCCCCGGCGGATACTCCGAGAGCGCTCCGCCATTTTTGATAATGCTCTCATATAATCGCCAATGTTCACGGGGATAACAGATTTCTGCACTGTTGCCGAGCACCGCATATGTCCTCCCGCCGCCCTCCAGCGCGCCCTGATGCGCCCAGCCATCGATTCCCCGCGCCATCCCGCTTATAACCGCCACTCCCGCCGCCGCCAAACCGGCGCCGAAAAAACGCGCCATCGATTTTCCATACAACGAACAATCTCTTGCCCCCACCACGGCGACACGGTATTTTTCCGTCGGCAGGCCGCCCTTATAGAACATTCGCTTGGGCGGCGTATAAAGCTGCCTGCACCCCGCGGGATAATCCCCGGAAAAAAACGTCGTGCTCTTCATCTGTAAAAGCGACAATTTTTCTCTCCACTCGCCGGGCCTGAAAAATTTTCTGCTTTCCACTATCTTATGTACATCCTTTGCCGTTATTCCTGAAATTTTTTCCAGCTGCCTCTCCGGCGCCCGGTAAACAGCTTCCGGCGTGCCAAATTTTTTCTGAAGGCGTTTTATTTTCTGAATACCGATGCCGTCAATGCTGCACAGCCAGAATTCATAATCCCCTTCTGCCATTTCCGCCGCTATTTTCTTATCGCTGTCCTCCCCCATCATATACCCCCTTTATTTCCCCAATACTGCCTGGCGTTTACTTTATAGGCGGATGCTTCCAGCAGGTCGTTTTCACCAATCCTGTCGCTCTCCCGCATATCCGCAAGCGTCCGCGCCACCCGCAGCATCCTCTGCGCTCCTCTCGCCGACACGCCGGCGCTTTCTTCCAGCTCTCCAAATAATCTTTGCTCCGCTTTCCCGAGAAAACAGTATTTTTTCAGCAGCTGCCCGCTCAATTCGCTGTTCATCGTGATTTTCTCGCCGCGATACCTCTCCCGCTGAATTTCGTGCGTTTTTTTAATTCTCCGGCGTATGTCCGCACTCGATTCGCCGCATTTATTCCGGTCTTTCCGTCCCAGCCTCTCCGTATCCGCGCAAATATCAATCCGGTCTAACAGCGGCTCGCTCAGGCGTGAAAGGTATCGCTGTACCTGCCCCAGCGTGCAGCGGCAGCGTTTCAAATCGGGAAAATATCCGCATTTACAAGGATTCATCGCCCCCACCACAATCATTTTCGCCGGGTACTCGTACGACTTGCCGAGCCTTGAAATCTGTATTTTCCCTTCCTGCATCGGCTGCCTCAGTATCTCCAGAGTATTTGCGGCAAATTCCGGCAGTTCATCTAAAAACAGGACGCCGCGGTGGGCGAGCGTAATTTCACCCGGAAGCGGATTCCTTCCTCCTCCCGCCAGCGCCGTCGCCGTAATTGAATGGTGCGGAGCGCGAAAAGGCCTCCTGCTTATAACGGACGTACCCCCGCTCAGAAGTCCGGCAACGCTGTATATTTTTGTAAGCTCAAGCATCTCTTCATGGGACAATCCTGGCATGATGCCGGGAATACACCGGGCAAGCATCGTCTTTCCCGTTCCGGGCGCTCCGATAAGAAGAATATTGTGCATGCCGCTGACCGCAGTCTCCAACGCCCTTTTCGCCCGCTCCTGTCCATATACTTCGCCAAAATCCGGATCGTCTGACTGGCAGTTTTCATCCTCAAAAATGTCGGTTTTTCTTTCTGTCGGCGTCAGACAGGCCTCGCCTTTTAAATAGCCGATCACCTCCGAAAGCGTCCCCGCGCCGATCACACGCATCCCGCCAACCAGCGCCGCTTCGCCCGCATTCGCTGAAGGCAGGATGAACGTGTCGAACCCTTCTTCCTTTCCCATTACAGCCATCGCAAGCGCGCCGTGGACGCCGTCAATTTTTCCATCCAGCCCCAGCTCGCCCGCCACCAGCGTCTTATTCAGTTTTTGCATCGGAATCATGCCGAATGCGGCAAGAAGAGAAACGGCGATGGGAAGATCGAATCCCGAACCGTCTTTTCGCAAATCTGCCGGAGACAGATTTACCGTAATCCTTTTTGCAGGGAGACGGTATCCCGAATTCTGTAGAGAAATCCTAACCCGCTCCCTTGCTTCTTTGACTGCCGAAGCCAGCGCCCCCACCATATTGAAGACCGGCAGACCGTTTGATACATCTGCCTCCACCTGAATCACCCGCGCCTCCAGACCGCACAGCCCGGCGCTAAACACCTTACTATACATCGCATTCTCCCTTCCAAAGGAGAAAATCACCTGATTTCAGTATAGCATCACTTTTACTGGTTGTCCAATATTTTCTTGATTTCGTCCATAAATGTATTGACGTCTTTAAATTCACGGTAAATTGACGCAAACCTCACGTATGCCACCGGATTAAGCTCCTTTAACCGCTTCATGACAATTTCGCCAATCCTCTGGCTCGATATCTCTTTTTCCGCAAAATTGAAAATTTCATTTTCTATTCCGTCAACCATCTCGCCGATCTCTTTTATCGAAATCGGAAGTTTTGTGCACGAGCGGAAAATGCCCTGCTCCAGTTTTGAACGGTCATACGGCTCCCTTGCCATATCTTTTTTTATGATTACAAGCGGGATCGTCTCCAGCTTCTCGTAGGTGGTAAACCGCTTTTTGCACTCCTCGCACTGCCTTCTGCGGCGGATAGAACTATTGTCGTCAGCCGGCCTGGAATCAATTACTTTTGTATTTTCTTCTCCGCAAAATGGACACCTCATATTTTTCCTCTTTTCCTTGTTTATGATTTTTTCCCTCTACTATTTTAATCTAAATAGCTTTTTTCGTAAAGGGTAATTTTAACATTTTTTTCTGGCCCGTTCTATTGATATCTCCACAAGGATCACATCTGCTCCGATCTGCCGGATACACGACAAATCAATGACAAATTCCTCCTCCCTTCCGAAAATCCCAAAAAACCTGCATGGTCCGGGCACGATAATGTGGCTGATGCATCCCTTGCACAGATCAAATATCATATCCTCCACATACCCAAGCCGTTCGCCGTCACAAACATTAATAACTTCCTTTTCCCTAAGATCGCAAATCCGCATCGCTATACCGCACAAAATTTATTTTTATAAATGTATGAGTCATGAGAATATTTCATTCATTTATGAGCAAAATATGTTTGTAAATGTTTTACAAATCTTATAACAAGACGGGGTGATCGGCATGGCACAATATAAAGTTGAAATATGCGGCGTAAATACGAGCAAGCTTCCGCTTCTGAGCGAGGAAGAAAAAGAAGAGCTGTTTAACGAGATTGCCAAGGGAAATAAACAGGCAAGGGAAACATATATCAAAGGTAACCTGCGCCTTGTATTAAGTATTATCCAGCGTTTTACAAATTCAAACGAAAATATCGACGACCTGTTCCAGATCGGCTGCATCGGCCTCATTAAAGCAATCGACAACTTTGACGTAACGATGGACGTAAAGTTCAGCACTTATGCCGTTCCAATGATCATCGGCGAAGTGAGAAGGTTCCTCCGCGACAATAATTCAATACGCGTAAGCCGCTCCCTGAGGGATATCGCCTACAAAGCAATTTATACGAAGGAAGCAATGATGAAAAACACGGATCGGGAACCGGCAATCGAAGATATCGCAAAAGAGCTTGGCGTTCCGGCGGAGGACATCGTTTTCGCCCTTGATGCGATCCAAAGCCCGGTTTCCCTTTATGAGCCGGTATACTCGGAAGGCGGGGACACGCTGTACATCATGGATCAGATCAGCGATTCCAAGAACAAAGAATCCACATGGATTGAGATGATCTCTCTGCGGGAAGCGATGAAAACACTGCCCGAGCGGGAAAAGAATATTATCGATCTCCGATATTTCCAAGGTAAAACACAGATGGAAGTTGCGGAGGAAATTCATATATCCCAAGCGCAGGTTTCCCGCCTGGAAAAAAATGCGCTTGGGATCATGAAATCTGAGCTTGCCTGACGTCCGCACGCCGGCTCACGAATGATTCAGATACTTCTTTAATGTTGCGCGAACCGCGCCCTTTCCGGCGATAAGCTCGGCAAACATGCCCTCGACCTTTTCAGCAAGTCCCGCTTCGTACAGATTGACGGCAAAGATCGTCTGATCGGACAAAATCGGTTCAAGCGCCTGATGTACGTCGGCGGGTTCCCCGAGCGCCACCTCTGCCACGTACTGTTTTACCTCATCAAGTCTGGGATCCGAGCTCTGTTCAAATGCGTCGCCTTCATCGTTGATACCCATCAGATAACGGCACCATCCCGCCAGAACGAGCGGAATAAACGTGAGCGTGCCGACATTCAGCCGATCGTCCGCCAGGTACGCTTTGATCGTCTCCCCAAAACGGATCGGCAGCTTCTGGGAAGTATCTGTCACGATACGCTGCGGGGTGTCCGGCATGAAGGGATTCGGAAGACGAAGCTTCAACACGGCATTCGCAAAATCTTTCGGATCAATAATGCCCGGATTTACAACGACCGGCATCCCCTCTTCATAGCACATCCTCTCGATGAGATCGGACAATTCGCTGTCTTCCATCTCTCCGTGAATGGACGTATGAGACAACAGGCATCCGTATATGGCGAGGGCGGTGTGAAGGGGATTCAGGCATGTGCATACCTTCATCTTCTCCACCTTGTCCACGGTTTCCCTGTCCGTAAACAGTATGCCCGCCTTTTCAAACGGCGGCCTGCCATTCGGAAACGCATCCTCGATCACGAGATATCCGGTTTCTTCAGAATTGACAAACGGAGACGTATATGTCCCCCTGTTTGTAATGATCAGCTCCGTATCCTCAAAGCCGTCACGAGACAGCATCTCTTTCACGTTTTCATCCGGTCGGGGCGTAATCTTGTCGATCATCGACCATGGGAATGATACTCTGGCACCGTCTTTCATGTACGCCTCAAACTCTTTTTCCACAATGCCGTTTTTAACCCACGCCTCCACAAATGCCATGACTCCGGCTTTCAATTTGTCACCGTTGTGAGAACAGTTGTCCATGCTCGAAAGGGCGATCGGAGCGCCGCATGTCTGAAATCTCCGATAACAAAATGCCGCCACCCGCCCCATCAGATGCCCCTGTTTGTCCGGATGCTCCTTAAAGCCAGCTTCCACGGCCGGAAGGATATTTCCTTTCCCATCGTAAATACTATACCCTTTTTCTGTAATGGTAAAACTAGCCATCTGCAGCGACGGGGACTCAAATATCTGTAAAATTCTAGAAAAATCCTGCGGTTCCGCCTGATCCGCCACGAGCGCTTCCACAACGCTTCCCACTACTTTTTTTTCAATCGTTCCATTCGCTTTTAACACAACGGAAAGACTCATGCTGTCATACGGCTTGTATGCCTTGGAAATAATCTCGTGGTCAAAACTCTCCGCCACGATCACTCCCTTGTCATATGCGCCTTTATTCAATAACCGCTGAAGAATCTCAGCCGGGAAGGCGCGGAAAATATTGCCAGCGCCAAAATGAATCCATGTCGGCGCGTCCTTCGTATTTTGTTTGACGGCCTCCCTGTCATATGCCGGAAGCTCGTATCCTTTTTCTTCCCACTCCGCAGACGCCTCTTTCTGCAAATCTGTCAGCTTCATTTTTTTCTCCTTTCCGCGACGCAAACATTGAGGCAGCGCCTCGTCAGCAATCTCTTTCACGCTTCCCTTTTTGAATCGCTTCCCACAAACCGTTGAGATAGGCTGCGCCTAATGCGCGGTCATAAAGCCCATACCCCGGCCTCGCCTGTTCACCCCAGATCATCCGTCCGTGATCGGGGCGGATCACGCCGTCAAAACCCGTATCGATCAAGGCTTTTACAATCTCATACATATCAAAATTTCCATCGGATGAAAGATGCGACACCTCATGGAAGAGATGGTCATTTTCATACTTAATGTTACGAATGTGGGCAAAATGAATCCTTTCTGCAATTTTCGGGTTTCGGATAATACCCGGCAAGTCATTATTCAAATTGCTCCCGAGAGATCCCGTACAAAATGTAAATCCATTGTAAATACTGCCGTTCAGTGCGGCGATCTTCAAAAGATCCTCTTCACAGGTGACAATACGCGGGAGGCCAAACACATCCCATGCCGGATCATCCGGATGAACCGCCATTTTTATCCCGTATTTCTCACATGTCGGCATGATGCCATCGAGAAAATATTTATAATTTTCCCGCAGCTTATCCGCCGTCACATCCTTATACTTCTCAAACAGATCCATGATCTCATCGCGCCGGTTTGGTTCCCAGCCCGGCATCACAAAACCGCCGCTCGCTTTCTCCACCCGCTCAAACATCTCGCCCGCATCTATGCCGTCAATAATTGATGCGTCATAGGCAAGAGCCGTCGAGCCGTCCGCGAGAGGCATCGCAAGATCGGTTCTCGTCCAGTCAAATACCGGCATGAAGTTGTAGCATACCAGATGAATATCCGCCCTTCCCACCGCTTCAAGCGATTTATTGTAATTCTCGATAAGCTCATCCCGCGTCGGGAGGCCGATTTTGATATCCTCGTGTATATTGATGCTTTCAATCCCCGACAATTTCAGTCCTTTTGCTTCTATCTCCTGTTTGCGTTTCATCACGTCTTCATACGTCCACGCCTCACCCGCCGGAATGTCGTGGAGTGATGTGATCACGCCGCTCACACCCGGTATCTGGCGAATCTGCTCCAGCGTAACGCTGTCGTTGCCCTCGCCATACCATCGCAATGTCATTTCCATATCGCTATTTTCCTTTCACCTTTCTTATCAATATATTTTTCTTCCTTTCTCGTCGCCGATGCCGCATTTCCGGTAAAAATACGTATTAATCCGATCCCGCCACTCAATCGCATTCGCCAGCTGCCGCTCAAACCGCTCCGACACGCAGCGGAAGGCGCGATCCGGGATTTTGCCCTCCAGAGACGCCCACTGCCGCTGCATTTCTTCCACTTCCTCCACGCCCTCAAAATGCGTATCATATATATGCTGAATCAGCGTCTTTCCCGTCTTTAGCACATAGGTATAGGGCACATGATGGAAAAACAGCAAAAGCTCTTCCGGACAGGTATCCATTTTCCCATAAATCGAACGCCACGGCTCATTGTACTGATTCACATAACCGGTTCCCGCATCCGTCCGGTCAACGCCGATTCCATGCAGATCGGATCTGTGGTATGTCCCCCACCGGTCATACTCAAACCCATCCACATCCGGGCCATAATGCGTAGGCGGAGAAACCATCCACCCGATGCCAAGAGGAGAGCTGTAATTCTCATACGTCGCCCATGAGCCCATGAGCATCGGAACGACGACCTTCGCCACCTCGTCTGACTGTGAAAGATTAAGGCGGCACCATTCCGACGCAATTTCTTCCGCCGTCAGGGATGGATCCATCGCCAGCCTCCCGAACCCGTACAGATTCGCCCCGGCAAGATCATTTCCCGTCCAGTTTTCATCATCTCCAGTATTAATCACGGCAGCCATGCCGCAATTTACCTGTGCATAACTGCGGCCGGACACCACCTGTTCCACAGGCGTGCCCTCGCCGCATGCATATGTGTCAAAGGATAGAATCTCCTTCCACATCGGTATAAGATAACACAAATCAATCTGCTGTCCCGTATACTCCTGTGCGATCTGAAGCTCGATCATCATATTTGTCCTTTTCAATCCTCCGAACAGCGGTGAAACCGGTTCCCGAACCTGAAAATCCATCGGCCCGTTCTTAATCTGCAGAATCACATTGTCATCAAATTCACCGTCTAATTCGATAAAATGATCATATGCCGCTCTCGCACGATCGGTTTTGTAATCCCGCCAGTCCTGCCTGCAATTGTAGACAAAACAGCGCCAGATCAAAATCCCGCCGTACGGTGCAAGCGCTCTCGCCAACATATTCGCCCCATCTGCCTGTGTACGTCCGTACGTAATCGGTCCCGGCCTTCCCTCCGAGTCCGCTTTCACGAGAAATCCGCCAAACTCCGGTATGACCTCATACACATGTTTGACAGCGTCCTGCCACCACGCAATTACATCTGGGTCGAGCGGGTCGGAAACAGGGATATTTCCGAGCTGCATCGGCGCCGCAAAATTCACGCACATAAACAGCCGGATACCGTACCGTGCAAATAAATCAGCGTATTTTTTCACCTGAGCGAGATAGGCGTCAGTGATCAGGTACGTCTCCCTTTCATGCACATTTACATTATTAATCACAATGGCATTGACGCCGATTGACGCCATCAGTCTGACATACATCTCCGTCCGTTCGTTGTAAAGAATCTCATAATTGTCATAAAAGAACGATCTTCCTGAATATCCGCGCTCGATGCTCCCGTCCATATCATCCCAGTGATCCATCATGCGCAGCGGCATGGACGGTATGCATTGAAACGGGAGTTT
This sequence comes from uncultured Lachnospiraceae bacterium, assembly GCA_947591245.1. Taxonomy (GTDB): domain Bacteria; phylum Bacillota; class Clostridia; order Lachnospirales; family Lachnospiraceae; genus Eubacterium_F. The sequence continues at coordinate 116,046 of CANQCY010000001.1, read as the reverse complement.
TTCATCCAGCTGTGCGAGGGAAACCATGCGGGTAAACGCAAACACGCCCTGCAAAAGAGCTTCCTCTGATCTTCCGGTGATCCGGATACTGTCTCCCTCCTCGCGGATGGCAAACGTCTGCTCCGCCAGCGCCTCGTTTCGGGCGCCCGTCTGCATTGCCCCATCCACTTCGAGAAAAACTGCCGGTTCGCATCCATCTGCCATCTCAAGCAGGCTGATTTCCCGCCCCAGCATTTCCCCCATGGAAATGCAGTACTCTTCTCCTGCCGTCGCCGCCACCGGTCCGCATGCAAGCAGCACCGGACGATAATAACACTTTCTTTTCTGCTCTTTAGGAATTTCCTTCCAGTCAAGCCAACACTTTGTATATTGCATTGATACCTCCGCTTATTCCGCCAGCGCAACCGCTTCGCCGGTATGTCTGACCACATATCTATCCGGCTCTTTTCCCGTCAGTGCGACACTCCTTCGATCCGGCTGGCTGCCTCCGATAAATACCTCATAGTCACAGGCGTTCAGTACCTTTACGCCATCCTCATTGTAGAGGCCGAAATCCTCATCACGGAGCACAAGTTCCACCTGCGCCTCTTCACCCGGCTCAAGCGCAACCTTCTTCAGATTCTTCAACTGATATTTAGGCGCGCCGTCCATGCATGCGCGGATATATACCTGTACTGTCTCTGCTCCCGCCATCGCCCCTGTATTTTTTACGGAAGCCTTCACCGTCACTGCGCCTCCTGCATCGATTGTATCCCCCGAAACAGAAACGCCCGAGATTGCAAAATCAGTATAGCTGAGCCCGTAACCAAACGGATACAGCGCCTCGTTTTCCATATAGCGGTACGTCCGGTTCTTCATAGAGTAATCCCGGAAATCCGGAAGCTCTTCTGTTGTTCGGTAAAATGTCACAGGAAGCTTGCCCTCCGGCGAAGCCTTTCCAAACAAAATATCTGCGATCGCTTTTCCGCCCCTGGCGCCCGGATACCATCCCTGCAGAATCGCCGGGATATTCTGGTCTGCATACGGTATAGCAAGCGCGCTTCCCGACAGCAGTACGAGAACAATCGGTTTTCCCGTCTTTACCAGCTCCTTGAGCACATCTTCCTGAAGTCCCGGAAGATTCAGGTTCGGCTTATCTCCGCTGGCAAACTCATTTCCCTCGTCCCCCTCTTCGCCTTCAAGGCTGGCGTCCAAGCCCATGCAGGCAATGATGACGTCGGATGCATCTGCCACCGCGCGGACTTCCGACATTCTGTCATTTTCCTCCGCCAATCCCTGAACTCGGTCTTTGCACAGATGGCAGCCCTGCGAGTACAGCACGCGCGCCTCATCTCCGACCGCTCTCTGGATTCCCTCCAGAAGCGTTATGTATTCGGATGCCGTTCCTTCATAATTTCCGACAAGCGCCTTGCGGTTGTTCGCATTCGGCCCGACCACTCCGATCGTCTTATATTTTGACTTATCGAGCGGAAGCATATGATTTTCATTTTTCAAAAGCACCGCGCTCTTTCTCGCTGCTTTCTCATTGAGGCGCTTGTGTTCCTCACAGTCTACCACGCTATAATCAATCGCATTAAACGGCACCTTTTCCTGCGGGTCAAACAGCCCAAGCTTCATACGCGTCGTCAAAAGCCTTGTCACCGCCCGCGTAATCGCTTCTTCCTCCACCAGCCCGTCCTTGACCGCTTTCAAAAGATTTCCGTAAATATTTCCGCAGTTTAAATCACAGCCGCGGTTCATCGCAAGCGCCACGCTTTCTACAGGCGTAGAGGTAACCATATGGAACTCATGAAAATCCTTAATCGCCCAGCAGTCCGATGTGACATGCCCCTTAAATTCCCATTCGCCGCGCAGAATATCCTGCAGGAGACGCTTGCTTCCGCAACACGGTTCGCCGTTTGTGCGGTTATATGCTCCCATCACCACTTCCACGCCCGCTTCCTTTACGCATGCTTTAAATGCGGGCAGGTATGTCTCCCTCAAATCCTGCTCGTTCACTGTTGCGTTAAAACTATGCCTCTCATCTTCCGGACCGGAATGCACTGCAAAATGCTTCGCACATGCCGCCACCTTCATATATTTCTCATCTTTTCCCTGCATGCCTTCGATAAACCGCACGCCAAGCCTTGACGTCAGATAGGGATCCTCGCCAAATGTCTCATGCCCTCTTCCCCATCTCGGATCGCGGAAAATATTTACGTTTGGGGACCAGAACGTGAGCCCTTTGTAAATATCATAATCTCCATATTTCTGCTGTACATTAAATTTCGCGCGCCCCTCATCCGAAACCGCTTCCGCGATCTCTTCCAGAAAATCTTCGTCAAACGTTGCGGCAAGACCGATCGCCTGTGGAAATACGGTCGCCGTTCCCGCCCTTGCTACTCCGTGAAGCGCTTCATTCCAGTAATTATACGCCTTCAGATCAAGGCGTTCGATCGCCGGCGCCCCATGAAGCGTCTGATACACTTTTTCCTCCAGCGTCATCTCTGATACAAGAGCTTCTGCCCGTTCCTCAAAGGATAAAGATTCATCTAAATATTTTTTCATGCTTTCTAATCATCTCCTGTCGCTTTTTTGCTGTCACCGAAATACAAAATCTAAAACAGGGCCGAACAAAACAAACATATTGTTCATTCTGAACAGCCCCGAAAGCAGGGGATTGTTCATAAATACCTTAAACAATTCCCCGCGATACGTTCAAAAACCTAACGGATTATTTTGATTTTGAAGCCACAAAGTTTGCATATTTCTTGTTCATTTCTGCAATCTTTTTATTCCACTTGGAAGAGATCTCCTCGATCTGTTTCGCAGGTTTCGTCGCGCCAGCGTATACGGAATAGCAGAAATCGCCATAGTCCAGATCAATAATCATCGGCTGATAGGATGTCTGCTTATGTTCCATATCATCCATCATCTCCAGCGTTTCATCCACTGCACGGGAATCCCTGAACTGCTCATAGTATCTCTCTTTTGTTGCGTCTTTCAGATCATATCCCGGCGTCGGCTCTGTGTAAAGGTCATAAGCAAATGCAATCTTCTCGGCAGTATCCTGATCAAAGCAGCTCGGCATGCAAATAATATTGTCGTTTGGAATTTCCTTATTCGTTGCCGCTTCGTTTTTCTCATTGTATGGGAACATTACAAATCCCCAGTCATCTTTCATGCCTGCAAATGCAGAGATCTCATATACCTCTGACGTTTGCATAGCAACCTCGCCGTCGCGGAACGCAGCTTTATACCAATCCCATGCAACTCCCGGCGGATCCGGCATGATATACCCCTTTTCAGCCAGGCTCATTCCCCAGTTCATAGCATAAAGGAACTCCTTGGAACCGGTTGCATTTTCATACTCGCCTTTGTCGTTGCGCGTTACAAATGTCGCATTATTGTTTGCCGCACACATCGGCAGGAAATATTTTGAAAAGCTTGCCAGCGCATAACGGTCAGTCTGTCCGTCGCCATCGCTGTCAATCGTCAGCTTTTTACAATACTCTTCAAACTTATCCCATGTCCACTCTCCGCTTTTCTGAAGATCGTACGGCTCATCTTCATCAATGCCTGCCTCTTTCAGCATGCGCTTGTTAAAGAATATGCCTCCGCGAGGCTCCGACTCCGGGTTCATGCCCCAGATGCCATCACCCAGGCTCATAATCTCAACAACCGTCGGATTCCATTTCTCTTCTGTGAAATCAAACTCCGGCAGAGTTTTGAGGTCATACATCAGGCCTTTCATCAAAGGTGCGGGAACCTTCTCCTGATACAGATAAAACAGCTGGCATTTCGGACTTCCGGACATAACGCCGTTTACATACTCCTGCTGCTGATCCTGATAGGAATATTGCGTGCTGCGCTCTATTTTGAAGTTATACTTTTCCATAATCTCTTTCCGATATTCCTCGGTTGCCTTCGCATACTCGGTCTCTCCCACCTCTTCGGAAGAATACCAGTCGCCGATCGTAATCGACATACCGCCAAGATCATCAAATGTCTTTTTGGTCGAGCTGCCGCCCCCTCCGTTACCTCCTTCGTCTGCCGCTGGCGTCGCTACCGATGTAGAGCTCCCCTGATTGCTTGAATCTCCACATCCAGTCAGGCTTCCGACAGTAAGCGTCAATGCAAGCCCCATAGCAAACACTTTTTTCATGTTCATCTTCATTAATTGTTTACCTCCTTTAATTTTTTATTGTTACGCCTGCCAATACGCAGCAGACGATAACTTCTTACATTTTGATACCGGTCTGGCTCAGGCTCTCCACAAATCCTTTTTGTGCGAACAAATACAAAATGATCAGCGGAATTATAACCATCAGCGTTCCCGTTGCGATCATGCCCTGAGAATATGCCGTAGTCGCCTTCTTTGCTATACCCTGAACATCCAAATAGCTGTCCAGCGCCCCCGCCAGATTCGACAATTTCGTCGAGAGAAGCGCATAATCCGAATTGAGGAACAGATTGGAGTAGAAAGAATCCGTCCACTGCCACACATATGCAAACAGGAAGCATGATGTAATGATCGGTTTTGCATCTGGAAGCATAATCCTCACAAATGTCGACAGCTTGCCGCAGCCGTCTACATAAGCCGCCTCCTCCAGCTCCTTTGGAATGCCGCGGAAGAACTGGCGGATCATGTAAATATACAAACCGCTCTTCAGTCCCATACAGCCAAGGCACATGAGCGCATACGGCGTAATGGAATTCAGCAGGTTCAACGGCTGTCCGTTATTAAAGAATGCAAAAATACCGAAAATATCAAAATAACAAAAATTCAGGTAAAGGGACGCCTGTATTGTAGACGGCGGAACGAGAATCACAAGGATCACCGCTCCGAACCACAATCCCTTAAGAGGGAATTTATACCGGGCGAACCCATATCCAACCAGCGTACAGGAAATAATCTGCAGAACGCTGACCAGGAGGGAAAGTAATGCTGTATTCAGAAGCGACTGCCAGTATTTCATCAGATAGGCAGCAATCTGATAATTTCCCGTTGTAAAATGACGCGGTATCGCAACAATCGTCGAATCATACAGATCCTGTTCTTCCATGAAGCTCAGGGAGACTTTATTCAACAACGGCTGCAAAATCATGAAACACAATCCAAACAGCAGAATAGCGCGTAAAATCTTATAGCATACGCTGAACGATGTTTTTCGCAATAAGTACCCGTTGGATTTTTTGTTTCGTTCGAAAAAGCTTTCTTTTTCAATTAAGGTTTTGACTTTTTTCTTTTTATTCATAATAGTACACCCTCTTAGAAATAATCAGCGAAACAATACCAAGGATAACAATCACGCACAGGAAATATACCCAAGACATCGCCGAACTAGATCCATAACTCAACTTCTCTACCTCCTCGGAAATCTTCGTCATGACTGTATTATCAGTTTTCAGGAAGAAATCGATTACGGTATATACTATGTTTACGAGTATCATAGAGCTAACCATGGGAAACGTTATCTTCCAGAAGCTTTCCCATGCAGTACACCCTTCAATCTTCGCCGCTTCAAACATGCTCGGTGAAATCGTCTGCAGGGCTGACAGGAACATAATGATCTGAATACCGGAGGCAATTGCAATATCATATACCCGATTGATAATGTCAAATACATATGAAAACATTATGGAAACCGGACTGCTGTCCGATGTGATCAGAATGCTTTCGAGCACCCCGGTGACGCTGGTCTCATTTGACGTCTCCGCAATCACATCCTTCATGTCCTGCAGCAATGCATTGTTGTACTCAATACCTACAATGACGCCGGATGAAAGGATTACCGGAAGGAAGAAGATAGCACGAACCGCACCTCTTCCTTTAAAATTCTGATTCAGCAACAACGCAATAAAGAAACTGAATATAAGCGTTGCCGGCGTATTTATCACTACCTTTAGGAGTTCCGCCAACAGATACGGAACAAATTCCGGATCTACCGTGAAAGCATCCATGTAGTTTTTGATTCCGACCCATGTCATATCAAAACCGCCGGCACGAAGTTCAACCTCATTAAAGCTCATCAGCAGCGACTTTCCTAACGGAACAAGCATAAACAGGAGAAACCCAAGGATAAATGGCGCAATAAACAAATATCCTGCCACCGCATTTTTAAAAGCCAGAGTCCTTTTCTTTTTTTGCTTCTTCATTTATTCTCCACCTCCTGTTTTCATGACAACAAAGTCTCTTTTCGGAACATTCTTGCCGTTATAATCATAATCCGCATAATTATAATTTACAAGCACGACTTTTCCGTTTTCGTATACCGTTTTGTACACTCCGCTCGCCAGTTTTTCATGACCGACGATATACTGATTGTAAACATCCGCAAGCTCATCCTGAAAGCGGTTGTAAAGACCGATCGCCGTATCTTTCCAGTCCATGAAATTACATGCATAAAACTGCGTGTATTCACTATCCTGAAGCACGCTTGTCGGAGCATTCATAAACGTATAGTACAGACCCGCTCCCGTCTCCGCCGATTTCAAGATCATCTTTGTCTGGTCCTCAGAGAGGTTTATAGCGCTTCCCGAATAATTTACAAGCCCATGAAGCGCAATCGCATAAAACGGAACCGACTCGTCAATGATATTTACCGCCCTCGGCGCAATATTCACATCCGTCACATAATCCGAATACGGAACGGCATACTGATTGCCGCTCGTCGTCATCACAAGGCTCCCGCTCTCTTTGAGCGATTTCATCTTGTCAACCTGCATATTCATTGACGCTTCCCTTGAAACCCTTGCTTTTGGATTGTAGTCGCCGGCAAGCGAACTTCCCACATCCTCGAATCCGATATTACGGGTTCCGTAAGCAGAAATCGCATCAATATATTTGTCAATATTCGCAATCGTATAATCCGGTCTTGTCAGATAATACATGCTGCAAGTCTCATAATCCTCGTTTGTCTGATAAATAATCGGATCAAGAGTATACAATTCGCAGATTTCGCGACTGACAAATTTTGCTGCGTTTGCATTTACGCCAAAGCCATCAAACATCGTATTTTTCACAGCATACATAAATTTCGCATTGAGGTACAGATCCAGCCCTCCGGTAGCCGCCGCGTAGGCGGCAAGGCTCTTAACATCGGATTTGCCTCCAAGCCTTCCGATCAGTTTCACCTTCGCCGCGGATTTCTGGTTTACTCCAGTGTTAAACCATCCCGTGTATTTTGCGCTCAGGCTATCCACTCCGGCTCCTTTGAGCTGCTTCAAAATATCTTCGGCCTCCGAGTAAGTCGTAAGCGGCAGCGAACGGGTCACCGGATAACCGAGTATATGCTCCGTATTATCTACCGCGCCAACCAGCTCCACTGCCATCGGCACTGTCGCCTCTGTTTTCTTCTGAAGCTCCGGATAGCGCTTCATCAAATACTCGCGGTACTCTTCCGCCAGACTGACATAATCCGTTTTGTCCGAGAAAATATATCTTTGCGACAAATTTTCTTTTGGAAGGCTTTCCTCAAATGAACGCACCGTCGTATCCGATTTGGCGGAAATATCCATATCCTCGCCGTGAATCATCTTATATACGAACTGTCCGTAATTGTAACCATTTTCTTTTCCGGCAATATCAGCCTTTGCGCTTGAATAAGAGCTTCCCTCCTCGCTCAGGCAGAGGAATGATTTTCCTGCCGTCTGGTTCGCTATAGCGATCAGCGGGAAATTGGATTTTGTCTCATCTACTATCATATCGCGGCTGATGCCGTAATCCCATCCATACATATCGCTTATGTATGTCTGCTGTCCGGTCTTGCCGTTATTGAAATTAATGATGCCGCCTGCGCCGTCCGGCACAAGAACGTATCCCGCCTCTTCCGAATTGGCGGCTCCCATATACGGAAGAATGGTAAGGTCGATAATCGGGTAGTCCTTATTGTATTCAACCTGATCCATCGGAACCTTAACGACAAGATCATGCCCATCCAGAATATACTGGACTGTGATATCGAAAATCGGCTTGCCGCTGTTTCTCGAAACGTTATAAGGCTCACTGTCTTTATTCCGCTGCGCCTCATCGTATCCGGCTTTTGTAAAGATCTTCTCCAGTTCCTTTGCCTTGGAATCCGTTATTTTTTCCGTCAGATAAAAGACCGCTTCATCCTCAAGATCCGGAAACTTCTGCAGCGCCGCCTGAAGCTCCGTATCGTCGTCCGCTCCTTTAAGCTCTTCATAATTATAATAAAGATAATTACGCCTCACCGTTTTCTGCTCGCCGTCGGACATCTTCCCCAACCACTCGTTCATCGCTGATTCTTTAATGACAAGCGGGCAAACAAACAGTTTTTCAATATCTCCAATCGTGTAATGGACGTCAATCTGCGTATCGCTCACCTTTTCTATGGCGTAATTGCCATCCTGAATAGATGAGCTGTAATTATTGATCACCGTCTGCGTATCCGTAACGTTGGAATACGTCAGCGTGAGCGTCGCATTCAGCACATCCTTGAGCTGCCCATCCGCCTTAGCATATTTATCAATGTCCTCCGTGGAGGGATTGGACGTATACACCTTGCTGTGAAGCTTATCTTTCAGTTCAAACGTCGTGGAATCTTTATCTACCGTCAACTCCAACGAGTCATTGCTGATCGTTTCCGTCTGGCTCTCCGCATTCGTATATGAAGTAAGTTCCTTATAGCCTGTGGAAGATGACCCGCAGCCCGCCAAAACAACTGAAACCGTTGCTGCAACTAAAAATACATACAATTTCCTTTTCATTTCTGAACACCGCCCTCCTTCCAAATTTAATAGAACCGGTAAACGATCTCTTTATACAGCGAATAGAAGTATGAGAAACCGCCACTGATCAAGCTGAAGAAGAGTAGCATAAGGAACACGATCACCAGCATGCCTACCCCGGAAAAAATAAGCGAAGCAAGCGCTTTTCCCACAAGGAAGTCATGAATCATCATTACGGATGCAACGATAAGGAATGCGCACCATACGAATGAAAAATAACCGAAGTATGTATAAAATGCACCTTCTTCTTCTGTTACAAAGTTACTTAAAATTACGAGCGGCAGCTGAATTAAAATATACGGAGTCATTGCATAGGCAGTACCCATGTAAATATCCTTCAACGTACCTTTTCCTTCAAACAGCGTCGTCAGACACCAGTTTGCCACACAGTAAATGATAAAAGGAAGTAAAAACGACATGATCTGAAACAGTATATTTACATCATTCCAGTTGACCGGTTCAAAAATAAAGCTAGTGCCGGCAAGCTTGATCAATTTTGTCAAAAGCACGAGTACGACCAAAGTATTGGCAGCTGCAAAGGATCCCCTTTTTTCGTGAGTCAGATCCCAGAAACCGTCGAAAGGACGGACAATACAATGGAAACAATAGCGCAATGATTTTTGATACGAAATCCAAGCTTTTTTGTCGAGAATTCGTTGCTTAATACTCATCCTTTCTTTACCTCCTCCCTTGCCTTCTTAACAAATCCATAGCCATAACCAAAGACTACCAAGACAGCTATGATGGCAATAATATATTTGATATTGTCTTCAAACCATTCTTTTCGGTAAAGTTTGTATGCCTTTGAATAATTTACGGAGTCAAGCTTTAACTTGAAGTATTCCATCGCCTGCGTATACTTTTTCTGCCTTAAGTAAGCGCGCCCGATACCGATATAAGCCTGATCATAGTTTCCGTTCATCTTAAGCACCTTCTGCCATGTAGCCGCCGATGCGTCATAATCGCCTTGCTTGTACTGACTGAGCCCTTCATTTATATAAGCGCCGTATTCAGTCAGGGTAAACTGCGTGATCGAACCAAGATTGGAATCCAGTACAACGAGCGTATCGCCGAGATCTTCTAAAGCGCAGGGATTGATAAAATATCCCGCCTTATATCCGTGCCCGCCAAATGCATACAGCATATTTCCCTGAAAATCATAAGCGAACACACGCCCTCTCGTGCTGTCAAGCGCATAATATACGTCGTTATCCAGACAGGCAATATCGACAAACTTAGATGCGCCGCTTATCTCGCCGCTTCCGGTCCACCACAGGTCGCCCGCCGGTTCTTCATATCCGTTTCGTATGAGAATATCCGTTCCCTTTGCATTCAGCTTACGGATCGGCTGGGCCAAAAGAGGATCTTTTCCTTCCTCCAGGGAAGCGATCGTCGCATAGATAAATCCTTCGGAATCCAGACACAGATTGCTGTACTCGGTCGGTACAAAAAGCGTCATCTGCTCTCTCTGCTCCTTACTCGCCACCATCTTCCACAAATATTCCAAAAAGTTGTAAGTAACCTTGCTTGCCCCTACAAATCCGGTAAAGGATCCGTCGCTGGCAAATTCCATAAATCCTTTATTGACATTCTGCACTTGCGCAAAAATTCTCTTTGATTTGTCTACCACCAGGTTCTGGGGGAGAAAGTCCGTAGTCTGGTCTACCGTCTCGTCCTCCGGCCTTGTAATCACCTTGATCGCATTTCCGGAAGCATCCAGATGAACGATTCTGTAATTTCCCGTATCTGCAATATACATCTCGCCGGCTTCATCCACATACACATCCTCCGGTTTGCTCAATGAATCCTGCGCGCCGTTGTTTGTAAATTCCTTGATCTCCCTTACCATTGTGAAGACGTCATTGTCATAGGTAAACTGTACTATTCTGCTGTTTCCGGTATCCACCACATACATGGATTTTCCGATCACGTACAACCCTTTCGGTTCCACAAAATTACCGCATGCAAAGTCTGAACCGGTGATTGTACGGGTGACGGAATAGGCATCCGGCGATTCCCGGTCCTCTCCCCAACAGTCATATATGTATGTGTAATGGTTTCCGTCTGAACTCGTAGCCGCCGCTTCCGCAGTGCCAAAAAGGATGGATGCGGTAAGTACCAGAGAAAAAACAGACATTATTTTCTTACATACTCTCATATTTCATCCTCCTTTTCATCAATCCTTGATACCCGAACTAGCCATCGTTTCAAGAATGTTGCTCTGCGCCATGATAAAGATAATGATCGGCACCATCATAACGACCATCGTAGCAGCCGAACCAACGCCGGCACGCGCCACACCGCCGGACATAATCTGCTGCAGCGCATACGGCAGCATTTTATATTCCTCTGAATAGATGTAGACCTGCCCTTTCTGATTCCAAAGATTCTGCACTGAGAATATCGTCACTGTCAGCCATGCCGGTTTTACGTTCGGCATGACGATCTGAAGATAGATCCTTCCCTCTCTCGCGCCGTCAATCTTCGCCGCCTCAATAAGCGCATCCGGAATCTGTTCCATAAACTGTTTCATCAGGAAAAGCCCCATGGGAAGCGCAAATGCCGGTACGATCAAAGCCAGATACGTATCTACCCAGCCGAGTCCGGACATGATCAGATACGTCGGAATCTGAAGCACATACACGTTAAACATAAGCGCCGACTGGCAAAGGTTGAAGAAACCTTTTCCGCCCGGGAAAGAATATTTCGCAAGCACATACGCCGCCATGGATCCGATCAGAAGATGTCCGACCGTTCCAACCAGCGTCGTCAGCACCGTATTAAATACGTAACGGGTAAACGGTACATACGAGCTTGACATAACAACGAGCAGATCCTGAAAATTGTTAAACGTCGGGTTTTTTACAAAAAATCTCGGCGGATAAAGATAAATCTCATCCAATGGTTTAAACGCACTGCTAATCGCATACACAAGGGGCATAACAAAGAATAAACCAAACAAGATCAGCATTATGTAAATTCCCATATCGCCCCCGCGGGAACGATTCGGCTTTCTTCTTTTTAGCTTGATTAATTTCATCGCCGTTATACCTCCTATCAAGTTCCAACTTTGTTCAGCAATGCCTGTATTGCTTTGTTGCATACGATCATAACCACAAACAATACCGTCGCTATCGCTGATGCATAACCCATTTCAAATCGCGTTGTTCCATAGTCGATCAAATGGGTGACAACAGTTCGCGCCGCATAATCCGTACTCGGAAAACCGCAAAGCGCCATCGTAACATCCGCCACGCCGAACGACTGCGTGATCGCCATAACCGCGCCGAACAAAAGCATCGGCTTCATATTCGGAAGCGTGATATACCACAGCTCCTGCCAGCGGTTTTTGATGCCGTCCACGTAGCCCGCCTCAAACTGTGAAGCATCGATTCCCTGAAGCCCCGCCACAAAGGACAAGAATCCGGTACCGAGGCTCATCCACAGTACGATGATGATTACCACATTCATCATGTACTTCACATCGGTAAGCCACAAAACAGGCTCGTTGATAAAACCGAATTTGATAAGAAACGCATTTACATATCCGTAAGCATCTCCACTGAACAGGATTGACCATACCATATACGCCTGACCGGAAATCGTCGGCGCATAAAACACGCACACCGCGAAGGCACGGATATATCTGGGCAGTTCGTTGATAAACCATGCAAATATGAATGACATGATATATCCGAGCGGGCCTGTAATCGCCGCCAGAAGGAATGTATTCTTAATGGCGATCAGGAACACATCATCGGAAAGAAACAGGTCAATATAGTTTTCCAATCCGATAAATCTTGCCGGTTCCAGTACATTGTAGTATGTAAAACTGTAGAAAATCGACATGCATACCGGCAAAATATAGAACGCCGTAAACACGATGGCATATGGCAGCAGAAACAGATAACAGGTTTTGGACATTTTTGCCCTTTTCCATGCAATGCTCATATTCCGTTTCTTAATCTGCATATATTGTCCCAGAAACTTCATATACTGCTCTCCTCTCTCTAATTATTTTCCGGCAAGTTTGGCAGGCCAAACTCGTCGCGTTTATTCCGAATCTCCTGATTAATCGTAATGACGTAATCAAGAAGAGTCTCTCTTGGGTCTTCATTTTGGTTCATTACTTTACGAATCGCATTCGTGATATGGCGGGATGTATAATATCCTCCGGCAACCTCCGGTACGCCAAATGCATATTCCCACTGCTCTTTCAGCGCTGTCGATTCCTTACTGCTCCATGACAGCGTATCAAACGTCTTTTTGTTGGCTGTCGCATAACGTGCAGAGGCTCCCATGACAGCTTCGAGCTCGCTGGCGAAGTTCGCCTGAGTCTCGGCGCTCGCCCACCATTTGAGGAATTCCCAGCTGATGTCTTTCTTGCCTCTGTCTTCCGCCCCGCGAAGCATCATGGAACACGTGCCCCAAGACTGAACCGAACGGTCAATCGTTCCGTCTTCCTTCTCCACGCCCGGCATAAGGGCAAAATTCCAAAGGCCTTTGATCTCCGGCGCAAATACCGCAAGAGTATTAAAGTTATTGTAATCCGCAACGCCAATCGGCATCTCGCCGCTTCGGAAACGGTTGACAAAGTCATACTGTTTCTCCAGCTTGTAGTTTGTAAACAGTTTTGTGTAGAATTCAAACGCCTCGATGCCCGCCGCGGAGTCAATCGTAGACTGCATTGCTTCCTCATCATACAGTCTGCCGCCCCGCTGGTAAAGCTGTGCGAAATAATTCGCAAGGTCGGGATTTGTCGTATTTCCGATTTTACGCTCTACCGAAGGAACCGCAAACGTCATGCTGTTCTTTTGCAGAATCGGAAGTATCTGCAGCACCTCATCCCACGTATTGACCTGCTTCTCCACATCAATGCCAAGATCCTCCATAATATCCGTCCGGTAGAACATTACGTTATAGTTCTGCGTCTCCGGCAAAGCATATAAACCTCCGTTAAACCGGTAAGACAGATATGAGCTCTCATAATATTCCGAAAGGACATCATTCAAATCCGGAAATTGGTTGAGGTCTACAACGGCGTTTCTAAGCGCGTAGTTAACCGGCTCTGTCTGCGCAATACAGAGCGCCACATCCGGTCCGAAACCGGAAATGACAGCCGGCAGCATGGCGTTGACGCCGGTAGACGTCGCCGTATTTGCCGCATCAATCAGCTTGACGTTTACCTTGATCCCTGTCTCCGGCGTAAACAGCTGGTCAACCATGTTTTTCAAAATCGTACTCTGGTCACGTCCCGCCGTAATCCACACATCGATTACGTCCTTATCCTTCGAGTCATATATGTTTCCAAGAGCAGATGAATCGCTTCTGAAAGAGTTGACAAAGAGTACTGACTCATGCACCAGCTTGTCAAATCCATTCTCATCCACCTGCGGCAGCTTATCCTTGCTGCTCGCAATCGCTATGTAATCAATATCCATAGACGCCGCGCTCAGGTTGTTGATCGAAGTACCGAGCGAGCTGACGTTTTCTTTAAAATTCCCCAATGTGGACGGGATTTTGTCCGGCCGCTTCACAAATTTCTCCATCTGCGCCGCAAGCGTCTGCGCCACCGAAATTTCTCCGCTCTTCTCTCCCGCATAAGCGGTAACCTCATCCACCAGCTTATAAAGCCTCTTGGACTCTATATCCATCGCCTCTATGACTTCCGGATATACCTTCTCAATCTGATAGTCGCGATATGAATCCGGCTCGGTTCCGGTCAGGACAAGAATCGTACGGTACATCTTGTTCATATTGAATACGCTGTCCGAAAGCTGCGACAGATATTCCCCGAGGTCGCCAAGCGTATTTTTCAGGCGGATAACATGCTTTCCTTTTGTGAGATAGAATTTATAAGGTTCCCCCTTGTCATCCTGCAGACATGTCATCGACCACACGCTGCTGTAGGTGAAACGAATCTGGGATACTTCTTGAAACGGAATCTCGCCGTCAATATAGAGGCAGCGGTTTGCTATGTATCCGCGGTTATAACCCTGCCGTCCTTTGATGCCGATGACGTATTCGCCATCCTCCGGCGCCTCAAACTCCCATTCCAGCCAGTCATTCGCTACTTTCCACTGCGTACCGCCAGTCATATTCAGAACCTGTTTGTCCGTGTTTCCGGTCGTCACCTCTCCGCTTTCACGGTTCTCGTACTCCGTGTCGCTTGAAGTCCTGTCATAAGTCGCATACAGGGACGGCGAAGAACGCCTGAGCGCCGTCTCTCCCTGAATCTTGCCAAGATAATCCGACACATTATTTGGCGCGCTGGAATTCTTCTGCGCATATTCTTCATACGTCGGAGTCTTCCCAGGATTTCCGATCGTAAGTTTGCGGAGGACAAATTTTTCATTGACGCCGGTCAGGCGTATCGTATTTTCGCCCGCCTCAAAATAAAATTTGTACGGCTCAACCTCATACCCTGTCGCATCCTCAAAGTACGCCGGCATCCAGCCCCTGTTCGGATCCTGGATCTGCGCCGCACGAATTTCATTGCCCTGATTATCTTTGGTCGGGTCGCCCGCATCCGTGTATACGCGTTGGAACGAAATTGCATCCGCACCGTTGAAGGGTACCGATCCATTGATCTCCACCTTCGTTTCAATCTCAATTCCACGGTCATCGTCATCCGTCGTGGGGTAATATTCAGCAGCCATACTGTAATAGCCCGCCTGTTTGACGTTCACCTTATACTCGGCATATCCCTCCTCCGAAATCTGCAGCGCGTCCGTTTTGTCATTATCCGGACCCACTCCCGTTCTCTTGGATACGCCCTTGCTGTCCGTATAGCCGAACACGTCCAATTCATAAGTGTTTTCCGCACCCTCTGGCATGGCATCACCGTGAGCGGCAGCATAAATCGAATATGTATCCGTACGCCCATATTCATTCCCCGCTGCTTCAAAGTCCACGCCCGCATACTTGTCTGAGTTGTCGCTTACCGATATTCCCTTGAGTTTAAAAAACAGCGCCAGCGCCGCAATAATCACTACAACCACAAGGAATGTCCTAAAGCCTTTTTTCTTAATCAACTTTGACATAGCTGTCGCAATCTCCTTTCGCCCTCTTTTTCTCTTTTTATGCGTTTCACACAAAAAACCGATCGCAGCAAAACGCATAATTGAATTCTTTGTATAATTTTATACAATTTATACTTTAGTATATCACTATTTTTGTGACATGTCTATAGTTTTGAACATTTTTTTTATGAATAATGACCAAAAAATGAACGCCGCTTTACATTTTTGTGTTTACTATTTACTTTGCCGGAGTTCTATATTAAAATACTTATCACAGATACTACGACTACAAAAAAGGAGACCGATTTATGAACAGATTATTAACGTATGACAACCCTATCCTGCCGGGATTTTATCCCGATCCATCCATATGCCGCGTGGAGGACGACTATTATCTCGTAACCTCTACTTTTTCCTATTTCCCCGGCGTACCGATCTTTCACAGCCGGGATCTCGTCCACTGGGAGCAGATCGGAAACATTCTCGACCGGAGCTCGCAGCTTCCGTTGGACGGCGCCGCTGTCAGCCAGGGCATTTTCGCACCAACCCTGCGCTACCACGACGGCACGTTTTACATGATTACGACAAACGTAAGCAGCCCGCTTGGCAATTTTATCGTCACTGCCACGGATCCCGCCGGGCCGTGGTCGGAACCGTATCCGCTCGGAGCGGAAGGAATCGATCCGTCGCTCTTTTTTGACGACGACGGCAAATGCTATTATTGCGGCACAAAACCAAGGCGCGAAGGCGCCAGATATTATGGCGACAATGAGATTTACATACAGGAGCTGGATTTATCTGAAATGAAGCTTGTGGGAGAAAGCTATCCGGCATGGCACGGTGCGCTGCGGCAGGTGGAATGGCCGGAGGGGCCCCATATTTACAAAAAAGACGGCTGGTACTACCTGTTAATTTCCGAAGCGGGAACCGCACACCACCATGCCGTGTCTGTCGCCCGCAGCAAAAGCCTGAAAGAACCGTTCGAGGGATACCGCGGCAACCCGATTCTGACGCACCGCCATCTCGGCTATGATTATCCGATCGTAAATGTCGGACATCCTGACATCACGCAAACGCAAAACGGCGAATGGTGGATGGTTCTGCTTGCCTCCCGCCCGTACGGCGGTTATTACCGCAACCTCGGCAGGGAGACCTTTCTCGTCCCGTTCTGCTGGGAGGACGGCTGGCCGGTTATCAATCCGGGCAAAGGCATTGTCGAAAGCAGCGTGAAATCGCCCGCGCTTCCGCTCTCCCTCACTCCGCAGGTACCGGCAAAGGAAGATTTTAACGCGGACTCGCTTCCTCTGCATATGATGTACCTGAGAAATCCGATCCGGGAAAACTATTCCCTCACGCAAAAACAGGGCTTCCTCTCCCTGCGCTGCGGAAACGACCTGATTTCTTCGACCGGGAACCCCAGCTACGTTTGCATCCGCCAGCAGCATTTTAGTTTTCGTTTCGAGACGTCTTTTGAATTCGAACCTGCCGGCACAAACGAGCAAGCCGGCATCGCCATCGTTCAGAACGACTCTTTTAATTATCAGTGTCTTTTGGGAACAAACGGCTCTTTGCCCGAAATAACCGTAATTAAAACACAGGAAGGCGCGGCGGAAATCATTTGCAAAACCGTCCTTGCCGGCTCTGACGGCTCTGCCGGCTCTGACGGCTCTGACGGCTCTGACGGCTCTGACGGCTCTGACGCCTTTGGCGGCTCCCTGAAGATGCGGCTTGAAGCGGACGGGCAGGATCTCTCGTTCTCCTACAGCACGGACGGAACTTCGTATCAAACCGCTGCTGACAAACTGGACGGCCGCATCCTCTCTACCGATGCAGCCGGCGGTTTCGTCGGAAACACAGTGGGTATTTACGCCACGTCAAACGGAATGGAGAGCCAGACTTTTGCCGCCTTTGACTATATCGAATACATCGGGGATTCCTGTCATGATTGATCGATGAACAGATCAATACCGCCGGTTTGTCAAGCCGACGATACATGATAAAAAACCCGAAGCCGCCTTATCTCAAGCGGCTTCGGGTTTTTCCGATTGTGCCGGTGGTGGGACTTGAACCCACACGGTGTCGCCACCAACGGATTTTGAGTCCGTCACGTCTACCAGTTCCATCACACCGACAAGCGTCCTGAAACAAAACCAAATACATTTCAGCGACACTCAATATAATATCACCTTTTAAATCGATTGTCAAATATTTTTTGCCACATGCAAAAACGCCGGCATAGAAATTCTTTGCGCCTTTTATTCTGTCCGATACAACCAAACCTCATGGCCGCCTGAATTTGACTGTTCGCCGCGCTCCGACAGCGTTTTCCCGAGTCGGGACGCGCACCGGTCGAGGATTTTTTTATCTGCGTCGTCCAGCTCCAATTTATTTTTTTGCGTTGCGACATAATAATCTGCAAGCTTCCCATCTTCATAAATGAACGCCATTCTCTTATTGTCATACGATTCCGCTCCGGCGTCCGAACGCGGGCAAACGCTATCACATTCAATCGAATTATCGCGATTGAATATAAGTACCTCTTTTTTCCCTCCGATGCTGTAGTAATACGGGATATAACCGCCCAACGCCGTTACTTCGTCGATTACATTCCTATACTTTTCCGGAATATAATAAACGGCAGTATTGATCGGGCATAATAATCGATAATACTTCTGCACGGGGCACCGCCGCAGCTCAAATCCAACCCCCTGGCAATATATTTTGCACTGGTATTCATCCCCGAAGATACCGTAGGCGGCATCTTCGTTCTTCGCAGCCGCCCTGCGATTCCGAATCATTTTCTCTGCTTCTGCCATCAGGTCGGAAAAACCGAAAAAGCCGCACTGTTCAATCTCCGCAATTTTATCTGCATCCGCAAACCTTCCCGCGCTCTCATCCCATGTCAAAAAGCAGTACATGCAGCCTCCCAACTCGGGGCCGATATGGTTTGTTTCTTCAAGATAAGCTGCCGTTCCTATCTTATTTATTTTCTCCACCTCAGAGCCGTAATCGCCTTGCAGCAAATCTCCGTCTGCTTCGTCATCATCGTCATCATCAAATCCTGCATCATCGCCATATATCTCCATATAACGCTTCACATCTTCCTCTGTCGGTGCAAAAATCCCTGTGTCCACAAGTTTTGCGACCGGCTCCGGAAGCTGCTTATATACGGCAAAGCCTCTCTCATCGGCAAACTTAATCTTTGTATCCGCATACTTCTCCTCATGGCCGGAAAAACTATATACTTTATTTGCATCCTGATCCGCTCTCTCCCTGCCGTCCGTATATCTGCAAAAACACATAAAAGCGATGGCGGCCAAAAACACAAGCCCGATTCCGGCCGCTGCACTGATCCATTCCTTTCTCATATCTTACTCACTCTCCTTATTGAATTCTGCCAGACATTCCTTTTTAGTCCGGCGCATTATGCCCCCCTGCGCCGCAAGGAACGAACCAGCATAACCGCATGCAGAATCCCCCACACGACCGCCGCCGCGGCAAGGGTAATGCCAAAGAATTCTCTCTGCCCCCTGACCGTTCCATGTACAATCTGCATCTCATAGCCTGACGCCAGCGCAATTGCAGTCCCCGCACTGACGGAAAATCCGGTTAAAATGAATTCCCTGACTGCCGGCGAATTGATGTAATTCGTATTCGACTCCCTGAGATTCCACCGTAAGTATAGGGCCGCTGCCAATGCGGCAAGCGCCGCCGCAATGACGACAATGAGAAACATTCGGATTTTCTGCGGGTTCTGCCATTCAACCATTGCAATAGAAGCTGTCTCAGAAATCTCCGAAACATTCTGTTCTATCCTATACGCATACGGACAGAACAGGCCTATCGCGATCTGCATGAGGGGCGTCTTCCCTGATTTCGCCATATAATATATCATGGAATAATAATACGGCACGCAAAGAAAACCGATTCCGACTATTGTCGCCATGGAAACATTGTGTATGCAGCATTGTACGACAAACAGTACAAGAAAAATTGCGCTCATGGACAAAAACATCATACCTGTCATGTGCCACAGCATTGCACAGGCATTTGACGCCGCGCCTTCTGCGGAGAGAATCATATTGATTTCCGCAAGTCCCGGACTTAAAAGCGCGTTCGCAATCGTACCGGCGGCGCCGAATACAGCGCAGTAACCGAAAATCACAAGCTCGCCGGCACAGGCTTTCATCAGAACCTTGTGCGTTTCCTTAACGGGAAGTATTTTCAGGAAATCGGATACTCCCGCACGGTTTTCAAGATAAAACACCCTCCGAATCAAAAGCAGTTCTATCACAGCCGTTAAAATAAAATACCATTTATCCAGAAAATAGCACAGTTGGGCGATAAACAAATCTCCCCCTTCCATATACAGCCCCTCCATATACGCCAGATTTAAGCGTAGATTCGCATTATTATCCGCCAACGCTAAATATACTAAGCCGAAAACAAAGATGGCGCTTAGCGCCGCCAGTATAAAGACCGGCAGAACCTTCCTCAACTCCCTTTTCATATACGTAGCCGATGCTTTACTCATGAGCTTTCCTCCTCCTATTCAAATATATAAACAGCTCTTCCAGGGAAATCTCCGTTTTTTCCACCAGGTCTGCCCCTTTTCCCCCGAAAAACTGCTCGGCGTCCCCGGAATCCGCCTCTTCCCCGTGATCCCACAAAAATGTATACACGCTTCCGATGTTAGAATAATTCAAAACATGCGGATCGCTCAAAACCCCATCCGGAAGGCCATTTTTAAATACGACCTGATATTTACTGATATGCGCCTTCACCTCATCAAGATCCCCCTGATAGTCAACGCCGGCCGTGCCAAGCATCGTGACGGTATCGCATATTTTCTCCAGCTCATACAGATGATGGGTTGAAATAATGACGGCGATGTCTCCATACTCTACCTTCGCTACAATCTGCTCAAGCAGATCTGCCTTTGCCATCGCATCCAGCCCGCTCGTAGGCTCATCCATCACGAGAACATCCGGATTCATCGCCATATTCAGCATAAACGACGTCCGCATCTTCTGTCCCTTGGACAAATGCCCGATTTTTCTTTTTACCGGAATTTCAAACATTTCATTCAGCTTATGAAATTCTTCTTCATCAAACTTTTCATACATTCCTTTATAAAAGCGAATCATGTCCCTCACCCGGTATTTCGGAAAATAATTGCAGTTGTCCGCGACATAACCGATCTTCTTTTTGGCAGCCGGATTGTCATAAACAGGCTCTCCATCGAGCAGAATTATCCCCGAATCCGTCGTATAAATTCCTGTGATGCACTTGATCAGCGTCGTCTTCCCGGAACCGTTCGGGCCGATCAGCCCATGGATTTTCCCCGGCTCCACGGAAAATGAAATATCCTCGACAACCGGATGCCCGTGTTTGTCATATGACTTCGTCACATTCTTTAATTCAATCATTCCTCTTCTCCTTTTCTGAGACATATTCTGCACATCAAATCCGTTCGTCCCTTTTGCGGACGGAAATGCCGTCGTATATCTCATCTATTTCCTTTTTTAATTCTTCTCTCCCGATTCCCATATAAATAAGATCCATACATATCCCCTTAAATGCGGCAAGTCCTTTTTTCAACTGATTTTCAGTCGGTTTGCTGTCTGGCTGTTCGGCAATGTACGCTCCCTTTCCGCGTATTGTCACGATCACATTCTGATGCTCCAGCTCGCTGTATGCCTTTGCCACTGTGCCCGGCGTCACGGAAAGCTGCAGCGCCAGCTTTCTCACTGACGGGAGAACGTCCCCTTCTTTTAAATAACCCTTTAAAACCGCCATTTTTACCTGTGAAACAATCTGCTCAAATATGGGTTGATTACTTGTTGGATTAATCTGTATCATATTCTTCACCTCCATTCTTCTCGAATGCATCATAGCATAACCAGGTTTTGTATCTGATGCGCTATACTGTATCATCCGAACCAACTGTACCATATCAACCGATACAGTTAGTATACAACCGCACCGTTATTCTGTCAAGAACTTTTTTCACGCTCTTTTCTGCGCGGGTTTGACTCAAATTTTCTATATCAAAGAAAAAAGCCAATACATCTACTTTCATAGATATATTGACCTCATGCACGCTTTTGCAGCCATGTGCTTCTGCAGAAACTTAACCCAAAATTATTATAATCCTTCTTTCGTTAGCCAATTGGGTTAAAATTGGGTTAAATTCACTCACATAAACCA
Source organism: uncultured Lachnospiraceae bacterium (assembly GCA_947591245.1). Lineage (GTDB taxonomy): Bacteria > Bacillota > Clostridia > Lachnospirales > Lachnospiraceae > Eubacterium_F. The sequence continues at coordinate 94,081 of CANQCY010000001.1, read as the reverse complement.
AAAAATCTTCCGCGAACCACTGGTTTTACGCAACCTACACTTACTCAGCAGTGGCAATGATCTCTTTTTTATTGTAACTTCCGCAATTTTTGCAAACTCTGTGCGGAACCATCAGCTCGCCGCACTTACTGCACTTTACCAAAGTGGGAACCGTCATTTTCCAGTTTGCTCTCCGTTTATCTCTTCTCGCTTTGGAAGATTTATTCTTAGGACAGATTGACATGCCATTACACCTCCTTAAAAATCAAAACGCTTTTACAATTATACCGATACTGGTACCATTTGTCAACACTTTTCTACAAATTAGTTTTTGCGTTTTTCACCGTCGCTTTGTTTTTGCGGCACGGCTTCTGTTTCCCGCCCTTCCATCAGGGGCTATTTTCTTTATGTGCCTGTTCTTTGCCATGTTCCGCATAGGGATTGCTTGCGCAGACGATACAAAACACCCTTCAGGGAAAACTTCTTTTCCGCCTGAAGGGCGCCCTTTTCTTTTATTCTCACGTACGCCATGAGCCAAGCCCGCACATGCGCGCGTCTGACCCGCATGTGCGAATCGGCCGTCCTTTTACGCCGGATAAATTTTATCTTCTTTATCCGCCAGCGTCGCGTCTACTTTTGTCTTCTGCGTTTCACGGTATTTGAAGAACTCCGTTGCCACCTGTGGGAACAACGCATAGGAAAGCACATCCTCATCCTGTTCCTTCCACTGAGCCATTTCCTTTTCCAGCTGTACCAGCTGCGGCTTAATCAGATCCGCCGGGCGGCATGTGATCGCTTCAGCATCCCCGATGCATTTTTTCTGAACCTCCGGGTTAAACGGCTTAACGGTCTGGCCGAACTCACCGGATAAAAGCTTCTTGGACTCTTTCGTCACCATTTTGTAGCGCTCGCCCGCTACTACATTCAACACAGCCTGTGTGCCGACGATCTGCGAGGACGGCGTCACAAGAGGCGGCTCGCCAAAGTCCTTGCGGACGCGCGGCACTTCCTCAAGCACCTCCTCATATTTATCCTCCTGCCCCATCTCTTTCAGCTGGGATACAAGGTTGCTGAGCATTCCTCCCGGCACCTGATACATAAGGGTCTTAATATTGACGCCCAGCACTTTTGTATTCAACAGGCCGCTTTCAAGCGCCTCTTCCCTCATCGGACGGAAGTACTCCGCAATCTCTGCCAAAAGCGACTGGTCAAGTCCCGTGTCATACGGCGTGCCACGGAACGTCTCAACCATTACCTCGGTCGCCGGCTGGCTCGTTCCAAGGGCAAACGGCGACATTGCCGTATCGATGATATCGCATCCCGCCTCTACCGCTTTCATATATGTCATCGCCGCTACACCGGATGTATAATGCGTATGAAGGTCGATCGGAATCTTAACAGATTCTTTCAATGCCGTCACAAGCTCCGTCGCCTCATACGGGGTGAGAAGCCCCGCCATATCTTTAATACAGAGGGATTTCGCACCAAGATCCTCGATCTTTTTCGCAATATCCTTCCAGTAGTCAAGCGTATAAGCATCACCCAGCGTATAAGAAAGGGCGATCTGGGCGTGGCCTTTTTCCTTGTTTGCAGCTCTCACAGCCGTCTCAAGATTGCGGATATCATTTAAGCAGTCAAAGATCCGAATGATATCGATGCCGTTTGCAATTGATTTCTGCACAAAATATTCTACCACATCATCCGCATAGTGATTGTAACCCAGTATGTTCTGCCCGCGGAACAGCATTTGCAGTTTCGTATTTTTGAAACCGGCTCTTAGCTTCCGCAGCCTTTCCCACGGATCTTCCTTGAGAAAACGGAGAGAAGCGTCAAATGTCGCACCGCCCCAGCATTCTACCGCATGATATCCCACCTTATCCATCTTGCCAATGATCGGCAGCATCTGCTCTGTCGTCATACGTGTGGCGATCAGGGACTGATGGGCGTCGCGCAGGATTGTTTCCGTAATTTTAATTGGTTTCTTTTCTATATTTTTCGCCATAATCGTTTTACCTCCAAAAAGTTATACTCCAAAGATCGCCATAAATACACCGGCCGCTACGGCGGTACCGATCACGCCCGCCACATTCGGCCCCATCGCGTGCATCAAAAGGAAATTCGTCGGATCCGCTTCCGCTCCCACTTTTTGCGATACGCGTGCCGCCATCGGCACTGCCGATACGCCCGCCGAACCAATCAGCGGATTAATTTTTCCACCTGACAGCTTGCACATAAGCTTGCCGAATAGTACGCCCGCCGCCGTGCCGACCGCAAACGCAATCAATCCGAGAGCTACGATTTTTAACGTATCTGTCGTAATAAAAGACTCCCCGCTCGTTTTCGCTCCTACCGACGTGCCAAGCAAAATAACTACGATATACATCATCGCATTGGAAGCCGTATCCGCCAGCTGTTTTACAACGCCGGACTCCTTAAACAGGTTTCCGAGCATAAGCATGCCGACAAGCGGAGCCGTACTAGGCAGAATCAGACAAACTACTGTCGTTACAACGATCGGAAACAGGATCCTCTCCAGCTTGGAAACCGGACGAAGCTGATCCATTTTGATCTTTCTCTCTTCCTCTGTCGTAAACAGCTTCATGATCGGAGGCTGAATAATCGGCACAAGGGACATATACGAATACGCCGCCACGGCGATGGAACCCATCAGATCAGTCTGTCCAAGCTTTCCGGCAAGGAAGATCGACGTCGGACCATCCGCGCCTCCGATGATTGAAATCGCTGCCGCTGCTTTTCCGTTAAATCCGATCAAAATCGCCATCAGATACGCAGCAAAAATACCGAACTGCGCCGCCGCCCCCAGCAGAAAACTTTTTGGGTTTGCAATCAGCGGCCCGAAATCCGTCATGGCTCCTACCCCAAGGAATATCAGAGAAGGCAGGATACTCCATTCATCAAGTTTAAAGAAATATTCCAACAATCCGCCAGACTCCATAATCGGTGGATAAATGTTGACAAGAAGCATACCGAATGCGATCGGCACGAGCAAAAGAGGCTCGTATCCTTTTTTGATCGCAAGATACAGGAATATAAACGCAACCACTATCATCACATAGCTTCGCCAGTCAACAGTTCCGTTCGCAAATGCCGTCTGGTGGAGAAGATTTTGCAAAACTTCCATCTTAATTACCTCCAGTAAATTGTGATTAATCCATTGTAGCCAATACGTCGCCGGATTCAACCATATCACCGGAGTTTACGTTTATGCTTGCAACCTTTCCGTCCTGCGGGGCAACAACTTCATTTTCCATCTTCATCGCCTCCAGAAGAAGAATGACGTCGCCTTTTTTCACATCCGCACCTACGCTTGACTTCACTGCAAGAATCTTACCAGGCATCGGCGATGTGATTTTCACAGAACCCGCTGAACCGCCTGCTGCCGGCGCTGGTGCGGCCGGGCGCGCCGGAGCCGGTGCTGAAGGAGCTGCGCTCCCTGAAGGGACTCCGTTCCCTGAAGGGACCCCGCTCCCTTTTTCTTCCACTGCTACGTCATATACGGTTCCATTTACAGTAATTGTATAGTTTTTCATGTATTATATCCTCCTAAAATGATCTTTATATTTCAATACCTTATTACTTAAAACGTTTTTTAATGGAGCGGATCACCAAACCATCCGCCGGTACCGGCGTTCCTTCTTCTGCCATTGCGGCGGCGATCGCCGCCGTGATCACTGCCACCAGCTGCGTATCATCCGCCTTCGCATCCGCATTCGCCGGTTTCGGAACCGGATTGCTAACCGGTTTCGGCGGCGGTACGGGCCTTGCAGATACAGGCGCGCCCTGCGTCGGTATTGTCTCCTTTTTTGGTCTGTTCAACAAATCCGGAACAAATCTGAGCAGATATATAATAAAGGAAATCAATATAAGTACAACAAATACCGTGCCCATTCCGATGGCGGTATTTATTAGCGCCCCGGACATCGTCGTGGCGGCTTCTTCCGTCGCTGCTAACATCACCATACTATCACCTCATTCCAAACATCTGCATCGCATAGATCAACTGTTTACGCACTTCCGAATCCTCGATGATATTGTCCACGTAGCCTCTGCTGGCCGCGGCAGCCGCATCGCACTGAAGCTTATCGAATTCTTTTGCTTTCTCTTCAAGCGCCGCCTTCCTATCATCCGCCTCGCCGATTTCATCCTCATACATAACCTGAACTGCACTTTTGGCATCCATCACGCCGACTTTTGCGCCTTTGAGGGCAAGTACGAGATCTGCACCAATATGTTTTGAATTCATCGCTACATATGCGCTTCCAAATGCTTCGCCGGTTATCAGGTTCACTTTCGGCACTTCCGCACTGGCAAAAGCGCATGTCAGGTCTGCCACCGCCTGTCCGATCGTTTTCTCCTCATCCATAGAAGAGGCGTATCCTTTTGCATTTGTCAGCGTTATAACCGGAATCCCGAACGCATCGCAGAAATAAACGAATTTTTCCGCCTTTTTGCATCCTGCGGTTGAGAGAACCGCTTCGCTTCCGTTCGCCACCGCTCCTACCGTTCCGCCGTTCAGCGTCATAAATCCGGTAATCATGTCTTTTGCATACTCTTTCTTTGTCTCAATAAACACGTTCCCGTCTGCAATTTGCGCAAGAGCGGCTGCCGGATCTGAAACAAGCCCTGCAAATCCCGGAATCACACGGTTCATATCATCGTCTGTGTCTTTCCCTCCGAAATCTTCGAAGTTGGCCGGAAGAATCTGAACAAGGGAACGGATCTGTGCGAGCACATCCGCTTCCCCGTCACAGACAAAATCCACATTTCCGGCTTCTGCCTGAAACGCCGCGCTGGCGGTATCGCATTTTTCCACACTGTTTCCGTCAATCGCATTGGGCGAATTTACAAATAATTTCCCCTGTCCGGCATCCATAAACGTGAAATCGCCAAGCAGTGATGAAACTGCCACTCCTCCTCCGCAGGAACCGAGAATCGCACTGATCTGGGGAACAACACCGCTTGCTTTTACTTTGCTTATGTAAATCTCCCCAAATCCCGCAAGCGCGTCGACAGCTTCCTGCACGCGAATCCCCGCACAGTCAATCAGGCCGATCACCGGCGCTCCCGCTTTCATCGCCATCTCGTAAAGCCTGGCAATCTTCTTTGCATGCATCTCGCCAACAGAACCTTTCATTGCCGTCGCATCCTGGCTGTACACGTACACCATGCCGGAATCGATCAAACCGTAACCGGTAATGACGCCGTCTGCCGGCGCCGACTTTTCCTGCATGTTGAAATCAGTGTTCCTCTTTGTCACGAGTCCACCGATCTCAACAAAACTGTTTGCGTCAACAAGAGCTTCGATTCTCTGCCTTGCTGACATTTTTGCTGAATTACTCATACGCGGTCCTCCACTTTTTTATATTAAAAAAAAATTTTATCCGATTTTAATTGTAATGCTTTTTTTGCAAAATATCAACTCATTTTTGACATTTTTTCAAAAGAAATCCCATAACATATGATAAAACCCGAATTGACGGTACTTACCATGAAAACAAATCGTTTCAGTATTATATTCGCCCTTATCCCCCTCGTATTTTTATGCTATTGCCATATGGAAAACCGGCACGCCTCCGACACGCCTCTGCCGCCAGCCGCCACGGCTGTCCCGGCAGAACGCATCGCGCCTCAAAATGCGGAAAGCGCGGATCTCAAGCTGTATGCTTCCGGCGCATGCCTGATGGACGCCGATTCCCATCGCGTACTATACGGAAAAAACGAATCCGTTCCCCTGCCTATGGCAAGCACGACAAAGATCATGACCTGCCTTCTCGCCCTTGAAAATGGCAATCTGAACGATACGGTCACGTTTTCAAAGCGTGCCGCATCCATGCCAAAGGTCCATCTTTCCGCCCCCGCCAAAAGCGAATTCCGCCTTGAAGACCTTCTATATTCCCTTATGCTGGAATCCCACAATGACACGGCGGTCGCAATTGCGGAACACATCGGCGGCAGCATAGAAGGTTTCGCCGCCATGATGAATGCAAAAGCAGCAGAACTGGGCATGGCCCAGACGAAGTTCGTCACGCCAAACGGCCTGGACGCCGACGGACACGCAAGCACGCCGGCCGATATGTGCCGTCTCGCCGCATACGCCTGCAAAAATGAAACATTCCTTCATATTGTACAGACTGCCTCCAAAACGATTCATGACGTAACGGGACAACGTACGTGGACGCTTTCCAATAAGGACGCCTTCCTGACCTCCTATGACGGCGCGCTGGGAATTAAGACCGGCTTTACCGGAAAAGCGGGATATTGCTTCGTCGGGGCTGCCAGACGCGACAGCCGCACATTCGCAAGCTGCGTACTCGCCAGCGGCTGGCCGCCAAACAAGTCCTATAAATGGGCGGATACAAAGGCGCTGATGAATTTCGGATTCAAAAACTATGCCGTTCAGAATATCCCCATTCGGGACCTATCCGCAGTTCAGATCGCCGTCGCTGACGGGAAATCGGATCATGTGGGCGTCGCCCCGCCTGAGATTCCCGCATTCCTGTTGGGCCCGTATGACGCTGTAGATATTGAATATCAGCTTCCGGGCAGCATGCCCGCCCCGGTCAGAAAAGATACCGCCGCCGGGACGGTGCGGATCTGTATTAACGGTACGCTGGCGGGCAGTTTTCCGATATACCCGGATAATAACGTCGAAAAAAAGCTTTTCAGCGATATTTGCGGGGAAATGATCGGCTTGTTCTGCTCTTTTTAACGCTAAAAAGCTTCATTTGCGAAGATATTTTCGCAGCGCCGAATTTTTTTTAAAAAAACACTTTACTTTTATTATGAAAAGCGCTATTATAATTTTGTGCTAAGGCAGAACGAGGGTGTTCTCATATTTTGAGAACGCCTTTTTTCTTTCCGCGTATACATACATATACCGTACCGGATGCACGTAAACTGTTTTTTTGCTTATCATATTTATAGAAAAGAGAGGTATTGATATGGAAAAGGATGTAATTTCAGACGTATTTGGCACAAAAGTCTTTAATGATGAGGTGATGCAGGAATATCTTCCTAAAAAAACTTATCAGGCTTTGAAAAAGACAATTGAAAACGGAGAAGAGCTGACTCCGGAAGTAGCGAATGTCGTTGCCCACGGTATGAAGGAATGGGCTCTGGCAAACGGCGCCACGCACTATACGCACTGGTTCCAGCCGATGACCGGCGTAACCGCCGAAAAACACGATTCTTTTATCAGCGCCGAATCGGATTCCCATGCCGTTCTGGAATTTAACGGAAAGGAATTGATCAAGGGAGAACCCGACGCTTCTTCTTTTCCTTCCGGCGGACTCCGCGCCACATTTGAAGCAAGGGGATATACCGCATGGGACTGTACGTCTCCTACCTTTCTGCGCGAAGACGCTATCGGCGTGACGCTTTGCATCCCAACCGCTTTCTGTTCCTATACCGGAGAAGCTCTTGACAAAAAAACCCCTCTTCTCCGTTCCATGGAAGCGATCAGCAAACAAGCCGTCCGCGTACTCAAGCTGTTTGGAAAGGATGATGTGACAAACGTCTCCTGTTCCGTAGGGCCTGAACAAGAATATTTCCTTATCGACAGGGATAAATTTTTACAGCGAAAAGACCTGATTTTCACCGGACGGACATTGTTTGGCGCCATGCCCCCGAAAGGACAGGAGCTGGACGACCACTATTTCGGAAGCATCCGCGAGCGTCAGGCGTCATTTATGAATGAATTGAACATAGAGCTTTGGAAGCTGGGTATTTTGTCCAAAACACAGCACAATGAGGTGGCTCCCGGGCAGCACGAGATGGCTCCGATTTACGATTCTGCCAATATCGCCACCGATCATAACCAGCTTGTCATGGAGACAATGAAAAAAGTGGCTCGAAGACACAATCTGGAGTGCCTGCTGCACGAAAAGCCCTTTGCCGGCGTCAACGGTTCCGGTAAGCATAATAACTGGTCCATCGTCACAAATACCGGCGAGAACCTGTTAAATCCTGGCTCGGCGCCGCACAACAATACACAGTTTTTACTGTTTTTGGCAGCTGTTATTGCCGCTGTGGATGACCACGCAGCGCTTCTGCGCATGTCGGCGTCGAATCCCGGAAACGACCACCGCCTCGGAGCAAACGAGGCGCCTCCGGCGATTATTTCTATCTTCCTCGGAGAACAGCTGGAAGATATCGTGGAACAGATTATTGAGGCCGGAACTGCCACGCACAGCATAAAGGGCGGAAAAATGGATATCGGCGTCAGCTCGATTCCTCCGGTGAAAAAAGATGCGACTGACCGCAACCGCACATCGCCGTTTGCGTTTACGGGAAACAAATTTGAATTCCGCATGCTCGCTTCTTCTATGTCGATCGCCGGCGCAAATACGGTGCTAAATGCCGCCGTAGCCAATGTTCTGGAGAAGATGGCAGATGAACTTGAAAACGCTGCGGATTTTGACGCGGCAGTTGGCAATCTGATTCAAAAAACGCTGAAGGAACACAGAAAAATTATATTTAACGGAAACGGCTACTCAGATGAGTGGGTTAAAGAGGCGGAAAAACGCGGTCTTCCCAATGTGAAAACAATGGTTGACGCCACCGCTTCCCTAGTCGACCCGAAGACAATCGAGATGTTCGAGAAACAGAACGTGCTCTCGAGGACCGAGCTTGAGTCCCGCGCCGAGATCCACTATGAGGCCTACGCCAAGGCAATCAATATCGAGGCAAAAGCAATGATCGACATGGCAACCAAGCAGTATATTCCCGCCGTGATTAAATATACGACGACACTTGCCGAATCCATCAACAGCATCCGCACCGCATGCCAGGAGGCAGACGTCACGGTTCAGACCATTATCCTGAAAAAGTGCTCTTCTCTTCTGACGAAAGCACAGCAGGCGCTGGTGTCCCTTCGTGAAATCAACGAAAAAGCGGGCGCCATGGAAGATGGAAAAGAGAAGGCCGAATACTATAGAGATAACGTCTTCCCGGCTATGACAGAACTGAGAGAGCCAATTGACGAACTTGAGATGTTGGTCGACAAAGAGGACTGGCCGGTTCCATCCTATGGCGATATGCTTTTTGAAGTGTAAATATATCGGCGAACGCATGAAAGGCGCTCAGACGTCTCAGACGGCGTGATTCATAAAAAGCCATCCGCAGAACATAACCCTGCGGATGACTTTTTTTATTTCCCGCATAAGATAATAAAAAAGGGGTTCCCTCATGAAAAAAATATGCATTCTCCTTCTCGCACTTCTTTTGATGATCCGCTTCATCTATCCCCACACCCGTTTCGGCTATCGCCGCAGCTGGTCCGTCGGATTCAGCCACCGCCTGAATATCGAATCTGCAACTCTGAAACCGGGGGAGAAGGTTTTTGTAAAAATAGTCGGAATAAATAAACGAGCCAAGTACTCATCGTCTGATTTCCGTATCGCCTCGGTGTCTTTCCGCGGCGTCGTATATGCCCGCCAGCCCGGAACAGCCATCATATCCGTGCGGGAGGGCAGCCATATTTATAAGTGCAGGATTACAGTCAGCAGGAAAACAACGTAAGCGCGTCTTTTTTTAACCGCATCCGCATATATTTTCTGTAGAAAATGATAAAGGAGATACCTGCATGAAAAAAATCGGATTACTGTTACTTTTTATTCTCGCTTTCCTCCCGCTGGGAAAGGACATACATGCAGAAGCTAAAAATGCGTCCGGAGGCGCCGTTGACGTATCTGCCGTTTCCGCCGTGCTCATCGAGGGATCCACAGGGGAAATCCTGTTTGAAAAGGACAAAGATAAAGAACTTGTACCGGCAAGTATAACTAAAATTATGACGCTGAATCTTATTTTTGAGGCGATCGACAGCAAGAAAATCTCGCTTGAGGACAGCGTCACCGTGAGCGAATATGCCGCAAGCATGGGCGGTTCGCAAGTATTTCTTGAACCAAATGAGACGCAGACCGTAAACGACATGATCAAGTGCATCTCGATTGCGAGCGCCAACGACGCTGCTGTCGCCATGGCTGAAAAAATTGCGGGATCAGAAGAAGCGTTTGTCCAGAAGATGAATGAGAAAGCGAAGGAGCTGGGCATGGAACATACGCAGTTTAAAAACTGTACCGGACTGGATGACAATATCGAATCCGGACATTATTCCAGCGCCTATGACGTTGCGCTTATGTCAAAGGAACTTATCACGAAGCACCCTGAAATCAGCAGCTATTCCACCGTATGGATGGATACTATTACTCATAAGACCAAAAAAGGCGAAACGCAATTCGGCCTTACAAACACAAATAAGCTTGTTCGCTTCTACGACGGCATCACCGGGCTGAAAACCGGCTCTACCTCAAAGGCAAAATACTGCTTAAGCGCCACGGCGCGAAGAAATGATATGGATTTAATCGCCGTCGTCATGGCAGCGCCAGACCACAAAAAGAGATTTTCAGAAGCGCAGTCGCTCCTTGATTACGGCTTTGCGAACTGCTGCATATACAATGATCCCGATATAGCGGAATCCCTCTCCGAAGCGCCCGTGCAGGGAGGCAGGAAAAACAGCGTGAAAACTGAGCCCGGCTCGGTATTTTCGCACATCTTTACTTCCGAAACGGATACGGATACGGTTACAAAGAAAATAACTTATTCCGATGACCTGAAAGCGCCTCTCGCAAAAGGGGCTCCGGTCGGAACGGTGGAATATTATTATGACAATGCCTGCATCGGCAGCATTGACATCGTTGCCGGGGAGAATATCGAGGAAGCGGGATTTCAGGATTATCTGCTCAATGCCGTTCAAAAATTATTTCATAAGCTTTAATTTTCTGGCAAGGAGATAAAGCCGGCGCCCCATCGGAAAATCATAGAGCTCATGCTTTGTCATGCCGCGCAGCTTGATAAACACGGCAAAATATACAAACATGCCTAAAAGCATTGAGATAATGACCGACATAGCGTTTGCAGCATAAGCGCCGGCAAACATGCCAAACAGGCGGCTCGCAACCGCATACGCCAGCATGACGGCAATCGCCATCCAGAGAGACGCCGACATGGGCACGAAAAACGTCTTGACGGGTTTAAGCCGAAAGTCGGGAATATACCGTTTCAGGGAAACAATATTCAGCACGCCGACTACGATCGGGAATGTGACATTTCCGATGATAAGCACGTAGATCCCGAGACCGGTAAATTTTAAAAATAATAAAACGAGAATTACGTGAACAATAAGGGAAATAGCCGAATTGATGACGGGAATGCGCATTTTGTCAATGCTCTGAAGCGCGCTTCCTGTCACATTTGAAATAGCGTAAAATATAATTGCCGCCGAGCCGCTCATCATCAAATATCCGCCAAGCACATAATCCATGGAAGGAAAAAGCATGCGGACAATGCCCTGGCCAAGCACGGTATAGCCCATCGCGCACGGAAAAGCAATGATCATATTAAATTTAATGCCGGAAAGAATATTGTATTGGAGCTGTCCTATATCCTTCCGGGTAAATGCCGCCACTGCGCTTGGAATCATAGAAGAGGCAATCGAGGTGGAGATCGCGATCGGAACGCTTGTCAGCGTACGGTAATTGGAACTGTAAACACCCGTAAGCGATGAAATCGTCTTCGCATCGATCCCCTTTGCCCCCATTATATCGCTAAACAGATAATAATCAATCAATCCGCTGATCTGATACACTGTCTGGCTCAAAATAATGGGCAGAATCGTCAGAAAAAGGATCCGGTAAATATGAGATGCCGTATAGACCCTTCTGGATCGGTCCCGCCGCTCCAGTTTTCTCTGAATCGGACGATATATGTAATACACAAACATGACGAGAAACAATGCAGTCAGGGCGCCAAGGCACGTTCCAAGCGTACCTCCGGCCGCTCCCCACGCGCTCCTTACCAGACTGTCCGAATTCCACTGCATAAAGAAATACGCCGCCGACACGCTGACTACCGCATTCACAATCTGCTCCAGCACCTGCGATACCGCAGTCGGCACCATTGTGTTTTTGCCCTGAAAAAAACCGCGGAAAACGCCGAGCAGAGCAACGATAAAAATAGTGGGCGCAAGTACCCTGAGCGGAATGCGCAACCCGGCGTATGCGGGATAAATATGTTCCTCGATTAATCCGGCACACGCAAACAAAGCGGTTCCGAAAATACCGCCGGATGCCACGGCGAACCAGAGAGACAGCCGGAACGTTTTTCCGGTATTGCGAAATTCGCGCCTGCTGTTCTGTGAAGAAATAATCTTTGAGAGCGCCAGAGGCAGGCTGTAAGATGAAACAATCAAAATAATATCATAAATATCGAATGCAACCGCATAGATCCCATTTCCATCGCCGAGTATATTTGCCATCGGAATCCGGTAAATCATGCCAATCACGCGCACGACAAGCGAAGCCATCGCTAAGAGGCCTCCCTGTTTTAGAAAACTGGAATTTCTTTGATTGTCTTTTCTGACTGCGCTCATACCGGCACCCTTCCATCCATAGGTTAAATTATTTTTTCTTAAAAGAGATCATTTTCTTGCGGCTCGTCGGATATGCTGCAATATATGTTTTTCCGGCATTGACATTCAGCACGTTGCCGTCCATGTCATAATAGCACATCGTCCCTTCCTCTTCATTCTTTCTCCATGCGATCTTCATACGCTTTCCGTTTGTGATATAATAGCCTTCCCCTTTTCGCTTATGAAGATATAAGTGCTGATAACCGTGACGGTCAATGTTAGTCTCTTCGACCAGTTGAATCACAACATTTTTAAATGAGAGCTGTTTATTGTTTGCGTGATCCTTATGCTTTGTTTTGTACTCATATTTCTTGTATTCGCGCGTCTTTTTGTCATATATCAAATAGCTGGTGGAATAGGCGGAAAACGGAAGGTTGACATACGTGGCGGCGGCATTCGACGGCAATTCCGTATCCTCTTCATAAAAGTTAAAATGCTTCGCCATTTTCTCTTCCTTCATCTTCGTGGAGTATCCCAGCTTCTTCGCCCCCTTTAACATCTTTTCACCTGACGTATACACATTATGGGGCGCCATCACGGAAGAATCCCGCCAATATACGGCGCCGCCGATCGCCGACAGGCCGCTTAAGTTATTGATTTTTAATTCTTCGATCTTTGAAACGGCGTACTTAGTCTGTCCAAAATGGCAGAAAATGGCATTCCATTCGCTGGCAAAGCTGACAAAATAGTGGCGCGCGCTCCGAACCGAGCCGAGCCGTTTGATCTTTTCTGTTCCCTGAAACACGCCGAGCATGCGCGTGATCCCCCCCTCTGCCAGCGCTTCATAAACTATATCCAGCTTTGAAGTTCCCTCCTGACGCAGGTTCGCATATTCTATATTGTTTATCATGACGGCAAAGGGACGCTGTTTCGCTGCCTTTTTGGATATGTACTCTCCTGTGAGAGCGCTTCTTGCCTTTCCTTCGTTCGGATCCTTTGTGGGAAGCGGCGTAGGTTCCGGCGCTGGCGTTGGCTCCTGCGTCGGAGCCGGCGTAACGGAAGGCGCCTCCTGCGCCGCATTCTCCCCGCCGCTGCGCGCGCGAAACACAACGGCAACAGAAATCGCCGCCACTGTCGCTGCTATCATGCAAATGCTCGTCACAAATATAATTTTTTTCTTATTTCCGCCCATCTGTTCCTCCATTTCTTATGTGCGCCCGACGCCGAGCCGTCTCATAATCTCCCTCTGTTCCTTTTCCATCAAAATCCGGTCATTTTCCGAAATGTGGTCGTAGCCAAATAAATGCAGCATGCTGTGCACGACGAGAAAAGTAAATTCCCGAAGCTCCGAATGCCCGTATTCCTCCGCCTGTTCCTTTACGATATGCGAACACAGGACAATATCGCCGAGCATCAGTTCATTTTTGTCCGGCGACACGGCGATCGTGCCGCGAAATGCCGGTCCGTCAAAATCAGCCGGTTCATCATATTCCATCATCGGAAAACTCAGCACATCCGTAGGCCTGTCAATCCCGCGGTGCTGTGCATTGATCTCCTGAATGGACGGCTTGTCCACCAGCGTCACGCTCACTTCCACGTCGTACGGGCAGCCCACATACTCTTTCACAAAAGAAATCACCTGATCAAGCTGCCGGGACGTCTCAAAATCAAAAGAAATATCTGCTTCATCCTCAAAATATACCGTCATTGTCCTCCCCTGTCCGAACCCGTCTTGTTTCTCTTATTGCCCCGCCGGTCCTTCCGGCTCTCCCGGTACTTCTCCCTTGCCTCATATTTTTCATAGGCATGTACGATTTTTTGCACAAGAGGATGCCGCACGACGTCCTTATTCGTCAAATACGATACGCCGATTTCCTCCACATCCTGCAGAACTTTAAGCGCCTGCTCCAAACCGGACACCGCCGCATACGGCAGATCCTTCTGCGACAGGTCGCCGGTGATCACGATTTTTGAACCAAAACCGATACGCGTAAGAAACATCTTCATTTGCGCCGGGGTCGTATTTTGCGCCTCATCCAGTATAATAAACGCATTATCCAGCGTCCTTCCCCTCATATAGGCTAATGGCGCCACTTCAATCAGGCCTTTTTCGGAATTTTTTATAAAACTGTCCGCCCCCATAATCTGATAAAGGGCATCGTACAACGGACGCAGATACGGGTCAATTTTACTCTGCAGATCGCCCGGCAGAAAGCCAAGATTCTCTCCTGCCTCAATCGCCGGCCTGGTGAGGATAATTTTACCCACATCGTCCTGCTTAAACGCTTGTATCGCCATCGCCATCGCCAGGTACGTTTTTCCCGTTCCTGCCGGTCCCACGCCAAATACCATCGTTTTCTCACGGATCGCGTCCACATATTTTTTCTGCCCCAGCGTCTTCGGCTTGATCGGTTTGCCCTGAATCGTAAAGCCAACCAGCTCTTTATCGATATCCGCAAGTGAAACCGATGAGTTTTCCTGCGCGAGCGCCAGGACATAATCTACATTCTGTTCCGTAATCGTATTGCCGCGCTCTGACAGGTTTAAGAGTTCGCCAAATACGCGCTCTGCCTCTTTCACCTGTTCTTTCCCGCCGGATACCCGCACAGAACCATCACGCAAAACAACCTCCACATGAAGCGCGCGCTCAATCTTTTTCAGATGAGCGTCCAGCTCGCCGAATATATTATTTTCATGGTCAGCGGGAATATCAAGCGTGATCCGCTCCTGTTCCATCGTCATCTTCCTTTCCATTATGCTCGAGCATAAGTTCCTCTTCTTTCACAGCTTTCTGCCTCATCGTTGAAATCTCCATGGAAATGTTTCCCTTTGCCTGAAAGGACGACTGTTCCCTGCTCACGGCAAACGTATGGTCCAAAATTTTGTACCCTTTCTCCTCATAGCCCGCCATTTTTGCCGCCAGCCTGTTCTGAAGAAGCTTCTCCGCCTCTGCCTCCGAATACTCCGCCGGAACCTGCTCATAGGAAATATACCGTTTCTCTGTCACTTTTAAATCCGTGTGAAGCGGAATAAACTGCTCATCCACACATATGTCATTCATTATATCATAATTGGCAGAATTATCAAACCATTTTAAGGGATTTTTTATAGAAAAACGAATGCCGTTGCATTGAACCGTAAATACGCAAATATCCTTTCCCGTTTTATTTTTAGCCGTATAGCTCTTATTTATGCTGTCCTCATATTTTTTTTCGGTTTCGAGGACGATCTCCCCCTCCGCATGAACCCCTTTTTTTCTTATAACGGCGTCGCTGTCGTCCCGGATCTCGACGATCCCGCTGATCAATATATCCCCTTTCTTCACTTTCATCCCCCGCTTCACCTGCGCGGCGCCCTCTTTCGTGACGATACTCCGGACGACTCCCTTGCACGGGGCAACGAGGTGGCACGGCTGCGTATCTGCCGCCTCCTTCTTCTTCTCTGCCGTACCTTCTTTGATTTTTATATTCAGCACGCACCCTTTCTCTTCTGCTGAAACCCAGCTTATATTTTCATATCGCTCCCTCAGGCTTCTCTCAATGCCGTCACAGTTCAAGTCTCCCCGGAACATGCCCCTGTATACGCCCATGGACATGACCTCCTTGCTCAGAGCCTCCTTTGTATATTCCTGTTGTCCGTAGTAGTTAATCTGCCACACAAACATGGACAGCGCCCTCAGAACGGCAAAAAAAAGGACAAGCCCCAGCGTAAAGGTCCAGTCCCTCACCGCCCTGTGAAACAAAAAGGGAAGCCCCCGCCTCCCGCACACATGCGGCACAACATTTGTTTTCTTTACGAATTTCATCAAGATCCGGTAATCGCCCGAATACATGCAGAATGTCACATTCCGTTTATCCATTGTTACATTCCACAGCTTAATCTCGTGATGCCGGCATAAGTTCATAAACCGCTCCCATTTGCCGGAAGCCACACGGCATGTTATGTACCCCCTGATCCACTTCAAACACCGTTCCTCCATTCTGAACGCCCGCCGATTAAAATCTCACAAGGCATATTTGATTTATTTTTCCGAATACTCTGCATTCATCCGGTTCAAAAGATTTAATGCAGAGAGCATCCCCGCTGATTACTACCTTCACATGTTTTCCCTGAAGCTTAACCGTTTCTTCCGTATATTCAATGATCGACTTATAATTTTCTATAATCGCATACTCGTCCCCATATGCTTTCACGATCGTAGCGCCATCGAGTATATCCGGCTGCAGGCCCATTTTCTCCGATATGGGATTCATTTCCAAGCGCCCCGCATTCTTTTGGTTACTTTTATCTTATGCAGCACAGCCTGTACATGTTCCGCCGCAAACGATGAGAAACGCGCTTTGCCTTCGCGCAAAAAAAGAACCCGTCCTTCCAGACGAGTCCATCATATGCGTAATTATTTAAATTTTCTTTTACGAGCCGCTTCAGACTTTTTCTTCCGTCTAACGCTCGGTTTCTCATAATGCTCTCTCTTCCGAATCTCCTGCTGAATGCCAGCTTTTGCACAGTTCCGCTTAAAACGGCGCAATGCACTTTCCAATGATTCGTTCTCTTTCACGATAACATTCGACATAGTATCACACCTAACCTCCCTTCAGTTGTAAGATTGTGCAAAATACAACTGATTGGGTATTTTTTCGCACTAACACATATTATAGCACAAAATTTTAATACGTCAACCGTTTTTGTACAATTTTTGGCATAAAAGAGACACTTTTTTGCCAAAAATTTAACTTAGCTGTGCTTTTGCCACCTCTTTTGCACGCGACAGCGCATCCGCCATGCCAGCCGGATTTTTTCCACCCGCCTGCGCCATATTCGGTTTGCCGCCGCCGCCTCCTCCGACCAGGGAAGCGATTTCTTTGATCAGGTTTCCGGCATGGGCGCCTTTCCTGACCGCCCCCTCCGTAGCCGTCGCCATGAGCTGAACCTTTCCCCCGTTTTCCGCGGCAAAGACAATAACGGCCTCTCCGAGCTTCTGCTTTGCCTCGTCGCCGAGCTCGCGCATACCGTTCATATCCACATCCGAGAGCTGGCTCGCCAGAATCCGGACGCCATTTACCTCTTCTGCCGAAGATGTGATGTCACCCGCCGCCGCTTTCGCGAGTTTTGCCTTCAATTTCTCATTTTCTTTCGCCAGCGCCCTATTTTCCGCCTGAAGCGCCGCGAGCTTTTTCGCCACATCCATCGGAGCCGCCTTGAGAAGCCCCGCCGCCTCTTTCAGCTGCTCTTCTGCCTGATGATAATGCGCGATCAGGCCGGCGCCCGTGAGGGCTTCTATCCTCCTCACCCCGGCAGCTACGCCATTCTCGGAAATGATTTTAAAGGCAGAAATATTTCCCGTGTTTTGTACATGCGTACCGCCGCACAGTTCCGAGCTGAATTCACCCATCTGGACAACCCGCACGATCTCGCCGTATTTTTCGCCAAACAATGCCATCGCACCCGTCTTTTTTGCCTCGTCAAGCGTCATTTCATTCGTCACAACAGGCAGTCCCTTTGCGATCTCAGCATTTACTATATCCTCGACCTTTTTTATTTCCTCCGGCGTCATCGGAGAGAAATGGGTAAAGTCAAAACGGAGCTTATCGCAATCCACGAGAGAGCCTGCCTGTTCTACGTGATTGCCGAGCACAATGCGGAGCGCTTTCTGCATCAGGTGAGTTGCGCTGTGGTTATTTTCCGTCAGCCGGCGCCGCTTCTCATCAACAGTAAGGGTGACCGTATCCCCGGTGCGGATCGTTCCAGACAGCATCTTTCCCACATGCCCGATTTTTGTCCCCGGAAGCTTGATCGTATCTGTCACGGCAAATTCACAACCAGCGGCGGAAATCACTCCCGTGTCGGCAACCTGGCCGCCCATCGTAGCATAAAACGGCGTCTCCTCCACAAGAACCGTGCCCTCCATCCCTTCGCGCAATTCGTCTACAATCTCATCCGCCGTTGTCAGAACAGTCACCTTTGACTCATGCATCAATCTGTCATATCCCACAAAACGGCTTTCTACAGCCGCATCGATGGACTGATAAACCGTGACGTCGGCGCCCATATAATTTGTTACCTCTCTGGCGTCCCTCGCCGTCTTGCGCTGAATCTCCATCGCCTCATGGAATCCTTCCTCATCCGCAGTGAAACCATGTTCCCCCAGTATCTCCATCGTCAGATCCATCGGGAAACCGTACGTATCATACAGCTTAAACATATTGTCACCGGAAAAAACCGTTTCTCCCTCTTTCTTCATCTCTTCCATGCGCTCATTCAATATTTCAAGCCCCTGATCGATCGTCCTGCTGAAATTCTCTTCCTCGGTAGCGATCAGCTTCAATATATATTCCTTTTTATCTGACAGCTCGGGATATCCATCCTTTGATTCCCGAATGACAACCTCGCTCAAACCGGATAAAAACTTTCCGGTTATGCCAAGCAGCCGTCCGTGGCGCGCCGCGCGGCGGAGAAGGCGGCGCAGCACATATCCCCGCCCCTCATTGGACGGCATAATCCCGTCGGACACCATAAAAGTCACAGAGCGGATATGGTCCGTTATGACGCGGATTGACACGTCTTTTTTGTATTCTTTCCCGTATTCCGTGTGGGAAAGCTCACAGATACGGTCGCGGATCGCTTTGATCGTATCCACGTCAAAAATGGAATCCACGTCCTGCATGATCACGGCGAGGCGCTCCAGTCCCATACCCGTATCAATATTTTTTGTATCAAGCTCTTCGTAGTTTCCATTACCGTCATTATCAAACTGGGTAAACACATTATTCCACACTTCAATATAACGGTCGCAGTCGCAGCCTACCGTACAGTCCGGTTTGCCACAGCCGTACTTTTCACCGCGGTCAAAATAAATCTCCGAGCACGGGCCGCACGGGCCTGCGCCGTGCTCCCAGAAATTATCCTCTTTGCCAAACCGGAATATGCGTTCCTTCGCCACGCCAATCTCCTGATTCCATATATCGAACGCCTCGTCGTCCTCCTCATATACGGACGGATAAAGGCGATCCTCCGGGATCTCAAGAACTTTTGTCAAAAACTCCCATGACCAGGCAATCGCCTCGCGCTTAAAATAGTCTCCAAACGAAAAATTTCCGAGCATTTCAAAAAACGTACCATGCCTTGCCGTTTTTCCAACATTATCGATATCTCCTGTCCGTATGCATTTCTGGCATGTCGCCACACGTTTGCGCGGCGGTATTTCCTGCCCCGTAAAATAAGGTTTAAGCGGAGCCATGCCGGCATTGATCAGAAGCAGACTCTTATCATTGTGCGGAATAAGAGAAAAACTTTTCATAACCAGATGATCCTTGTCCTCGAAAAACTCCAAAAACTTCTTTCTCAGTTCATTTAATCCATATGGTTTCATTTCAAAATCCTCCAAGTTAATAAATAAAGCCGTATCCAAGCATACGACTTCATTTTATTATCTTTGCCTCATTTTGTCAATAAATTATTAAGCGCCTGTCCCTCAGATAATAATGCCAGAACCGCTTTTACTCCCGTATCTGCCCATTTCCCATGATGACATATTTTGTACTGGTCAGCGCAAGCAGGCCCATCGGTCCCCTCGCATGAAGCTTCTGGGTACTGATCCCGATCTCTGCCCCAAATCCGAATTCAAAGCCGTCCGTGAAGCGGGTCGAGGCGTTGACATAGACCGCCGCCGCATCGATTTCATTCAGAAACTTCATGGCGCTTTCATAATCCTTTGTCACGATCGACTCTGAATGCCCCGTGTTATAATAGTTAATATGCCGAATCGCCTCTTCGATGCTGTCCGCGATCTTGACAGAAATAATTTTATCCAGATATTCTGTTCCGAAATCCTCCTCCGTTGCAGGAACGATCGCTCCCCGGCCCGCTTCTCCGGCAATTTCTTTTTTTACCTCTCCGGCATAGCGGTACGCCCGCTCGTCCGCCCGAATTTCAACCCCATGCGCGCAGAGCGCCCGGCAGATCGCCGGCACCGCGTTTTCTGCCGCCGCATCGTGTATCACCAGCGATTCGCAGGCATTACATACGCCAAGCCGCTGCGTCTTGGCATTGACAATAATATTTACCGCCATATCCAGATCCGCACTCTCATCTACATACACATGACAGTTTCCCGTGCCCGTCTCTATAACGGGTACTGTACTGTTTTCCACCACTGTTTTGATCAGTCCCGCCCCGCCCCTCGGAATAAGCACGTCGATATATTCATTCAGCCGCATAAATTCGCGGACTGTCTCTCTGGAAGTGTCGGAAAGAAGCTGAATCGCGTCCTCCGGAAGCCCTTTCTCCCTGAGCGCCGCGCGTATAACGCGGACAATCGCCATATTGGAATGAATCGCATCGCTCCCGCCCCGGAGAATAACCGCATTTCCCGTCTTAAAGCACAGCGCGAAAGCGTCTGCCGTCACATTCGGACGGGATTCATAAATAATGCCGATCACGCCGAGCGGTACGCGCCTCTGCCCGATCTGAAGGCCGTTCGGCATCATTTTCATAGATACCGTCTCGCCGATCGGATCTTCCAGCTTCACAACCTGACGGATCCCCTCCGCTATGTCCCCGATTCTCTCTTTCGTCAACGTCAGACGGTCAACGAGCGATTCCTTCATGCCCGCCTCCCGCGCGCATTGGATATCTTTCTGATTCTCTTCCAAAATTTCATGGGCGCAGCGCACGATTTCCTCCGCTACGAACGTAAGCCCCTCGTTTTTCTTTCCTACCGTAAGCCGGTTCATGCTTGCCGCCGCCGCCTTCGCCGCCGCCCCTATCTCTATCAGCGCCATATATTCTCTCCTTTCAGCTGCCCTCTCATTTAAAATAACTTTTTAAAAGGGAACGCCCTTCACCGGACATTCCCTTAAACATAGCATCTCTGCTCTTTACGATATGTAAACAAAAATTATATGCCATCGGCTGAATTAGTTCGTAATCGTCTCTTCTGTCTCTTTGTCGAATAGATGAATCTTTTCCGCATCGAACGCAATCTTAATCGTATCACCCGGACGAGCTGTCGTACGCGGATTTACGCGAACGGTGATATCGATGCCCTCTACCGTAAAGTAAAGGAATACTTCTGCACCGAGCATCTCATAAACCTTAACCGTAGCCTCGATCACAGTATCCGGGGAGTTGCTGATAAACATCTCTTCGTCTTTGATATCTTCCGGACGGATACCAAATGTGACAATCTTATCTTCATATCCGCCTTCCAGCAGCTTTCTCGCTTTTCCTTCGGAAAGCTTGATCGTATTGGAACCAAATGTAAGAAGCACGTCCGAACCGGACACGGTGGCTCTCGCATCAATAAAGTTCATCTGCGGCGATCCGATAAATCCTGCTACGAATTTGTTATTCGGTCTCATGTACAGATCAAGCGGCGAGTCTACCTGCTGAACAACGCCGTCCTTCATAACAACGATTCGGGTACCGAGCGTCAGCGCCTCTGTCTGGTCATGCGTTACGTAAATAATGGTCGTTTCCAATCTCTGGTGGAGCTTGGAAATCTCAATACGCATCTGTACGCGGAGCTTCGCATCCAAGTTAGAAAGCGGCTCATCCATAAGGAATACTTTCGGATCGCGCACGATCGCACGCCCCATCGCCACACGCTGCCTCTGTCCGCCGGACAAAGCCTTCGGCTTACGATCCAGCAAATGTTCAATATCAAGAATCTTAGCCGCTTCATGTACAAGGCGGTCGATCTGGTCTTTCGGAACCTTCCTCAGTTTCAGGCCAAACGCCATATTGTCAAACACCGACATATGCGGGTACAATGCATAGTTCTGGAATACCATCGCGATATCCCTGTCTTTCGGTTCCACATCATTTACCAGCTTATCGCCGATCCACAATTCTCCGCTCGAAATCTCTTCCAAACCGGCTATCATACGCAGCGTCGTTGATTTACCGCATCCGGACGGTCCTACAAAAATAATAAATTCCTTATCCTCAATCTCGAGGTTAAAATCCTTTACCGCATGAAATCCGTTCGGATAGACTTTATTAATGTTTTTTAGTGATAAACTTGCCATTCTAGTGTTCCTCCCTGGAATATAATTTTGCAAACATCTTTTCTAAATATTGTACACTATTTTGACAAGAAACACTATAGACAAAATATATAAATGATTTTGAAATCTTTGTGAATTTTGCATAATATCCGCTCAAAGCCAGCGAAACAAGCCGTTAATCCGCATCTGTTCCCAACATAAATCCCTCCCCGAGCACTTCTTTGGCGTCCGACACGATGACAAACGCTCTCTCGTCCGCCGCTTTGACAATCTGAATGAGCCTGACCACTTCCTTTTTGGAGACGGCGCACATCAATATATTTTTATCCTTGCCGGAATACATCCCTTTCCCTTGCAGCCCCGTCACGCCCCGTTCCAGCTGCTTCATAATGCTTTCAGCTATGTCGTGCGGCGCATCTGAAATAATATATGCGATTTTTGCAAATTTAAGCCCGTCAAGCAGGGCGTCGGAAATCCTGCCCGTAATAAACACCGCCACGACCGCATAGAGTCCCGTGCGAATCCCAAACGTCCCCATTCCGGCCAACACGATGACGCCATCTACGGCGATCAGAATCTCCGAAATGCTGAATCCCGCAAACCACTTGCTTAACAATGTAGACAAAAGGTCGCTCCCCCCGGTGGATGCATTCTGCGAAAATACAATCCCGATTCCCACGCCGTGCAGCGTGCCGCCGAGAACCGCCGCCATCAGATAGTCTTCATACACGATCTTAAACGACGGTACGATTAGCAGCGCCGCGGAAAAGCAGGCCGCCGCATACAGCGTTTTTTTGATAAACCGGCCGCCTTTCAGCTTCATGGCAATGATAAAAAGCGGGATATTCAAGAGAATATTGGTCAGTCCGACCGGAACAGAAAAGTTCAAATGATTTTCCATGATCTTTTTGATAATAATACCGATTCCCGAAAAACCGCCCGTAACCATGGACAGGGGTTCATAAATCATATTTGTGCCCGCCGCCATCAAAAAAGTACCTGCCGTCACAAGCAGGTACGAGGCAAATTCATTATTTCCCGCCGTCCTTCTCATATGGCAACTCCTCTCGAACATCTGCTGTCTCCATCAGCTTTCTGTTGTTATAGTTGTCCATTTTCTTGCGAAATATTCTTTTCCGCCACATATTTGAATACGGCAATCTGGCAAGCGCCGTGTATGCTTTCCCCAGATGCAAGCTCTTCAGCGCCTTAGGAATGTGAATGTTCTCGCGAATAATCATATTCATCACACTGCTCATGACGATACAGAGCTTCGCATTTATTTTCACCTTGTTTTCGTGAAGCCACTGTTCTCCCTGCGTGCTTTCCAGCGACATAAGAACCAGATCCGGCACCTTTGTATTGATGTCATTGACCAGATCTTCTCCCGATATAGCGCTGCCCGGCGTGTAAAGCCCCACAATCTCAAGTCCGGGACAATAGGTTAGCAGATAGCGGTAAACTACCTTCGCCTCCTTTTTATTTCGAAGCACCAGATAACAGCTCTTCCCATCCATCATGCCATTTCCGCACAGCCTCCATGCCGTCCGGTAATCGACAACCATCCCCCCTGTCTCCAGCACATCTACATGACAGGAAGTTAAGATCGCCTTTTCTCCGGGAAGCACCAGGTCTGCCTCCTGTAATGCCTCACGCACCTGTTCGTCCTTCTCATAGGCGTCCATATAATCAAGCGAAATAAGATGCACTATATTCAGATAATCGTTGGAGAGGTACTCGTTCATGTCCTTTTGAAATGTCTCCTCCGACAAAATATCTATTTCCAGTCCCATTACATTGATACTGTTTCCCATGACGGCTCTCCTTTCTGGTCATGCCGGACGCGCCGGCACAAACGATTCATGAAGCGAAACCGCAGAATTTCCCGGGCGGCGTCTTTTGCCGGCTTAGAAATGCTATTCGCCTTTCACGCCCGCAGACGGTTCCGGCCTTTCATCCGTTCCCAATACAATCTCAATATCAGCTCCGTTTGTGAGCGTCTGCGACTCCTGTACCGATGCTTTCCTAAAATACGGCTTCAAACACTCTGCCCACTCTTTCTTTTTCGCATAGATGACAGTCTGCGTCTGCTGAGCGCCGCTGAAATCGCCTACGCCGAGAACATTCAGTCCATCCGCCTCCAGCTTGCTCTTAAACGACGCCGCCAGACCATTAATATTGGTTCCGTTTGTAATCTGGATTCCTTTTGATTTGATCTTTTCAATACCGTTTTTTCCGCCCGAATCGCCCGAGGTTTTCGTTTTTTCTGTTCTTTCCGGGCTCTCCCAGATCCGGTTGATCATTTTTTTCGTCTTTTCACCGTCGAGCGTCGCCCTCCCTTTCAGTTCCTCCGCATACGCCTTGTGCGCATAAATACATGTCAGCTTCACTTTGAGAAAACCGGCGGCGTACGCCTGCTTTTGCGAAAGCGTGATATCCGAAATGACGCTGCCCCACTCCTTTTCAATAAATTTCTTCATTGACGCCTCATCTTTATTCTGTGCCGCCGTCTCCAAATACTCCTGGCTTGGCTTGTAAATCCCATCCTGTTTGTCAAACCGCTTATTAAATTCCACAGAATCCATCGCCGTGAAATAGCCGACGTCCGCCTTCAACTCTTCCCGCAAAAGGAGAATTCCGTATTCATATGCGACATCGCCGCTAAAATACCGGTTAATATCGCCGAGCGCCACAATCTGCGGAATCTGGCTGCTGATCTTCAGATATTCCTCGTATTTCGCCTTGGAAAGAGATATCTGCGTATTAACCGGAAAAGTAATATAGTCAAGATTTCCGGTTTCCTTATCAAATAATTCCAGTACAATTGCCTTCACTTGCTTTGACTTTGCATCTACGCTGTAAATCAGGTTGCTGGACTCCGTGCCCACATTGATATCGATAACATGCTCATATGTTTTGCTTCTCTCGCCTCTCTCTGTCGTTCTCAAATAAAGCATGGTCAGAAAATAGCTCCCTACGCCAACCCCAAGCAAAAGCAGGATAACGCCCATTGTTTTAAAAAAAGTCCGCATTACGATTTTAAACATACGAATCCTCCGCATTTTCCTAAAAAAAATCCAATAATAGCCTTATTGTAACAGATATCCGCCAAATATACAAGATTTTTTGCCTAACGGATACTGCGGATTGTCAAAAATGAATGTTTGGGTTATACTATCGGCATGGGAAGAATAAAATTTGCGACTGCCGAGTCGCTTACATAGAAAAGGAGATCATATCATATGCTGAATTCATCAGGCAACGGCAAATCCGCCGTCATTACCGGCGCTTCCGGCGATATCGGTTCACACATTGCCGTCAGGCTGGCAAAAGAGGGATACCGCCTGCTTCTGTGCGGTTTCTCATCTCAAAAAAATCTGGAACGGGCAAAAGAGCAATGCCGGAATTATACGCCCGAATGCCTCACCATCGCCGGCGATATCGGGGATAGCCGTACAGCTTCTCTCATTGCGGATACGGCCATGGAAAATTTCGGACGCATCGACGTACTTGTGAATAATGCCGGAATTTCAAAGATCGGACTCATCACAGATGTATCTGACGAAGAGTGGTTCCGCATCCTTCACGCCAACCTGTCCTCTGCTTTTTTTGCATGCCGTCAGGTTGTTCCCCATATGGTTCGCCAAAAATCAGGAAGAATTTTAAACATTTCGTCAATATGGGGAAAACGCGGAGCCTCATGCGAAGTCGCTTATTCAGCTTCAAAAGGCGGATTAAATACATTTACAAAGGCGCTTGCGAAGGAGCTCGCTCCCAGCGGGATTGCCGTCAACGCCATCGCTTGCGGCATGATTGACACAAAAATGAATTCCTGTTTTTCAGAGGAAGAAATCGCTGAGGTCTGTAATGAAATTCCCGCAGGACGGATAGCGTCTGCAGAGGAAACCGCCGATTTCGCTGCTCTTCTTCTAAACGCCCCGCTTTACATGACCGGACAGGTGATCGGTTTTGACGGCGGCTGGTAAGGCGCGGCTGAAAAACGCGCCCCTTTTCCATACATTCTAATGCATCTATGCATAATCGCTGCTTTTTTTGCCATACTAAAATCAAATTCAATATAAATTTACAGGAGGAATAGTTTCATGAAACGAAAATTAATGATACTTGCCACTACAGCCTGCCTGTCCGCTTGCATGCTCGGAGCCTGCGGCAGGACAAATAACAGCGCAGGGGGTGCGGCCTCTCCATCCTCAGCCGCTTCCGCAGCGCCAAGCTCCACCGCCAACGGCGGCGGCGCCAACAACGAGGCAAATGACGGCGCTATAAATAACAGCGATGACAGCAAAGACGATAACCTGTTAAACGACGCAGGGGACGCCGTAGACGATGCAATGGACGATGTCGGCAACGGCGTAAAAGACGCAATGGACGGCGCCGGCAATGCAGTAAAAGATATGACGGAATAGGGGGCGCTTCCCGGCACAGACAATGCATGACTAAAACATGAGGCTGCTACTGCTCTTGTTTTAGTCACGCTTGCATCTCAAGCTGCGCTTTTACAAGCCGGCTGTAAATACCGCCCTTTCGGATCAGCTCTTCATGCGTGCCAATCTCTTCGATCCGGTGCCCGTCGATAACGAGCAGCCGGTCTGCATTTTGAAGCGTGGAAAGACGATGTGCGATCGCAAATGTCGTGCGCCCGTTTGTCAAACGCTCTAAAGCCTTCTGAATCATAAATTCGCTCTCCGTATCCAGACTCGCTGTCGCCTCATCCAGAATCAAAAGCTTCGGCTCATTCAATATCGCCCGCGCGATCGCTATACGCTGGCGTTCACCGCCGGACAAATTGTACCCTTTCTCACCTACATAAGTATTGTATCCATCGGGAGTTTTTGAAATAAACTCATGGGCATTCGCCATTTTTGCCGCCCTGATCACCTCTTCATAGCTCGCATCCGGTCTGGAAAACCGTATATTGTTGAGAATCGTACCGGAAAACAAAAATGTCTCCTGCAGCACGACGCCGATCTGTGAATGAAAGGTATCCGAACGGATCTGCTTAATATCATACCCATCAACCATAAGGCTTCCGTCATCCACCTCGTACAATCGCATAATCAGGTTAATAAGCGTAGATTTCCCTGTTCCGGAAGCTCCTACGATTCCGATCATTTCCCCTTTCCGTATCTTCAGGTTCAAATCTTCCAGCACCGGCTGGTAGGATTTGTAACCAAACGTCGCATGGCGAAACTCGATCTCACCCTCTACCTCCACATCAACAGGATTCTCCACATCTTCGATAAAGGGCTCCTGGGCCATCACATCATTGATCCTCTCAATACTGCTGATTAAATCCATCAGCGATCGGGGCATCGTCGTAATCCAGTTCAGATATTGGTACAAAAGCTGCGTGTATGTGACAAACTGCAGCAATTGCCCAACTGACATTTCACCATGAAGCACATCCATTCCCCCGAAATACACGACAAGGAAAACCCCCGCGCCGAGCAGGAAATTCATCCACGGGTTAAATACTGCCCAGAAAACCTCATTTCTCGTCTGAACGCTGCAAAATTCATCTGCCAGAAAATTGAATTTAACCTTCTCCGCCTCTTCCCTTCCATACGATTTCACTACCCGCATTCCGGAAATGACGTCCTGAAGATTGCTGTTTACATCATCGCTTTTTTTCCTCTGCAGATGAAAACGGCGATGGATATTTTTACGGAATCCGTATGTCATCAGCGCCGCGAATGGAATAAAGATAAAGCTGAGCAGAGCCAGTTTTACATTGATTAACAGCATAAAAATAATGTCGCAGGCGAAAATAAAACAAACCGTAAACATATTGCAGAACGTCCTCTGCATAAATTCCTGAATCCTTCCCGTATCGTATACAATGCGGTTCATCAGCTCGCCCGGCCGCCTGTCATTGATAAAACTCAATGACAAAATCTGAATCCTGGCGAACAGCTTCTCCCTCAGGTCTTTGGTAATCTTTGCTCCCAGCGCCGTACAATAATAGCTTTTTAACACATTGATGATGACGATCCCCACACTGAGGAAAAACATGATTCCGAGACAGGTGAAAGCTACCCGCATTCCGCCCTGTCCTTTCGTCAGAACGTCATCGACAAGATGCTTCTGCACCTCCGGATTCAGAAGCGTCACGACGGACGCCAGAACCATCAGTACAATGATGCCCCCAAAGTCCTTTTTGTATGGAGCTGACATGCGGAGAAACGTACGCCAGAAACCTCCCTCTTTGGAGCAGTGGGGACAATACTTCGTCCCCGGTATCGCCTTTCCGCAGTTGGGACAGATTTTTTCATACTCGCCGCTAACCACTTCCTCGTCGCGTCCGGAGATTAATATGTTGATTCCCCTCGCCACATAAGCATACCTGGACAGATGTTTTGCCGAATACTGCACAATATGGCGCGGCACGCCCCTGTGTTCCAAAACGAGAAGGCCGCATCCGATCTTTGCCTCTGCTTTTACATTCCGGCAGTCTTTCAGATCAATTTTTTCCGACAGTTTTCCTTTCCGAATCACCCACAGATGTGCTGTCGTGACGACCAGATAACAATCCGAAAGAATGGCGCCGTCTTCCGCCACATCAAACGGAACTGCATAATAGATCCGCTCTCCCTGTTCCAAAACGACACAGGAATCCGCCTCTTCCGGCAATTCATATTTTAATATCAAAACTGACCTCCTTATAAAAACAAATCCAGTTTACGCTGCTCTTTCTGGCTCAGCTTGAGCACATCCGGTATCTCAAAACGGTTTTCGTCGAGATCCGTGATTAAAAGACGCGTATCCGTAAGGCGAACAACCGCATTTCCACCCATATTAATCGTAAAGCGGCATTCCCCCCGGTCCGTCATAACGTGAAAATACGCGTATCCGTACTCATCCTTAATGTCCAGTATCTTCTCAATAATGGGCGTAAAATAATGGAGGCGGAGCTGTTCCTCCAGCATTTTCCGCGTTTCCTTTGATACGTTTCCCATATTTTCTATTACGCCGATCTCCTTCGACCGCTCTTCCACTGTGCGGATCGATATATACCGGTTCGGATCCGTGAAGGGAAACAGGCGGATGACCTGTACCCGTTCCCATTTCTTTCCGTCATATTCAAGGCTGACGAATCCCCCCTCCGTTCGCGAAAATACGGCGTTATCCTTTGTCAGGAAACAAAGCGACGTCATCTCCTCTACTTCCTGTTCCATCTGCTCAATTTTAAATTCACTCATTACAGCTCTCCTTTCAGTGCAAGCGACTTGGTTTGAAGTTCCATCAGCTTATAATAAATGCCTCCCAGCGCTTCCAGTTCAGAATGCGTTCCCTCTTCCACGATGCGCCCGTTATCAATCACCACAAGGCGATCCGCATCCCTCAGCGTAGACAGGCGGTGCGCGATCGACAGGGTCGTTCTCCCTTTCACCAGATAATCCAGCGATTTCTGAATCGCTTTCTCCGTCTCTGTATCTACACTGGCGGTCGCTTCGTCAAGAATGAGTATTTTCGGATTGGCAAGAATCGCCCTCGCGATCGAAATCCTCTGTTTTTCACCGCCGGAGAGATCCTTACCGGAGGCGCCGATCACCGTATCATAGCTGTCCGGCATATTGGAAATAAATTCATGCGCGCTCGCCAGCATCGCCGCCCGTATGATTTCATCCTTCGTTGCGGCCGGATTTGCGTAAGCAATATTTTCCGCCACCGTTCCCATAAAAATATACGTATCCTGCGATACCATTGCCACATTTCTGCGAAGGTCATGAAATGCGATCTCCTTCACATTGTAATCGTCGAGATAAATATTTCCCTCATTCGTATCATACAGACGCGAGATCAGATTGACCAACGTCGTCTTTCCAGCGCCGGAACGCCCGACGATCCCAAGCATCTCCCCCTCTTTCACATGAAGGCTGATATCTTTTAAAACCGGCTTATTGACGTCATAGCCAAACGTCACATGATCCAGCCGGATTTCACCGTGCGGTTTCGGAATATGTACAGGATTAGGCGCCTCCTGTATGTCCGGTATGGCGTCCATGATCTCAAACATCCGCTGCGCCGCATTGATGCTGTTCGTCCACATATGAAATACAAAGGAAAAGAAATTCATCGGACCGTTCAGCTGCGCCACATAGCCCACAAATGTGATTAATACGCCGAGTTCGATGCTTTCTGTCCTCATAAGCAGAAAAACGCCCAGTATCCATACCCATATATTGGAAACTTCCTGTACGAAATTATATAAAATCGTAAAACGGTTATTGTATTTCACAATTCTGACTTCCGCATCCCTCAAATTTTCGTTCGGGCCCTCAAAGCGGGCATTTTCCTGTTCCTGCTGCCCAAACGATTTCACCACTCTCGCTCCGGTCAGATTGTCATTGACACGGCTGTTTACCGTCCTCTCGGCGCGATGCCTTCTGCCAAACAGGCTCCACAGTTTGGGTTTCAGCTTCACGCTCATAATAACGAGAAGCGGCAGCAAAATACATGCCACAAGAGCCATCCGCCAGTTTAGGCGGAACATCACCGTAAACGTTGCAATAATCGTAAACCCATGGACAAAGATGTACGGAAATCCATCCAGGAAAAAGTCCGTAACGCGGTCGGCATCGCTGAGCACCCTTGTCATCAGGCTTCCCGTCTTCTTGCTCGTAAAAAAATTAATCGAAAGATTTCCCATAGACGAAAATACATCCTGCTTCATATCGCGGATCGTCGCTGCCACAATTTGCGCCATCAGCGTTCCCTGCAGAAGCTGGACGCCCTGTTGGACGACCTTTGAAAACACCATGATGCAGACAAGCAGAAGCAGCGCCAGCGCATATTCTCCGCCGACTCCAAACTGCCTGAGAAATCCGTCGTCCTTGCGGAGAATCCGGTCATATAAAATCGTACCGTTCAAATACGGCCATACAAGATTCAAACCCGCCGCAGCAAAATAACATGCAAACAGCGTTAAAAACTTCCACTTATAACGGAAAAAATATCCGAGCGTCCGAAAAAAGATGGATCGTTTATTCATGCATTTGGGACAGATTTTCCGCTTCGGATCCGGATACATCGTACCGCACACCGGACAATACTCTGCCTCCTGTTCCGCATTTTCCTGCGCCGTCTCAATCTGCTCCGCAGCATCAGGATACTTTTTCAATTTCCGATAGCTTTTCAAAAATAAATTCATCTGCTCCAAATACAGATTCGTCATTGCCCCCACCTGAACCGGAGTCCCATTATGCAGAAGCGTAATGCGGTTTGTCGCCACCATGCGCTCAATCTTCATCCGCTCCGTTTCCGCAAGCGGTATGAGCCGGAACGCGTACTCCAGCGTGTCTTCGCCGTAGGCGAGATCCTTCGTCTTTGTACCGCGAAAATAACGGACCCTGTTTCCGATCGGCTCGCTTGTCACAATACCGAGCTGATCTGCAGTTAAAAACAAATACCCGCTTATATATTCACACTGATCGGACAAATCCATCGGACAGACGTCCAAAATATCGTCCTTCGTTATTCCGGCCGGCTTCAAAAGCGCAAGAGCACGAGGCGGCAATCGATTTTCCTTCATTGATACCCTCCTTTTCCCCTCCATCTATCGTCATTACTATTTCTTATATATTTGCTTGCCCGCGCATGCCGCATCCGGGCATATTTCCCAAAGTCCGTCAAAAATAATGGTATATGGGAGATAAGCGCGGCTTTCCTAAAAAAACGGCAGGTTTCTGCATCTGTTACAGAAATCCTGCTGTCATTGCCACTTATCCTGATCGATTTAGAGCCTTTAAAAACATACATGCTTTTAAAAGGGGTAAACAAAGGGGCGGACAACACGATTCCCAATAAACATCTGCGTCTGATAAAAATGTTTGATGACTGTAATTCTTGTCGTTATCATATTGTCCGCCTCCCTTCTGATCATTATTTTTTATTGCCTAATAATACTATCACATCGGGCTGCTAATTGCAAGCGCTTTTTCAGAATTATTTATCTCCGTTAAAACTTATATTTTTCTGCAAAATAATCCTTTAATTCCGCAATTTTCACCCTCTCCTGCCCCATCGTATCACGGTCGCGGACTGTCACCATGCCGTCCTCTTCCGAATCAAAATCATATGTGACGCAGAACGGCGTACCGATCTCGTCCTGGCGGCGGTAGCGTTTGCCGATGTTTCCGCGGTCGTCGTACTCACAGTTATAGAGGCTGCTGAGCTCCTCATACACTTTCTCTGCGCCCTCATTTAATTTTTTAGAAAGCGGGAGAACTCCGATCTTAACCGGCGCCAGCGCAGGATGAAAATGCAGGACGGTACGCATGTCGCCGCCATCCAGCTCTTCCTCATCGTATGCGCTGCAAAGAAACGCCAGCGTCACGCGGTCAGCGCCGAGGGAAGGCTCAATCACATAAGGTATATACTTTTCCTTTTTCTCATCATCAAAATAACTCATATCCTCGCCCGACGTATCCTGATGCCGCGTCAGGTCATAATCGGTGCGGTCGGCGATTCCCCACAGCTCGCCCCATCCGAATGGGAACAAGAACTCAATATCGCTCGTCGCCTTGCTGTAGAAGGAAAGCTCTTCCTTGTCGTGGTCGCGCACGCGCATCTCATCCTCTTTTATTCCCAATGACTGGAGCCAGTTGATGCAAAATTCTTTCCAATACGCAAACCACTCAAGATCCGTGTCCGGCACACAGAAAAATTCCAATTCCATCTGCTCGAATTCACGGGTACGGAATGTAAAATTGCCGGGCGTAATCTCATTTCTGAACGATTTTCCGATCTGTCCGATGCCAAACGGCACCTTTTTACGGGAAGTCCGCTGAACATTTTTGAAATTCACAAAAATACCCTGCGCTGTCTCCGGGCGGAGATACACCGTATTTTTCGCATCCTCAGTGACGCCCTGGAACGTCTTAAACATCAGGTTGAATTGACGGATTCCGGTAAAGTTGCGCTTTCCGCACGTCGGACACGGAACCTCTTTTTCCTGAATAAACCGCTCCATCTTCGCATTGTCCCATCCATCCACAGAACCGTCCAGCGCAATGCCTTTTTCCTCCGCAAAGTTTTCAATCAGCTGGTCGGCGCGAAAACGCTCATGGCACTCCCTGCAGTCCATCAGCGGATCGGAAAATCCGCCGAGATGACCGGACGCCACCCATGTCTGCGGATTCATCAAAATCGCACAATCCACGCCGACATTGTATTTATTTTCCTGAATAAACTTCTGCCACCATGCCTTTTTCACATTATTTTTCAGCTCCACGCCGAGATTTCCGTAGTCCCATGTATTTGCAAGCCCGCCGTAGATTTCCGAACCCGGATAGATAAATCCGCGCCCTTTCGCAAGCGCTATTATTTTGTCCATTGTCTTTTCCATAATCGTTGTCCTTTCAAAAATACTCATCCAATCATAAACTTGATCTCCGCCGTACACGCCACATTTCCATCTACCGTAGCAACAGCTTTTCCAAGTCCCATTGGGCCTTTGCACTTGATGATTTCCGTCTCCAGCTTCAATCTGTCGCCCGGCGCTACCTGCCTGCGGAACTTCGCCTTATCGATACCGCCAAAAAGCGCAATCTTGCCTTTATTTTCTTCCATGCTCAATACCGCGACCGCGCCCACCTGCGCAAGAGCCTCCACAATGAGAACCCCCGGCATTACGGGCTTTTCCGGAAAATGTCCCTGGAAAAACGGTTCGTTTACCGTAACATTCTTATAACCGACCGCTTTCACCCCCGGCTCCATTTCTTCTATACAGTCCACAAGCAAAAACGGATATCGGTGCGGAATAATTTCCTTTATCGCATTAACATCTAACAACATATGTTCTCCTCCGGTTTATTCATTATATGCCCTAAAAATCAAAGTCGCATTGTGGCCGCCGAATCCCAGAGAATTGGAAAGGGCAATATTGACATCCATCTCGATTCCCTCGCCTTTGACACAATCCAGATCGCATTCCGGATCCTGATCTGTCAGTCCGGCATTGACGTGTACAAAATGATCGTCAATCGACTTCACGCATGTAATCGTTTCCACGCCTCCGGCAGCGCCGAGCAGGTGGCCTACCAATGATTTTGTGGAGCTGATTTTACATTGGTATGCGGCGTCTCCCATCGCAAGCTTAATGGCCCTCGTCTCAAATAAATCGTTGAAATGCGTGCTCGTTCCATGAGCGTTGATATAATCAATCTCTTCCGGACGGATGCCCGCATCCCGGATCGCAAATTCCATCGCCTTCGCTGCCCCGCTCCCATCTTCAAGCGGAGACGTAATATGGTACGCATCATTTGTCGCTCCGTAGCCGATCACTTCAGCGTATATTTTTGCCCCGCGCTTTTTGGCGTGTTCCAATTCCTCAAGAACAATGATTCCGGCGCCTTCGCCCATGACAAATCCGCTTCGATTTATATCAAACGGAATGGATGCTTTTTTCGGGTCTGTTGACAATGATAATGCCGTCATATTGGTAAACCCAGCCACGCCGAGTTCGGTAATCGCAGCCTCCGCTCCTCCGGCAACCATAACGTCCGCTTCGCCGTACTGCACAGAACGGTAGCCCTCGCCGATATTATGGTTTCCCGTTGCGCATGCCGTCACGATATTGATATTTTTCCCTTTTAATCCAAGCTGTATTGCAATATTTCCCGCAGCCATATTCGATATAAGCGACGGGATCATCAACGGCCCCACACGGTTTGGGCCTTTATCCAGAAGCTTCTTATACTCTCTCTGCATACACTGCAGGCTTCCGATTCCGCATCCCACACAGGTTCCCACCATAAACGGATCCTCTTCTTCCATATTGATGCCGCTGTCTTCCAGCGCCTGCTTCGCCGCAGCTACCGCAAACTGTGCAAACCGCTCCATACGCCTTACCGATTTCGGGTCCATATATTCCTTTGGGTCAAAATCCTTTACCTCGGCGGCAAGCTTCGCCTTATACTCTGTCGTATCGATTTGCGTAATCGGCCCTATGCCGACCTCTCCTTTTTTTGCATTACTCCAGAATTCATCTACCGTATTTCCGATTGGAGTGATCGCCCCCATACCGGTTATGACTACTCGTCTGCTCATCAAAATATCCTCCTAATATAACATCTATAATGCCAGGGCCAAAATCTACATAGCAATACCGCCGTCAACACACAGTACCTGCCCTGTTATATATTTCGCACGGTCCGACGCCAGAAAGACTACTGCCTCTGCGATATCCTCTACCTTGCCAAATCTTCCGAGGGGAATTGAAGCAACCGCCGCCTCTTTCACCGAATCAGACAGCACATCCGTCATTTCCGTCTCAACAAAGCCCGGCGCAACGGCATTTACCGTTATGTTTCTGGATGCAAGCTCCTTCGCCGCCGCCTTTGTCAGGCCGATCACGCCCGCTTTGGATGCTGAATAATTTGCCTGTCCCATATTTCCGATCACGCCGGATACCGAAGCAATGTTGATAATGCGTCCGTACCGCTGTTTCATCATAAAACGGCTCACAAACCGGACGCCGTGAAACGTACCTGCAAGATTAGTCTGGATAACGCTCTGGAACTCTTCCTCCGACATCCTCATCACGAGGTTATCTTTCGTAATTCCAGCATTATTAACCAGAATATCAATTTTTCCGTATTCTTTCACAACCGCCGTATAAAAATCCTTTGCCGCCTCAAAATCGCTGATATCGCACTGTATTGCCACTGCTTTTCCGCCATTTGCCTCAATCTCGCCGACCGCTTCGGCCGCCCGGTCTGCGGAGCCGTTATAATTTACGACGACCATCGCCCCTTCCCGCGCGAGTGCGAGCGCAATACCCCTTCCGATGCCTCTTGCGGCGCCTGTCACGACTGCAATTTTCTCTTCCAATAACATAAAAAACCTAACCTTTCCTTCTTTATTTCCCTAACGTTTTAACGACGGCATCCATTTCCTCCAGCGTTCCCACGCTGTACGTCGTCAATTCCCTGCCGATCGCTTTTCCTATCTTCTTATTAAATCCGGCAAGCGTGCGTCCCGGTCCCAATTCAACAAACGTATCCACGCCGTCCGCCGCCATCATCTCAACCGACTGCTGCCAGCGGACAGAAGTTGATACCTGCCTTACAAGAAGCGGTTTGATATCCTCTGCCTCCGTCACGTAACCGGCAGTTACATTCGCCGCATAAGGAATCTCCGGCTTCTTAAAATCGATTTCATTCAGCACCTGTTCGAGCTTGGTTCCGGCTCCTTTCAGCAAATCCGAGTGGAACGGTCCGCTCACATTCAGCATGACCGTCCTCTTGGCGCCCGCTTCTTTACACTTAGCGGCGCCTTCTTCGACGGCTTCTTTCTTTCCCGATATTACGATCTGCCCCGGGCAATTATAATTTGCCACCTGAACCTCCGCCACGTCTGCGATTGCCGCCTCAATCCGTCCTGCGTCCAGCCCCATGACCGCCGCCATGCCGCCAACGCCCGCAGGCACCTCCTCCTGCATAAAAATCCCACGCTTTCTCACGGCTTTCGCCGCATCTATGTAGCTCATAGAATTCGCTGCCACCAAGGCACAGTATTCACCGAGGCTAAGCCCGCCGGCCACATCAGGATGAATCCCCCTGTCCCGCAGCTCTTCCATGATCGCGACGCTCGTTGTAAGAAGCGCCACCTGCGTATACTCCGTTATGTTTATATTGTCATTTTCCTCAAAACACAGCGCCTTCAGATCAAGCCCTACCGCATCGCTGGCTTTGTCAAATATCTCTTTTGAAATCGGAGAACTATCATAAAATTCTTTTCCCATGCCGACTTTTTGCGCTCCCTGACCCGGAAATACAAATGCGATTCTGCCCATGCTTTTCCTCCTTAAGCCCTTCAAAATCAAATTGAAAGGATGGCTGCCGACAGCGGTCAGCAGCCACACTTTTTTACAAATTTAGTAAATTACAATATGATGCAATTATTCTACGCCTTTTTCCTTCAAGAAATTAATTACATCGCCTACAGTATTAATACTTTCCAAATCATCTGTAGGGATCTCTACATCATACTCTTCTTCCAGAGCCATAATCAGCTCATAAAGGTCTAACGAGTCCGCCCCCAGATCGTCCTTGAATGAAGAAGCCTCCGTGATGCTGTCCGCATCCACACTCAACTGATCTGCGATAAGTTCCTGCATTTTTTCCAACATGATTATTTCTCCTTTTTTCTTCCGGCCAGCGGTTATTCAAGGTATACACCCAAAGCCGCGTACACGCTGTTCGCGCGAACCCAGCCCCATTATGTAGGACAAAACCGCGAATCGGATATTTTTTACAAATATTCTCAACTACTTGAGTTATTCAGTATTTTACAGTATCTTATATAGTTTGTCAAGAAATCCGTGCAAAAAAGCCTACAGTATAAAACAGCCTTGAGCCAAATCATTAAAATGATCCCGAAACAGAAACAAAAAACACTGCAGAAGATACGAATCCGCAGTGTTTTACGCGTTGCCTCCATTAAGCT
This sequence comes from uncultured Lachnospiraceae bacterium, assembly GCA_947591245.1. GTDB lineage: Bacteria > Bacillota > Clostridia > Lachnospirales > Lachnospiraceae > Eubacterium_F. The sequence continues at coordinate 56,197 of CANQCY010000001.1, read as the reverse complement.
TCGAAAGGGACTTGAACCCTCGACCCCTTCATTACGAGTGAAGTGCTCTACCAACTGAGCTATCGAAGCAAACTCATCAACCTCGAATATTATACCCGACTTTCTTTCATTTGTAAAGTCTTTTTTTAGAATTTTTAAAAAGCGATTGTTTTTTTAATGACAGACATGCCGACAAGGAGCATTTTAACGGCTTTTGAATCGCCCGCCCTGCCGGACGGTTTTACCGGCAGGGCAGCCGCGCTGCGTCTCATATAAATTGTAAGCCGCGGTTATTTACCGGAAAGCAGCTCCATGATCTCATTGCTTCTCTCAATAAATTCCGTCATTGCCTCCGGCGCGAGAGGCTTATTGCTGATCATTGCAAGGTCATAAAGCTGTTTGCAGAACAGCTCGGCATTCTCGCCCTCTTTGTTCGCCACAAGATACTGAACCAGAGTATTGTTTGCGTTCAGCACAAGCGTCTCGCCGCCGAAATCGCCCATCGGTCCCATACCGTTTACCGCATACATCTTCATCATATCCTGCATTCGTCTTGTTTCCTCTGAAACCGTAATCATGGAAGAAATTTTTTCATTTTTCAGCTTTTCGACCTTGACCTCCAGATTTTCCTTCCCTAACGCTTTCTTAAACAGTTCGGAGAGAACGTCCGTCTGCTCTTTCAGTTCATCCTCCGACGCCTCTTCTTTAAAGTCATCCGTCACTTCCGCGTCAATCCGCTGGAATCTGACATTATCATCTCCCGCCTCAAGCGATGAGATAAACGGCTGGTCAATCGAGTGAGTCAGAACAAACGCATTCATCTCCTGCTCGCGGAACAGGTTGATATACTGGCTCTGCTGCTGCACATCGGTGACATAATAGATCGTCGTCTTCGGCGGCTCCTGCGGTTCATCCTCTTTTGATTCCTCGCCCGACTCCACAACTTCTGCTTCCGGCTCCGGTTTTTCCACCGTATCCAGATACTCTTTCATCGTCATGTATTTATCATCCAGATCCTTAAATAGGATGAAATCCTTCATCTTTTCCTGGAATTTCTGGTCTTTCAGGCATCCGTACTTGATAAACGGGCTGATGTCGTCCCAATATTTCTCATAATTTTCACGATCGGTCTTGCACATTCCGCTCAGTTTATCCGCCACTTTTTTCGTGATGTAATCCGAAATCTTTGTCACAAATCCGTCGTTCTGAAGCGCGCTTCTCGACACATTAAGCGGCAGGTCCGGACAATCAATCACACCCTTCAACAGCAGTAAAAACTCCGGAATCACTTCTTTTATATTATCTGCAATAAACACCTGATTGTTATAGAGCTTAATGACTCCCTCGGCATTCTCATATTCCAGATTTACCTTCGGGAAATACAGAATCCCTTTGAGATTAAACGGGTAATCCATGTTCAGGTGGATCCAGAACAACGGCTCCTTGTAATCCTGAAATACTTTACGGAAAAAGGTTTTGTAGTCTTCCTCCGAGCACTCGTTCGGATGTTTCGTCCAGAGCGGCGCCGTATCGCTCAATGACACCGGACGTTTCAGGATCTTCGTCTTTTTGACCGGTTCCTTCTCCTCCGCTTGATCCTCTCCGTCCTTGTCCTCCTTTTTCGGCTCTTCCACGATCTCTTCGATCACAGTATCCTCTTCCGTGACCTCGTCGCTCGGAATCGTCTCGTATTGCGGCTCCGCATTCTCATTTGTAAGAAAAATTTCAACCGGCATAAACGAACAATATTTTTGGAGCACTTCACGCACGCGGTATTCATTTGAAAATTCATAGCTGTCTTCATTCAGATGGAGAATAATCTCGGTTCCGACCTCATCCCTGCTGCCGTCTCCCATCTCGAATTCTGTTCCGCACTCGGATTCCCAGTGAACTGCGGGCGCATCTTCCTTATACGACTTCGTATTAATCTCTACCATGTCCGCAACCATAAACGCCGAATAAAAACCGAGTCCAAAATGCCCGATGATCTGATCCTCACTGGATTTGTCCTTATATTTTTCCAAAAAATCAGTAGCGCCGGAAAAGGCGATCTGATTAATGTATTCCTTCACTTCGTCCGCCGTCATCCCAAGCCCGTTGTCCACAAACCGGATCGTCTTTTCTTCCGCGTTGACAAACACTTCAATTTTCTGCTTATAATCATCAGGAAGTGATACCTCGCTCATCATATCCAGTTTTTTCAGTTTCGTAATCGCATCGCAGCCGTTGCTCACCAGCTCCCTGATAAAAATATCATGGTCTGAATAGAGCCATTTCTTAATAATCGGAAATATATTTTCCGAATCAATCGCCAAACTGCCCTGTTCCTTTTCCATTTCGCACCACTCTCCTATTAAAAGTTTTAGAAATTTAATCTAAAACCTATCTTAGTACAGAAATGACTCCTTGTCAAGAACTTTTTAGCGCTCATTCAAAAGGAGCGCTAACAATTCCGTTTTTCCGGAAAAAGTCTGCGCACTTTTCGTCCCACATCTGTTCTCCGCTCCTATCCATTGAAAAGTGAGCCGGCGTATAAGAGCTCATGCAAACGAGCCCGTCTTTTTCATACTGCACTCGGAGCCCGCCGCAATCGCCGTTTTCCAATTGATGCACAAAATAAATTCGCATGGATTCCGGCGGCTGCTTTCCTCGGATCATGGCAAACGCCGTAGGACGAAACAATTTCCACGGCACATACTCCGCTTTTTTGTACAGCTCCCTCTGTTCGCTGTCAAGCCAGTCCAAAATCAGGTTTCCCTGGACGCTGATCGCAACCATCGTCCTAATCTTCATGCTTCCGAGACAAAATCCGTCAAAAATTTCCTTCAAAAAAAGAAGTTCCATAAATCCTTTTACATCTTCTATTTTAAATAATTTCATCCATTTCATCCTCTTTTAGTCAGAATAATGCGCCCGCAACTGCAAATAATAAAAAGGTGGCAACTACAACTCAGCAAAAACGGCTGAATGAAAGGAGAAAGACTATGAGAACAAATGATTCGACTTACAAAAATGTAGCCAAAAACTGCAGCGCCTATGCGGCAAAAGATTGCTGCCAATGCACAAATAAAACCGGCTCTGTAAATGTTTCCTGCAAAACCTGCAAGCATTTTGCCTCTGACGAACACTGCAAACTGGATCTTTATGACCCGATCGTAGCGGAGCATAACTTTTAGCAGCTTTCGCAGGCTGTGAAGGCGCATCATTCGTTTTTCTAAGGCATGGCTTTTCATGCCTTAGAAAAGCTTTGCGCCTCTTCCGGCTCCTCACCCTCAAAGACAACTATTGTTCTCGGCGATACGACATACTTCTTAAGCCCCCGTTTCGCCTGGCCGCCCTCCGCCAGACCGGTATCAACCACGACTTTCCATGTTTTTGCGCCATCTACGGCCGGCAAATAAAATTCATGGGGATCCCAGTGGAAATTAAATACGATATACAAGGATTTACCGCCATAATATGTACCGTAGAACAGCACGCCTACCTCGCGGCTGTAATAAGAAAAATTTGCCACCCACGGCTCGATTCCATGTCCCGACACTCCGGGAGCGCCGGCTCCCAAAGTATCTATCCCGCTCAATGTCCCGCTTCTTTTATACAGCGGGCATTTTTTGCGAAATTCGATCAGCATTTTTGTAAACGAAAAAATATTTTTATTTTTTTCAAGAAGATTCCAATCGATCCACGTTGTTGCATTATCCTGGCAATATGCATTATTATTCCCCTTCTGCGTACGGCCGAATTCGTCCCCCGCTAAAATCATCGGGGTGGCGGGACCCAGAAGCAGCATGCAGAACGCATTTTTCATCTGCTGCAGCCGCATGGCATTGACAGCCCTCTTTCGGCTGTTTCCCTCCTGACCGCAGTTCCAGCTGTAATTATACTCGGTGCCGTCTAAATTGCGCTCCCCATTCGCTTCGTTGTGCTTCACGTCATAGGATACCAGATCCCGCAATGTAAATCCGTTTTTCTGCGTAATATAATGAACGATGCCCTTTTCCCGCTCATCCTCCGTAAACAGGCGGAAGAAGTCGGAAGCCTGCCCCTCGTCGCTTTTCAGGAAACGTCTTGCCACCGTAAGAAAGGCGTCGTTAAACTGGCCAAACTTTTTCTGCCCCTGTACCATACCGGCGCCATTCCAGTTGCTTCCGAGAAATTTGCACCGGCGCAGCACCGGATCCTCGTCAATCCACATCTTATTCACCACATCCGTATTGACCATGAAACCGTCCACGTGATATTCCGATGCATAATATTTAAGGCATCTTACGATAAACTCCGGCGATTTGCCGTCGAAATGCATGTCCAGCAGGAGATTCATGCCGTTTTTATGCATTTTCTTTATCAATTCTTTCAATTCCGCGCCCGCCCGTTCCGCATTGGAGGCATAGGAGGCCTTGGGCGCAAAATAGCAGGCGTCGCCCGTATATCCCCAATAATTTATTTTTTTCTCATGCGCCCCCATCTGTTCGTTAAAATCATAAATAGGAAGAAAGAGTACCGTATTCACGCCCAGCTTCTTAAGATAGCTGATCTTTTCAGCAAATCCCGCAAACGTGCCGGGATGCTTGACCTTTGAACTGCTGTGTTTCGTATACCCGCGCAGATGGCACTGATATATAATCATGTCTTCATACGAAATGCTCTTTCTCTTCTCCCCGCCCCAGTCAAACCGGTCAAAACAAAACCGTCCCCGCAGGCGCGCGTTTTTCCGCCCAAACCAATTTCTTCCCGCCGTCGCCCGCATATAAGGATCATTCACCACACGCTTATCCGCCTCAAAGACATATTCGCACCGGCCGAGAAAATCTGTCAGTCCGTCTCCTTCGATACGCAGGCTGAACAAGTCCGCCGCACCCTTCGCTTCCATGGAATTCATCGGGATCTTATACAAAAGTTTTTTCCCACAGTAAAGACAAAGCTTACAGACGGCGGCGTCTCTGCACCAGACCGTAATCTCCGCTTTGTCCCCTGTTTCCGATGCAAAAACGCCTTCCCTCATGTTCGTTCCGCATTTTATCGAAAAACGTCCATTTTCTAATGTCTTCATCTATCTGTCATCCTTAATATGAGTTTGTAAATATTTTCTACTACACTTCATTGTAGCATATCTGTTTTACAATCACAAGATACAAAAACGTGAATTTTAAAACCAAACCCGGCAACGTGCAAAAACTTAAAAAAACGCTTGCAAAATCCCATTTTTATAGTAAAATAGTAAATATATGTGCATTGCGACATGTCGCAAAACGGCAGCGGGTATAGGTTCCCGGTCAACCTAAATACAATAGTAAGGAATGAAAACAAAATGATACAGGCAAGTAATGTAACTCTGCGTTTTGGCAAAAAGGCGCTTTTTGAAGAGGTAAATATAAAATTTACGGAGGGCAACTGCTACGGCATTATCGGCGCGAACGGCGCCGGCAAATCCACTTTCCTGAAAATCCTTTCCGGAGAGTTGGAACCGACTCAGGGCGAGATCATCCTGACTCCGGGCCAACGTCTGTCCGTTCTTGAGCAGGACCACTTCAAATATGATGATAATATTGTCTTAGATACTGTCATCATGGGAAATCAGCGTCTTTATGATATTATGAAAGAAAAAGACGCGATTTATGCCAAAGAGGATTTCACAGAGGAAGACGGCATCCGGGCGAGCGAACTGGAAGCGGAGTTTGCTACTATGAACGGATGGGAGGCCGAATCCGACGCCGCAACGCTTCTGAACGGACTGAATATTGACGCCGGACTGCATGACAAGCTGATGCGCGAGCTTCCGGCAAACGAAAAGGTCAAGGTTCTTTTGGCGAGGGCGCTGTTTGGAAATCCCGACATCCTGCTCCTGGATGAGCCGACCAACCATTTGGATCTCGACGCCATCCGCTGGCTGGAAAACTTTCTGATTGATTTTGACAATACGATCATTGTCGTATCCCACGACCGATATTTCCTGAACAAAGTATGCACCCATACCGTTGACATTGACTACGCAAAAATGCAGTTATACGCCGGAAACTACGACTTCTGGTACGAGTCAAGCCAGCTTATGATCAAACAGATGAAGGAAGCCAACAAAAAGAAGGAAGAAAAGATCAAAGAGCTTCAGGAATTTATCCAGCGTTTCAGCGCAAATGCCTCCAAGTCAAAGCAGGCAACCTCCCGTAAGCGCGCCCTTGAAAAAATCGAACTGGATACGCTGCGCCCATCGAGCCGAAAATATCCGTATGTCGATTTCAAGCCAAATCGCGAGATCGGCAATGAGGTACTGACCGTGACGAGCCTGTCCAAAACAATTGACGGGGAAAAAGTGCTTGACAATGTTTCCTTCACAGTCGGACATGATGATAAAATCGCCTTTGTCGGTTCATACGGGATCGCTGCAACCACTCTTTTCCAGATACTTGCGGGCGAGATGGAGCCGGACGAGGGGGATTATAAATGGGGCATTACAACCAGCCAGGCGTATTTCCCGAAAGACAACACAAAGGATTTTTCGGGTACGGATACAATTGTGGACTGGCTTATGCCGTATTCTCCTGAAAAAGACGTCACCTATGTACGCGGTTTTCTCGGACGAATGCTGTTCTCGGGCGACGACGGCTTAAAGAAGGTGAACGTCCTCTCCGGTGGCGAAAAAGTTCGGGTCATGCTTTCCAAAATGATGATGCTCGGCGCCAACGCACTGATTATGGACGAACCGACCAACCATCTGGACATGGAATCTATTACGTCCGTAAATAACGGACTGATTAAATTCCCCGGCGTCGTGCTCTTTACATCGCAGGATCATCAGTTTATCCAGACCATTGCGAACAGAATCATCGAATTTACGCCAAACGGCATGATCGACAAAGTCACAACCTACGACGAATATCTGGACAGCGATGAAATGGCCAGAAAACGTCAGGCATTAAGCTAAGTTGACAAATATATAAATATAAAATACAATGGTATCAAATTTTTACATTTACGATTGGAGTGATTTTTTTGGATCCCGGTGACGCGATTAGTATTTTGATTATTTTTGTGTTACTATTATTATCAGCATTTTTCTCATCTGCCGAAACAGCGCTTACTACGGTAAACAGGCTGAAAATACGCGCGCTGGCAGAAGATAAAAACAAGGCTGCCGCCAGAGTGCTCAAGCTTTTTGAAGAACAGTCGAAGATGCTGAGCTGCATTTTGATCTGCAACAACATCGTGAACCTTTCCGCCTCTTCGCTTTCGACTTCCTTTGCGTTTACAGTATGCAGGCGAATGGGACTGGAAGAAAACGCGAGCCTCGGCGCCGGCATTGCTACCGGTGTTCTAACGCTTCTCATCCTGATCTTCGGCGAGATAACCCCGAAGACAGCAGCGACAATCAATGCGGAAAAGCTGTCCCTTGTATTCAGCCGGCCGATCCTGTTTTTGACAAAGCTGCTGACACCCATCATTTTTATCATTGACAAGATCGTCGCCTTTATGCTGTTTGTGATGCGGGTGGATACAACCCGTCAAAACAACGCCATTACAGAGGACGAGCTCCGCACTTTCGTAGACGTCAGCCATGAGGAAGGCGTAATTGAGAGCGAAGAACGGAAAATGATCACAAATATCGTGGATTTCGGCGACTCAATCGCCAAGGACGTTATGATTCCCCGTCTTGACATATGTATGGTGGAACTGTCCATCTCCTATGACGAACTGCTCTCTCTGTTCACCGAAAATAAATTTGCCCGTATGCCGGTCTATGATGAAACAATTGACAACATTGTCGGCATCATAAATTTGAAAGATTTCGTTTTTTACAACGGCGACAAAAATGAATTCGACTTAAGGGAACTGATCCGAACCGCTCATGTCACCTATGAGTACAAAAATGTATCCGAACTGTTTATGGAAATGCGAAAGGACTCCATTCCCATGACCATCGTTTTGGATGAATACGGCGCGCTTTCCGGTCTGATCACGATGGAAGACCTCGTGGAAGAGATCGTAGGCGAAATTCGCGACGAATATGATGAGGACGAGGAAGATGAAATTCAGCATATTTCTGAAAATGAATTTATCCTGCTCGGCTCCACCCCTCTTGATGACGTAAACGAACGTCTGCTGCTCCCGATCGAATCCGACGAATACGATTCGATCTCCGGGCACGTCATAAAGCTTTTAGAACATTTTCCCTCTCCGGGGGAACACGCTGAAGACGACTACGCCGTTTATACCGTATTGGAAACAGAAAAAAATCGCATCGACAAAGTACATGTCCACATAAAAAAGACCAAGCCGGACGAAGAAAATCCGGATCAATAAGCAGACAGCGTTTTCAAAAACCCCGAGCGTCGCGCTTCGCGAGACTGCTCTGGTTCCATAGCCGGCGAAGTTGGCATGGCACGCTTTAGATAGTCTTGTAAAAGCACAGGAATATCCTTACTTTTCTTTTGCGTAAATAACGGTTCTCCTGACGACGATCTCGCGATCTTTTTCCGGGAGAGCCGATTCTTTTTCTCCCGATAACCGCTCCCTCACCTCTATATCTAACAATCCCTTTTCCATGTCCGCTGAAATCACCGACACTTTCATATCCGCATCCGAATTTGTTCTCATAACTAAAGCCTGTAAAAAAGCAGCGATAAACTCATTTTTTTCATGAATTCCATAGCTGTCCTGTTCTAATACTTCCTTAAGCGTCTGCGACACCGAAACGGACAACGCCTCTTCCAATTCATGGGAGCAGTATGCCATTCCGTTTATTTTGGATTGGATTGCCAGAACAAGCAGCACCGCACTAATGCATATCGCCGATAATACAATTGATTTCATCTCGAATAGCCCTCTATTTCATAAGTTTTTTCAATGCCGCAAAGCGGAATAACATACCGGAACACGAGGGATACTTTGGCATCTTTTTCGTTTCCGCTTCCATAAATCCGAATGTCCAGATCATATCCCGCCCGCTCCGCTTTCCGTCTGCAATCCTCCATCACCGCCTCATCAAAATAGCTGTTTTCCAGCTGTGTTACAACAGCGCCGTGGAACTCTCTCGCACTGGAATACAGTACATTCTGGATAATATAGGCAATGCCGATCCATATAAAAATAAGCAGCAGCAAAAATGTAATAAAATGTTCTATAATGACTCTCATTCAAACTCCACCTCCCGCAGGGCAGTCAATCAAGACAGTCATCCTCCCTCGCGCCACCTTGCCTGTCACCGGACTCTCCACCTGCAGCTCATACCGCAAAAGCCCCGGCTTCTCTCTCACGCATTTCATCTGAATCCGGTCGGATATATCGCGCCCGTCAAAATCGGACGCCGACACATGCTCTTTTGCATTCAGCGGATCCCCTTCGCGGATTTTGAAATCACATGCCTTCAGCAACGGCGGCATGCGCTTTTCCTCGTCTGTCAGAAAATCCGTCTTGACGCTGTCGCCTACGCCGCCAAACTCCTGCCATTTTTTCATAAAGCCGGAAAACACAACAGTCAGAATAAGCGCCGCAAACAAAACGCCCAATAATACATTCCCGTATTCATAAATAAACAATCTCACTTCTCATCCCCCCATAAGCCGGTCTGCAAAAAATTCCATATACGCCGCTATGCACGTACACGCATAAACTAACAGTCCTACGGCAAGCGCGCCCGTTATTGCGTACAAAACGGTTTTTCCGTACTCCCGAATCAATTCATTCATTTTTCCCTCATTTCTGCAAGGCGAACTGCGTCCGCCTTTGCTTTATTGCGCATAATTCAATCTCTCTTATTTACAAAAAACGTGCGAATACTGAGAGGATTATCATGCCGAATAATACCGTTACCAGCACCTCTCCAAATTCCTCCACAAACTCTTCCATACTCCCTCCATTCAGACAACCCGTCACAAATTCATATTCTGAAAGCTTCCCATCGTAATCGCCAGCAAATTCACCAGATCGATCAGCAGTTTAAAACATGAGACGACCATTGGCAGCTGCTTGAGCAGAGACATCCCCGCCATCAGATTGGAGTGGTGATAGCTCTCATTCTTATCCATAAGCCGATTATTCTGCGCCACAAGAAAATCCAGCTGCTTTTTCGATTCCTCATATCCGTTGGCATTGACGGAATAAAGTATCTTCATTCCGGACTGCACCTCCGGTATCGATAAAACATCGAAAAAACCAAGATACGGCTCCAAACTTCTGGGCAAATCGTATATTTCCCCAACCATACGCTCCAATTCCATCCGGAACGCCCCGTCCGTCTCTCCGATCGAATAGCGGAGCGCCTGATAGCTGCTCTCCGACTGCAGATATAATGTCACGAGCAAAAGCCAGTACGGAAATTCGTTCCTGACGTATCTCTCCAGTATCCTTTTCGCCATATGGCGGGTAAGCGCCGAAGCCTTCGTTTTTTCTCCGCTTATGATACGGTACAGCCGTTCATTCCGCGCCCTCTCTGCTCCTTCCGACTCCTCCCGTCCGTCAAGCCAGCTTCCTGACATCTTTCTGTATATCGTGACAAAGATAAACAAAAACAGAAGAAAAACGCCCGCTGTCGAGATCTGGTAAAGCAAACTGTCCGAAAGATCAAATCCCATCTGCTGCGGCGTCAAAAGCTTGGATACGTAGCAGAGCATAAGGGAGAGCGCCGTAGCGATGCCGCACTCGATTTTTATAAACCGTTTTCTGTTCTGATATATTTTCGTCCGGTTCTTCCACAGCTCCAGATCCTCCAGCAGGATATCCGCGGATCGCTCGCTCTCCGCTCCCGTTCTTTCGCTATTACAGATAAAGCGGTGGATAATCCTCATCCTCCTGCTGTCGAACTGCATTTCCAGCTCAGCAAACGCAGCAGATAATATATTGCCGTCCAAAACGCCCTCGCCAGTCAAAAGAATATGTCTTGCCCTTCCGATCGCATTCCCCATACGGCTGTCCTCATCAAAGAGAATTCGGCAGTCCTCCAGCGCCTTCCCCGCATGCCCAAGCCTCCGATATGAACAGACGAGCTGCTCAAGATATGTCGTGACCTGCAAATAAATATCCTCATATTCCCGATCCATCGCCCGGTACTTTTTAAGCTTTCTAAATGCCAGACAAAATCCGGCAAACAGGGGAATGGCAAATATCCTGCCCAGTCCGTAAACCTGCGTCAAAAAAAACACAGGCAAAAGAAGAACCAAATACATCCCTGACCGTTTCACCCTATTCATATTTTCCTCCATTCCTCTCTAATAATCTCCCGCTTTTTTGCCAAAAACCGTACTGCCGCGCGGCAGAAAAACGGACGAAATGCCGCTTTCCGCAAAGCGCCGGCACAAGTTTTTGGGCAGCGTCTCCCCTGTAAGCTCACCTTGATCCACGAGAATAGTCATCCTGTTTTCGCTTTTCAGATAATTATCCCCGCTCCGGTCAAACGCGCAGATCTGTTCGATTCGCCTTGTGATCTTTCCGTGCGCCCCCGCCGTGTTCTTAACTAAAATTCCGATATTGATAAAACGGTAGGCGTCATTTAAAATCCGCCCGGCGTCCATCGTACCGCCAGCCATGTTCTTGATGCGATCCGGAATATTCCTGACATCATCCGTATGCAGCGTTGTCAGCCCGTATGTTCCCGTGCTGAGCGATTCCAGCAAATATCTGACCTCTTCGGATCTCGCTTCAGACAAAATAATCCACCGCGGCAGCTGGCGCAGGCACGCCTTAATCGCCGCCGTATATGTGAAATTTTCCGCCACCTTCATCTCCACGCAGTCTTTATTCGGATTGATTTTTCCATAATGGATTTCCAGCGTATCTTCAATCGTAATCACCCGTTCCGAATCCGGAATGAATGTAGTAAGATATTTTAAAAGCTCCGTTTTTCCCGCTCCCGGCATACCGCATATGGCAATATTTAAATGAACGCGGATGCAATTTTCCAGAAATTCAGCCACCTGGCTGCCGCAGTATCCTTCCGCAATCATTTTGTCCCGGCTCAGCCGTCTGACAGCCGGTATCTTTCTCAAGGAAATCGTAATCCCGGCGCTTGTCACGCAGCCATGCACGATACTGATACGAAGCTCTTCCGTCTCCGCCTCTAGGACCGGATTTACCTTGTTAAACGACAGGCTCACCACGCTGGAAATCAGAGAGGCAAAACGCTCCACAAACTCTTCCGTCAGCACTTCCCCCGCCAGATACCTTCCCTTTTTCAAATCGTCGATCCACAGCTGCCTTCCATTCCAATTAATATCCGTTACATCTTCTGACACGATATAAGGATACAGCAAACCGTAATCCTGCCTCTTAAGCAAATACTTTTTTTCAAACTGCTCCATCTCACTTCTCTCCCTTAAATTCCGGCAGCGTCAGCCCGGATTCCTCCCCCATGCTGGCAAAAAAACTGCGGAATAACCCCGTAAACATTTCTGTGATCGGTTCGCGAAACAGAAGGACGATCGCCACCAGAGCCAGAACAACCAATACTGCCACTATAATTTTTCCATATTCCTGCAAAAATTCCGTCAAATTAACCACCTTGCCTTTCTTCTCTCAGATAAGAAAATTTTTCTAAAAACAAATCATTTGCCTCCTGCGAAAAAGGATCGCTCATTTCTCCGGCAAACGCTTTTATCTTCTTTTTATCCTCACCGGAAATGCTCCATACCTCTTCGTATTCGTCTTCACTTTTGTGAAATGAGTCGCTCAGCTCATTCGCATATGGCTCTGTGCGCCAAATCGAATTGTCCGGAAGCGTATACGTGTATTCTTCGCTTATAAACCGCACAAATCCGTCCTTTCCCGTCCGCGCATCCTCATTATCCTTATTTACCACATACACCATAAACGTCTTCTCGCAAACTTTTCCTGATCCGTACTGCCTTTCTTCTCCCTCCTGCATATAAAAGCGGTGTCCGTACTGATCCTTCACCCGGACCGTAACTTTATACTCCCCTTCCCTGCTTATATTCAGTCCTCCCCATAATACCGTCCTGTTCGTTTCCATCTGCCGTTCTGTCTCTACATCATCTTTGACGCATATATCAGACAATATATCCCGCTCTGCCTGCCTATCTAAACTGCCGGGGTACTCCCCCGTAAAAAAATACCGATCCCGCACACGGAGCTCCGGCTCTTTATTTGGCGCCACCTCATACATCTGCCGATACTCAGCGCTTATACCAAAAGAATCCGTGACCATATATATGATCTCACCCTTCCCCAGCCCTGCTTTATTTGTGGAAAGCTTATCCGGCAATATGCGTTCTGATGAGTCCGGCAAAATAATTTTGGCGATCTCAATCTGCCCCGAGATGTCTCCGTCGCACTCATCCGCCGCCCGCATCCCATGCAGTAAAATCTCCCGGTTCACATGCTCGCCCTCATAAAAGACAAGGCCGTCATGTTCGCTTGTCAGAATAGGGCGTTTCACCCACAGCGCAAACAGCCGCACCGTCTTCCCGTGAGCTGCCAGATTTTTTATCGGCTGCCTCTCCTGATACATGATATCCTCCGGCTTTTTCACCACTGTCCGGCTTGTCGCCCATCCGACAAAAGCGTAACCCTCTCTCCAGAACGTACACCCACGCAGCGCCGTCTCCTTATTTACATATACCCATTGTTCATCCATATTCCCCTGACCGCCATTCGCGTCAAATACAACGCGGTATTTTTCCCTTTCGATATACAGCCCGTCGTCGAGGGTTTCCAAAATAAACCGCCCTTTCTTTTTCAGGGAAAAGGATTTCCGCACATCCTCCGCCTTCTGCCCGGAAGAGATGTGCACGAGCTTTACTCCCTCGTCATAAAGCGCCGGACGCAATTCGCACGGCACATCAAAGCCGGCGTTCCGATCCGCATGAATCACCCGGCCTTCTGCAAGATATACCGAATTGATATGCGGCTTTCCTGATACGGACAAATTGCCGCCTCCGTATTTCACGCCATATGTGCCGCCCAGCACAACGCCGCCACGGATCTCGCTGCTTCCTTTCGTCTTCAGGGCGCACTCCCGGCTTCTGACCGAGCCGCCCATGACAGACACCGTTCCGCCGTTATTATAAATGACGTCTCCGCCCCCGCTCACTGTACCGTCCCGGATTGTAAATGTGCCGGATGAAGTGCTTGACAGAAAAATCTGCGTGCCATCTTCCGCCATGTTGTCGCTAATCGTTCCGCCATCCATACAAAACGCCGAAGCTGCGGAAATATAAATACCGCCGCCGCGCTTTCCCGGAGAAGAATTATTGCAGATTTTCCCGCCTTCCATACTGACCGTTCCGCTCTCATTCGTATAAACCGCACCGCCGGCAGCCGTAGCTTTATTGTTTTTTATCGTTCCGCCCGTAACCGTAAGCGTACTCTGGTTATAAATTGCACCGCCATAGCCGCCATAGCTTTCTCCGGCTGTTTCATATCCAGCCGCCGCATTTTCCGCAATCGTTCCGCCCTGAATAATCGCAATTCCCCGATTATGTATCGCACCGCCCCTTCCGTCAAAGCCGGTATCTCTTCTTTGACCGAGTACGGCATTATCTGCTATGGTTCCACCTTCCATAATAAACATGCCGCCCGCTTCGACCCGGACGCCGCTTCCCCCCGTTATCGTGAGATTGTCCCGAATGGCGCTTCCTTCCTTCATCACTGCCGTTCCACCAGCGTGCACTGTGATTCCGCCGCCGCCATCTGTCAGGGTGGACGCGTTATAATTGGCAGTCAGCTTTGCCCCGGACGCCAATACTACCGTTCCCGAATCGATCTCGATCAGCTTTCCGTTGATATCGCCGCTCACAGAAACGCTTTTCCCGCTTCCGCTCACCGTCACGTCCTTAAGCTTAAACATGCTGCCCTGCATCTGAAACAAGGTTCCCTTATACGTACCGCCGGACGCAGACTTTCTCCGAATCCGGTATTTTCCTCCGCCGTCTAGCACCTTGCTCCCTTTGACTTTCAGGCATTTACTGACGGTAATGTCTGACCGCAGGCGAACCGTCGCCTGCCCTGGCGCCTCTAACGCCTGTTCCAGCTCCCTCTGAGTACCCGCATTTTTTCCCGCTGCTGCCAGCGACGCTTTGCCCGGCGCAGCCGGCTCATATCGTATCGCCGCCGCGAAAAACAGAACCGCCAGCCCTGTCCATATCAGTTTTCTCTTTCCCCTCATCCCTTACGCCGCCTTTCTCCTCCTGTCCCAGCTTGTGTTTCACTGTTTCCTTTGCCTGTCCAAACAGGCTTACTGTCTCTTTTACCGCGCTTATAAAGTCATAGTTTACATTTTCCTTCCCGCAGTCGTAATGCCGCAGCAAGAAAGGAATGAGCCCGCCTTTCGTAAGCGCGTCTGCAAATCTCCGGTTATACGGAATAGTACCCACGGCATATCCCGGCAATCCAAATCGTTTCACTATGTCATGTTTTGTAATCTCTGATTTCGGATCATAATTCCCTATCACATAAAAAGCTTTTTCTTGAATTTCTGAAAAATTTCGGAAAAAATGAGAGAGCTGCTGATTGTTCTGGCAAAGATTGACCACAACCAGATCCGCTTCTTTTAAGAATTTTCTTGAACTTTCCAAAGATGATGAAGATATATCAATACAGACTTCGGGATACACTTTCTGCAATAAATTCATAACCGCTCCCGCATGCCTTTTTAACCGGTATTCCATCAGATCCTGATTCATGCCGCCGACCGGCAGATAAAACACTCTCTGATTAAATATGGAAAGACACGATCGGTATATCATACCCGAATTTACCAGGCTTCCCATATCACAATAACCTAAAATCCTCCCCAGCCCATTTTCTACAAAATATGAATTTTTCTCCTGCAATCTGTCATAGGAATTTTGATTTAGAAACGTACTGCCTAGATTGTTGATGCTTACATGATTCTCGAATAGTACCATCTCAGACGGCTGGTACATGGCCGATACTATACTGATACAGGATAGATTTCCTGTAACTCCTGACTTCCCCGGTGAATTGCTCCAAAAAGCAATTTTCAATCTGTCGATGCCCCCCTTTTCATTTTTTCGGTGGAATGAAATTATCATATCACCCTTTTGCAGATTTGTAAATTGTCACAAATCCACAAAAGTTAATGAAAATTTTTGTATCATATTACATAAATGAGTATATAAATGATCACTCCCTATTTTTGTCGCGCTTTCTTCTCTTCCCGATCTTTAAGGGCTCGCTCTGTCCCACATACTTTCTCGCCCGGATCAGATGATACAGATAAAAAACCGCCGCCAGAACTTGGACTGCCTCATACCATTTCGCCACGCCAAAGTGCCCGACAAACGTAAGAAACACCATAAATACCCGGCAAAATGCCGTAACCCACCAGCCAAAAAGCATTCTCGTATTAGACGCCCGGTTGACAAGAACATCCGTCGCCCCCGCCGCACAGTACACGACGAAATATTCCATGAGCAGCTCAAAAAATGCGAGCAGAAAATACAGAACCAATATCCAGACAACCATCTCCGGTCCCTGCACGAGAAAACCGCTGAGCCGCAGCAAAACAGAAGCCGCCGCCGTCAAAAAGACAAACGGCATGCTGAGGATAAACTGCTTATTGTGCTTAATAAGCATACAGACGCCGATCAGGATGAAAATGCATCCGACCGCATCAAGCAGATAATCAACCTGAACCTGATTACCCAAAATATTTTCCACCGTGTATTCTTGAATCGACTCGCTCAGCTCATGGCTGCCGACACGTCCGGCCACATGAAATTCCGGATAATAAAATCCGAATGTGCCGTATATGTCAATTCCGGTAAAAAGCAGCCCAATCGCAATCAAGATCACCGCCATTTGCTTCCATCCTCCTTTTCCGCCTGGGAACCGTTACGAAACCACTTGAATCTGCAGCGCCGCCTTCCTGTTCTTCCATGAAGCATATATCGTCACTGTCCCCGCCGATTTTGCCTTTACCACTCCATTTGAAGAAACCGAAGCCACTGATTTATCAGACGATGTCCATGTAATGGCCTTTCCCAGACGGAGCGGGCACGCCGAAGCCTTTAAAGCGAGCGTCTCGCCAGCCTTTATGCTTTGCTTTCCGCCGGAAATCGCGACGGCAGAAATGCGCGACAGCATGTTTTTTACTTCTTTACGGCAAGTCTTTTTATACAGGCTTTCATAACTGAAAAGCGAATACCCCGAAACCTTAGCGCTTCGCCTTGTCTTACTGATCTGGCTGGCAATAACTTTTGAACTTTTGCGCCATCCGAGATCGGCGCTGTCCTTCATACCGCCCCGATACAGGCCAAGCCCGATATACATCGGTATATTTGCCGTATTCAGCTTCTTCCATTGGCTCAGACGCTGGTCAAACATCCTGGTTTTGCTTTTGCCGATTTTGTACTCGTTGGACCAGTATATCTGCGGTACGATATAATCTACATATCCGGTCTTGCTCATCCACGTCCTAACGTCCGCGCCAATCGACGTACAATAATCAACATTTCCCGCCGGGCTGATGCCGAATTTCAGCGCGGATGACTTTTCCTTAACAGTATTATACACCGACTTCACCATTGCATTCGTATATGACATTTTCTGCCCAGCGGAGAGCGATGCATATTTTTTATACTGTTTGTGCCCTTTTGACGGATAGAAATAATCGTCAAAATGTATGCCGTCAACCGGATAATTGTCAATCACTTCCCTCACCGCCAGCAAAATCCGACTGTTTGTGGATCGCTTCGACGGGTCGTAGACCTTGCTCTGTGTAATCCGGTATGGATTCATCCACGCATGAAATGACAGGCCATACTTGTGCGCCGCCTCGATGAGTATCGCCAGCGGGTCATATTCCGGTTTATTTTTTCCCATATATTTACTAAATTCAAAATTGTCCGACAGCCATATGGCGTCGTCAAACGCACGCACATGAAAATAAACGGTATTACAGCCATTGTCCCTGATGCGCCGGAACATTTTGTCCGCATTCGTGCGGAAAACGCTCTCAGATTTGTTTTTCAGCCCGGCTCCCTTATATTCATAGAAAGAGACCCAGACCGCGCGGACTTCCCCGGAATCGTCCGAAACCGCTGTTTCCGGCGTCTGCGCCTGCTTCACCTGACCGTTCACCGTAACCCCGCTATCCGCCGCGAAAAACAACGCTACAGCAAACGCTAAAAACACAATATACGAGATCTTTCTGACTTTCATATCCTTTTCCTCTCTTCTACAAGTATTATCACTTTCCTTATCATACCTGAAAAATATACAAACATATGGCAACGCGTCGCAAAAAAGCATCCAAAAAAAGGAAATCATCCAAGAAGTCCGGTACTGAAATATCTCTCGATTCGGTCTGCAAGCACGGTCGCAATTCTCTTATCATCTCCATACTTTTCCGCCATTTTCCTGCATGCCCATACATTGGCGCCGGACGAAGTGCCGCACAGAAGTCCCTGAACGCCCGCCAGCTCTCTCGTCGTCCGGATCGCATCCTCATCCGACACCTCCACAATATCATCGATCAGCGATGTATCAAGCACATCCGGTATAAATCCGTCTCCGATTCCCTGAATGCTGTGCAGTCCCGGTTCATGACCCAGCAGCGCCGAGACATTTTTCGGTTCCACCGCCACGATTTTAATGCCGGGATCCTTTTCCTTTAAATACTTCCC
Source organism: uncultured Lachnospiraceae bacterium (assembly GCA_947591245.1). Classification (GTDB taxonomy): domain Bacteria; phylum Bacillota; class Clostridia; order Lachnospirales; family Lachnospiraceae; genus Eubacterium_F. The sequence goes on along the minus strand of CANQCY010000001.1, from coordinate 37,625 downwards.
GATCCCCTGCAGCGTACCGCCGCTGCCAAGTCCGGAAACAAATATATCTATCTTTCCATCCATCTGCTCGTAGATCTCTGACGCCGTCTGCCGGTAATGGATATCGGGATTGTTCGGATTCTTAAACTGCTGCGGTATAAAGCACTCCCCGATTTCCCGCGCCAGCTCTTCCGCTTTTTTTACGGAACCGCCGATACTCTCCTCCGGCGGCGTCAGGACGAGCTCCGCCCCAAGCGCGCATATGATTTTTTTTCTCTCCTCGCTCATATTTTCCGGCATTACGATAATGACCCGGTAACCCTTTCGGACTCCGACTAAAGAAATGCCAATCCCGGTATTGCCGCTTGTCGGCTCAATAATTGTCATACCGGGCTTCAATTCGCCATTTTTTTCCGCCTGTTCAATCATATTTTTTGCCACCCGGTCTTTGATGCTGCCGCCGGGATTTAAAAATTCCGCTTTTGCATAAATAGGCAGACCGGTTGTCTGCCGCAAACTTACGAGCGGAGTATTTCCTATTAAATCAACTACATTTTCTATCATCGCGTCCTCCAGCTTAATATTGTTTTAAACCTTTTATATAACGGAAAGTTTCCTTCTCTCCCTTTTCCTTCAGCATCCTGAGCAAACGCTCGAGAAGCTCCGCCGTTTCCGGATGTATGATGCGGCAATGCTTTCCCTTCTCATAATAGGTCAGCGGCATATCCTCCGTATACGATTTGCCATAATATATCTTACTCGCCGCCACCCTGTCACAGAACATCTCTTTCACGTACCGCAGCGGCATTTTCACCGCTTCCCTCATCCGGGTTTGCGGGTTATAATCCTGCCAGTACTCAAAATGGTGTTTATTCCTTCCCTGATGGTGCAGCCACGCTGCAGAATAACCGATCGTCTCCCGCTCCTCGGCATTCGGGCTTCGGTTTCCCTGGTAATATTTTGCCCCCGGTATAAACTCCGTCGGGGAATATTTAGACAGATCATGTCGCAGTCCCTGCCAAAAAATCCCGGCATAAAAACAATTTCTTATAACCTGATGCCGGTGTCTTGTAATGGTGCTAAAATGTTTCCAAGGTTTCATGCTTCCCCTCATTTCTCTTCAAATCTATTCTTTATCATAACAAAAGATTGTGTTTTTTGCAACTGAAAAAGGATCCCGGCGGACATTCCCGCCAAGATCCTTTGAAACATTCTTCGTTATGCCGTGATACGGAGAACTTTATTCATCCCATTACCAATCATAACCAGTGCTTGCACCTTCCGGAAGCATTGCGCCAGTCAGCTGGATGCTTGCAGCTCCTGCTACCGTAAACGGCGCGCAGGATACCTGCCAAGCGCGCTCGCCAACGCGATCCGAATAAGACACGCCGGTCTTCACGCCATCTTTATATGGCTCTGTTGATACTTTAGTATAAGCATAGATTGTATTGTTATAACCAATATCTGCAAGCACGTCGCTGCCAATCTGGCCAACCGCCGGCTGCATCTCATAGGAACCCGCTCTCAGATATGCATACAGCGTATAATCATCCCGATCATAGTTCAGCGCGTAAGTACGCCCATCTTGATCGACAAAGTACGGAGTAGAGCCTGTAGTATACGCAACTGCTCCTGCGATCGTTGTCGTAAAGCTCACCTTATACGTCGGCAGCGCAAAATCCTTTACAGAAGCTGCGGCAAAGTTATTTCCGACGCTCAGATCATAACCGACTGAATCATTGTAGCCGCCGACAGATGTGTAGTAATTGCCAGGAATAACTCTGGTAGCATACGTTCCATCATTCTTTGTTTCAGAGCTCAGTTCATTGCGGAATCCATACGCATCCATCTTGGTAGCGCCATATACGGAAGCATACTTGACCGGAGTCCCTGCCGCATCTTTTACAGAACCGCTCACTGTCACGCCGTCTGTCACGGTGATGGTGAATGGGAACTGTGCGGAAAGCGTCGGATCGTACTCATCCCTAACCGTAAGAACCGCATTGTAGGTTCCGGCAGTAATCGCCATCTCCTTAGAATCGCCATACTCATCTTTCACAGTAGAGGAAACCCTTCCCTCCACAGTCATCGTATCTACAACCGCCGGAAGTCCGCTAACGGAATACTCATAGCTACCGGAACCGCCCGAGATGCATGCCCAGTTTTCGACAATATCGTCGCGGTGAGCAAGGAAATTATATCCTGTCTCCTCATCTGCCTTTGTCTCCGGATTATCCGGTACAAAAGAGAGAACGGTTCTGCTCAGAACATTTCCGGTAATCGTCTTCTTATTTCCTACATAGAACACATAACTCTTCTTAACAGTCTTGCCCTTCTCATCCACGCCGGTCAGCGTAGCTGTCGTCCCATTTTCTACGTTTGTAAATACGCCTCTGATATTGACAGACGTCTTGTCCTTCGATACGTATGCCTTCAGTCCGGCCGGAAGCCCGGTCACCGAATACTTGATCGCTCCCACTGTATCGCATCCGTAAATGTACCAATTGGATGAGTAGGATTTGCCCTGAGTACCTTGCACGCGCTCAATCGGATTTTCGCCATAACCATAGTCCGCAATCTTCTCTACAAAAGTCTCTAAAGAATTTTTGCCGAGAGTAACCTTCACGTAGGAATCCTCATAAATGCTATCATCAAGAATCAGATCATAGGTCTTTCCGCCATCCTGCGTGCGAACCTTTTCAATCTCATTTGTAGTCGCATATTTTCTGCTCTGAACCGACTTTGTCTGCACTTTGAAGTCTTTTACTGCCAAATTTGCTTTTGCCTTGTTCAGAGAAACTGTCACTATATAGGAGTGCGGCACTTTGATGCTCTTAATTCCATTACCTACCGTTACTTTACAGGTTGCTTTCTTGCCGCTTCCATCTGCTGCCTTCGCCGTGATCGTAGCAGTACCGGCTTTCTTTCCTTTTACAACGCCTGCTGAGCTGACCGTAGCCACCTTCTTTTTCGATGACGTCCACTCGATCTTCTTGCTTGCCTTCTTCGGCGTTACCGTCGCTTTCAGCTTCTTCGTTTTGCCGACTGCCAGCGTAAGCTTGGATACGCTTAATTTCACTTTCTTTGCGGCTATTTTCTGTACTACAACTTTGATCGTCGCTTTTTTCGCTTTATTTTTTGCGGAGGTTACGGTGATTTTTGTCTTTCCGACGCTTACGCCTTTTACCTGTCCCTTTTTGTTTACGGAAGCAACTTTGCTGTTTGCCGACTTATAAGTTACGCCTTTATTTGCTTTTTTGTTTGGCGTTGCTTTTACAGTCGCCTTCAAACTGATCTTTTTCCCTTTAGCTACGTAAGCCGTTTTACCCGACGGTGAAGTAACAGTGACTTTTTTTACTTTCACCTTGGCTGCTGACGCTGTGTTCGAAGTCGTTGTAACTCCGAGTCCAAGTACCATTGCCAATGATAAGGTTCCGGCTAACACTTTGCTTGCGAACCTTTTTCTCATAAAAAAGTTCCTCCTTTTCTTTTTTTTTTTACTGCGTACGACATTATAGCACAATAATTGCTTCAATGCAACATTTTTTTGGCGGATTAATATGGGAAAACAATAGAACGCCTTATTTCATCGGATTTTTCCTGCGATTCGAGAATACTTAAAAGCATAAATCCAAATTCCATCGCGGTTCCAAGCCCCCGGCTCGTGACGACGTTCCCATCCGCCACCGCCATCTCATCCACAAATTCCGCGCCTGTCAGCTTGTCCTCAAAACCCGGATAACAGGTCGCCCGCCTGCCCTCCAATATCCCGCATGCTCCGAGAACAGAAGGGGCCGCGCAGATCGCTCCCACGATTTTCCCCGCTTCGTTCATCTGTTTCAATGCGCGGCACACCGCCTCATCCTTTCCCAGATTCAGCGTCCCCGGCATCCCGCCCGGAAGCAGTATCGCATCCATCTCCTTTAACTCTGTCTGTACAAGAGTCGTATCCATCCCCACCTGAATCCCGTGCGAGCCGCACACGGCCATATCTTCCGTGATGGAGGCAAGTTTGACCTCCACCCCGCCTCTCCGCAAAATATCCACGGCCATCAGCGCCTCCACTTCCTCAAATCCGGTTGCAAATAACATCACTGCCTGTTTCATCGTTCACTCATCCTTTCTATTAATCTTGCTGCAAATTTTTCTTTATAAAAATCCGCCGGGATTTCAGCCCGGAATCTTTTTTTGCTCAAATCCGCGAACGGTTCTGAGAGTACCGGAAATTCGATTTCATATGCATGCAGCAGCTGCCGCTTCAGCATGCCGCCCCGCACCCGCCCGCCGTATTTTGCATCCCCTGCGATCGGATGGGCTATACTGCTCAAATGGCTTCGTATCTGATGCGTCTTTCCGGTAAAGAGCCTCACGCGCAGCAGCGTATATGCCCCGTCGCTGCAAATCGGCTCGTAGCCGGTCCGGATATAAGAGCTGTCCGGCGCCTTATCCGGATACAATTCCGCCTTATTTGTTTTGCAGTTCTTTTTTAAATATCCTGAAATAACCGCCTTTTGCGTCATTTCGCCCTTTACGACTGCCAGATAATATTTTGCAATCCGCCTGTCTCGCAGCAGTTCCGACATCTTCTGGAGGCCGGCAAGCGTCTTCCCCGCTATGACGATACCGCTCGTATTCCGGTCAAGGCGGTTGCAAATGCCGGGCGTAAATCCATCGGCCGCCTCTTTGCCTGCATACTGTACAAACTGTTCCACAAGGCTGATATCATCCGCTCTTGCCTTTTGCGACAAAATCCCGGCCGGCTTATTGATGAGGGCGATGTGCTCATTTTCATAAATGATATCAAGCGGAAACGCCTCCAATGCCTCCGGCCGGACCGCAGCGGGACGGGCAGTAAATTTTTCGATCGTTTCCTCCGAGAGATAGAGCGTCACAACGTCCCCATCCGCCAGTTTTTCATTGCCCTCCGCCCGCTTTCCGTTCAATTTGATATTTTTTTTTCGAAGCATTTTATATAAAAAGCTTTTCGGCGCATGTTTCATATATTTCGCCAAAAATTTATCGAGGCGCTGGCCGCCCTGGTTTTTTCCTATTGTTATTTCCCTCATCGGCGCATTTTCTCCCAAAAACCTGACGTTATACGGCAAGTATTTTCAAACGTTTTACAACTTCATCCCTCTCCTCGTCTGTTCCCGGATTCTCTTTTCCGCCGATTCCGGCATGCCGCTCATAAAACTTTTCATCCGTTTCCTCCAGCCGTATGCGGTATTCGGGCGCAGCCTCATGTACAACCTTACTCAGATAATCCAGCATATACTCCCTTTCCCTCTTTCCCGCTGCGGAGTCCGCAGCATGTCCGCCCGGACAGACTCCTGTCACCGTCTGCCCCCCGATTATGACAAAATCCAAACTCATCACCTTATCTGCGGAAGTAAATACATAGTCGGTCAAGAGCGCCTCGTCCGGCGAGACCGCACTTTTCATCCGGTCATAGCGCTCCCTCTCCACCGACCGGCGAGGCAGCATTACTACAAGGGCGATCACCCTCTTCGCTGCGGGAAGCGCCGTCAGAATCGCAAGCACCGTGAAAATATTAGCCCTCGTTTTCGTAATCAGAAAGCCAATGAGAAAAAGTCCCACGGCCGCCGCGATGAAAGCCAAAAGCACGCAGCTTTGAAAAATCTTTTGCTTTCTTATATAATCCGGTTCGCATTTTATCCCGCGCCACCGATCCATCCGGTTTGTTTTCCCGTCCATTTTCATCCTCCATTCGCGCGCGCCTTTTGCGCCAATAGCAAAGAACCGCTCTGCGATTCTTCCGGCGTGAGCAGGCGATTTCACCGCCTATCCACGCTTCCCTCCAAGTATCGTAATATCCCATACGGATTAATGCTCGTTTCCTCCCCGGCGATATCAATATACATGCCGAAATGAAGATGCACGTCAAATTTGCCTTTCGTGCCCTCCTCGCCATACCCCGTATTTCCGACGTACCCAACCGTCTCGCCCGCGCGCACGGCGTCCCCTGTTTTCAACCCTTTGCGGTAGGAATCCAAATGGGCATAGTATGCATACATGCCGTGCTCGCTCCGTATTCCAATCCGGTAACCGCCAAGCTCAAGCCAGCCCATTTTCTCGACTACGCCGTCGCATATGCTGACTGCCGGAAAATATCCCGGCTCGTTGTTGGACGTCATGATATCGACGCCTTCATGCCGTCGGTTCCCGCCGTAATTTCTGGCTGTCCCCCACGAATTTTCATAAGAAAACGTCTCTCCGTTTACGCCGTCAAAGGCGACAGGAAAACAGCTGGCGTCGCTTAAAACGGTAGCAAACGCATCTGCGTATCCATCGACGATCTCCTTATCGAGCTGGACGGAAAAAGCGATAGGCACATGATCTTTTCCATATAAGAGCCGCCTTGCCAGCGTTCGGTATTTTCGCGCGGAAAACGGCTCCATTTCTTTCAGTTCATCCGCTCCGATATCAAAACACCGGAACACTTCCGCATCCTCTTCAAGCGGCGCCGCTCTGTCTGCGCATACGCCGTTCAGGATCCAGCCCGTCTCGACTGGTACTGTAATAAACAAAAGTACAATAAGCATCCATTTTTTAATACGATTCAATATTGACTATATCCGCCTTTCCCACATGGCAGGACAAAACATCCTCTGCAAAAGAGGTGAATTTTTCCACGCCGTCGCTGACATAATAATCATATGTGGGTTCAACGACATCTATACCGCTTACGTTCAGCAGATTTTTCTCCGTCAAAAGAGCTTTCAGCGATTTCGCCGTCTCATATGCCGGATTTACGAGTTTCACTCCCTCCCCCATCTCCCGGCCGATCATCCGCCGGAGCAAGGGATAATGGGTGCATCCGAGAACGAGCGCATCAATATCGTATTCCTTGAGTTCATGCAGATACCGTCCTACAATATCCTCCGTCACGCGATCCTCCCACAGCCCCTCCTCCACAAGAGGCACAAATAGCGGGCACGCCTTGCTCACAACGGTAATCTCCGGATTGATCCTGTGCAGGCACTTATTATATATCCCGCTCTTTATCGTACTGTCCGTACCGATAACCCCGATATTATTCGTTTTCGTCGTGTCTGCCGCCATGACCGCCCCCGGCTCGACCACGCCGATGATCGGAATGTCGATTTCCTTCCGGATTTCGTCAAGGGCGAGCGCGCTCGCCGTATTACAGGCGATCACGATCGCCTTAACCCGCTTTGTCTGCAAAAAACGCACAATCTGCCGGCTATAGCGCAAAACAATGCTCTTCGACTTGCTTCCGTAGGGAACTCTCGCCGTATCGCCAAAATACACGAGATTTTCCCCGGGAAGCTGTCTCATAATCTCTCTCATCACAGTGAGTCCGCCCACGCCGGAATCAAAAACACCAATCGGTGCATTCATAAAATTTTTCCCTCTTTCCGCTGCAATCATTTATATTTTCTGTGGTTCAGCACTGCATAGATACAAGGCACAACAAACAGAGTCAAAAGCGTGCCGTATACGAGTCCCCCTATCGTCACGATCGCCATCGGCCGAACCATATCTGAGCCGCTGTCGCTGCTCAGCACCATCGGAACCAAACCGAGAACCGTCGTCAGCGCCGTCATAAGAATCGGACGGAGCCTCGTCACTCCGGCTTCCACGATCGCCTCATATTTTTCCATACCCTGTATTCTGAGCTGGTTAATATAATCCACAAGCACGATGCCGTTATTGACAATAATACCGGACAACATGACAAAGCCAATCATCGCAATGACGCTGATCTCGCTTCCAGAAATCCACAGTCCCATAAATCCGCCCGTAAATGCAAGCGGGATGGTAAACAGGATAATAAAGGGCGACAATAACGACTGAAACTGCGCCACCATGATCAGGTACATAAATAGCACGCCGACCACGAACATGAGCGCTACCTGCCCCATCGACTCATTGATCGTCTGATCCTCACCGGTAAATTCCATGCTGTAACCGGCCGGAAGCTCATATCCCTTCAGAGCCGCTTTTATGTCATTGCTGACAATACCGATATTATGGCCTTCGCCGATCTCAGCGGAAACCGTCATATATCGGCTCTGGCTTCTCCGGTTAATCGAAAGCGGCGAGTTCGCCATGCTGAAATCTGCAATCTTGCTAAGTTTCACTTTCTTCTTTTTCTGCGTCATCGTATCGGTATATTCAATTTTCATTTTCTTTAAATCCGAGCGATCGATCGAAGTATCCTTATCGTCCTTTACATACACGCTCAGTTCGTCTGTATCCGTAGATACTGTCGTCGCTGAAGACGCTTCCTTAATCTTTTCATTAATTTTCTGGAACACCTGCGCGACCGTAAGCGAGTACCGCATCGCTTTTGCCTTATCGACGGTGATGCGGAATTCCTGGCTGTCCTCTTCCAAACCGTTTGACACCTCTGTCACGCCGTTCACATTCTCAATTTTTGCAATCAGCTCTTCCGAAAGCGACTGCAGCTTATCGAGGTCTTTTCCCTTGATCTCAATCGAAATGCCCGATCCATACAGGGCGCTCATATCCATTGCGGAAGAATTCACTTCAATCTCGCATTGAATGTCCTTCGTTTTCTCCTCGATTTCCTTCTTAATCTCAGCATTGGTGCGTTTCGTTTCCTCATCCAGTAAAATATACATGGAAACCGCATCGTTGCCCGCACCGGACATGGATGCCATGACTCCGCTTCCGCCCGACAAGGCGCCGATCGTCTCTATCCCGTCAATCTCCATCATGCGGTTTACCGCCTCTGTGGACATATCCTGCAGCTCTTTGTCCGATATCTCCTTATCTTCCGGCGCCGAGAGCGTCAGCGTCATCTGGGTGCTCTCCATCTCCGGCATAAATGCCGTTCCCCTTGAAGCCGCCAACGCGGCAAATGCGATCAGCAGCATCAGCGAGCCAATCAAAACCAGCGCTTTCTTCCGAAGCAGAGCGGCAAGAGCCTTTCCGTAAGCCCTCTTGATCTTCCCGATCACTGTCTCCTTCTGCTCTTTTGTCCTTTTCAGCATTCCCTGCGACATCGCCGGCACAAGCGTCAGGCTGACAACAAGGCTCGCCAGCAGGGAATAGGCAAGCGTCAGCGCAAGATCGACAAACAGCTGCCTCGTGATACCCTCGGTGAAAATGATCGGCGCAAATACACAGATCGTCGTAAGCGTCGAAGCCAATATCGCCCCCGCCACCTGTCTGGCGCCTTCCACCGCCGCCTCTTTTATGCCGTATCCCTCTTCGTTGCGGAGACGGAATACATTCTCTATAACGACGACCGAGTTATCCACAAGCATCCCGACCCCAAGCGCCAGTCCGGAAAGGGAAATAATATTCAGAGTTACCCCGCTGAAGTACATAAGCACGACCGCCGTAACCACGCTGAGCGGAATCGAACAGGCGACAATAATCGTCGGCCTTATATCCCACAGGAACAAAAACAGGATAACAATGGACAGAAGTCCTCCAATCAGCAGGTTCTGTACGACAGAATCCACGACAAGATCAATATATACTCCCTGATTCATCAGTACGCTGATGTGGAGCCCCTCATTTTCTTTTTCAAGCGATTCAAACCGTTCAACAAGCCGGTCTGTCACATCTCCTGTCGAATATCCGGTCGCTTTCTCCATCGTGACGGCAACGGCCGGATTTCCGTTGACAAGTACATACACATCCTCCGAATTATCCGTGACTGCCACGTCTGCAACGTCGGACAGCCGGATCGGATCCAGTCCATCCAGATCCATGTCGCAGATGACGAGGTCTCCTATGTCTTCGTCCGACTCCAACTTTTCTCCGACTTTTACGAGATAGGACGCATCGTCATCCGTGATATAGCCCGCGGGCATATCGAAGTTTTCCGCCGTCAGAACGCCCTCTACCATGCTCTTCGTAATAATATTTTCCAGATCCGTATTTTCTTTTGTCGTTTTCTGCGTATCTTCCAGTGTTTTTTCCGCTTCCTTTAGTTTGCTCTCGCCGCTTAACACCTCGGATTCCGCCACGCTGAGTTTGATCGCCGACAACACTTTCTGCTTGCTGAGTTCCTGTGTTGCCTCTTCAACGGACAGCTGGCCTTTTTTCAATTTCTGTATTGCGTTTGCCAACTGCTTTTTCCCCGCCGCAATCTGTTTTTTCCCTTTCTCCAGCTCTTTCTTTCCCTTTTTCAGCTTTGTTTCCTGATTTTTAATCTCCTTTAATCCCGCCTGTGCCTGAGCTAATCCCTGCTCCGCCTCCACAAGCTTTCCGTCGAGATCCGCTTCCGTCATTCCCTGCTCTGACAGTTTGGACTGAATTACCTTGATCTGAGCCTCAACCGCCTCCAGCTGCAATCTGAGCTGCGCCGACTCCCCATAGGCGGCGACCTGACCCTCGATCGCCTTTTTCTGCGCGTTCAGTCCGTCAAGTCCGGTTTTCAGCTGCTCTAATCCTGATTTTGCTTCTTTCAGAGTCTTAATCGTCGATTCGACTTTGACTTTCTGCGCCTTTATCTCTACTTGACCCTCGTTCATTTTCTTTTCCGAATCCGCCAGCGTCTTTTCTTTGGATTTCAGTGTCTTTAGGTTCTTATTCAACGTCTCCAGCGTTTTCTCCATTTTCTTGGAAGATTTTGCCAGTTTCGCCTCGCCCTCGGCAAGCTGACCTGCGGCGTCTTCCTGCTTCTGGCTCAGCTCCTCTTTTCCGTCCTTTATCTTATCTTTATTTTTGGTTATTTCCTCCTTTGCGTCATCCAGCTTGCCCTCTACCGCATCCTTCACTTTCTGATTCATCTTGTCGAGCTTATCCTGCTGTATGATGACCTCGACCTTCTTTTCCACCTCGCCCGAGGTATTGACAGACGCCACTCCCTCCACACTCTCCAGCTCCGGTATAATATCCGCTTTGGCGCGGTTTGTCACCTCCACGCGGCCGATCTCGTCATAATCCAACGCCGCCACCATAATCGGCATCATATCCGGATTGATTTTCATAATCGTCGGGCTTCCAATCGCATCGTCCCACTGGGCAGACACCATATCCAGACTCTCTCTCATGTCGATCGTCGCCGTATTCATATCCGTGTTATCATTAAATTCCAATATGACAATCGATACGTTTGCATTTGATACAGAGGATACTTCCTTCATGTTGGTAATGCTTGCCATCGCCTGTTCAACCGGCTTTGTAACAGCCGACTCTACCTCCTCCGGACTCGCGCCGGGGTATGTAGTCATAACGACCGCATACGGAAACTCCATATCCGGCAGAAGATCGGTACTCATACTGCGAAATGACAAATAGCCGAGAACTAGAATGAGTACAACTGCAACCAATACCGTATATGGCTTTTTTACGCTTAATTTTGATAACACCGTTCATTTCCTCCTAAATTGCTGCATCACTGCTTTTTGTATATCATGATATAACACCGTGAAATAATTATCAATGACACATTTGTGAACTTTTTGTGAATATCAGACCGCCCTCATCCTTCCCGTCCGGAAAAAAACAGCAGCCACATAGCCCGGTACCAGCGCATGATCTGCCATACGCCAATTCCGTTGAGCCGGTATTCATCCATAAGGCCGTATTTCCCCTGCAGGCTCCGCGCGTCCTCATACCAGACCACATGTTCCGTTCCCTCTTCATCCGTATAATTAAAATAGGGCGATCGGGAAAGTTCGTCGAATCGGATCTGCGCTCCGTACTGAATCGCAATCCGGACCGCCTCAATGTTTCCGATCGTCTTCGCAGCCGTTTCCCCCCGCACAAAGGGAAGCGGCCAGTCGTACCCGTAATTGGCAATTCCGAGATTGATTTTGGAATTGTCAATTTCCGAGACCGCATACTCGACCACCCGCCTTACCATATTGAGGGGTGCGACCGCCATGGGCGGACCGTATTTGTATCCCCATTCATACGTCATCAAAAGCGCCTCATCCGCCGCAGCTCCGATCGCGGCATAATCTTTCCCCTCATACAGCAATCCTTTCTGGTCGGCAGACGTCTTCGGCGCCAGCGCCACGGAAACGGTGAAGCCATAAGAATGCATAATTTCCACTGTCCGCTGCACAAATGACGTAAAAAAATCCCTGTCCCCGGCAAGAATATACTCAAAATCAATATCAATTCCCCCATATCCTTTTTCCTGCATCAGTGAGACAAGGTTCATAAGCAGGCGATCCGTCACGGTCTCGTTTATGATAACCTCATGAATCAGATTATTATTAAATTTTCCATCCTGTCCTAACGGCGTAAGCGTCAGGATCGGAATGACCCGCTGCTCCAAACTCATCCGGATCATCCATGAATCGTCCCTCGGCGGGTCGATGATATCGCCGCTGGTTGTAAATCCATAAGAAAATACAAACAGCCGGTTTAAAAACGGCAGCGTCTGCTCCAATACCCACCGGCTGATATACGTATACGCGTATCCGCCCGCCTTTCGCCGCTCCGGAGCAGCTGTCCCGTCAAACTCACCGACCAGGAGAGCCTGCCCGACCGCCAGCTCATATGGATAGACAAGCTGATTATTCCATATAACGCTCTCCGGGGACACTGAAAACATGGTGCCAATCCCATCTACGGTATCGCCGTTCTGTACAACATAAATTTCCATACTGCAAACCCTGAATTTATTTTCGCTTACTTAAAAGTATGCGAAATCCCCCCGCGGCATGCTCAGCAAATCCCATATTCATCTGCAAGCAGATCTGCGATCCTGCGGGCGGACGTACCGTCCGTATCCTTATGGAACATCTTTTTTGCCATCTCCCTCGCGAAACGGCACGTATCTACGCCCGCCGCCATCGCTTCCAAAAACGCAAGAAGCTGTTCGAAGCTCTCCACGTAATATCCTTTGATGTATTCTTTATAATCTGAAAACGCCGGGGTAAAATATTCAAAATATGAACGGATGTCTTCAATCGTCAGAGCGACCGGACGGCCTGTCAGCAAATAATCAAAATAAACGGAAGAATAATCCGTAATCAGGCCATCCGTATTGCCGAGAAGCTCATACAATGCCATGTCGAATTTCCTGAGATAATCGTCGTCGGCAATCTGTATATGAGAAAAAGCATATCGTTCAAAGACAGACAAATCCTGAACAGGATGCGGGCGAAACAGCAAGAGGACATTTCCCCGTTCCAAAGCTTCCTCCAGACGCTCCAATTCGCCTGAATTATGCACCGTCGGCATGCCGTACGGATACTCCGTTCTCATTACCCGATCCGTGTTATACCTGTGCTGCCGGTACGTAGGCATCCAGATCAAAACCTTGCGGAACGCATGGACCGACGCCCGCCACGCTTTATTTTGAACGGGCTTCACAAGCACATCATTCCTCGGATATCCATCATAACAGAGGACGTCTTCGGGCACCAATATTTTTTCCGTATAAATTTTCTTCCAAAATTCCGACTGCACCACATATTTATCACAGTCCCCGAATTTGCGGCTGTATTCCAAATCAATCTTAATCGGCATCCCATGTCCGAGATGAATCCTCACCTGATTCTTTCTTCTTTTATAAACAAATGAATTGCAGTCAATGATGCAACGGCAGCAATTCAGCACATATGCCCGTTTTACTGATTCCCAAAACGTATGCGGCTCCTTTTGCACCGTAGCAACGTTTTCAGGAAGCGGCGGCTCGCCTTCCTCTTCCGTGTGAAACGTGCGAATCCAATAAATGCGGTAGCGCTTGTTGACGCCCCGCCGGATCATCTCTTCATATAGCGCCAGAGAATTATCCGAAAAGTCCGGATGGCTCTCAAACACAAGAATGCGCCTGAGCGGAAAAAGCCGCATCACAGCCAGCAATATTTTTTTTATGATCATACAGCCTCCATTTCTGCATCGATTCCAATTCGAACATGCACCAGATCAGCAACTAATCGCGCAGTCCAAACTTTTTGCTGGACTCATAAAAATCTGAAAACTTATCGCCTAAAACCTTCCTTCCCCTCAGACGATCCTCTTCGCGAATCGTATAGGTATCGACCATTTCCGCTACTCGCTCGCGGATATTGGGCGCTTCGTTGTACGCGCTTTCATATAGCTTTTCCAGATAGTCGAAAAATATCACCTCGTCAAACTCGATTGGCCTGCCGATATGAATCCGTTTATTATCCGTCTCGGTCAGCCCCTCTTCATCCATGAGCATTTCTTCGTACAGTTTTTCACCCGGACGAAGCCCCGTGTACTCGATCCGGATATCCTCATCCGGAACATAGCCTGAAAGCTTGATCAGATTTCTCGCCAGATCATCGATTTTAACCGGCTCTCCCATATCAAGCACAAAAATTTCACCGCCCTTTGCAAACGCCCCCGCCTGCAGCACAAGGGCGACCGCTTCCGGAATTGTCATAAAATATCGGATAATTCTTTTATCCGTAACCGTAACCGGACCGCCGGCCTCAATCTGCTTTTTAAACAACGGAATCACGCTTCCGTTACTGCCCAGTACATTCCCGAAGCGGACCGCTACAAATTCCGTAGATGAATGGCGGTTCAATCCCTGCACGATCATCTCGCAGAGCCGCTTTGACGCCCCCATAATATTGGTTGGATTTACCGCCTTGTCAGTAGAAATAAGCACAAACTTCCTCGTTCCGTATTTATCTGCGGCAAGCGCCGTCTTGTATGTTCCGAATACATTATTTTTGATCGCCTCATTCGGACTGTCTTCCATCAGCGGAACATGCTTGTGCGCCGCCGCATGATAAACAATGTCCGGATGATACTGCGCAAATATTTCATCCACCCGGCGCGTGTTCCGCACAGAACCGATCAGCACCTCCAAGTGCATATGCGGATACTCCGCCTTTAATTCCTGCTGGATATCATAGGCATTATTTTCGTATATATCAAAGATAATCAGTATTTTCGGCTTCCTCGCCGCAATCTGCCTGCACAGCTCGCTTCCAATGGAGCCGCCGCCCCCCGTAACGAGAACGACCTTATTTTTCACATAACTCGTAACGGATTCCAGATCCGTCTCCACCGGCTCGCGTCCAAGCAGATCCTCAATCTGTACCGAACGCAGTTTTTCCACCGCTGCCTCTCCGGTTACAAACTGGTAAATTCCCGGCAGTATTTTCAGCTCCGCGCCCGTCTGCTGGCAGATCTCAAGGATTTCCTTAACTTCTTTCCTGGATGCGCTGGGCATAGCGACGATGATTTCATTAATCCCGTAATATCTTGCCGCATCCAGTATGCGCTCCCTTCCCCCGATCACCTTTACGCCGTTGATAAATGTATTCTGTTTGGATTTATTATCGTCAATGATGCAGCAAATATTACTGTCAAGCTTGTTGCTCATTTTCAGCTCTTTTATAACCATATTGCCCGACTCGCCGGCGCCGATCACCATCGTATTGCGCATTCCCGTCCCATGTACATTTTCATTATATAGCAGCCGCACAATCCGGTAAGAAAAACGCACTCCCATCGTCATAATGAACAAAAGAAGGAGATAAATGACAAAATAAGAACGCGGAAGCCTGCGGTATGTACCGAAGATCGTCAGGAAATGCACAACTGCCGACAATCCGCAAGCCGCCGCAATCCCCAACACTTCACGCAGGCTGGCGTAACGCCACACGCTGTTGTACAGCCGGAACAACGCAAAAATAATTAGCGTGATAAGCGTATTTACCACGATCATCTCATTTAAAGTCGTCACGTAACCTTGCGGATAGTCCGCTGTAATTCCGCTTTTTATAAAACGGCTCCAATTCATCTCATACCGGATAAATAAAGCCGCAAAAGAACAGAAGTTGATACACAGGGCGTCCCAGATAACGAGCAGTACCCGGTATAACCTCGAAGCCCTCCCGCTTTCTACATATTTTTTTAAGTAAAACATAGGCACCTCCCAATCATCTTATTATAAGTATATTGAATAATCGGAGGTTGTCAAGTCCTAACTCTGATGCGGTCTGGCATCGCCGCCACATGCGCCCAGCAAAAATAATGTGGGGTTATGCAGTTGTTAAATTGCAAAATTCATGATAATATAGATATGGATATTTACAATAACAACACAGAAAAGAGGCGCTGGAACAATGAAAGAATCCACAGCACAACACTATATAAAGATGACCGAGACGCCCATCCACAAACTTATCCTTTCGCTGGGCGTCCCGACGACGATCAGCATGCTCGTTACGAGTTTTTACAATATGACCGATACATTTTTCGTAGGCAAAGCCGGTACAAGCGCCAGCGGGGCGACCGGCGTCGTTTTCGGTCTCATGGCGATCATTCAGGCGTTCGGCTTTATGTTCGGGCACGGCGCCGGAAGCATCATCGCGCGAAAACTGGGACAGAAAAAACTGGAGCACGCATCTGTCACGGCATCGACCAGTTTTGCCTGCTCGCTCATCGCCGGAACGGCCATCCTAACCTTTGGATTCCTTTTTATCAATCCGCTCATGAGGCTTCTCGGCAGCACGGAGACGATACTTCCCTACGCCAGAACTTACAGTTCCTTTATCCTTCTCGCAGCACCGGTCATGACGGCAAGCTGCGTCCTGAACAATATTTTGCGGTATGAAGGCCGGGCGCTATTCGCTATGGTAGGGCTGACCGCAGGCGGCATCCTAAATATTTTCGGCGACTGGATTTTGATGGTAAAACTCGGAATGGGCATCGAAGGCGCCGGGATTTCCACCGCAATTTCCCAAACCATCGGATTCTTTCTTTTGCTTTATATGTTTTTATCGGGAAAGACGCAGACTCATTTGTCTTTTCGGAAATGCTCATGGCGTTACAAAGAAATCATGAATATTGCGAAAACAGGCTTCCCAAGCATGATGCGTCAGGGATTGAACAGCATATCCACAATAGTTCTGAATAAATATGCAGGAGTTTACGGCGGTGACGCCGCTGTATCCGCTATGTCCATCGTCAATCGGATCTGCTTTTTCGTGTTCGCCGTCGGTCTCGGCCTGGGACAGGGCTTCCAGCCGGTATGTGCTTTTAATTATGGCGCGGAAAAATATAAAAGAGTCAAGAAAAGCTTCTGGTTTACGACAATGGCGGGCGAAACCCTCCTCGGCCTGTTTGCTATCGTGGGAATGTTTTTATCCTCCCACCTGATCGGACTGTTCCGCAATGACCCTGCCGTTATCGAAATCGGCACGCTGGCGCTCCGCGCACAGCTCATTTCACTCTTTTTCATCCCGCTGACCGTATGCGGAAACATGATGTTCCAAAGCGTCGGTTCCAACGGACGGGCGACGTTTTTATCCGCCCTGCGCAGCGGTCTTTGCTTCATTCCGTTTATCGTCATCCTATCAAACGTTTTCGGGCTTCTGGGCATTCAGATCTCCCAGACCGCATCCGACATCGCTACCTTCATCATAACCGTACCATTCGTATTTTCCTTCTTTCGGGAGATAGATGGAAAGGCGGCAAGCCAAAAATCAGATTGATCTATTTCGCCCGAACTGCCTTTGGTAAATTTACAAAGTCTGGTTTTTTGACAGTAAAATCAAAGAATTTCAGCGCCTTTTTCATCCAAAACAGACGCTATTTAAATTTCAGCAGTAAATCATACAATTCATCTACAAGTTTGACATTATTAAGTTTTTAGCTAATGGCATAAAAGTTTGAATTTTATTTTATAAACGGACAGCCTTCATTCTGATTCTGACATAATCGGCATGCCATTTTCCATTCATAAGCAAATCATTTCGCAGCGCCTCTACCGCTTTATCCGCAATTTCTGCTTTCTCTTGCTCCATTTTAACAATCGAAAACGAACTGGCCATTCTTATTCAGAACATTATATACGCATTTGAGCATATTCTGTTGTTTATCCTTGCCAATCCAATGAAACACTGCGTTGGAAAATACAACGTCGGCCAGTTTGGGGAGCGTAAAGTCGGCAGCGTCTCCTTGCATAAAATCAATGTCCGGATATTTTTCTTTTGCTATATCTAAAAGTTCTTTGGATGCGTCCATACCTGTAACTAAATAGCCTTTATCTTGTAATGCTTTTGTTAATGCGCCGTTGCCGCACCCCAAATCCAATATGGAACTGCCCTTGTCGGCGTCAATCAACTCAATAACGCTATTCCCATATTGGTGAACAAAGGAAAAATCCTCCGTATACTTATTTGCATCCCATTTTATATTCATCGTATTCCTCCATTACAAATTGTAACTTGGCAATTTTCATAGACTTTTCAATTTGTATCCCTGCGCGAAAACACCCGGGTGATTCATATAATATCTCCCAATTTTTCTCCCTTTTATCTGCAGCTATGCGAATTGCGTCAATATATGCATAATAATTGATTTGAATAGGCGATTGGGGCATTTTTGCAATTTCGTAGCAATCAACCCTGTCCTTCAGGATTTAATTATTCAGTTAACAAACATTTCACCCTCTATTCTGCTGATCTGCGCTATTGGTATCACTGTTTGATCCGTCAAAACAATCGTATGTTCATATTCATCAATTCTCTTTACAATACCGGAACAAGAAACATATGATCCACCGGATTTTCTGTCATCTGGCACAAAGTAAGTTATTGTAACCATCTTCTCTGTACCGATATTCTTGATAATGACGTTCAGTTTCTCATTGAGCCGTGCTATCTCGTCTTCACCAAGTTCCTTTTTTTCTTCCGTCAGCCGGGCTTCTTCTTTCACGGCGGCTTCATGTCCGGTAAGAGCGGCGAACGGAGAAAACTGAGCCGCACGATTGTAAAGCGGCATGCGCAGGTGCGTCTTAGAAGTCGGATTTGGCAGATTGATGATATCGTCATATTCGTGATCATTCGCATTTTTAAACATAAGCTGTCCCTCCAATCTCGACTACTATGCCTTATGCCCGCCAATCTGCGCATTGCGCTCTCTCGCCGTCGCTCCCTCCTGAAGGTTCATTCCTTTTAGAATGGCATTTTTCCCAAATTTCTTTTTAATGTCAAGCATGGCGTTCTGCATGCGCCTCTCCCGTTGTAACAACGCTTCCTCTTCCGCTTGTTTCTGCTCCAAAGCCTCATAGTCAGTAAATAATTCAAGCTGCTGATATTGACCCATCCGTTTTACACTGGACTCATCCACAAGCTTATTGGCAGTAATGCTAATCCGCCTGACAAGCAGGTTTTTATCCACGATTTTATCATACAGCTCCATCACCGCATCGACAATCATTTTCGCAGAAGACGTCTGCTTTTTCAGGTTTGTAGTTCCGTGAGCGTGTTTTGGAACTTTACGGCCGTATCGGTCAGTTGCGACAGCTCCCCTGTAGTTTTTGCTTCGTTCCGGATCGGACAAATTTTTAACATCATACCCTATCGTCAGCACGATCTGGTCGGTCACAAGCCTTTTATCCACCAAGTCAAGCGCCATGAGATCCGTCATTTCTTTCACAACCAGCTTTGCTTTATCAAAATCGTATGGACTATTCAGCACCTGACCGGAGCATGCGCTGTTTGTTTCAGGCTTATAGGCTTTGATCTGCTCTATCGTGCAAGGCTCATACCCCCATGCATGATCGATCAGCAGCTCGGCATTGATACCAAAAAGTTTATACAAAAGTTCCTCGTTGTGATATTCATTTGACTTTCCAATGGAGCATCTCGCAATATCTCCCATTGTGTAAAGTCCATGTTCCTCCAATTTCTTCGCATATCCGCGCCCAACCCGCCAAAAATCAGTAAGAGGCCTGTGGCTCCACAGCAATCTCCGGTAGGACGCCTCGTCAAGCTTGGCGATCCTTACTCCATTCTTGTCTGGCTGGATGCGCTTCGCCACTATATCCATCGCAATCTTGCAAAGATACAGATTGGTGCCGATCCCCGCCGTAGCGGTTATTCCGGTCGAATCCAAAACATCCTGTATGATTGTCATTGCAAGCTCTCTCGCAGTCATCCTGTAAGCGGAAAGATAGTGCGTCACATCCATAAACACCTCATCTATGGAGTAGATGTGAATATCCTCTGGTGCGATGTATTTAAGATAAATATTATAAATTCTTGTGCTGTATTCCATATAGTAAGCCATGCGGGGAGGGGCAACGATATAATCGATCGCCAGCGCCGGATTTGCCTTCAATGCCTCGCTATCATCGGATGTTCCGGAAAATACTCCACCCGGAACTTTCCATTTGCGGGCATTGTTTGCTTCATTTACCTTTTGTACCACCTCAAAGAGCCGGGGACGTCCGGGTATTCCATAGGACTTGAGCGAGGGTGAAACGGCGAGACAGATCGTTTTCTCCGTCCGGCTCTTGTCTGCCACCACAAGATTTGTAGTCAATGGATCACGGTTTCTCTCCCGGCACTCCACAGAAGCGTAAAATGATTTCAGGTCGATCGCTATATAGATTCTGTCGTCTGCCACCGTTCTACGCCCCCTTCTTCATAATGATATTTACTTTATTTTGCATATATTTCCATTATGCCAAAATCATTATAGAGATTATCTGTCAAAACATTGTCTATCGTTACAATGTCCAACGCAAACTCGCCTCATCTATACGATTTTAAGATGCTTCTCTCCACTCCGTTCCGGTCCGCGCAGAACAAACGTCCACTGGACGTTTTGCGCCCTTCACCAAATAAATCAAACGTACAGACAAAAATAACAAAGCTTCGTTTCAAATCCTTGTAGTTTTCTCCCTTTTCCAGGATATTCAAATCAATCATACCCTGATAATATCTTGTTCTCTTTGGAAGATTCTTATTCTCCGTTGTCTGCATTTCAATATTGTATACTGTATTGTTTCCATCTTCTACATAAATATCAAGACGGACGCTTTTAGCATCTGCCGATATGTCAATCGTCTCCTGCGATTTCGGATATTCAATATGGGATATCTTTATTCCAAGCGCCCGTTCCAAAATGGTTTGCAAAATTGGGGATTTCTCATGATAACGCTAAACATAAAATCGTCCTTGATTTGCAGTTCCTCAAAAGCCTTCTCTATCATAGCATTTCCTCTTTTCTTTATCTGCATTATAATATGCGCCTGCATGGTTGACAAGAAAGATTTTTGCCCTCTTGTATAACTAAAATCAATTTTCTAAATCCGCTTTTTCATTACAATCCGGATATTTTATGTATTGCATCTTCCCATCTACAACATTGCATTTTCCCAAAAACACTGTTCCACCAATTCCTCCAGCTGCCCTTCTTTCGCCGCCCCCGCTGCATCTGCCTCCACAAAATTATGTGTTTCCTCTTTCAAGTCTTCATCAAATCCCAGAATATAATTTGTGGCAATCAGATAGATAATTCGGGTTGGCGCCATTCCATACACCTGTTTTTGCAGGATATGCCGGATACGCTCTTTATCATCCGGATATGCGGATTTGATTGCTTCACTGCAATACAGTCGCTTTACAATCTCCGTAATGTAAAGACCTGATTTCATATAGAGGTCGGCAAATGTTTTGTTTGGATCGTCAAAACAGCCTGGATTATTTTCCTCCAACTGATCCACCATTTTTGTGACAACCCATTTCGGAGTAAAAATCTGGTTCGTCTTCTGCGGCGGTATGTAATCGAAAATATCTTCTTCCAGAGACTCATCAAAATATTCCGTTTCTCCGCTTTCCGGATTCTCATATTCTCCGCCATCCCGCAGAAAACGGAAATCTTCCTCTGTAATCCCTGTCACCTCAAGAAACACATCATCTTCGGTATAATCGTCAAAATTAGCCAGCGTCAGGTTCTCATCTCCATAAGCCATGATAAAACTGGGAATGGTACGGGAAAATATTCTGTATGATATTCTCTTTCACAGTATTGACCAAAGTTTCCACCTGCTTGTCCAATTCATAGGAATCGCTTTCTGCCAGGCTGTCTACCTGCGGCTGAATTTCTTCGGCAAACTGTTCATATACTTTCTCGCCAAACAGATTCTGTGTTGTCCCAATTACAACTTCTTTGGGAATTTCAACCTCTCCATTTTTGTCTAGCGTTATATTAGAAATATCCTCTAGCGCATCTTGCTTATTTTTTCTTGTTTCTTCATGAGCGGGCGTTAATTTTTCCACAATTTCTTTGACTACGTTTGGCGCGCCAAATACATTGCTGATATTCTGGAACAGGAAGTTAGATAAAAATCCCCTTCTCACCACTTCCTGGCTCTTTATTTTTCTCGGAATAGAAAGGACAGCCGCCGCATCCAATTCTATCATGGTTCCTTCTTCATCTTCTCCTAATACTGGAAAAAAGTTAAGCAGGCGTTTGATATTTTCTTTTCTTTCATCGCCGGTTCCGCAGCCACCTACAGTCTGCGAGGACAGGTTATTTGCAAATTCATCCAAAATGATAAGTGTTCTTGCCGGATCAAAATCAAAAATATATGCTGTCTCTTTGCGGTACCTCTGCCCATTTCTAGTCAGGATACAGGGATTCTGTGCCCGAAATGCCGCTTGCATATAAGAAGACGGACTTTTCATATTGCAAAGCATCAGCACGCCGCTCCATTCCGGAACCGTCACACCAACCGTAAGCTGACCGACGCTAAGCGTAATCGTTTTATCATATTGCGCAATCGCTGTCTTCACCTTATTGTATGCATTGTTGCATTCTTCCTCCGGATTTAGTTTTCCGTCCCCTGCAGCCAGTACAACATGATATTCCTGAAACACTTCATCTTCCTTTAACAGTTTTGCTAAGGCCTTTACACTGCTGACACGATTCAGAAGCCAAAGCGTATGGGATAATTCTTCCCGCAGCTCCGCCGTAGAAAACGGATACTTTTCCTGCGTAACCAAATCTTGTATATTTATAATCACAGGGCACGACCCTTTCAGCACAATCTTCCAAAATATAGTATATCAAAAACAGCCTGTCATTTCTAGCATTTTTTCTATGTTGGTTTGCGTCAAGTATCCGTTGGCGCAAACCCCATCCAATAATCCAGTGACAAGTCCCTTGATCAGTGTTATAATATCCATGAGTATTGGTCTCCTTTCGGTTTTATTTTTTTGTCTTGAAATCATTATACCTCAAGGAACCGATACTCTTTTTATTCAACTGACAAGATCTTTACTCCAACGAGCCAAAAGAGTAAAGTAAATGCCCGTCATCAGCAGTCGCGCCGATCACGGGCATTTCGTTAAACATATATTTGATCGTCTGCTTTGAGCGCTTCTGTCACATTCTCCTGCCGAGACCATAACGCCTTTTCGCCAAACCAAAATCCCTTTCGTATTCAATGCGGCCGGCGTTATCTTCATATGCCTGCTCCTTTTCCTCGGAAGTTAATGCGCGCGGCCGCCCATGCTCCGACCCGGAAATAAAGCTAAAAAACCAACAGTTTTTCTCATAAATTTCCCTATACTCGTAATTTTCGGACTTTACTCCATCTGCCCCATATTTTCTTCCCGCTTTCCAAGCGGTACGCCCGCGCGCAAAAATAATACGTTCGCTTCCTCTTCAGGCCTTTTACCACCGCTTTATTTTTTTTGACCCGCTTGTATTTGAGTACGTGGTTCTTTTTCTTAAACTTCCTTGATGTACCGAAACGGATCTGGTATCCTGAAACGCCGGCGGCTTTTTTCCACGACATCCGGGCGCTCCGTCCTTTCTTTTTCACGGCAAATCCCTTGACCCGTCCCGGTTTTCCATTTGCCGTCTGCGCTTCCGCCCCCATCTCGCCTCCGCCTGGCGTCAGCATCGGCGTCAGGTTCGTCGGCTCCGGTACGGGCGTCTCAGCAGCGCCTGGCACAAATGGCGCCTGGGATGGCTTATTTTCCGCTGGATGGCTGGGAACCGGCACAGCAGTATTTCCCGGCGGTATCGGCGATCCGCTTACCTGCGGGCTTTGCCCCGGCGCTGTACTTGCTTCTGGCTCCGGCGCATGGCTTGCTTCTGGCGCGCGGCTTTCTCCCGGCATAGCGCTTCCCTCGGGCGCGGGGCTCGCTTCCGGCTCAGCGGTTTCCTCGGGCGCGAGGCTTGCTTCTGGTTCGGAGCTTGCTTCCGGCGCAGAGCTTCCCTCGGGCGCGGTACTTTTCTCTGACTCCGGCGCATGGCTTGCTTCTGGCGCGCGGCTTTCTCCCGGCATAGCGCTTCCCTCGGGCATGGAGCTCGCTTCCGGCTCAGCGGTTTCCTCCGGCTCAGCGCTTTCCTCGGGTGCAAGGCTTGGCTCCGGCGTCGGCGTCGGAATCGGCCTCTTCTCCGGCGGTATTTCATTTACTTCTCCGGCTGAGCTTACCGTGCCGGCCAGACACCACTGAACCGAAGACAGGTCTAAATGCAAGGCCGGACGCACAGCTATGCCGGACGCCATCACATAAGAACCCGAATACAATACGTACCCATCCGAAGCGACGACAGACGCACACTGCAGATTATCTCCCGGAGACCGAAGCCACCAGCGGTCGTTTTTTCCTGCGGAAGGTATCGGGAAAATACTGTCTGTCTTGCCGCTGTCCGCCACATATGCGGTATTTGCGGCTTCCCGTGTTTTTGTTTCATATCCATTGTTTGCAAACCCGTATGCCGGGTTCTGTACCTCTGCGATGGACAGCAGATATATTTTGTCATTGGTATCGCTTCCCCCCTCTGCTTCCGTTTCCGGATTCCCTTCGTTTACTACTTTTGTAGTTCGGATTGCCGGCTGCTCCCAACCGGTAAAGGCGTCTTCCAGAAAACTGTTGTCCTGATAATCTTTCCCTTCAAGATTGGATGACGGGCCAAGGCCGTTCAGCCAGCTCCGCATCGTGCAAAACTCCCATGCCATTTCTTTCTTATACGCTTCATTGTATTTCCCCATATCCAGGTTCTGGTCGGCGAGCAAGAAAGCGTCGTCGCCGTCGACGGAGAGCACCCGCCATTTAATCGGCTGCTTTTCATCATTTTTATCCGCTTTCCCATCCCCGTTCGTATCGCCTTGCCAGTAGCGCCCGAACCAGACGCAGTCCCATGTCTCCGTTCCGTCGCTTCCTGTGGACGGGGCGCTCAATCCATAGCTCTCCGATATCCGTAACGGCCCCGAAGCCTCCGCGTGCATTTTCGCCGCCCCGGGCGCCGCCAGCCCAAGGACAAGGGACGCCCCCATGAGCCACGACAGCGCTTTTTGCCTTTTTATATTTATCCTCACTATTTATTTCCTCCGCTATCTCTATTTTCGGACGGCTTGTCGCCAAGAAGCGCCTGTGACGCCTTTTCAAGCTCCTCCCGGATCGCGATATGCTGCGGGCAGGCCGCTTCGCATTTTCCGCATTTTATGCACTGGTCGGCATGTTTCGACTTATGGCCGTCCACCAGCCACTCCATTTGCTTGAGCGCCGGCTCTTTTCCATAAAGCGTATAATAATTCATCGCTGTAAAGGTGCCGGAAATGCCAATATTGTTCGGGCACACCTTTGCGCAGTAATTACAGGAGGTACAAGGGATGAGCGGAATCGAAGCAAGCGCTTCCTGCGCCCTGTTCAGCGCCGCCATCTCCTCCTCTGACATTTTATGGAATGACTTCAGGCAGTTCAGATTATCCTTCATCTGCCCTACATCGCTCATGCCGGACAAGACCGTAATCACGCCGTCCAGGTTGGCCGCAAAACGCAAAGCAAAAGAAGCGCATGACGCCTCAGGATCTGCCTCCTCAAATACTTTGCGGACCGGCTCCGGCGGGTTCGCCAGCATGCCGCCCTTCACCGGTTCCATAATGATCACCGGCTTCCCATGCGCCCTCGCCGTCTCATAGCAGCGGCGGGACTGGACAGCCGGATTGTCCCAATCCGCATAGTTGATCTGGAGCTGGACAAATTCCATCTCCGGGTGCGCCGTCAGTATTTCATCGAGCTCCTCCGGCGTGGAGTGGAATGAAAATCCCATATGCTTAATCAGCCCCGCCTGTTTCTGCTCCTGAATCCAATCCCACATATGAAATTCATCGAATACTTTCGTCCTCGCCTCCCCCAGATTGTGCAGCAGATAAAAGTCAAAATATCCCGCCCCCGTCCTCTTTAGCGACACCTCAAACTGCTCAAGGGCCTCCTCCCTCGTCTTGCAGTCAATCCATGCGGCATTTTTTGTCGCCAGCTGGAACGACTCGCGCGGATAGCGCTCTACCAGCGCCTGACGGATCGCATCCTCGCTGCCGGCATACGCCCACGCCGTATCGAAGTACGTAAATCCGGCGTCCATAAACAGATCTACCATTTCTTTCGTCTGTTCGATATCCGTCGCGCCGTCCTTCTGCGGAAGGCGCATCAGGCCAAACCCCAGTTTCTTAATCTCTTCGCCCAAATAAGCCATACTCGATTCCCCCTTCTCTTGTCCACGGATTCACGCATGGAAATTGCGTAAAATGATTGATTTCCATTATACCGATTTTCAGCCCCAGTGTCAAATCTACGCAAAGGAAGGCGCTAAGCGTAGAAGCAGCCTCCCGACACTTAATTATAGCGTTGCTTGCCTTTCTCCAAAAGAGAAAGAAAAAGCGCACAACAAAATGCCTATCCTGTCTGATCTGCAGGATAGGCTGCGTTCGTAAGGACCAGGCCGAAAAAGCGATATCCCGAATCTGCGTTTGCTTTCTCTCCCTCTCTTTTCAAGTAGGCATTGCCCGATACCTGTACTATTTTTTCATATCCGATATCTTTAATATTAATCTGCACAGAACTATTCCCCAGCGGCTTCACATCAACTTGAAATCCTTCCTCACTATCCCAGTCCATGGGAATTGCTCTCCATTTCTGCCCATCAAATTTAATCATACGGAAATCTTGAAAACTTCCCCCTGAACCTCCGTAAAACAGCAAAAAAACCTCCATGACTCCGTCCCTATCCCAATCTTTTTTCAATAGTTTGGTAAGGTTATAATTATTATGTTGAAGAGATTCCTGGCTTAAATCCACCACACACTGGTCGATCATCATTTTTAATTCCAAATTATCCTCATCAGACTCCAACCGGATACTGCTTTTTTCCCTCAATCCTAAATTTTCTATCTTTTCCCACCAGACTACTTTCTCAGCCTTGGGCGCCGGCGCTGATGTTTCCAGCGAAGCAGCGCGTTGCTCGCCATTCACGCCTTCTGACACGCCACATGCAGTCAATGTAAGCATACAACAAATCAATAACAAAGAAAACATTTTTTCATCTTAATTTCTCCTTGCCATTTTGCAGAAATACATTCTACTCTAGAAAATTTATTGCACTATTTACTTTGACGGAGCTAGCGCTCTGCTTCTTTTTCCTCGCTTCAACTGCTGCGGGCTCAGGCTGCGTGCGCCGTGCCATGTCCGAAAAGAAACATTCTTTCTATCGTAGATTCAAGCCAGACGGATGGTTTGGCGTTTGCTGACGATACGATACCGCAGCGGATGCTTGAATGTTTCCCACCCTGATACTTTCTCGGATATCTTATGGGATGTCTCGTCATATGAGATGCTTGTCATGGCGAATTCGCCGTTTTCATATCCATAACCGTCTCCGGCATCCTCATAGAGCATGAAAGAACCGTCCTCGCCGCCAAAAACGATAACTTCATACGGAGCATCCGGTATCTCGCTTGCAGACTGCATAACGTCCGACGTGGGAATGATTGAGCCTGCCCGAACGAAAACAGGAATATTGCCAAGATCAATATCCATTGTGATGGTTCTGCCGCCCTCATAGTATCGCTCTGTGTAGAGATCATACCATCCGCACGGAGGCAGGTATATTTCAACAGTTCTATTGCTCCCTCTCATCTCTTTTCCGTCCGTGTCATAATACATTGGTTTTGTAATGGGACATATCAGGAGCTCATGTCCATACATATATTCATTCGTGTGAAGATGCGATCCTTCGTCATTCGGGAATTCGAGCGCCAGAGGACGGATCGGCATTTCGCCTCTGAATGTGACGGCGGCATGCACGGAATAGAAGTATGGGATAAGTTTGTATCTTAGCCGTATAGCTGCCTCTATCGCATCATAAAACATTGTACCCATCTCGCCGAATCTCCAGATCTCGCGGGGAGCGTCCGTGCCATGAGATCGCATGAGCGGCGTAAAGCCTGCAAATTGCAGCCAACGCGTATAAAGCTCTCTGTATCCGAAATTGTCAACGCCATCATCATAATCTCCCGCTCTGAACCATTCATGACCGCCTTTGACGAAGAACGCGCCAATATCCGAGTTCCAGTATGCCTCGCCGCTGGCGATATAATTTTGCGCGATATGCACATGACGGCGCAGCGTCTCCCATGTCGCTGACACATCTCCCGACCATACGACCGTCCCATAACGGTGCTGGCCAATGAAGCCCGAACGCGTGAGATTCAGAACGCGCTTATCCGTACGTTTCCGCTGCTCCTCATAGATCCCCTTAGAGTGCATGAGCGAATATGCATTGATAACGCTGTCGTCCAAATATTTCTTAAATTCTCCTACCGATTTTTCCATACGCTCCTTCAGCGGCGGACGCTCGGCGCCTCCCCATACGGCATCATACGGTTCGGAGGAATCACACCACCATCCGTCAACCCCGTATGAGAACAAATTGTCAAATGCCTGCCTGGCATACAGCGCGCGCCCATCCTTGGAAAAGGCATTATATACCGAACCATCATCAAGCAGCAAACCGGCTTCTTCAAATTCCTTTTTATCAGGCGAATCGCCGCTCATATTCGGCCATATTGAAATCATGAGGCGGACATTTTTCTCGTGGAGCGATTCTGTCATTTTTTGAGGATCAGGATAGCGTGACAGATCGAAATGCTTGTCTCCCCACATATTCTCACCCCAATACATCCAGTCCTGCACGATGCAGTCAAGAGGAATTTTCCGGCGCCTGTACTCGGACGCCACATCGATAAGCTCATCCGCAGATGCATACCTTTCTTTTGATTGTACATATCCGAGAGCCCATTTCGGCAAAAGAGGCGCCGCCCCGGAGAGCGCATGAAGCTCGCCGCAGATATCATCAAATCCGTCCCCCGCAATAAAATAATAGTCTATTGCGTCCACTGAATCAAAATATATTTTGCCGCGCTTCTCATCAACAGCGTCAAATGTCATAAGGGAGGCGCAGTTAAAGACATACGCGTACCCTTTCGTGGAAACGAAAACAGGGATAGCAATGCGCATATTTTCCTGATATAATGGGACATATTGTCCTTTCAGGCTCGCAAAACCCTCTTCATGGCTGCCGAGCCCGAAAAGCGATTCATCCTCTGTGAAGCCAACAGCCATATGCGCATGATGCGATGTGCGCACAAATTCCGATTCGCCGCCGGTAGAACTGCTTCTGACTCCGTCAGCCGTTTCGCGGGTTTCAATGCTGCCGCCCCTGGTACGGTAAATATTATATTCCTGGAATGCCCTGTCATACACGCCTGAAAGCCGTTTTGCGGAATCATCCTCATACACGGCATTCAGAGTCGCCTTGTCAATCCGAATCCTTAAATATCCCGTGTCAACAAGATATTCGCTGCCGCTATCGGTCATTTGCGACACTGATATCCCATCCGGTTCTTCTCTGAAATCTGTCAGAGTTAAAAGCTCCGGATCTTCATGCGTACTATATGTAACGTGAACAGTCTTTTTATTATAGAATGCAAGGCGCAATATGTTTCCGTCCTGTGCAAATGTATATACGTCTTTCATAAGTGCGGTTATTAACCATCCTTTCCTAATTGATTGCGCTGCTATCCTTCTCAAATACGGGCATATATTCTATAGGAGCGCTGACTGCAACCGTCTGTCCGCCATCGAATTTCCCGCCCGTTGATGTAAGAGTCCACGTCCCTTCCGGAAGATATACCTCTCGTTCAAATTGGTTTAGCTGAAGAATCGGCGCCACCAAATACTTCTCACCGAACATATACTGATCCTTGAGTTCCCAGCACTTCGGATCAGCAGGAAATTCATAAAACATGGTGCGGATTAAAGGAGAACCGTTTGTATGGGCCTCTTCAAATAATTTCGTAATATAATCATGCATACTGATGCGAATGTCATAATACTTCTTCTTTATTTTGTAATTTTCTTCACCATAACTCCATAATTCATTTGGCTGTCCCGTGTGAAGGTATCCGCCGCCCCAGTCGCGGTCATCCAAGGGAGGAATATTGAAAGGCCCTCTATCGCCATGCATACGCATAACCGCACTATATGCCGCAAACTGATACCATCTGATCAATAACTGTCTGAAGTCCGGATCATTGACATCATCTGTCATAAATCCTCCGATATCCGTAGTCCACCACGGAATGCCCGCAAGCCCCATATTCAAACCGCACTGAAGCTGTTCCCCGAAAGCTTCAAAGGTGGAAGGAACGTCTCCCGACCAGACAACATTGCCATATTTTTGAGACCCGGCCCAAGCGCACCTCAACAAATTAACAACCGGCTTCTCCCCTTTGCTCATTTCATCATAAAACGCACGGCTGTACATCTGAGGATACAGGTTGCTGATCTGGAGCGCCGGCCCATCGCAGTATCTGTAATTTTCAAAATCATATACGCCAAAATCCGGTTCTGAATTATCCAGCCAGAAACCGTCTATTCCCAAGTCATAATAATTTTTCCTGCATACCTCCCACACATACTTGCGCGCTTCCGGATTAAACGCGTCAATCTCGACACAATCGCCCTGATAATCATAAGTCTGGGCAGCGCCTCGTTCCGTCCGGATTAGCAGTCCTCTTTCCATCATCGGCCAAAAATTCTCGCTCCTTCTGTCAACAGACGGCCAAACTGAAACCATGACCTTTATTCCCATACTGTGAAGCTCATCTGCCATCGCCTTCGGATCCGGCCAATATTTTTCATCAAACTTCCAATCTCCCTGAACGGTCCAATGAAAGAAATCAATAACGATCTGATCAAGCTGAATGCCTTCCTTTTGATACCGGCGCGCAACTGCCAGCGCCTCATCCTGGGTCCTGTACCGGAGTTTGCACTGCCAAAGCCCCATTAAGTCTTCCGGAAACATATCTGCATGTCCGGTAGCCATCGTATAATTATCAATAATAGCTTTTGGCGTGTCGGCTACCGTAATGTAATAATCCATTTCACGGGTTGATGCGGCTATCCACTCTGTATAATTATTACCAAAAGTCACACGGCCGACAGCCGGATTGTTCCATAAAAATCCATATCCCAATGAAGACAGCGCAAAAGGTACGGAAATCTGGGAATTGCGCTGCGCCAGCTCAAGCACGCATCCCTTTAAATCCAAACAATTCTGCTGATACTGCCCCATCCCGAATATTTTTTCACCCGGATTCGGATCAAACTTAACATTCAACGAAAAATCCGTACCGCCGATGATACCCTTCCACTCGCGATTCATAATCTTTAAACAACGGCTGCTCTTGGAAATAGTTCCATCATACATGCGGAAATATTCGCGGAGAATAAGTTTATCGTCCTTATAAAATGAAATAACACCGGCAAAATTGACTACCGCTTTTATTCTGCCATTGACTATGGACGCCGTTTCCCGTTTGTCAATTGTTCCATCGCCAACCCAATGGTCTTCTGATTCGATCTTTACCGTTGTATTGGTTTTGGCAGGAATCTCCGTCAGAGCCCGGTCATCGCCTGTGAATTTCACAAGCATAGCGCTTCTGACCCTGAAAGAATCTTTACCCCATGCTTCAATTCTCAAAATCTCCCCATTATTATAACAAACTAACGCTCCGTTATCATTTTCAAATCTCATATGTACCTCCCGACATGCATAAGATTAAGAGTTTTTCCGCAATCCCTTGTACGCAAGCACGCCCGCGATCGTCTTTGCATCCGTGATCGCGCCGGAGTAAATCATATCCTCGATTTCTTCTATTGTATACCGTTCAATATCTACATATTCATTCTCATCCAGAAGCTGTTTCGACGGAATCAGATTTTCCGCATAATAAACTGCTATTTTTTCACTCGTATACGCCGCCGCCGTATTGACGTCAATCAGGTGGTGGATCTCCTCTGAGCGGTAGCCCGTTTCTTCCTCCAATTCACGCACCGCGCATATTTTGAAGTCCTCATCTTCGCTGTCTCTGCCGCCCGCCGGAATCTCCAGCATGATATCATCGATCGCGCCGCGGTACTGGCGCACCATCAATATCCTGCCGTCTTCATCCACCGGCACGACTGCCGCCGCGCCCTTGTGATCAATATGATCCCATTTCGCAATATTTCCGTTCGGAACTTTTACATCCAGCGTGTAAAAATCCACGATCGCCCCATGATGCTCCAATTTTCTGTTTATAATTTCAAACTTATCCATGCAAATCTCCTTTTCTTTTAAGAACGGTTAAAAATAACTTGTGATATTTCTTATTCAGCCAATCTTTCAAGCGCCTTCAACAGATAATCAAAATTATTTTTTGCTGACGAAATGCTCATGCGCTCATTTACCGTATGAATATCACAGATCTGGGGACCGAAGGAAACAATATCCAGCCCCGGCATTTTATTTGACAAAACGCCGCACTCAAGCCCGGCATGCACGCCTTCCACCCGCGGCTTCCTCCCGAAGCAATTGCAAAACTCCTCAACCATACACTCCCGCAATTCAGAATCCTTTTTATAGTCCCACGCCGGATAATCGCCCCTTGTCTGCACGGTGAAACTGACTCCCGGTCCTGCCGCCTTTTCTGCCGTCAGACGCAATTTATGGAGCATATATTCCTTATAGCTCTCTTTCTGGCTCCTGAGGGCAAAGCCCATCCTCATTCCCGAATCCGTGGTTGCCGCCACCCCCATATTGAGAGAGCTCTCGACCATTCCCGGAACATCTGCGGAATACGCCTGAACGCCTGTGATCGTGAGATTTAAAAATGCGAGCGCCGTTTCGGTCAGCGTCTGGTCGAAACAGGTATCCGCGCCGCTATCCGGCTCCCCGACTACGATTGTCAGCCCCGGCTCCTCGGACGCAAGTTCCTTTCTCACCTTTAGCGCTTCATCCGCTATGGCTTCCGCAAGCTCGCCGGCGTCACGCGTACAGGAAATTTTCACTGACGCCTCATCCGTGATCACATTATCCTTACTGCCGCCCTGAAAGGATACGATTAAAAACGGATATTTTTCATAAACTGCCTCCAGCAGCCGTCCCAGAACGATGGAGGCGTTTGTCGGATGTTTGCCGATCTCCGTACCGGAGTGCCCGCCCGCCAGTCCGCTCACCGACACCTCGATCCGGCTTCCCTTCTGTTCAACGTGCGCTCCGGCAAATTCGACATCCGCTGATATTCCTCCGGCGCAGCTGACAAGAATTACCCCTTCTTCCTCATTGTCGATATTGATCAGCATCTTTGCTTCCAGATCGGATGTATCAAGGGCGGACGCACCGCACATCCCCACTTCCTCATCTGTCGTAAACACCGCTTCAATCGGCGGATGCACATATTCATCGCTGTCCAATATCGCCAGAATATACGCCAGCGCAATACCATCATCACCGCCTAGCGTCGTCCCCTCCGAATATATATAATCTCCGTCCACCCGAAGCGGCAGGCCCTCATTCAAAAAATCATGGACGCCGTCTTTGCTCACACAGACCATATCCATATGCCCTTGAAGCATAACGGCGTCCTTTCCGGCGCCGCTCCCCCGGCCGGATTTTTTTATAATTACATTGCGCGCGCCATCCACGCGGCAGTAAAGATCATGTTCTTTCGCAAACGCCGCCAGATAGCCGCTGATTTTTTCATTGTGGTACGAACCGCGCGGAACATTTGATATTTGTTCAAAATAGAAAAATATTTTTTTATAATCTATTTTTTCTAACATATCAATCTCCATTTCTGCAAAACCCCTGCTTAGTTTTTAAAGCTATGGATTGGCGCCGGAATACGCCCTTTTCGATTGACGAAATCGTCACAGCTGAACCCATTCACCGGCATGATCGGCGCGTATCCTAAAAGTCCCCCGAACTCCGCACGGTCTCCCACTTTCTTTCCCTGAACAGGAATAATTCTGACCGCTGTCGTTTTCTGATTGACCATGCCGATCGCCATCTCATCTGCAATAATGCCGGCAATTGTAGTTTCCTTCGTATCGCCCGGCACTGCAATCATGTCCAGGCCGACGGAACATACGCAGGTCATTGCCTCCAATTTTTCCAGCGTAAGAGCCCCCTCTGCCACTGCATCGATCATTCCCTGATCTTCGCTCACGGGAATAAACGCGCCGCTTAAACCGCCGACATAAGAGGACGCCATAACGCCCCCCTTCTTCACCTGATCATTCAGCATCGCAAGCGCCGCCGTCGTCCCCGGCGCCCCCGCCCGTTCCATCCCGAGCACTTCAAAAATCTCGGCGATACTGTCGCCCACCGCCGGCGTCGGCGCCAGGGAAAGGTCAATGATCCCAAACGGAACGCCCAGGCGTTTGGACGCTTCATAGGCTACAAGCTGGCCCACTCTCGTAATTTTGAATGCCGTCTTCTTGACTGTTTCACACACTTTTCCAAAATCGCCGTCCCTCACGCTCTCCAACGCCGTCTTTACTACTCCGGGACCGCTGACCCCTACGTTAATGATTACGTCTCCCTCCGTAACCCCATGAAACGCCCCTGCCATAAACGGATTGTCATCCGGCGCATTGCAAAATACAACCAGCTTCGCACAGCCAAGAGAATCCCTGTCTGCCGTGAGAACCGCCGTCTCTTTCACCACTTTCCCCATCAGGCGCACCGCATCCATGTCAAGCCCGGTTTTCGTTGAACCGACATTGACGGAACTGCACACCCGCTCCGTGCACGCAAGCGCTTCCGGTATCGAACGGATCAAATTCCGGTCGGCCTCCGTCATCTTCTTGGAAACGAGAGCGGTATAACCGCCGATAAAATTAACCCCTACTCGGTCTGCCGCGCGGTCAAGCGTTTTGGCAATCTCTACAAAATCGTGCGGCGTCCGGCATGCCGAACCGCCAATCAGCGCCGCCGGCGTCACCGAAATCCGTTTATTCACAATCGGTATGCCGTATTCTGTGCTGATCTCCTCACCAACTGCCACAAGACGCCCTGCCTTCTCTGTTACTTTATTATAAATATTTTCACACAGCCTATTCAAATCGCTGTCCGCACAATCCAACAAACTGATCCCCATCGTGATCGTCCGCACATCCAGATTCTCCTCGTCAATCATTTTGTTGGTTTCAATGACTTCATTAATGTTTATCACTGTCCGGTTTCCTTCCTTTTCAATCTATATCCGGTGCATCATATCAAAAATTTCTTCCCGCTGAATGCGGATAATGCAATGGATCTCTTTTCCGAGTTCTTCTAGCTCTTCTGAAATTTCCACAAACTTTTTCGATGACAGCTCCGTATTCGCAATCATCATCATATTAAAATATCCGTTTACAATTGTCTGGGAAATATCAAGTATGTTAATTCCATTTTCAGAAAGATATGTGCACACTTTTGCAATAATGCCCACGCTGTCCTTTCCCACTACAGTAATAATCGTTTTTTTCATCATCCATCTCCTATTTTTCCAATTCAGAACTTAATATAAAAAGGTTTTTGATCCTGGCGTCAGATCACGATCGGAGACGTCGGAGCCATCCTCCCCGCCACGCCGAGAAACAATCCGATATCATCTCCGAATTTTCCCTCCGTTTCCTGTTCGAGCTCATATTTCACGGTTTCGTACGCAAGCTCCGGATAATTATTTTCCTTACTCAGGTGTCCGAGCAAAATATGGCGCAGCTTATAGTGAATCAATCTGCGAAGCATCCGCCCGCACGCATCGTTTGACAGATGCCCTTCCTTCCCGAGAATGCGTAGCTTTAAGCGGTACGGGTAGCTTCCCGCCTGAAGCATATTAATATCGTGGTTCGCTTCCAGAAGAATACCGTCGCAATCCTGTAAATGCGACAAGGTATATTCTGTATATTCTCCCATATCCGTCGCTGCCGCCACTTTGCCGTCACTGCTTTTGATCGTATAGCAAACCGGTTCCGCCGCATCATGCGAGATTGAAAACGGCGTAACCTCCATCCCTCCGACAAAAACAGGTACATCCGGTTTCACGCGCTGAAACAGGTCTTTATCCACCTTTCCGCATTTGCCGCTCTGCAGTATGTAAGAAATCGTCCCTTCCGAAGCATAAACCGATATCTTATATTTTCTCAGTATCGGTCCGAGCCCGCTGATATGATCAGAGTGTTCATGCGTGATAAAGATGCCCTCAATATTCTCAAATGAAATATTTTCAAGAGCCAGTCCCTCTTCAATCCGCTTCCGGCTAATCCCCGCATCGATCAGAATACCCCGATCCGCCTCGCCGGAACCCACAAATATGCTGTTTCCGCTGCTCCCACTCGCAATACTGTATAACTTCATTCGCACATACTCCTCACTGGCCGCTAATTATTGTTCCCAATATAAATCAACCTTGTCATTTTCATGCAACGGGGTTGTAAAATCAGTCACTTTCATGCCGTTCACCTTACACACCATCCGTTTTCCGCCCGCCTTTGTCAGGTCAAACGGGTATACGTCAAACACGTCTACGAACATATGCTTTTCTTTTGGCAGAAGCGTCACAGTTTTTCCGTTTACCTCCAGATTGATCGTCCCTGCGGCGTTCCCCGGACGAGGCGGTATTACCGACTGTCCCTGTGAAGATGAGGATGCCGGAGCGCCGGCCGGCGCCGGTCTGACTGCCGGGTTGCTGATCGGCAGGTCGGCAGCCCATGACGGCAGCGGCTTAACCTGTGCCAGAAGCGGATCTTCACCCGGCGGATCGCTGGCATTACCCAAATCCGAAACCGCATTTTGAGCGGCTTCCGGTTTCGGAGATTCCGTTTTTGCCGCCGGCTTCTCCGGTATATGTTCCACGACCGCCATATTCTTCAGTATTGCCCGGCTATCTGTCTCTTTTCCGTCCACAAGGAGGTTTTTCTCCTGTTCCAGTCCCATATACTCCAAAAGCTGCGCCGCCGAATAGAAATCGTGCACTACGATCTGATCGCCTGCGCGGATCATATAATTCAGTGAGTGAAATTCACCATTTACCTCCGCGCGTTTCGGACACAGAACCGTCTTCCCAAACAGCGTATACTGAAGCTCTTCCCTGAGCTCCGATATCCTGCCGAGCGCAAGGGATGCATCCTCTCCCCTCGTCGCCGGGCGGATCAAAATGGAGTCATCTTCCTTAATTAATTCATTCAGGCTCGTCTCTATTCCATTCAGGCGAACCTCCGCCGGTTCGCCGGATCTGCCTTTCGCCTCTCTCTCCTCTCCATTTACCGTATACTTAAAGCCGTTTCCGCGTGACGGGAACAGGCTGCTTTGGGAAAACCCCGCGTGGATGCACGCATCCAAAACTGTTGCGTTACCGTTATCATAAATTTTTACGCGTTCCTCATTGACCCGTACATGGATAAAATTGCTCTTCTGCTCATAATATTCCATGCAGATGCCGATCGGCGTCACAAGCGTCGAATCCTTTTTGATGCCCGTCTGGGAAAAGTCAATCTGCTGCAGCACTTCCGCACCGCGGATCGCTACCCGGTTCTCCGCAAGCTCCAGCTTCCTTGCCATGCGCTCTGTAAATCCGGGCATCTTACCGCCTCCGCCAACGACAAACACTGCACTGACAGACTTCCCGCCGTTGAGCTCGACGATCTTATCCGCCACCTTGTCAACGATTTCCTGCATCGCCTCCTGCGATGTATCCAGCACATCCTCGGCCGTTAGTTTATAAGACTCTCCCATTATATTTTTAAATGATATTGAACGCTTCCTTCCCACTATCTTTT